>NZ_JBWZNF010000006.1:0-391005 GCF_056945715.1 Rhodococcus sp. MurmanLake-1 | reverse complement strand
CTCGACTTGCATGTGTTAAGCACGCCGCCAGCGTTCGTCCTGAGCCAGGATCAAACTCTCCGTTGAAGACTCTAGATTTCACAGCCGAAACTGCTAATCAGTCATAGACAAAAAGAGTCAAATCACTAGCAAAAAAACTCAACTAGCAAAAAATGTGTCGGCAACCATTCAGACGGAAGAATGAACAATCACCGACGAAAAATACTCACACCCCGAACATCAGAACCGAAACCCGAAGGCCCGGAACATCATCCGACATGCGAAGTACCAAAATAATTTTGGCACTGACATTCATCGACACACTGTTGAGTTCTCAAAGAACACGCACACACCATCACCACGACCCTATGGCCGCCGCTCCGGGGCAACTTTTCCAGCCTATCCCAACCAGGTCACCGGCGCAAACCGGAACCCCGTGAAGAAAAACTGGATTGTGTTCGCCAGGCACTTCGTACAACCTCGTGTCACTCACCCTCGCAGGTGGGAGTCGGTGTCCGTGTCGCTCTGACCTGGACAAAGTTACGCGAAGATCAACACAACACCAAATCGCCAGGTCAGAGCACTGACGCGGGTTAACAGCCGATAGTTTCCTCGAATTTTTGCCTCTCGCGATGACTTTCTGCGCCCCCTGCGGTCTGTATGAGCAGGAACCAACAGGAACCGAAGCGTTCAGTAATCAGTCAACCGACTTCAAGGAGCACCCAATGTCTCGTCTTCTCTTCGTCAACATGCCGGTCAAGGACGTCGCCGCTACCCGGGCGTTCTTCAGCGGCCTCGGCTTCGAGTTCAACGACATGTTCAGTGACGAGAACACTGTCTCGATGATCGTCAGTGATTCCGCCACGGTCATGTTCCTGAACGAACCGCGTTTCGGGGACTTCATCGCCGACGACATCTGTGACACGTCGGAAGCTCGAGAAGCACTGATGTGCGTGTCAGCCGACAGCAGGGAGGAAGTCGACACCTTCGTCGACGCGGCGATCGCTGCCGGCGGTAGCAAGTGGATGGAGCCCCAGGATCACGGCTTCATGTACGGACGCGCGTTCCGCGACCTCGACAATCACGTCTGGGAGGTCATGTGGATGGACCCGGCTGCGACTGTTCCCCAGCAGTAACGCAGAGCAACAGCAGTAACGAGTAGCCGCGCGGGTCCCTCCATACCGGAGGGCTCGCGCAACTCCTTGCCCCTACAGCTCGGCAGGCAATCCGAACCGTGCGAACAGACTCAGATCGAAGAAACACGTGACGTGCGAGATCCCGGACTCGGTGACATCGAGAACGTGCAACTGGAAAGCACGGTGAACCCCATCGGGCTCGCGCATATAAAGGCCGAACGCCGGCTGGCCGTTGGCGGCGGTCGGTAGCAGCCGCATAGCGCCTGGTCCGTCGGCCGGGCATTTGGTTCCGATGAGCTGCCCGATTGCCTCGGGGCCCTGGTACCAGCCCTCGAACGGAGGCATCTCCCAGATGGCTTCACGCGTGAACAGCTCAACGATGGCCTCGACGTCGTAGCTCTCGAAGCTGTGCACGTAGTCGCGGAGCAACTTCCGGGCAGCCTCGGTAGTCGGTTCCACGAGATCGTCCTCAGTGGGCCCGATGTGATTGATCTGCGCGCGAGCCCGCTGCAGCAGGCTGTTCACCGCAGTGGTTGTGGTGTCCAGCGCCTCCGCAACTTCTGACGCCTTCCACTGGAGAACGTCACGCAGTACCAGAACCGCACGTTGGCGGGCGGACAAGTGCTGCAACGCGGCAACCAGCGCAAGCCTGACCGAATCGCGATTGACGACCATGACGGCGGGATCATTGACGTCGCCCAACGCAGAATCCGCGATCGGTTCCAACCAGGCAATCTCGTTGCGCTCGATCAAATCGTCGGCCGGGTCCGAACTAGGTGCACCAAGGCCGGTCGGCAGTGGACGCCTCGATCTCCCTTCCAACGCGGTCAGGCACGTGTTCGTCGCGATGCGATAGAGCCAGGTCCTGAGCGACGACTGGCCTTTGTAACCGTCGAACCCGCGCCAAGCCCGGATGAACGTCTCTTGGACCTGGTCTTCGGCGTCGTGAATCGACCCCATCATGCGATAGCAGTGCGCCAGCAACTCGCGGCGGTACGGATCGGCAAGAGTGAGGAAATCACTGTCCAACGCCTGATCGACTGTCATTTGTTCAGACTAGTGGCCGAGCGCCCGAAACACAGGCGTCGGCGAGAATTCGATCAGGCCGGCGCCTGCACCGCGGTCAACCGGGATCTCTTCCTAAGAACGAACCCCAGTGATTCGTAGAGTCTGATTGCATTCGTATTCGATTGCACTGCATGGAGAAACGGCAGCTCGCCGCGTTCGCGAATCCCGGCAGCGACGGCACGGATCAGCGTCGTACCCAGGCCTCGACCTCGGAAGTCGCTGTCGGTGCACACCGCACTGATTTCCGTCCATCCCGGAGGGTGCAACCGCTCCCCCGCCATGGCAACAAGTCTTCCGTCGACGCGAATGCCGTAGTAGCTCCCCATCTCGACGGTACGAGGAAGAAACGGTCCGGGCTTGGTGCGCTCGATCAACGCCAGAATTTCGGGAACGTCGCCCCTTCCGAGAAGTTCGACCGACGGATCAACGGAGACTTCGAGTGCGGAACCGTCCATTTGCACCGAGCCGAACTGATCCACAACGCGCCACCCTTCCGGCGGCTGATGATCAAATCCTCGTAAACCTACTGTGCCGCCTGGACCTACGAGTGTGCGTAGGTTCTCCCAGTCTTCGGCGTCCAACTCGGGCGGATGACCGACAAACGGAGCGACTGTCGGGTCGTATCGCGCAACTCTCCCTGCCCAGCGAGCGAATTGCGCATGATGTCCGCGAAGACCTTGTCGCACAGGATCGTCCAGTGGATGGATGTCGACATCCGTGTCAACAGTCTCGACAAACGACGCCAGGGTCGCCTCCGTGGTCATCGAACCTCTTCCTATCCAAGTCTTCCAGTGATGGAGGCGACCGAAACTCCCCGCCCACCTCGATCACAACGCTAGGAACACTTGCTGTCGTAGTCGCCGGATAGAATCAAGATGATTCTGACTTCCGCCCCACGCCCGGTGACGACCACGGTTCGAGGGCAGATTCTCATAAAGACTTTCGTCGCGACACCTACACCAAACGAAAGGCTGTTCGCCATGAGCCACTCCGACCCGATCAGATCTGCATTCGACCAGCTACCCCTGAAGGAAATGGACGCCGCGACGCTGGTCTTCGCGATCGAGAGCGCCGTCGACGAGATGGCACTCCCGGGTGAAACCTTGCGACTCGCCATGGAGGTCGCGACCCTCGCGCACCTCGATCAGTTCAGAAAGAACGGGATCAAGTCCGACGAGGATCCCTACATCGTTCATCCCCTACGAAATGTGTTGCGACTGCTTCGGTACGGGTGCTCCGATGTCGAGATCCTGAGCGCAACCGCGCTTCACGACACGGTCGAGGACCGACCACACGCCGTCATCGCACTCCTCGGTGGCCGGACTGCGGACGACATGTCTGCATCCGAAGCGCAAGAACGTGCGTCAACACTCATCGCCTCGCACTTCGGCCACAGAATCTCCGAACTTGTTGAGGCAGTGACCAATCCAATCGACTACCCGCACGACAACACCACCGGCTACCAGGATCACGTCATCCGCGCGATCGCGGATCCCGCAGTGTTCCTCGTGAAGTTCAGCGACTTCGTCGACAACGCGGGAAGCGTGAAGTACCTGAGCGAGACCGACAGGCTGAGGCTGGTCACGAAGTACGAACCACTCGTGGAGCACTTCAAGCGGGCTTCGCTTGCTCTCGCCAACGCATTGCAGCTGCCTCCCGCAGGACTCGACGCGATCGCACAGCACATTGCAACCATCGAAGGCGATTTCTCGAATACAGCCCGAGGGGACATAGAAAATACTCGCCAGTAGTACCGATCAGTAATAATCGAGCAATCGGGAGAATTCTCCGAATACGCGATTTTGTTACCAGTGAGTATTCACTTTCTTGCCAATTTCATTACCATCGTGATCCGTGTCACAGGGTCGAATTCCATTGCACTGCAATGATTTAACGCCATAAGTGTAACCGTGGTTCACGTTGACTAATATTCTTCAATTCGCCCAGGTGACATGAGCGTCGACATACTGCATTCTTAGATAAACCAGGGATTCCCTGGAAGCAGACACAATATGTTGCTGATTCGTGATTGGAGCGGTTCTGAGTCCACGCCTGCAGGGTGGCGTACAAGGCACGCCGTGCCTGAGCGCAGGGGACTCTACGAACCGGAAGGGCAATCACTTGCCGACGCGCAACCGGGGGAAACACAGCGCATCGCGGCGTAGTTCACGAACCAGGTAATCCGGGTATGTGGGACACGGTCGGCTCATATCGCAACGTACGTGACGAAGAATCTCATCAAGGACGGTGGCAGTGACAATGTTCAAACGAATCGCAGTGGTCAATCGAGGTGAGGCCGCGGTCCGGCTGATCAGGGCTGTACGCGAACTGAACGCCGAACACGACTACGGCATTCGCGTCATTGCACTGCACACCGAGGCCGAGCGCCGCGCCATGTTCGTCCGCCAGGCAGACGAGGGTGTGACCCTGCGCAGCAGCGGCACCGGCAGCCCGTATCTCGACTACGCCGAACTCGAGCGAGCACTCCTCGCAGCCAAGGCCGACGCAGTCTGGGTCGGCTGGGGCTTCGTGGCCGAGGATCCCGCCTTCGCCGAGATCGTCGCGAAACTGGGCATCACGTTCATCGGCCCGAGCGCCGACGCGATGCGCCTGCTCGGAGACAAGGTTGCCGCCAAGATCCTGGCCGAGAAGGTCGGCGTACCTGTCGCCCCGTGGAGCGGCGGACCGGTCGAAACGCGCGCCGACGCTCGTCGTCATGCTCAGTCCATCGGATATCCCCTGATCATCAAGGCCCGAAGCGGCGGCGGTGGACGCGGTATCCGCAAGGTCTGGGCCGAAGACGAACTCGAAGTTGCACTCGAGCGCACGCAGGGCGAAGCAGAGCGGTCCTTCGGCGACCCCGTCGTCTTCCTCGAACGGCTTGTCACCGATGCACGCCACGTCGAGGTGCAGGTCATCGCCGACAACCACGGCAATGTCTGGGCTCCGGGCGTTCGCGACTGCTCGATTCAGCGTCGCAACCAGAAGGTCATCGAAGAATCCTCTTCCCCCGTCCTGACCGAAGAACAGTCTGACCACCTCAAGAAGGTGTCCGCCGAACTGGTCAAGGCAGCCGGATACCAGGGCGCAGGCACGGTCGAATACCTCTACCAGCCCGAGAACAAGCTCTTCACGTTCCTCGAGGTCAACACCCGTCTGCAGGTCGAGCACCCGATCACCGAGGTCACAACCGGAATCGACCTCGTCAAACTGCAGATTCTGGTCGCCAGTGGTGACGAATTGGTCGGTGACTGCCCGCCCGCATTCGGCCACGCCGTCGAAGCCCGCCTCAACGCCGAGGACGCGGACAACGATTTCGCGCCGGCACCCGGCACGGTTCAGCTCCTCAAGTTCCCGCTCGGCTCCGGCATCCGGGTCGACACCGGCATCGCTGCCGGGGACGTCATTCCGCCCGACTACGACTCGATGGTCGCGAAGGTCATCGCCTGGGGCCGCAACCGCTCCGAGGCACTTGCGCGCCTGCGTACCGCCCTTCGTGAAACCACAGTCGTACTCGACGGCGGCACCACCACCAAGTCGTTCCTCCTCGATCTACTCGATCGCGACGAGGTCATCTCGGCATCCGCGGATACCGGCTGGCTCGACCGCACGGGCGCCCTGACCGGCACCACTCGTCGCGCGGACGTCGCACTGATCGCCACCGCCATCGATGCTTACGACGCCGAGGAGTCCCTCGAGCGTGCGGCCTTCCTCGCCTCGGCACGTGGCGGCCGTCCCCGCGCCAATCACGCGATCGGCCGTACCGTCGAGCTCAACTACCAAGGTCAGGCATACAAACTGACCGTCGGGCGTATCGGCCCGCACCGCTACCGCGTCGACGGAGACGCCGGCGACATCGAGGTCGACGTCGATCGTCTCGGTGACTTCGAGTCACGGCTGGTGATCGGTGATCGGCGCTTCCACGTCGTTTCCGTCGTGAGCCCGGCTCGCTATCTCGTCGAGGTCGACGGCATCAGCCACCAGATCAGCCAGGACGACGCCGGAGTGGTCCGCGCACCGGCGCCCGCCGTCGTGGTGGCCGTACCGGTCGCTGTCGGCGACGACGTCGAAGCCGGCTCCACCCTGGTCGTACTCGAATCCATGAAGATGGAGACCGCAGTTCGCGCACCGTACGCGGGCAAGGTGCGTGAAGTTCTCGCTACCGTCAACTCTCAGGTCGATGCCGGCGCGCCGCTCCTGCGCGTCGACCAGGTCAGCGAGGAAGCTGTCACGGAGAAGGCTCCGCGAGTCCAATTCGATCTTCCGGCAGCAACTTCCGGTTCCGACGCCCGCGACGACGCGTTGGCACAGCTCGAAGCACTGACCGCGATGATCAGTGGCTACGACGTCAGCGGTAAGCACGCAAATGCTGTTCTGGCCGAGTACGACGCACTTCGCAGCGCACTCGAATCCGAGGACCGCGAACTGGTACAGGCCGAACTGGCTGTGCTGACCACCTTCGCGGACATCTGCGAACTCTCGCGCAACAAGCCCACCTCGGGTGAGTCCGCGAAGGACGAATCCGTCCACAGCCCCCGCGAGCACTTCCACACCTTCCTGCACTCACTCGACTCCGAGCGCGAAGGTTTGCCGACGTCGTTCCGCACGAGACTCGAACGGGCACTTCGCCACTACGACGTCACCGATCTGGAAGATCGCCAGGCCGTCGAGGAAGCGGTGTACCGACTCTTCCTGGCTCTGCAGCGCATGGAAGCCCAGATCCCGGTCATTGCAGCACTTCTCGAAGGCTGGCTGGTCGGCGACAAGGCTCCCGGTTGCTCGGCTCAGGAGCTCAACGAGGTTCTCGATCGACTCATCGTCGCGACGCAGGTCCGCTACCCCGTCATCGGCGACGTCGCCCGCAACCTTCGCTTCCGGTTCTTCGACGAGCCGCGCATCCGCAAGGTTCGCGAAGACGTCTACGACGGAGTACGCGGCAACCTCGCCTACCTCGAAGAGCAGCCGGACGCTGCCGATTTCGACGAGCGAATCGCCAACCTCGTCGCCACTCCCGAACCGCTCCTGGACCTGTTGGGTCGAAAGATCGGCCTTGGCAACCGCGATGGCGGCCCTCTGCTCGAGGTCATCACGCGTCGCTACTACAAGATTCACTCCTTCGAAGACGTCCGCGTTTTCGAGCACGTCGACCGCCGTTTCGTGACCGGTAACTTCGACCTCAAGGGCGACGGGCTACATCTGGTCTCGACGGTGGCCGAATTCGACGCTCTCGGAACGGCTCTCGACGATGTCGCCACAATCGCGCAGGATGCTCCATCCGGTCGCGGCCTGGTAGTCGACATCTACCTCGACTGGCCGAATCAGCCCGCCGACGGCGACACGCTCGTCGAGACGCTGCGCACCGAACTCTCGCGCAACGAGACGATCACCCGGTCCCGCCGCGCGACTGTGATCATCTGCAATCCGAATGGGGAGCCGGTCCGCTGGGTCACCTTCCGCCCGATCGACGGTGAACTGGTCGAGGACAACATCATCCGCGACATGCATCCGCTCACGGGTCAGCGTCTGGACATGTGGCGCCTGAAGAACTTCAACGGCAAGCGTCTGCCGGCTCCGGAGAACACCTACCTGTTCCACCTCTCCGCCAAGGAGAACCCGAAGGACGAGCGCCTGATCGCTCTCGCGGAAATCCGTGACGTGACACCGCAACTCGACGACGAAGGTCAGATGGTTGCGCTTCCGGCCATCGAGCGCACACTTGCCGCGTGCCTCGACGGCATCCGCCGTGCGCAGTCCCAGCGCGGAGACAAGCGTCGACTGGCAGCCAACCGCGTCGTGCTCTACGTGTGGCCGGTCGCCGACGTTCCCAGCGAGCGCTTCTCCGTGATCGCCCAGAACGCAGCCCGACTGACCGTCGGCGCCGGGCTCGAAGAGATCACACTCATCACCCGCCTGAAGGACCGAAAGGGCGGCGCGCCCAAGGAAGTTGCGCTGCGATTCTCCTACCGCGCAGGTGCCGGTGTGGTCATCAACAAGACCACGCCTCCCACTGAACCGCTGCTCCCCCTCGACGCGTACGCCCAGAAGGTCCAGAGTTCGCGGGCACGCGGCACGGTGTACCCGTACGAGCTGATTCCGCTCCTGACCGGCACCAAGGGCACCTTCGTCGAGCACGACTTCGACGAAGCGGGCGTCCTCTCACCTGTCGAGCGTCCGTACGGGCTCAACAAGGCCGGCATCGTCGTCGGCCTCGTGAACACTCCGACGCCGCGCTATCCCGAGGGAATGACCCGTGTCGCGCTCTTCGGTGACCCCACCAAGGCGCTCGGTACCGTGGCCGAGGCCGAATGCTCACGCGTGGTCGCTGCCATCGACCTGGCCGAGAAGTTGAACGCTCCGGTCGAGTGGTTTGCGCTGTCCTCGGGTGCCACCATCTCGATGGAGAGCGGCACCGAGAACATGGACTGGGTCTCCCGTGGCCTGCGCCGGATCATCACCTTCACCCAGAACGGTGGCGAGATCAACATCGTCGTCACGGGAATCAACGTCGGCGCTCAGCCCTACTGGAACGCCGAAGCCACCATGTTGATGCACACCAAGGGCATTCTGGTGATGACCCCGGACAGCGCGATGGTGCTGACCGGCAAGCAGTCTCTCGACTACTCCGGTGGCGTGTCGGCCGAGGACAACTTCGGTATCGGTGGCTACGACCGCGTCATGGGCCCCAACGGCCAGGCGCAGTACTGGGCCCCCGACCTCACTGCGGCGTGCGAGATCCTGTTCCGTCACTACGCACACTCGTACCTCGCTCCCGGCGAACGGTTCCCGCGTCGCGCAGCGACGACGGACCCCGTCGATCGCGACGTGCGTAGCTTCCCGCACACCCACCCGTCGAGCGACTTCGAGACGGTCGGCGACATCTTCTCCTCGGCGAAGAACCCGGATCGCAAGAAGCCCTTCGATATTCGCACCGTGATGCGGTCGGTGGTCGACCAGGACCACTCGGTTCTCGAGCGTTGGGCCGACATGGCCGGCGCCGACACCTCTGTCGTTCTGGACGCGCACCTCGCCGGACATCCGGTCACAGTGGTGGGCATCGAATCCCGCGCGATCCCGCGTAAGGGTCACTTCCCCGCCGACGGTCCCGACACCTGGACGTCGGGAACGCTGTTCCCGAACTCGTCGAAAAAGACTGCCCGCGCGATCAATGCTGCGAGCGGCAACCGTCCGATCGTGGTGCTGGCCAACCTGTCCGGCTTCGACGGTTCACCGGAGTCACTGCGCAACATCCAGCTCGAGTACGGCGCCGAGATCGGCCGCGCCATCGTCAACTTCGACGGACCGATCGTGTTCTGCGTCGTTTCCCGCTACCACGGCGGCGCGTTCGTCGTATTCTCCGGTGCGCTCAACGACAACATGGAAGTTCTTGCTGTCGAAGGTTCGTTCGCCTCGGTACTCGGCGGCGCCCCCGCCGCCGCAGTGGTCTTCACCCGTGAGGTGAACACCCGCACCAACAACGACCCGAAGGTGCAGCAACTGGAAGCAGACTTGGCAGCAGCCAAGGACGACACGGAGAAAGCACACCTGCGCGTCGAACTGAACGCTCAGCGCATCGCCGTCCGCTCCGACAAGCTCGGCGAAGTGGCATCCGAATTCGAAGCGATCCACAACATCCAGCGGGCCCGAGAGGTCGGCTCGGTGGATGAGATCGTCCCTGCCGCAGAACTGCGTCCGCAGATCATCGCAGCAGTCGAACGCGGCATGAAGCGCGCACTCGCGCAGTAAGTTTCTCCGCACGTCGAGCGGTCCCGCGAAATGCGGGGCCGCTCGATTTGTGTCCGGACCGCGCCGGCTTCAGACGCCCTCGAGCGCCTCTCCGATCTCTTCGAGGACGTGATTGTGCTGCTCTGTTGCGAGCAGATGCCCCGCCGCGATGGTGACTGCCACGGGCCACTCGATGATCTCGAACGCAACCATCAGTCCCATCACCGCAAAATAGGCGATCTGCTCGGGTCTCGGAACCGGAATGGCACCGACGATCGGTAGCTCCAACTCGAAGCTCCGAGCCGAACGGACGGATTCCACTACCGCGCGGTGATCGACGGGGTTCGTGTGGTCGACGGTGTTCTGGGACATGTCACGATTCCTCAGGATTCATCTCGGGTCGCCCGGGAGTTCGGCGACGTGTCACTTCCAGCAGCGACGCTCACAAGCGTGTCCGATTCACCGGTTTCCGCTTCTTTGATTTCCGCTTCGCTGATTTCCACGCTGTCGCGAGCGCTGACTCCCCCGGTTCGGGAGGTGTACGCGGTGCTCGTCCGCGTCGGGATCTTGCGAATCGTCGACTGACCTTCCGCGCTCTCCTCAGTTCCAGTCTCCTCAGTTGCGGCGATCCGCTCCAACACCCGCGGAGCCAGCGCCGCCAGCAGCGTCGCTGCCGACGCACAGCCCACTGCTTGACCCCACCCAATCGGACCGAGCGGCGTGCAACCGAGAAATTGGCTCACCACCGGTGTGCTGACGAGCGTCGCCAGCGCCGCAGCGGACCCGGCAACTGTTGCGACCACCAGCGGACTGCGCGATTCGAGCAGCGTCTGCCCCAGTTGGGTGCCCACCAGGGCAACCAACGCCACCGTCGACGCTCGCCGCCGCCTGCCGCTCATCCGGGCCAGAAGCCACGCTGCCAGCGCACCGATTGCCGTGGCACCGCCGCGGACAGCGATCGTCTGCCACAACGCATGAGTGTCCATCTGTTCGGACTTCTCGGATCCGTTCTCGGACGGGGTGCTCACCGCAAGCGCAGCAGCGGGCAAGGCGTCCGTCATCAGATTGACCAGTAGCAACTGCCTTGCGTTGAGCGGTGATTCGCCGGACAGCGCAGAACCGATCAGAGCGAATGCGACTTCACCCGCGTTGCCTCCGAGCAAAACCCCCACCGCTGATCTGACCCGCCGCCACAATTGACTGCCCTCGTCCAGTGCGTCGGTCAATCCGCCGACACGGCCGTCGAGGAGCACGATGTCTGCGGCGCCGCGCGCCGGATCGCTGTCAGTCGACGCCACCCCGATTCCCACGCTGGAAACTCGGATCGCCGCAGCATCGTTCGCGCCGTCACCGACCATGGCGCACACGCGCCCGTCAGTCTCCAACGCTTGCACGATCTCGACCTTCTGCTCGGGTGTCACGCGCGCAAAGACGCTGCTGCCGCGGACGGCGTTCCGTCGTTCTGCGCGAGAGAAGTTCTCCCAGTCCGGACCGGTGACCACGTCCTCACGCGCCACATCCATCCCCAGTTCGGTGGCGACCGCCGCCGCTGTTGTCGGATGATCCCCGGTCAGCACGCGCACTTGCTGTCCGTTGCCTTGAAGTTCTCGAACAAGTTGCGTTGCTTCGGGTCTCAGCGTGTCCGAGAGTCCGAGAAGGCCGACCGCTTCCAACCCCTCGGAGCAACACTGTTCGAGAAATTCCGAGTCCTCCGCAGCGCGTCGCGCATCGTGTTCCGACAACTCGCGCTGTGCGACGGCAACCACCCGCAGTCCGCGTCCGGCCATGCTCTGAACGTGGCTCGCCGACACAGCATTCGGATCCCGCCCTGCCTCCGCCACGAATTCCGGTGAACCCTTCAGTGCGATCCGTCTGCCCAGTAGGGCTGCCGAGTACGGCCGCCCAGACCTGAACGGAACGAGGTTGAGCGCGTCGGCATCACCGAAAACCCGAGCCTCGTCCAGAGCTTGTTCGGCTGCATCGACGACGGCGGCGTCCGTCGAATGAAACACGCGATCGTCGCGACTTCCCAGAGCACTGCGCGCCGCAACTTCCAAAATCTCACTTTCGCCCCAACCGTCGACGCGTTCGACCGCGGCCACCCGTAGCTTGTTCTCGCTGAGGGTTCCGGTCTTGTCGAAGCAGACCACGTCGACACGGCCGAGCGCTTCGATCGAACGTGGAGCACGCACCAACACTCCTGCTGCAGTGAGCCTTCGAGCTGCCGCCTGCTGAGCCAGGGTCGCAACCAGAGGCAATCCCTCCGGCACGGCGGCCACGGCAACGGCCACGCCTCCGGTGACGGCGCGGCGCAGACCGGTACCACGAATCAGACCCGCGACTGTCACCAACGCTCCGCCGCCGATACTGGCCGGCAGAGTCGCCCTGGTGAGTTCGCGCAGTCTGTTGGTCAGGCCCACAGCAGGTCCGGATCGGGATACACCGACATCGGCGCGCCTGGTCACCGTTCGAGCTCCGGTGGCCGTGACCACGCCACGACCGGAGCCGGCAAGCACCGTTGTCCCGGCATAGGCCATGCACCTTCGCTCGGCCAGGGGCATCCCCGGGGTCGGGTCGGTCTGCTTGTCGACGGGCATGGACTCTCCCGTCAACGACGACTCGTCGACTTCCAGCGATTCGGCGCTCAACAGTCGACAATCGGCGGGCACGATGTCCCCGGACTCGAGGGCCACGACGTCACCGAGTTCGAGCGCGTCTGCCGCAGTCTCGACCTCGCCAGCGTTGGTTACTCGCCGAGCTACCGGATCCTGCATCTGCAACAGTCGCTGCACTGCGCGTTCCGAGTGCAGTCGTTGAACAGCGGACATCGCGGCATTGCCGACCAAAACCGAACCGACCAGGACGGCGTCTACCGGTGAACCGAGGACTGCACTGGCCGCCGAGCCGGTTGCCAACACCGGCGTGAGTGGATCCGCCAATTCTGTTCGCAACGCCGACAATCCGTCACGGATCAACCTGAAGCGTGCGGGCACTCGCACACGAGCGTCGGCGCGCTGCGGCGTATGCCGGACGGATTGGGCGAGTTCGCGAACGACAGAATCACCGTCCATCTCATGCCAGCTATCGCTCGGAGCACCGACAGGGGCGGGAGCCTGAATCACAGATCGGGACAGGGTGTATCCGGTCCACAGTCCCGCGGCCGAACCAGCCGTGACCGGCCCCGGCCCAGCCCCTCGAATTCCCGGAAGCATAATCAAGGCACCCAATGCCGAAGAACCCGAGGAGAGTTCGACGCCGCGCCTCGTCGCTGTTCGGGCAGCCGAGAGCGCATAGACGACCCGCCACGCCCCGGCCAAGTCGGTGTGGATGTCGGCACTCACGTGCTCGCCACTCGGTGGTGAAATCCCGATGCGTAGCACTGCCTGCCCCGCTATCGCCCTACTCGACACGATCGCAACTGTCCGACCCTCGGCCACCAACGCCGAGAGAGCTTCGCGCAGGCCGGCTTCGGGAGTCGATGGCGCCGGATAGAGCTCGTCGAATCCGCTTCGCAGTGATCCGAGCCCGTCGTCGTCGATCGTGGCCGCTGCGACTCCGCTCGCGCGTATCTCACCTATCAGTGATTCCGCCAACCCTTTTCGCACCGGTCTTACGACAACTTCGGCGCCGTCGATGCGGTGTCTTCCGACCCCGAGCGAGCCGGCGTCAAGCGCTTCCCTGGCATGTGCCCACACCACGACGCGGTCCGACTCGGACACCTCTCGTATGTCGGAAACCCGGAGCGCGTCGTCGAAAAGGACACTCGGATCGACGAGGACGGTATCGACACGATCGAGCATGCGTAGAGACGCGGGGTCCGAAACGGCGACGTGGTGCGTCCGCCACAGACCGTATGACAAACCAGCAGCGAACGATTCGCGCGACATCCGAAGCGGCCGCGGCGCCGAAACCTTGATGCTCGTCGCAACGGTGTCACCGCCGGCAGACACGGTAGCCAGTGCAGCCGCAGCCGCCAACTGAACCCCAGCGATCCTGTCGGCATAACGCTCCCCCGGACCACTCGGGTCACGCCTCGTGGGAGCACCGCGACCGCCAGATTCGAATGGCCACACCCGACGAGAGTTTCGCGCCGCCAGAGTTTCGCGTAGCAGCATCGTCCGCAGCCCGAAATCCACACCCAATGACGCAGGCGCATAGGTCAGAACATCCGCGAACGACGTCGCCGACTCCAATGCGAAGTCGGTGAGCGAACGGCCAAGGCGCTGTTCGATTCGCCGACGCACCCGGGGTTGATAATTGATCGCCGACACCGCCGCCGAGACATAGGCGGAACCCGGCATTCGCGGGGCACGAAGAATCGATCCCGCTGCTGCAGGAATCATCCCGACGCCCGCCAGCGCAAGAGTGCCAGTCCGCAGCGCCACGTCACTGACAGCGGTTCGCGGAATCGTCGAACCACCGACCAACGCCAGACCCGACAACGCCAGGCGCGGCGGCAAAGTTGCCACCGACACCGCACGCCGGGCCATCGCTGAGAACATCAGTGAGTGGATCGAGTGTGCGAAGAACTGTGAGTTCGATCCTGCGACCGACTGGCCGCCTTGTGGGAGTTTCCGCTCGATTCCTTCTTTGCCGGTTCCGTCTTGGTCGCGCGCCCAACCGCCTTGACCGCACGATCGGGCCGCGCGCTCTTGCGATCCCATTCGTGAAGTACCAGGGCCGTGCCGCCGACCGCCAAGAGCACCGGCCACTCCACCAATCCCGCCGCGCCGACGGCGGCCATCGTGAGAACCGCGGTCGGCGTCGAGGAACTACCCGCACGAATTCCGTCTCGGACGCCCTCCGCCGTTCCGCGTATCCCGCCCGTCACTCCACCGATCACTCCACCACCGACGGCTCCAGCCACCGTCGTCGTTGCGTCTGCCACACCACGAACGACGCGGGTGGCTTCGTCGACAATCATCATCGGACGCTCCTATCAGCAGTCCATCGAAGAATTCAGTATTTGAGGCCATACCCAACACCGACGGCGGCAATCACGATCCGATACATTTTTCGGCGAACCTGGCGAGGGCGCGCCATCGTCAGCGCCGTGAGAGGGTACGGTGCGGGATGCAGCGACCACCTTCATCGACGGGAGTTCCACACAGTGGCGATCATCGGAAATTCGGACCTCGACATCTTCCGACTTAGCTTGGGCGGCAACCCTTTCGGATGGACAGCAGACGAGAAGACGTCCTTCGAGATCCTCGACTCGTTCGCCGAAGCCGGTGCAAACTTCATCGACACCTCCGACTCGTACACGGCGTCGGCTCCCGGCAATTCCGGCGGGGAATCCGAAACGATCATCGGGAAATGGATCACCGATCGGGGACTGCAGAACGACATCGTCGTCGCCACCAAGGTGGGTAGCCATCCCGATTTCAAGGGACTGAAGGCCGACAACATCGCGGCCGCAGCTGAGGCGTCGCTGCAGCGCCTGCAGACGGACTGCATCGATCTGTACTACGCACATTTCGACGACCCGCAGACTCCGCTCGAGGAAACTCTCGAAGCCTTCAATGCGTTGGTCGTCGCGGGCAAGGTTCGCTATCTCGGAATCTCCAACTACAGCCCCGACCGCGTCCGGGAGTGGCTGCGGATCACCGAGGAGAACGGTTACGCCGCGCCCATCGCGCTGCAACCGCACTACAACCTGGTGCACCGCAAGTCGTACGAACCCGAACTCGCGCAGATCGCCACCGACAACAACATCAGCGTCTTCCCGTACTTCGCTCTCGCTTCCGGCTTCCTGACCGGAAAGTACAAGACCCGCGCGGACATCGAAGGCAGCTCCCGCGAACGGCTGACCGCCGGATACTTCAGCGACGCCGGACTCGACGTCGTCGCGGAACTGGCAACAATCGCGCAGGCACACGACAGCGAGATCTCGACCGTCGCGCTGGCCTGGCTGCTGACTCGACCTGGCATCACCGCACCGATCGCGAGCGTCAGCCGGCCGGAGCAGCTCCCGGCGCTACTGGACGCCCCGAATCTGGTGCTGTCGTCGAATGAACTGGACACTCTCGAACGGGTGTCGGCGGCAGTCGGCGCCTGAAATCAGGCAGTTTTGAGATGAGCGCCGAGGGCCGTGTTGT
The DNA here is from genome assembly GCF_056945715.1 of Rhodococcus sp. MurmanLake-1. Classification (NCBI taxonomy): domain Bacteria; kingdom Bacillati; phylum Actinomycetota; class Actinomycetes; order Mycobacteriales; family Nocardiaceae; genus Rhodococcus; species Rhodococcus sp. MurmanLake-1. Next base: position 375,002 of record NZ_JBWZNF010000006.1, on the reverse strand, counting down.
TGATCGTCCAAAACGACCAGCCGTCATGGCTCTCGGTGTCGCCTGAAATGTGACCGGTCACGGCATTGGCGGCCGCGGTCGGATCAGGGAATCGGCGGCCTTCCATCGGTCCGCGCATGATCTCGACGACCTCGGTGCTTTCGTCGAAGCGTCCGACCCAGCGGTATCCAAGGCAATCAGCCGTCATCTCGAGGCGATTGTCGACAACTTCGATCTCCTCGACACCGCTGGCGCGACGCTTCTTCGCGGCGACCGGCGACGTCTTGCGCTTGGTCGCAACCGGGGCCTCCACGTAAATGCTCGGATCCTTGACCGCGGCCAGGCCCAGCGCATCCCAACGATCGTGACCGTGTACGACGCGTCCGCGCGGAATCGCGTGATGTCCGGTGCGATTGCGTCCGGGGCTGTCCATGATCCACAGGTCGACCTCGGCACGGATGTCGTCCGCGACCTCGTTGGAGGGCAGCATGAAGAACTCGTGCGGGTCTGCAGCCAGGTCGACGAATACCCAGAACTCGGAGCGCGTGTCGTCGCTCTCGAGCGACTCGTCCTGACGCCTGGCCTGCCAGTCACCGTCGAGCTTGGAACGCACTCGGACGATTCGGCTGATGCCGTCTGCGCCCGTCACCTCGACGGGATTACGACGTGAGTGCGTGAGGCGGACAGCCTTGCCCCCACGCTGCGTAGCTTCGGAAATGAACGCATTGATGCCGCGGCTTGCGGTGTCTTCCATGATCGACCTGTCTCGAGCGGGTACGCCCGCATCACCGGATCGGCATCGGGGTCGAGCAATGAGCGAATTCTCGGCCTGTTCTTCGATCGTGCGGCCGGTCAGTACCTTCGACCTTACAGCTCCGGCGACAGCCTGACTACGGCGCCCGACGCTCGTTCCCGGAGGTCAGCAGTGCAATGTCCCCGTAAAGAGCCGCCCGGTGAGCGAACATCAGTTCTTCCACACCGTCGAATTGATCCCCGACGTAGTGCGTGTTGGCAGCCGAAAGTTCACGTGAACCAGAGCGCGCGAGTAGGTCGTCGATCCGGCTGTCGAGGCTCGCTGCATGCGCAACCGCGCGCTGCGAACTCAACTGATCCTCGGCCCGTGCGACCAGGTCACCGATCCGCGCGAGCGCCGCGACGCGCTCGACCAGCTGGTCCCAGACCGTGCCGAGTGCTTCCCTTCGCGAAGCGATTCCGGCTCGCGTTCCCTCGTCGCGTGCCAGCGCAGCCGCGTCGTCCAGCTCTGCGAGTATCGAACGCAGCGCTACGGTATCGACCGCGATCTGCGTGATCTCGTCTGCCAAGTCCAGTTGATTACGTTGAATGACGAAGTGATCGGAATGCCACGCGCTGGAACTCTCGATCCGGTCGAAAAGATTCCCGGCGAGGTAAAGCAGTGCGTCGTACTCACCGGCGCGTCCTTCGGGTTCGGAATCGACCAGTCCGTCGAGGACTTCCGCGATGCGTCTTCCGGCATCGGCGATGACACCGGTTCCCTGGACCTTCCCGAACTGGGCGGCGAGTTTGTCGAGTGCTGCGTTTCCACTGCTGGCCACGACACCGAGACCCACCGGCAGCTTGGCTGGAACCGGCGTACAGGTGAGCCCGGCAAAGAGAGCCTCGCGCTGCTCGACGTCGAGATGGAGACCGTCGCGGCGGTCCTTGCGGATGGCACGGACACTGCTCGCGAAGTGACGATTGGAATGCACGATCGCCGATCGCATCGACTGAACGCGCTTGTCCAGCGTCTGCACCCGCCGTTCGAGGACAACCTGAACGGGACCGATGCGTGTCGCGAGCAGTCGACGCCTGGTGCGGGCCAGCTCGTCGGTGAGATACCTCAACTCCGAAAAGCCGCCGATCTCCGGGAACGAACGTCCGACACCGCGCCGGTTCGCCAGGATCGACCGCGTCGACTCGTCCGCATAGCCGCCGGCGATCAGCAATGCGACATCGTCGGACAACTCCGGCCGGTTCGACTCGACGGTCCCCGCCGCACACCACTCCCTGACTCGGGTGGAGATGAGCGTTCGCCGTTCGGTCACCGACGCCACGACAAAGACGTCGCCATTTCCGTCTGCCATCTCACGGCCATCCGTCATCTCACGCCTCCTGCTGGGTGCCGGTTACCACTGTTCCAGAATCTGCCGACACGCGCCCGACCCCTGCTCCCGAAGTCGACGCACCTCTGCCATACCGTAGGCGGGTGACCTCCCTGCGATCAGACGCGCAAGCAGGTCACTCGCGCGCACCGCGGACTCCTCCAGCGGTTCAACCACTACTTCCCGATCTCGCGATCGAACAACTCCAGTCGTTGTTGCAGGTACGTTCCTGGACTCTCGCGGAATGGTTCGCGATGGCCGACCAACGCGGATTCCTCGCGCCCGCGGCCAGTGTTCCGCTCTTCATGGAAGCCGCGCTGAAGTATCCCGAGCACCGCGAGGCGCTCCTTCGCCTCGCCGGTCGACGCGGGCAGTACCTGGCGGAGCAGAATCCCGATTGGGCCCAATTGCGGCGGATCGGGTCACGCCGGGACGAACTGTGGCTATCGCCCGATCCGAACGACCGTACGGCCTGGTTCGATTACATACGTACGGTCGACCCGGAACTGGCGAGCGAGGAGCTCGAGATCGCCTGGGACGACGAGCCCACCGCAAACCGCCTGCACTTCCTCGATCACCTCGAGGTCGGACTGGGTGAACACGATCACACCCTCCTCGAGCGAGCACTCGACGATCCAGCCGTGCGGGTTCGTGAGCGTGCAATTCAACTACTACGGCAACTCCCCCGATCTCCTTTTGCCTCTCGCATGGTCACTCGGGCTAAGTCGTGGGTCCGGCTCGAGACGAAGCCGTTGCGACCGCGCCTTGCCGTCCGGTTGCCAGGCTCGCTCGACGACCTCGCATTTCGTGACGGCATCGAAGACGTCCACTACAAGAACAAAGGCATCCGGCGCTGGTGGTTACGGCAAGTCGTGACCGCCACTCCACTGACGCTGTGGGAATCGATGGCCGGTTCGCCACGCGAGGCCCTCACCATCCCCATCGAGAAGCAATGGCGCGCGGTGATGATCGAATCATGGACTGCTGCAACCGTTCTCCAAAGGAACACAGCGTGGGCGTCGGCATTTCTGGAGCGGGACGGGCGCACGACCGACCGGAGAATCGTCGCCATCGCGGACCCACGCGAGCGCGTCGAATACATCGTTGCCGGCCACGCGGACGAATACCTTTTGGGCGTCGACGGCAGCGCACTACTCGACGGCATCGACCGTCCATGGCCCCTGGCCGTCGCCGAAAAGTTGTTGAACGCCTTGGAGAACGAAGCGATGGAGCATGCTGCGACGGGTGAGGACTTGGGCATTCACTCGCGACACAGTCACTTTTCCACTCTGCGAAGCGTGCAGGCGCGCTTCCCTTTCGAGGCGATACCACTGCTCCGCAGCGCCGCGTCCAGAACGAGCGACCCCGGCTGGCAACAAGCGTTCACCGACAGTGCGGTCAACATCGAGCAGCGTCGACTCCTCTTGGACGTTCTACGTAGTCACCACTGAACGACGAAGGGGCCGCATCTCTCGAACGGAATGCGGCCCCTCTGTCGATCGTGAAAGATCAGACCACGCTGACCATCTCGTGATCAGCCACACCGGCGGCCAACACCCGGAGGTGATCTTCGGTGCTGCCGAGGGTGTGCTCGATGGCGACGAGTCGGCTCACGTAGTGACCCACCGGGTACTCCGCGGTCATACCGATGCCACCGTGCATCTGGATCGCTTCCTGGCCGATGAGCCGAGCCGAACGCCCGATCTGCAACTTCACCCGCGAAGCGATCACCGGATCCACGACGCCGTCGGCAAGGGACATCGTTGCGTACAGACTCATGCTGCGTGCCAACTCGAGCGAGACGTACAGGTCGGCGGCGCGGTGCGTCAGCGTCTGGAACTTCGCGAGCGGAACTCCGAATTGCTTACGCGTCTTGAGGTATTCGGTGGTCAGGCGTAGCGCCTCTTCCATCGCTCCGACAGCCTCGGCACACAGCGCGGCCTGCTCACGGATCTGTGCGGCTTGGATCAGAGCAGAAGCGTCACCGCCCTCACCGAGTGCTTCGGCCGGAGTATCGGTGAACTCGATCTGCGCCCCACGCAACCCGTCGTGAGTGGCGTAGGACTTGCGTACCAGTCCGGAGGCATCGCTCTTGACGAGGAACAGTCCGACGCCACCGCCGGGGAGCGCAGCGCTCACGACCAGGATGTCTGCAGTCGCGCCGTGGCCAACGGGATTCTTGATACCGGTGATGGTCCAGCCGCCGTCGACCTGCGCCGCCGCGGTGGCCCGTTCGGTTGCCGGCCAACGGATTCCGGGTTCCTGATCGGCGAACGCGAGGAACGTGGTGCCCTCGGCCACTCCGGGAAGAATCGACGAGCGCTGCTCTGCGCTGCCTCCTTCGGAGATGAGCCCGCCCGGCGTCACGACCGCGTCGAGTAACGGTTCGGGGGCCAAGCGTCGACCGATCTCGGTCATGACCGCACCGATTTCCACCGGGCCCGCGTCCATGCCGCCGTCGTCCTCGGAGAACGTCAGGCCGAGCAAGCCGACCTCGGCCAATTGCTTCCAGACCTGCGGACTCCACCCTGGATCGGAGTCGATGATCGCGTTGCGCTTTTCGGCGTCGTAGCTACGCGAGAGGAGGTCCTTGGTGGTGTCGCGGAGAAGCTTCTGCTCGTCGTTCAGTTCGAAGTCCATGCCACGCCTCACAATCCGAGGATCGAGGAGGCGATGATGCTGCGCTGCACTTCGCTCGATCCGCTGTAGATGGATACCTTGCGGTAGTTCAGGTACGTCGGGGCAGTGTGCTGCGCCCAGCTCGCGGAGGCGATGTCGCTGCCCGCGTCGTACGGCAGTGAATCAGGGCCGGCCACGTCCATCAGCAATTCGACGCTCGCCTGCTGCAATTCGGAGCCACGAAGCTTGAGCAGAGACGACGCCGGGTTCGGCTGGCCGTCAGCGGAACTGGCGACCACCCGGAGCTGAGTGAGCTCGAGGGCAAGCAATTCGTTTTCGAGTTCGGCGAGGCGAGCAGCGAAGAGCGGATCTTCGAGCAGGGTCCCGCTACCGACCTTGACCTCGGCAGCGCGGGCCTTGGCCTGGGCCAGACGAACCTTCGAGAAACCGACGCGGGTGACACCGGTGCGCTCGTTGCCGAGCAGGAACTTGGCGTAGCCCCAGCCCTGGTTCTCTTCACCGACCAGGTTCTCTCCCGGAACGCGGACGTCCTCGAAGAACACTTCGTTGACCTCGTAGCCGCCGTCGATCAGCTTGATCGGGCGGACCGTGACTCCAGGCGTCTTCAGGTCGACCAGAATGAACGAGATACCTGCCTGGCGCTTGGGCGCATCGGGATTGGTACGCACGAGGCAGAAGATCCAGTCGGCGTACTGTCCCAGCGTCGTCCAGGTCTTCTGACCGTTGATGACCCAGTCGTCGCCGTCGCGGACCGCGCGGGTCTTGAGCGAAGCGAGGTCGGAGCCAGCCTCGGGTTCGGAGAATCCCTGGCACCACCAGATGTCGAGGTTCGCGGTCGCGGGAAGGAACTTCTCCTTCTGCTCCTGCGAGCCGAAGGCTGCGATGACCGGACCGACCATGTTGGCGTTGAACGCCAACGGTTCGGGGACCGACGCAAGCTGAAGTTCGTCGAGCCAGATGTTGTGCTGGACCGGGGTCCAGTCCTTGCCGCCCCACTCGACCGGCCAGTGCGGTACCGCCAGACCGTGAGCATTGAGGATCTGCTGCGCCTCGACCATACGGTCGCGCCCCAACTCCTCGCCGTGGGCGTACGCCTCCCTGATGTCCGCGGGGATTTGCGTACGGAAGAACGTCCGCATCTCGTCGCGGAACGCTAGTTCCTCGTCGGTCAATGCCAGGTTCATCGGGATTCCTTCGCACTCGAAACCGGATTCATGTTCGGTTCGACCGTACCCCGACGACCATGGAGGCGGAACAGGTACCGCGAAAGACGGCACTCAGGGCCGACCTTCTACACGGTTTTGAGGACCAACAGGTAGCCCCCGCCCGCGGCGTCGATGCTCGTTTCCACGTTCAACGACGGAGCCAAACGTGACAACCGATCGATCAACCAATCCGACGCTTCCTGGGCGTCGTCTTTGCCGGGGCAGCGAGCGACGGCGACGCGGCCACCCTTGCGCTCGAGTTGCTCCACGACCCCGATGATCGGAGCGGGATCCACGACGAACAGCCGATCCGGCCATTCCACAACAGGTTTGACCGCACCCTTCTTGGTGTTGCACGCGCGGTGCGCCAAGCGTTCGACGCCACCTTTGGTCTTGCCACCCTTTTTCGCGGTGTTGATGCTGTCGATACTCGGGCCGCGCGGATCGTTGACGGACATGTCGGGATCGACCGGTTCGTCACACAGCCAGCAGCGCCAGGATTCACGTTCGCCGACTTCTTGAAGGGTGCTCATGTGGCAACGGTACCGTGCGCACTTTCGGCTGCTTCCGCTACCAAAAGTGCGCACGGGGCCGAAGGCCCTACATGTCTGCAATCGCCTCCAGCGGCTTCGTCTTGGCCGCTCGGTTGGCCGGCCACAGCGCCGCCAAGACACCGACCACACCCGAGCCGATCAGCATTCCGACCACCTGACCCCACGGGATCGTGATCTTGTCGAGGCCCTGATCCGCGAGAGTGCTCACGAAGGCCCAACCGAACGCGATGCCGAGAACAACTCCGACCGCCGCGCCGTACACCGCGATGAGCACCGACTCGAGGTAGATCGTGCGTCGCATCTGTCCGCGCTGCATGCCGACAGCTCGCAGCATTCCGATTTCTCGTCGCCGCTCGACCACCGACAGCGCCAAGGTGTTGATGATGCCCAGGATTGCGATCACGACCGCGAGTGCAAGCAATCCGTAGAGGATCGCCAACAAGGTGTTGATCTGCTGGCCCTGAGTTCCCTTGAACTCCTCACGATCCTGCACCTGGACGACGACGTACTTCTCCGTGGCCGTTTCCAGCTCGGATCGCAGCGTAGTCAGATCCGCACCAGGCTTCGCCTTCACCAGCACCACGAAGTCCGGGAGACTCTCGGCCGGCATCAGTTTCCGGTACGCCTCGTCCGAGACGATCCACGAGCCGATCAGCTGGTTGTCCTCGAACACTCCCGCGACAACGGTCTGGTACTCGACGCCGCCAGGACCGGTCAACGTCTGGGTCGAGCCGACAGTCCAGCCCTTGTCATCCGCAGTCGACTTCGAGACGAGCATGTTGTTGCCGGTCAGATCGACCGTGCCCTCGAGGATCTTGTACTCGAGCACGCCTTCGATCGGTCCGTCGAACGAAGCGCCCTGCTCGTCCTCACCGTCGACCTTCGCGCGCACCCCGTGCAAGGACGTGGCGCTCTGTACGTCGGGTACCTGCCGGACCGCGTCGGCCGCACCTCGCGGCACACCGATCGCGTTGGGACCGGTCAGGATGTAGTCGGCCGAGACACCCACGTCCACAAGAGCATTGATGCTCGCCTTGGCCGAGGAACCGAACACTCCGATGACCGTCACCAGCATGAGACCGAGAGTCAGCGCGAATGCCGTTGCGGCCGTGCGGCGAGGATTACGCACCGCATTGGTACGGGCCAGCCGCCCGATGGCGCCGAACGGCTTGGCGAACACGGCACCGAGCGCGCCGACGATCGGCCGCGACAGCGCCGGAGCCCCGAGAAGAACCGCGATGATCAAAGAGAACGCACCGAGCCCGACGATCAGCGCCGCGCCGCCGCCGGTACCGCGAGAGCCGAACACGAGCAGTGCCACACCGACCACGCCGAGAATCGCACCGATCAACGTCCGCACTCGCAGTGAGTCACCGGTAGAGGCGAACTCCTCACGCATGGCCGCTACCGGCGGGATCTTCGACGCACGACGAGCCGGGGCGTAAGCGCTGAGCGTCGTGACGACGACGCCGACCACCAACGCGACGATGATCGTGCGGGCACCCACCTGGAGCGGGCCTTCCGGCAGACCGACGTCGAATGTGTTGAGCAGACTGCGCAATCCGTAGGCGAGACCGATACCGCCGAGCAGACCGATGATGCTGCCGATGAGTCCGACCACGAGCGCCTCGGTGACCACCGAACGGCCGACCTGCGCTCGGCTCGCACCGATCGCACGCAGCAGCGCCAGCTCACGAAGACGCTGCGCCACGATCATCGAGAAGGTGTTGTAGATGATGAACGTTCCGACGAGCAGAGCAATCGCGCCGAACGCCAACAGGAAGTAGTTGATGAAGCTCAGCGCCGAGTCGACCTCGGCCTTGGTCTCCTCACGAACCTGGTCGCCGGTCTGCACCTTGAGATCGGGGAAAACCTGCTCGACGCGTTGCTGCAGTTCCGTCTGCGACACCCCGTCGCCCGCGACGTCGATGTACTCGACGTGTTGGCCGTCGGTGAAGAGTCCACGGGCCTGCTCGTCGGTGAAGAGCGCGCCGATGAACCCGCCGGTGTCACTGCCCGCCCCCTCGTAGATGCCGGACAACGTCACGTCCACGATTCCGCGGGCCGGTGCCAGAACCTTGGCGGAGTCCCCCACCTTCAGTCCGGCTCGCTCGGCGGCGCTGGTGTTCAGCGCGACCTGACCGGTCTGCGTCGGAGGCGCGCCCTCGACGAAGGTGTCGGGTTCGGCAATCGCCTGGCCCGGCGGTAGGTAGGACTGCCCGATACTCGGCGCGCCGCCGGTCTGAACAGCGCCGCCGTCTGCGTTGATCAGGACGATCTGTCCACTGACGGCCGGGGCTACCGCTCGGACGCCGTCGACTGCGGCAAGTTTGTCGACATCCTCGACCGGAACGCCACTGGTGTTGCGCTCTTCCATCGATACCCGGACGTCGACGCCCTGGGCGGTGTTCTCGAAGATCGAATCGAAAGTCTTCTGGAGGGTGTCGGTGAAAACGAACGACCCCGCGACAAAAGCCGTGCCAAGCACCACGGAGAGAACCGTCAGCGCAAGTCGCACCTTGTGTGCCGCCAAGTTGCGCAGGGAAACCTTGCGCATCGGCGAGTTGCTTACCGAAGCCATGTGCTCAAGCCCCGGCTTCCACGTTCACGACCGCCTGCGGAGCGTCCAGACGCTTCATCCGGTCGAGGACCGAATCCGCCGTAGGCTCGCGCAATTCGTCGACGATCTTGCCGTCCGCGAGGAACACCACCCGGTCGGCATACGCCGCTGCCCGCGGATCGTGCGTCACGATCACCACGGTCTGGTTGAACTCGTCGACGGCCGCCCGCAGGATCGAGAGCACCTCCCCGGAGGACTTCGAATCGAGGTTTCCGGTCGGCTCGTCGCCGAAGATGATCTCCGGCTGACCCGCCAGCGCACGCGCACACGCCACACGCTGCTGCTGACCACCCGAGAGCTCTCCCGGCCGGTGATCGAGGCGATCCCCGAGACCCAGCTTGGTCAGGACGCTGTTCAGCCAGGTCGGGTCCGCTTTGCGTCCCGCGATGTCAAGCGGCAACGTGATGTTCTCGAGCGCCGTCAGCGTCGGCACCAGGTTGAACGCCTGGAAAACGAAACCGATGCGATCGCGTCGTAATTGGGTCATCTGTTTGTCGGAAAGCGTCGTGAGTTCCGTGTCGCCGATGAGAACGGAACCCGAACTTGCGGAATCCAGACCGGCGAGGCAATGCATCAGCGTCGACTTACCGGAACCGGACGGCCCCATGATCGCCGTGAACTCACCGCGGGCGAAATCTGCGGACACCGAACTGAGTGCGTGCACCTGGGTATCTCCGGTGCCGTAGGTCTTGGACAGGCCGACTGCGCGGGCCGCGACATCCTGGGCGTGCGAACTCATGATCGCCTTTCCTGTTCACTTCGGTACTACTTGTGGGCGTGACGGGCGCCCGTGAAAACACGGACGCCCGCAATGGTTGGTTCCATCCTGTCGGGTGTCGGGCGCGCTCGCCATCGGGGACCACCCTGATATCTGCAGCCGAGCCGGTCAGGGTCGCGGGAATGTGCTCTTTCTGCTTGTGCGCATTGACGAGAAACAGCGATACGAAGACCGGGCGCACATTAACCTTGTGACACCAATCACACGAGAGAGGCGGCCGAATGTCCGACGCCACCGCTGGAATCATTTTCGATCGGCTAGAGCACTGGGCGACGGTCAAGCCTGATCAAACAGCGATGACCTTCCAAGGGACCGAATACACGTGGGCCCAGTGGCGAGACCGCATCTTGCGTATCGCCGCCGCCCTCGCTGAATCCGGCATCGGTGCCGGCGACACTGTCGCGTTCGTCGACAAGAATCATCTGTCCTGCCTCGAAGTCACCTACGCCGCCTCACTGCTCGGCGCCGCGAATGTCATTCCCAACTGGCGACTTTCGGGCGAAGAGCTGGATTACGTCCTCGCGGACTGTGGCGCTCGCATTCTGTTTGTCGGCAGCGAACTACTCCCCCAGATCGTCGCCATGCGCGACCGCTTGACGGCCGTCGAATCGATCTTCGCCGTCGGCGGGGAACACGACGAGTTCGAACCGTGGATCGACGAGGTCACACCGCTGCACTCCCGCCCCGAGGTGAGCCCCGATGCCACCGCTCTGGTTCTCTACAGTTCCGGGACGACCGGTCGGCCCAAAGGCGTACAGCTCACGCATCGAAACCTGTTCGCGCACAGCAACAATGTGCTCGAAATCCTGCCGGCCCACGAGGATCACCGATTCTTGATCGCGATGCCGATGTTTCACGTCGGCGGAACGTGCTACGCCATCATGGCAATTCACACCGGTGGGCGCTGTTACTTCACGAGAGAAGCCGACGGACCGTCGATCTTCGCCGGTCTCGCCGCCGGAGCCAACATCGCGTTTCTCGTCCCACCGGTCATTGCCGGAGTCCTGGCCGCAGGCGAGCAGGCCGTCGCCGCCTTCAAGGCATTCAAACGCATTACCTACGGCGCCGCCCCCATGCCCCTTCCGTTGTTGCGAGCAGCACTCGCGGCTTGGCCGGACACCGAATTCGTCCAGGTCTACGGCATGACCGAAATGGCAGGTGTCATTACCGCGTTGATGCCGGACGTTCACCGCGACGAGTCGCAGGTCGAGCGCATGGCATCAGCAGGCACGGCGATCCCCGGCGTCGAGATGCGTGTGGTGGACCCCGTCACGCTCGAGGACGTGCCCACCGGAACGACCGGCGAACTGTGGTGGCGATCCGAACAGTGCACTCCCGGATACCTGGGCAAGCCCGAGGCGACGGCCGAAACGATTACCGCAGATGGGTGGCTGCGTAGCGGCGACATGGGCCGCGCCGACTCCGACGGCTTCGTCTTCATCGAGGACCGCCTCAAGGACATGATCATCACCGGCGGCGAGAACGTCTACTCCCCCGAGATCGAACGAGTACTGGTGGAGCATCCGGCAATCGCCGAGGTCGCGGTCATCGGCGTTCCCGACGACCGTTGGGGTGAAACCGTCAAGGCAGTCGTGGTTCTCACTGCCGAAGCGCAGATCGACGAAGCCGAACTGATCACCTATACACAGGAACGCCTCGCAAAGTTCAAGTGCCCGACCAGTATCGACGTCGTCGAGATCCTTCCCCGCAATCCCACCGGAAAGATCCTCAAGCGCGACCTCCGCAAACCGTACTGGGACAACCGCGAACACAAACTGGTCTGAGTTCGCGTGCTGTAATGGGGCGGTGACTTCGCGCCGCCCCACCACACCCAATCCGACCGATCCGTGCCCGTGCGGCAGCGGCAACGCGTTGGCCGAATGCTGCGGAAAGTACATCAGCGGTGAAGCGCACGCACCGACTGCCGAAACCCTGATGCGTTCGCGTTACACGGCCTTCGCTGTGATGGACGACGAATATCTCACGCAGACTTGGCATCCCGACCATCGCCCCACCGAACTCGATCTCGACCCCGACCAGACATGGCTCCGGTTGGAGATCCTGGACACCGAACGGGGCGGGCTGTTCGATTCCGACGGCGTCGTGGAATTTCGCGCTCACTACACATTCGGGCGCGAGCGGGGAATGCTCCACGAACGCAGTCGATTTGCGCGAACAGAGGGCAAGTGGCTCTACGTCGACGGCGATATCGGTTAGGTAACTCCGGGCACCGCCGCCGCGGATCCCGATAACGCGAGCCCTACGATCGAGTCATGACAACGAACCGGACGAGATCATTTGCCGCTGTCGCTGCCATCGCAGTGGGCGTGAGCCTGACTGCCTGTTCGCAGGACGCGGAGACCACTCCCACGGCAGCCACCTCGGCCGTCACCTCGACCTCGAGTGCAGCAGCGTCGACCACAGAACCAGTCCCGACGGACAGCTCCGACAAGACGTCGGCGGCGGGCACCGAATCCAAGCTCACCGTCGTCGACATCCGAGTGGGCGAGCACGACGGATTCGATCGCGTCGTCTACGAAATGGGCGGAACCGGCACACCCGGATGGCGCGTCAAGTACGTCGACGCGGCGACACAGGAAGGCAGCGGTAAGCCCGTGGACATCAAGGGTGCCGCAGTGATCCAGGTCCTGATCGACGGTTCCGCCTATCCCTTCGACAGCGGAGTCGAGCAGTACTCCGGCCCCAACCCGGTCCCCGGCGTCGGCGGAGTCGTGACCGAGGTCAACGGGTCCAACGTCTTCGAGGGAGTCACCCAGTCGTTCATCGGCGTGACCGAGAAGCAGCCGTTCACGGTCACGACGCTCAGCGACCCTCCGCGAGTGGTGGTCGACGTGGCCCGCTGAGGCCGCACTTGACCTGAAGTTCGGTTGAGGTTCTACCTTCGTGTCGTACCGGCCACGTAATCTCCGTGGCCGGCGACCGGAGGGGCGAAGTCATGAGTATGGAAGTCACCGCGTGGAACGCGATGTACAACGCGATGCACGCGCAAGAAGATCGGCGCCCGTTCTCGAAGGCGACACTGAAGCGGATCGCGACGTTCGCAGTTCCACAGAAACGCAACCTCAGCTGGTACCTCGTACTGAGTGTCGTCACTGCTGCGCTTGCCGTGGCAACACCCGTCCTGGCCGGGCGTGTGGTCAACGCGATAGTCGGCGGCGACGCCGTCGACGTGGTCGTCAAACTTGCCGCCCTGATCGCACTGGTAGCACTTCTCGAAGCCGCTCTGGGCCTGTTGACCCGGTGGCTCTCGGCCAGCATCGGCGAAGACCTGATCCTGCATCTGCGCACCACCGTCTTCGATCACGTCCAGAAGATGCCCATCGCGTTCTTCACCAGAACTCGAACCGGAGCACTGGTCAGCCGTCTCAACAACGACGTCATCGGCGCTCAGCGCGCCTTCAGCGACACCTTGTCCGGAGTGGTCAGCAACCTGGTCACCCTGGTGATCACGCTGATCGTCATGCTCGGGATCTCCTGGCAGATCACCGTCCTCGCGCTGCTACTTCTCCCGATCTTCGTCATCCCCGCACGGCGCATGGGCGCAAAACTTGCAGCACTCAATCGTGAAGCAGCCAACCATAATTCGCTCATGAGTACCCAGATGACGGAGCGGTTCTCCGCTCCCGGCGCGACTCTGGTCAAGCTGTTCGGCCGCCCGTCGCAAGAGTCGGCGGAGTTCGCGGTTCGCGCCAGGCGTGTGCGCAACATCGGAGTCCGGACCGCAATGCTGCAGTCCGTCTTCGTCACAGCACTGACGCTGGTCTCGGCCCTTGCTCTTGCCCTCGTCTACGGACTCGGCGGCTTCTACGCGCTGCGCGGACAGTTGGACGCAGGCGCCGTCGTGGCGATGGCATTGTTGTTGACGCGGCTGTACTCGCCGTTGACCGCACTGGCCAGCGCCCGGGTCGATGTCATGAGCGCCCTGGTCAGCTTCGAGCGGGTATTCGAGATTCTCGATCTGGCGCCGCTCATCACCGAGAAGCCCGATGCACGCACGGTGCCGCAGGGCCCGGTGTCCGTCGAGTTCAAGAACGTCACTTTTGCTTACCCGTCTGCCGACAAGGTGTCACTAGCTTCTCTGGAGGAAGTCGCGATCCTCGACACCCGCGGCGGCGAGGACGTGTTGCACGACCTGTCTTTCCGCACGGAAGCAGGGCAGATGGTCGCCCTGGTCGGCACGTCCGGCGCCGGAAAGTCGACCGTGGCGCAGATGATTCCGCGCCTCTACGACATCGACTCCGGTTCGGTCGAGTTGGGCGGCGTCGACGTCCGCGACCTCAGTGCCGATTCCATCCGCGAGACCGTCGGCATGGTCACGCAGGACGGGCACCTGTTCCACGAGAGCCTTCGATCCAACCTGCTCCTTGCGCGACCGGATGCCACCGAAGAAGATCTGCGCGAGGTTCTGGAGCGAGCACGGCTCACCGACCTGGTTGCGTCGCTGCCCGACGGATTGGAGACCGTGGTGGGTGAACGCGGTTACCGCCTCTCGGGCGGCGAGCGTCAACGCCTGACCATCGCACGACTGCTCCTGGCCCAGCCTCGCGTCGTCATCCTGGACGAGGCCACCGCGCATCTCGACTCGACGTCGGAAGCCGCGGTTCAGGAAGCACTCGGCGAAGCACTCGCCGGGCGGACTGCGGTGGTGATCGCTCACCGATTGTCGACGATCCGTTCCGCCGACCTGATCCTTGTCGTCGAAGCAGGCCAGATCGTCGAGCGCGGCAACCATGAGGAACTGCTCGCGCACGGTGGCCGCTACGCCGAGTTGTACCGTACGCAGTTCGACACCAACGCTCGGAAGAACGGCGCCCTCGCACCGACGCCGATCTGATACCGCGCAGCGCCTTGCCCCCCACACACAGAAAACAGGCGCTGTCCTCCTCGCGGAGGGCAGCGCCTGTTTCAGTCTTTATGTCAGTCGTTGAAGCTGTAGGTCAGTCGTTGTAGCGATCGCGTCCGCCACCGCGGCGGTCGTCACGTCCACCGCGATCGTCCCGGCCACCACGGTCGCCACGGCCACTCGGACGTCCCTGCGGCGGGCCGAAATCAGGCTGCAGCTGGATCAGGACGCCGGAGATGCGTGTGCGACGCAAAGCTTCGAGAGTCTCGTTGGAGAGGTCGGCCGGCAGCTCGACGATGCTGTGATCCGGGCGAATGCTGATGTGCCCGAAGTCGCTTCGACGAAGTCCACCCTCGTTGGCGATGGCACCGACGATGGCACCCGGAACGACGCGGTGACGCTTGCCGACTGCAATGCGGTATGCGGCCAACTCCTGGCCCTCGGGTCCACGCGAGCGAGGAGCCGGGCCGTCGTCGAAACGACGAGGGGGACGCGGTTCACGCGGCTCGCGCTCACGACGCGGCGGTGCCGGCGGCTCGGGAGAAAGCAAGAATGCTTCGCCGTCGCGCGACTGCAATGCCAGAGCGGCAGCGATGTCGATGAGCGGAACATCGTGTTCCTGGTCGTAGTCCTCGATCATCTTGCGGAACATCGCGAGATTCTCCGAGGCCAGGCTCTCGGTGATGGAGTCACCGAACTTGGCCACGCGCTGGGCGTTGACGTCGTCGACACTGGGAAGCTGCATCTCCGCAAGCGGCTGACGCGTCGCCTTCTCGATGGACTTGAGCAGATGACGCTCACGCGGAGCGACGAACAGCAACGCGTCACCCTGACGACCGGCGCGGCCGGTACGACCGATGCGGTGAACGTACGACTCCGTGTCATGCGGGATGTCGTAGTTGACGACGTGGGAGATTCGATCGACGTCGAGGCCTCGAGCGGCAACGTCGGTCGCGACAAGGATGTCGAGGGCGCCGTTCTTGAGCTGACCGATGGTCCGCTCACGCTGTGCCTGGACGATGTCGCCGTTGATCGCGGCGGCCGAGTGCCCGCGGGCCCGCAGCTTCTCCGCCAGGTCTTCGGTGGCCTGCTTGGTACGGACGAAGATGATCATCGCCTCGAATGCCTCGACCTCGAGGACTCGGGTCAGTGCATCGAGCTTGCGCTGATGAGCAACCTGAATGTAGCGCTGCGTGATGTTCGAGGCGGTCGACGTCTTGGACTTGACGGTGATCTCGACCGGATTGTTCAGGTACTGCTTCGAGATCCGGCGAATCGAGCCGGGCATCGTTGCGGAGAACAGGGCGACCTGCTTGTCGCCGGGGGTGTCGCGGAGGATGCGCTCGACGTCCTCCTGGAACCCCATCTTGAGCATCTCGTCGGCCTCGTCGAGAACGAGGTACTTGAGATTGGTCAGATCCAGGGTGCCCTTTTCGAGATGGTCGATGACACGACCCGGGGTACCGACGACGACGTGTGCGCCGCGGCGCAGGCCGGACAGCTGGACGCCGTAGCTCTGGCCACCGTAGATCGGCAGCACGTTGAGTCCGGGGATGTGCGCGGAGTACTTGCCGAATGCCTCGGCAACCTGAAGCGCCAGCTCACGCGTGGGAGCAAGCACCAGCGCCTGGGTCTGCTTGATCGACGTGTCGATCCGCGACAGGACTGGAACTGCGAAAGCTGCGGTCTTGCCGGTACCGGTCTGTGCGAGACCGACGACGTCCTTGCCTTCGAGCAGCGGCGGAATGGTGGCAGCCTGAATGGGCGAGGGCGACTCGTAGCCCACGTCTGACAGTGCCTTCAGTACCCGATCATCGATGTCGAGGTCGGCAAATGTTGGGGGTTCGGGGTCACGCTCAATATCACTCATTTGACCAGCAGTTTAGCGGATAGAGTATAGACACGACGACATACCGGGGGTGCATTTACGACAGATCCACCCTCCCAGCGGGTTTCGCCTAGCGTATGGAGCATGACCGAAGCCACCGTTGCCACCCCCGCCCAGACCGTTGTCGCGATTGCCCAATTCGCCCCGGGGACGGACAAGAAAGCCAACCTCGAATCACTGCGATCACTGGCTTCCGATGCAGCAGCACGGGGCGCGAAAGTTGTCGTGGCGCCGGAATACTCGATGTTCACCGCACCGAAGACGGATGAACGACTGATCGAGTCCGCGGAGGACCTGGACGGCGAATTCGGTTCGGCACTGGCGGCGGTCGCCGCGGAGTTCGGAATCTTCCTCGTAGCGGGAATGAACGAGCGGATCGACGACGTGAGCAGAATCTCCAACACCCTCGTCGCGATGGACCCGAACGGCGAACTGGTGGCGACCTACCGGAAGCTGCATCTCTACGACGCATTCGGCTACCAGGAGTCGGCCGTGATCCGTGCCGGCGACATCACGGAACCGCAGACTTTCGGGTGCGACGGCCTGACCTTCGGCCTCCAGACCTGCTACGACCTGCGCTTCCCGGAAGTCACCCGGCGCATCGTCGACGTCGGCGCGGACATCCTGCTCCTGCCCGCCCAGTGGGTGCCCGGGCCACTCAAGGAAGACCACTGGACCACTCTCGTACGCGCCCGGGCCATCGAGAACACGATGTACATCGCAGCGGCTGACCAGAGCGCGCGCGGCGGCGCAGGTGCCAGCATGATCGTCGACCCGATGGGCGTCGTGATGTGTTCACTGGGCGAGCAGGTCGGGGTTGCCGCCGCGACTGTTTCGGCCGCTCGCATCGCCGAAGTACGCGAGAAGAATCCCGCTCTCGCGCTGCGGAGGTTCACTGTCTCGTCGCGGTGACCTGCAGCGGGTAGCGTCGAACAGGTCGGGGTTCGAGCTTCTCGAGGACAACGCAGTGACCCAGTATCGGGATCGATCTTCCGCCGGCAAATTTCTGGCCGGGCGGCTCGAGTCTTTGCGTCTCGACAAGCCTGTCGTTCTCGGACTCCCACGCGGCGGAGTACCGGTCGCAGCCGAGGTGGCTGCGGCACTGAACGCTCCGCTGGACATCGTGGTGGTGCGCAAGCTCGGCAGTCCGTACAACCCGGAACTGGCGATGGGCGCCATCGGTGAGGGTGGCGTGCGGGTCCTCAATCACGACGTCATCGCAGCGGTTCGCGTCTCGAAAAGTGAACTCGCCGCCGTCGAACGCGACGAACGAACCGAATTGGAACGGCGAGCGCGGCTCCTGCGCGAGGGACGGACCCCGGTTTCCCTCCACGGACGCACCGCAGTGATCGTCGACGACGGAATGGCCACGGGTGCGAGTGCCGCCGTTGCCTGCCGCTGCGCGCGCACCGCGGGTGCTGCCTCCGTCATCGTCGCTGTCCCAGTTGCCTCCCCTGAAGCAATGAGAGTGATCGCGTGCTCAGCTGATCGGGTCGTCTGTCCCTTCGTTCCTGCCCTGCTGGGCGGCGTCGGTGCTGCATTCGAGGACTTTCATCAACTCAGCGACGACGAAGTGCTGACCTTCCTCGCCTGAGAGGACACCCCTCCAGCCTGAGCGCAGTCCAAGAGATCTCTGAGAATTTGTGATGTGTGCAACATTTCGCTCCTCGGTGCCGATAGCCCAAATGGAACAAAAAGAATTCGGCTTTCTGGAGGAACCGTGACCATCTCGACCGATACCGTCGACGCCGTCGCAGCTGCGTGCCGTGACCGCCTGGGCGACCCTTCCGCCTGGGTTGCGTCAGACGCTTATCGACAGAGCCTCGCCCTGTGCATCATCGAATCCGTTCAGTCCACGTCGGGCCACAGCGAAGTGACCGTCGTAGATCGCTACCTGGCCTACCGGAAAGCCCGCGAAGACAAACCCGTCACGGACGGCGCACGCGAACTACTCCGCACCTTCGAGGAAGCCGGGAGTTCGGACCAGTGGGCAGGCAAGATCGGCTCGTACAAGCGTCGCTACACGGCGACGGGTGTCCCGATCGAGGCACGTCACATCCAACAGGTCGCCGAAAAACTCCATCACTTGCGGATCAACAGCGTCGAGGACCTGCTCTCTGCTGCCGATTCCGACAACGCTCTCGACGCGGTTCACCTTGCCTGGGTGGACGCCTGCGGAGACGGTTCCGAAGTGACCTGGGCACACCTGTTGATGTTGGCCGGAATTCCACACACCGATCTGGGTACCGCTGCCGACACGTTCATCAGCGCAACACTCGGCACCACCGAGTTGCCAGGAGACACCTCGGAGATCCTTGCAGCTACTGCAGAGCAACTCGGAGTGGATCCGGACCGATTGGACTACGCAATTCGCCGGTGGTTGTCCGTGCACGGCCGCATGCTCCAACACGTCGCCTGAGTACCTGTAAACAAGCGGTCACACTAAACTGCAGGTCAGCGCCCGACCAGTTCTACCGAATAGTAACGACAGTGCAAAATGACGACTAATGTGATGCAATGCACATCAGAAATGTCAGTAGTCACTGGAGGGGTCAATAGTGCGCGAGTTCTCAGTTCCACAGTCGTTCTCAATTCCGGAGAACGTATCCATGGCCGACTCCGTGTTCCGTCACGCCGAAGAAGACCCCACATTCGTGCCGTTCAAGAGGCCGTCGAACGGTGGATGGGTCGACGTCACTGCAGCTGAATTCGCGAAGCAGGTCTCCGCAGTTGCCAAGGGCCTGATCGCTTCGGGCGTCGAGCTCGGCGACCGCGTCGCTATCCTGTCAGCAACTCGCTACGAGTGGGTCGTTCTCGACTACGCCATCTGGACTGCCGGCGGATGCACCGTCGCGATCTACGAGACCTCCTCCCCTGATCAGGCGCAGTGGATCCTCGAGGATTCCGCGACAACACTTCTGGTCGTCGAAACAGCCAAGCACGCGGAGACTCACAAGGAAGTCACCGACGGTGCAGAAGCCCTCCGCGAGGTTCTGGTCATCGAGTCGGGTGCTATCGACGAGCTGTCCAGTCGCGGTTCGGCAATCACCGACGAAGAACTGCACACTCGTCGTCACCAGGTCACCGCTGCCTCGCCCGCGACCCTGATCTACACCTCCGGAACCACCGGACGCCCCAAGGGTGTCCAGCTGACGCACTCCAACTTCTACGCCGAGTCCAACGCCTGCCGCCTGGCGATGCCGGAGTCGATGGTCCCCGGCAAGAAGACGCTGATGTTCCTGCCGCTCGCCCACGTATTCGCGCGAGCGATCTCCTTCGGCGCTTTCGACGCCAAGGTCACCGTCGCCCACACGTCGGATCTGACGACGCTCCTCGAGCAGTTCGCCGGTTTCAAGCCCAACTTCATCCTCTCGGTACCGCGCGTGTTCGAGAAGGTGTACAACTCGGCTCGCCAGAAGGCAGTCGACGGCGGTAAGGGCAGCATCTTCGACAAGGCTGCCGCCACTGCCATCGAATACAGCGAGTCCCTCGAAAAGGGTGGCCCCGGGCTGGCACTCAAGCTCAAGCATGCGGTATTCGACAAGCTCGTCTACTCGAAGTTGCGCGCAGCTCTGGGCGGCGAGTGCGAGCGTGCAGTCTCCGGTGGCGCCGCCCTCGGCGCGCGTCTCGGCCACTACTTCCGCGGCGTCGGCATCCCGATCTACGAGGGCTACGGACTCACCGAGACCAGCGCCGCAATCACCGTCAACACCTCGAGCGCGCAGCGCGTCGGCACCGTCGGCAAGCCGATCAACGGCCATGCAGCACGGATCGCCGAGGACGGCGAACTCCTCCTGCAGGGCCCGGTCGTCTTCGCCGGCTACTGGCACAACGACAAGGCGACGGCCGAATCGATCGTCGACGGCTGGTTCCACACCGGCGACCTCGGATCGATCGACAACGAGGGCTACGTCTCCATCACCGGGCGCAAGAAGGAAATCATCGTGACGGCCGGAGGCAAGAACGTCGCACCGGCAGGCCTCGAGGATTCCCTGCGTGCGCACGCTCTGATCAGCCAGTGCCTCGTCGTCGGCGACGGTCAGCCGTTCATCGGTGCACTGATCACCCTTGATCCGGAGACTCTGCCCGGTTGGGTCGAGCGCAACGGCCTGCCCGCCGGCACCGCGATCGCGGATCTGGTGAAGAACGCCGACCTGATCGCCGAGATCGACTCGGCCGTTGCCGACGCGAACAAGAAGGTCTCCAACCCCGAGCAGATCAAGAAATACACGATCCTCGAGGTCGACTTCACCCAGGAGACCGGTGAATTGACGCCGACGCTCAAGCTCAAGCGCAACATCATTCACGAAGCTCACAAGACCAAGATCAGCGACCTGTACGCCTGATCGATCGTCTTTCACGAGTCTGGCCCGGTTCGAATGCGAACCGGGCCAGACTCGTTTCACTCTCCGGCGGAGAGTAGTTCCTTTTCGATCTCGGATGGAAGGCCGTGCACCGCACGATCCTCCCGCTGGGTCGGCAGAGTTTCCCGTTGCATCCATTCCCAGGTATCGCGCACGGTGTCTTCGACGGGACGGCACCGCAACCCTGCCCGCGCCGCCTTGGCAGTGTCGGCTTCGAGGAAACCCGCGAACTCGCCCTCTTGCGGGACCCAACACGGCAGTTGTGTCCACGGTTGCGCTCCCGCTGCTGCAAGTCGGTCCTCGTCGATCCACACCAACTCCGCACCCGAACCGGTGGCGTCAACACACGCCTCGAGGAGCCCGGAGGTAGTGGTGTGCCCGGACGCACTGATGACGTCGTACGTCCCGCTGATTTCGGCCGCCAGTCCGGACAGGACAAACGATGCGATGTCGCGGGCATCGACGTACTGCAACGGTCTGGTCGGCGCTCCGGGAGCAACGACGCGTCCGCCCTCAGCGATGCGCTGCAACCACCACGGCAACCGCCCGATGTCCTCGTGCGGGCCGAGGATCAACCCTGCCCTCGCGAACAGCGCGTCCGGGAAGGATTCCAGGACAGCGAGTTCGGCCCCGCGTTTGGCGGACGCGTAATCGCTGTAGTCATCGGACGCCGCAGATGCGGCAACCACCGGCGAGCCCTCGTCCACGTGCAAGCCCCATTGGTAGACGGATCCACTGGAGATGTATGCGTACCGGTCGACGTGACCGTGCAAGACGCGTGCATTCTCACCGACCACTCGGGGGCTACCGGACCAGGTGTCGACGACAAAATCCCATCTACGATCACCGAGCGCCTCAACCATCGCTCGCTGATCGGTGCGATCCGCGAACAGAACCTCCGCTGTAGGTGGTGGCGCTCCGGTGAGCCCCCGATGGAGCACTGTCACTTCCCAGCCCCGCGCCAGGGCGTCGTCGACGAGAGCACGGCCGAGGAACCGTGTTCCTCCGAGCATCAGCAGCTTCATGACGGCCATCGTCACTCGAAAAAGCGTCGTGCAGCAACAAGTTCGTCTGGTAGCGCAATTTCCGACGAGTGAGGGTCGGACGAAGCGCTCAGATACCCCGTCCGGGATTGAGAATGCTCTTCGGATCGAATGCGGCCTTCACCGCAAGCATCAACTGGCGTTCGGTCTGGCCGACCATGTCTGCCATGTACGGCGCTTTGAGAACCCCGATACCGTGTTCACCGCTGATCGTTCCGCCCAACGCCAGTGCGCCGGCAACGATATCGTCGAAAGCTCCGCGCGCACGATCCTGCGCTCCCGATTCGGCAGCGTCGAACACGATGGTCGGGTGGAGATTGCCGTCGGCGGCGTGGCCGAAGGTTCCGATCGTGACACCGTGGCGATCGGCCGCTTCACGAATGCATCCCAACATGGACGGCAACGCCGGCACCGGCACCGCGACGTCGTCGAGAAGTACCGTGCCCAATGCCTCGAGAGCGGGCAACGCCATCCGGCGGGCGGCAGTGAACTCTTCACCTTCCACCGGATCGTCGGTGTGGAAAACCTCTCGAGCCCCGGCACTTTCGCACGCCGCGGCGCAGTCCGCTGCCTCGGCGGCCGCCGACCTACCGTCGCACTGGATGAGCAGCATCGCCCCGGCCGATTCGTCCAGCCCCATCTTCGTCAGCCGATTGACCGCGCCGATGGTGACGCCGTCCATCAACTCCATCTGACACGGTTCGGCCACTGCCGACACGGCGAGGACGGCATCGATCGCGGACTCCGCGGAATCGAAGAAGGCGACGACAGTGGTCGCGGCAGTGGGCGCCGTACGCAACCGCATCGTAGCTTCGACGATGACCGCGAGAGTTCCCTCCGAGCCCACGAGCAGATGTGTCAGGTCCAGCCCCGCAACATTTTTGCGCGTCCGTGCACCGGTACGGATCACACGCCCGTCGGCGAGTACCGCCGTCAGGGCCGCGACGTGATCACCGGTGACGCCGTACTTGGCGCAACAGATGCCGCCTGCATTTGTCGCCAGATTGCCGCCGATACTCGAGATGGCCCGGCTTCCCGGATCCGGTACGTACCAAAGACCCTGCTGTGCAGCAGCTTCCGCCAGGTCACCATTGATCACTCCGGGCTCCACCGTGGCGGTGCGCGCGGCAGGATCGATCTCGAGAATGCGATCCATGCCCGCGACGCTCAAGACGATGCACCCGTCGAGCGCATTGGCAGCGCCGGCCAACCCGGTACCTGCCCCGCGTGTCACCACCGGAACGGAGAGTTCGTGCGCCACCGTCATAACCGCGACGACGTCGTCGACCGTCTTCGCCTTGACCAGCGCGGCGGGTCTTCCGGCTGCAGTGAGCAGTGATTGATCCCGGACGTACGCGCCCATCCGGTCGGGATCGGTTGTCGCCCTGTCCCCCAGCGCTTTCTGCAAGCGTTCACCCAACAGATCGATACTCGTGGTCATTCCGTTCGTCCTTCGTAGAATCCGCGCACATGGCGCTCGACCAAATCGGCGGCCTCGTCAGCTGCGCCGCGCTCGATCGCGTCGGCGATACCCTCGTGCTCGGCCAGCAGTGCGCCGAGCGTGGCCGCCGAGTTCTCGCGCGAGTCGAGTTCGCTCAGCAGGTAGCCGGCGATGCTGTCGCGGAGAACCGTCATGACCAACCCGAACGCCTTGTTTCCGCCCGCTCCGGCGAGCGCAACGTGAAAGTCGACGTCGGCGTCGTGGAATGCGACCGAGTCGTCGGCAAGTGTTGCGATGCGCATTCGCTCGATCGCAGCCCGGGCGTCCTCTGGCACGGCGGCGACGGTTCGCAGCGCAGCAGCTTCGAGCAGCACTCGCAATTCGACAAGATCGCCGAGCGGAACCGCGCCCACTTGCAGTGCCGTACTGAGAGCGGTGGCCGCAGAATCGGCGGTGTGCTCGTGCGTCACCCGAGGCCTGGCAGTCGAGGTGGTGTCCGCGCCGGTCAACAATCCCTGTGCTTGCAGGACACGAAGTGCCTCGCGCACCGTCGATCGACCCACCGAGAAGGTCTGCGCGAGTTCCTGTTCGGTCGGCAACGCCTCGCCGACGGGAAGCGAGCCGTCGAGTATGGCAGCACGGATTCTTCCCGACACGGCAAGGCTGAGCGGCATGCGCGACAACGGAGTCGTATCCATGCCGCGACGCTACCACCCCTTGCCTGCTTGTCTGACAAACTGTTTAATTGAGAAGATTCGTGACCCGGACCACAACAGACAAGGTGTCGACCATGACCGACAAGCTCGAATTGGATCCAGCAACCACTGCCGTCGTGCTCATCGAGTACCAGAACGACTTCACCACCGAGGGCGGTGTTCTTCACGAGGCCGTCGCTCCGGTCATGGAATCGAACGGACTCCTCGCGAACACCACTGCGCTGGTCGATGCGGCTCGGGCGGCAGGTGTCACCGTGATGCACGCACCGATCACCTTCGCCGAGGGGTACAACGAAATCACCTCGCATCCGTACGGCATCCTCAAGGGCGTCGTCGACGGCAAGGCTTTCGTGAAGGGTTCCTGGGGAGCTGCGATCGTCGACGAACTCGCCCCGAAAGACGGCGACATCGTCATCGAGGGCAAGCGTGGACTCGACACTTTTGCCAGCACAAACCTCGATTTCATTCTGCGCAGCAAAGGAATTCGCACGATCCTTCTCGGCGGCTTCCTGACCAACTGCTGCGTCGAATCGACCATGCGCACCGGATACGAGAACGGTTACCGGGTCATCACACTCACCGATTGCGTGGCAGGCACTTCGGTCGCCGAACACGAGAACGCGATCACCTACGACTACCCGATGTTCTCGCACCCCGTCACGTCGAAAGAGGTGCTCGGCGCGCTCTCCTGAGAGGACTACCTGGAATGCGCGAGAAGGAATTCACGGCTGACGTTGGTGACACTGGCGTGAACCTTCTCGTGCAGCAGGTCGTGACCGGCGTCCTCGAACTCGCGCATCTCGACGTTGCGCAGCGTCCGCGCCCAGTCCCGGACGGGATCAACCGGGGCGATCCGGTCGTCGGTACCGTGAACGACCAGGACTGGGATGCCCGCGTCGGAGAGTTCCGCCCACCCGTGTTGCTCCACCGCGCTGCGCGGGATGCCGCACAACACGGCGGACGCGAATTCGTGATCGCGATGAGCCAGCACCGTCAGCGCAGTCACGGCACCTAACGAATGACCCATCACCGCCTGCGGAACTTCGGGCAGTTCCGCCAAGGCGATGTCAGCCAGCGCGGCTGCATCGGCAGCAAGATCGGAGAGCGGAGCCCCGACTCCCGGATCACCCTCCGACAAACCGTGCCCGGTGTGATCGATCGCCCACACGTCGATCCCCGACGCCGTCATTGCGCCCGCGAAACGGTGATACTGCCCGCTGTGCTGACCGAGGCCGTGCAGAAAGACCAAAGACACAGTGGGCACTGCGCCCCCTGCCGCCGGCCAATGCCGAAAGTGCACCTGACCGGTTCGTCCGTCGAAGAAGGGCATGGTCGTCATTCTGCACTCTCCTACGGGTATCCGCGGGCGGTGGGCGATTACTGGCGGGTTGCCTTGTCGGTGAGCGATGGCACAATCTCCGTGTGTTCCTACTCGATGATCAGATCGTCTACAGCGCCAGTGACCTCTCGGCCGCGGCCTCGTGCGAGTTCGCACTGTTGCGGCAACTCGACGCCCGCACCGGTCTGATCTCAGCCGAGGCGGCCGAGGCGAATCCGATGCTCGAGCGGACGTCGAGCCTCGGCGACTCGCACGAGCGCGAACAGCTTCAGAAGTTCATCGATCAACACGGAGACGGCGTCGTCGTCATGCCGCGACCGGAACACTCACGCGCAGGCCTGACCGCTGCCACGTTGGCCACCGTCGAGGCAGCACGATCGGGCGCGCCAGTCATCTATCAGGGAACCTTTTTCGACGGCCGATTCCTCGGGTTCTGCGATTTCCTCGTCCGCGAAGGCAACACCTACGCGGTCTACGACAGCAAGCTCTCCCGGCACGCCAAGGTATCGGCACTTCTACAACTCGCCGCATACGCGGATGCGTTGGAGCGCAATGCAATTGCCGCCTCCGATCAGGTTCATCTACTGCTCGGCGACGGCAGCACGTCGTCGCACGACATCGGAGACATCGCGCCGGTATTCGCAGCACGCAGAGCTGAACTCGAACGCGTCCTCGACGAGCACCGTGCTGAGGGGAAACCGACACAGTGGCTCGACGATCGGTACCTGCGTTGTGGTCGATGCAACACCTGCAGCGTCGAAGTCGAAAGTCATCGGGACCTGCTGCTGGTTGCGGGCGTCCGCGGCAATCAGCGTGAACAACTGATCGTCTCGGGGATCACGACAATTGACGAACTCGCCGCGAGCACCGGACCTGTCGAGGGAATTCGACGGGAAACACTCGACAAACTCCGTGCACAGGCCGCGGTTCAACTTCGTCAGGAACAATCCGGCGACGCCGAATTCGAGGTCTACGAACCCTCGGCGCTCGGCGGACTACCCGTCCCCGACGACGGCGACATCTTCTTCGACTTCGAGGGCGATCCCCTCTGGGCCGAGGACGGATCCACCGACTGGGGGTTGGAATACCTTTTCGGTGTGGTCGAAGGACCGGCGGACGACTACGTGTTCAAGCCGTTCTGGGCACACGATCGCGACGGTGAACGCCAGGCACTCCTCGACTTCCTCGACTACGTCACCGCGCGCCGAGAAGCTCACCCCGGCATGCACATCTATCACTACGCCGCGTACGAGAAATCGGCGCTGTTGCGCTTGGCCGCACGTCACGGTGTCGGCGAGCAAACGGTGGACACGCTGCTCAGCGAGAACGTGCTCGTGGACCTGTACCCGATCGTCCGCGCCTGCCTGCGGATCGGACAACGCTCGTACAGCATCAAGAAACTCGAGCCGCTCTACATGGGTGAGCACGGCCGCGACGGCGACGTGACCAATGCCGCCGCTTCGGTTGTCGCTTATGCCGACTACTGCCAATTGCGCGACGGAGGACAAGCCGACCAGGCCAGGGAACTTCTTCAGGGCATCTCCGACTACAACGAGTACGACTGCGAATCCACTCTGCGCCTGCGTGATTGGCTTGCCGAGCGCGCCGCAGAACACGGCGTCGAACTTCGTGAGCCGACCGGGCAGATCAAGATTCCACTCGAGGAGCTCACCGAATCGGAGATCGCGCTCCGCGAATTCGCAGGACACAAGGCAGGTTCGGCGCGTACCCCCGATCAGCAGGCAGCTGCTCTACTGGCTGCTGCGGTGGGGTACCACAATCGTGAGCGGAAGCCGTACTGGTGGGCCCACTTCGACCGATTGGTCACACCGATCGAAGACCTGGTGGACATCCGCGACGTCATGGTGGTCGAACAGTCCGAAATCGAGGCGGACTGGCACAAGAGCACCCCACGTCAGAAGAAGTTCCGTCGACACATTCAGCTGACCGGAAGTTTCGGCACCGGAACGTCTTTGAGCCCGGGCAGTGATCTGTTCGCTCTCTACGCAACCCCCTCCCCCGATGCTGTTGCAAGCGAGAACCCCACCCAACGCGGCACCAGCAGCGTCAAGGTCACGGCCGTGGTCAAGTCCGAAGGACTCGACGTGGTCACCGTCGAAGAACTGCTCGGCGGTGACGAATACCTCGATGCTCCAGTCGCATTGGCACCTGGTCGTCCGATTCCCACCGGACGCATGGAGAAGTCCATCGCCGCTGCCGCATCCGGCGCCAGCGAGATCCTGCCCGAACTGCCACCCGTAGCAGCGGTCGACATTCTCCGGCGCAGCACCCCGAGGACACGCTCGGGTTCACCGCTCCCGCCCGTCGGCACCGACAACAACTACGCGGACGCCATCACCGCCGCACTTCTCGACCTCGATGATTCCTACGTGGCAGTACAGGGTCCCCCTGGTACGGGCAAGACCTACACGGGTGCTCGTGTCGTCAAGACACTGATCGAACAACATCAGTGGCGAATCGGAGTCGTGGCTCAGTCACATTCGGTGGTCGAGAACATGCTCGGCGGCATTCTGAAGGCCGGCGTGGACCCTGCACTGGTCGCGAAGAAGGGCAGCCGCAGCAAGACCGCAGAATGGCAGGACATCGCATCCGAAGAATATGCGGGATTCATCGCCGAGGCCGAAGGCGTCGGCTGCGTCATCGGCGGCACTGCGTGGGACTTCGCGAACACCGATCGTGTTCCGGCGGGCAGCTTGGACCTGCTCGTGGTCGACGAGGCGGGCCAGTTCGCGCTCGCCAACACCATTGCCGTCGCGATTTCCGCGCGAAACCTGTTGCTGCTGGGCGATCCGCAGCAGTTGCCGCAGGTGAGCCAAGGTACTCACCCCGAACCTGTCGACGAATCGGCGCTCGGTTGGCTCGCCGAGGGACACGGCGCACTGCCACCCGAACTCGGCTACTTCCTCGAGAAGACTTGGCGGATGCACCCGGATCTGTGTGCGCCCGTGTCCGCACTGTCGTACGAGGGCAAGCTCCATTCTCAGGAAACCGTGAGTGCGGCAAGGAAACTCGACGGACTCGCTGCCGGAGTGCACACAGTGTTCGTCGATCACCGCGGCAATTCCACGTACTCCCCGGAAGAGTCCCAGGAAATCGTTCGCCAGATCCAGGGCCTTCTCGGTACGCCATGGACCGATCCGAGCGAGTTCGAGGGAACCCGGCCCCTGGAGCAGTCGGACATCCTCGTGGTCGCGGCATACAACGCCCAGGTCGGTACCGTCGAGCGCGATCTCACCGAAGCCGGTCTCACGGAGGTCGAGGTCGGGACCGTCGACAAGTTCCAGGGCCGCGAGGCCGCGGTGGCAATCGTGTCGATGGCCGCATCTGCCGTCGAGGACGTCCCGCGAGGAATGTCGTTCCTCCTGTCGCGGAACCGCCTCAATGTTGCTGTCTCCCGCGGCAAGTGGTGCGCGATCATCGTCCGATCACACGCGTTGACGCAGTACATGCCGAGCACGCCCGCAGGATTGGTGGAGCTCGGCGCGTTCATGAGGTTGACGAGCTAGCCGAATGTTTTCACACCCAAAGCCTGTCCTACCCGAAACACTGTCCTACCCGAAACACTGCCCTTCGCCGCGGTAGGTGGGAACCGAGGTTCGGGTGCCGTCGGCTTCGACCACATACACGCGGTCGAAGCGCTCGCACAGCTCGCCGGCCTTGGCGTGACGGAACCATACGCGGTCGCCGATCGCGATGTTTCCGGCTTCCTTCCCGGTGACCGGTGTCTGGACTTCGCCGGCTCCTTCGTTGCGGAGCAGTCTGAGGCCAGCGGGCCAGACCGGTGACGGAACGCGGGTGGCTCCGGCAGGTCCCG
This sequence comes from Rhodococcus sp. MurmanLake-1, assembly GCF_056945715.1. NCBI lineage: Bacteria > Bacillati > Actinomycetota > Actinomycetes > Mycobacteriales > Nocardiaceae > Rhodococcus > Rhodococcus sp. MurmanLake-1. Next base: position 345,616 of record NZ_JBWZNF010000006.1, on the reverse strand, counting down.
ACGCGATGTATCCGCCGCCGAAAAGGGTCGTGACGGACGGCGTCGGCTTGCGCACGGCCGACAGTGCGAAGAACAGCGCCGGATCGGGACGGAAGGCACGGTAGCGGTCGAACAGGGTCGGTACGTACAGTCCGGAGCCTGCTGTTACCTCGGTCACCACAGGATCGGCCGAGCTGACCTCCAGCGACCCCGTACCGCCGCTGTTGACGATCTCGAGTGCACCCACGGCATCGGTGACGGCCGCGACCACAGCGCCCCTTCTGGACGCCAGTTCGCGGGCAGAGGCCTTCTTGACCCAACCGATCGGAGCGCTGGTGTCCGGGAGGCCGGCGATCTGGGCTTCGTAGAACATCACTCCGACGACGGAGAATCCGCGCTGACGAGCACGCGCCGCGAGTGCGGCGACCGCGGCAGGTTCGCGCAGCGGCGAGCGTCGTACGCCTAGATGGATCGGACCGATCCGCAGTGACGCATCGACGTCGAGACATACCCGGACAGGCGCATCTCCCGTCGACGCCGAACGAATGAGATCCAACTGCGCATCGTCGTCGACCATCAAGGTGATCGATTGGAGGGCGGTGTCATCGGCAGCGAGATCCGCGATGGCGCCACGATCGGCGGTCGGGTATCCCATCAGGATGTCCCGTGCGCCGAGCCCGACCAGCCACAGAGCCTCGCGCAGTGAGTACGCCATGATTCCGCGGAACCCGCCGGATGCAGTCAGTGTGTCACCGAGAGTTTCAGTCAGAACCGTACGACAACGAACCGATTTGCTCGCCACTCGCACCGGGGTTCCACCGGCGCGGCGCACCAGGTCGGCTGCATTACTGCGCAGTGTGGTCAGATCCAGAGCAGCCAGAGGCGGGTCGAGTTCTCGCGTGGCAGCAGTGAGTCGATCGAGGGTCCTGGTCACAGATGATCCAATCGTCGCGGCGTGCGACCAGTCAATCACCAATCCTGGACGTATGTCCAGGATGGCGGTTCTACTGAGGCGCGACCACTGCTTTATTGGCGATTACCTGAACCATTTCTCCGAACTCGGCAATGGTCGCGTCGGAGTCGCGATCGACCAGCCATCGCAGAACAAGACCGTCGATCATTGCAAGACTCAGTCGCGCAATCGAACTCAACGGCTCCGTCCACACCGTGCCCGATATCTTGGCGCACTCTTCGAGAAACGACACCGCGAGCTCATCCATGATTCGGTACTGCTCAAATGCAACTGCCCCAGCACGTTCGGCTCCGAGATTGCGACTACGCAGTGCCTGCGCGGTAATTTCGTAGGTCAACAACTGGCGATCCGGGGTTGCTTCGATGGTCGGCCACATTCCGGTCAGGCCGATATGCAGCAATTCCCTGAGCCCCTGCACGCCACTGAGATCCGGCGCATGGCGGACCTGCGCGAACGCATACTGCATCGACGCACTGAGCTGCAGAATGAGCGTTTCACCCATTGCCGCGATCAGCGCTTCCTTGCTCTCGAAGCAGTAATGAACGACGCCGAGCGATACGCCGGCCTCCTCTGCCACCGCCCTTACCGTCACAGAACTGACACCGCGCTGTTCCGCAATAGACAAAGCGGACTCGACCAATTGTGTGCGGCGTTCGTCCGCCGGAAGCCTGTTCAGCATCCAATGATCGTAGAACGCAAATGACAAAATCTTCGCGCAATACTTGCCTGGACGACCGTCCAAGTACATTATTGCGTAATGGCTTCGGACACTTGGCAGAACTGGGCGGGCACTCAAAGTGCCGCGCCGCGTCGCTTTGCGACGCCGACAAATACCCGTGAACTTTCGTCGTTGGTCGCCGAGGCCGCGGCGCGCGGCCAACGCGTGAAGGCCGTCGGCGCCGGCCATTCGTTCACCGGTGTCGCGGTCACCGACGGTGTCCTCGTCAGCCTGGACAACTTGAGCGGAATCGACTCGATCACGCCGACCGACGACGGTGCGCTGGTCACTGTTTTTGCAGGCACTCGCCTTCATGCTCTCAACGACGCCTTGTGGCAACGCGGATATGCGATGGCCAATCTCGGCGACATCGACGTCCAGTCACTGGCCGGCGCGACGTCCACCGGCACACACGGCACCGGCGCACGATTCGGCGGTATCGCCACACAGATTCGCGGAATCGAGATCGTTCTCGCCGACGGATCCGTCGTTACCGCAAGCGCAGACGAAAACGTCGAATTGTTCGAAGCAGGCCGCCTCGGATTGGGCGCAATCGGCATCATTTCGAAGATCACTCTCGCCTGCGTCCCGCGATTCACACTTCGCGCAATCGAGGAACCCGACACGCTGTCTCACATACTGGACACCCTCGAGAGCGATCGTCTGGGCTTGGACCACTTCGAGTTCTACTGGTTTCCGCACACCGACCGTGTCCTGACGAAGAGCAATACGCGACTGCCCGGAGATACCGAACCCGATCCAGTGGGCAAGGTCCGCGCGTTCGTCGACGACGAACTCCTCTCGAACACACTCTTCGAAGGTGTCAACCGCGTTGCCACCCTGGCACCGGCCGCGATCCCGAGAATCAACAACGTGTCGTCTCGATTGCTCGGCGCCCGGGAGTTCACCGATCGCAGCTACCGAGTATTCGCGTCTTCGCGCCGGGTGAAGTTCAAGGAGATGGAATACGCGATTCCCCGCGAACACGTCACCGAGACACTCCACGAAATCGACCGCTGGATGAAGAAGTCCGGAACTAACGTCGCGTTCCCCGTCGAAGTACGTTTTGCTGCCGCCGACGACCTCTGGCTCTCGACTGCTCACGGACGCGACACCGCATACATCGCCGTACACCAGTACCACCGACGACCCGAAACCGAATACTTCGCCGCAGTGGAAGCCATCGCCCGCGCCGTCGACGGCCGGCCGCATTGGGGAAAAATGCACAACCGGACCGTCGACGACCTGCGTCCTACGTACGACCGACTCGACGACTTTGTCGCCGTGAGAGACAAGTACGACGCGAATCGTGTGTTCGACAACGAATACTTGCGTCAGGTACTCGGCGACTGACGGTCAGCGCCGCAGCAGTTCCGCTTTTCGTGCATCGCTCGCAAACGAGGCTTTGATCGAGTTCCGGGCGAGGGTGTCTCGCTCGGCCTCGGTCAGACCCAAGGCTCGGCCCAGTTCGGTGAAATTGTCGTCGACGTATCCCCCGAAGTAGGCCGGGTCGTCGGAGTTGACCGTGACGATCAAACCCATCTCCAGCATCGATCGAAGCGGATGATCCGACAGCGAATCGAACACCCGCAGACGAACGTTCGACAATGGACAGACCGTCAGTGGAATCTCCTCCTCGACCAGACGCTCGATCAGGGCAGGATCCTCGAGTGCTCGGACTCCGTGGTCGATCCGCTCGGCGCCGAGAATGTCGAGCGCCTGCCAGATGTACTCGGGCGGTCCCTCTTCACCGGCGTGAGCGACAACGTGCAAACCCTCGGCACGCGCGCGGGCGAACACGTCCTCGAACAGTGACGGCGGGTTGCCTACCTCTGCGGAGTCGAGTCCGAGCCCGACGATCGGAGCCTGCAGGCGAATTATCTCGGAGAAGATCTCCTCGGCGTCCTTGACGGGCTGATCTCGGAGGATGGCGGCGATTGCCGCGCTGCTGAGCCCGAACTCGCGCTCGCTCGATGCCACCGCATCCATGATCCCGTCCAGGACCTCGGTCAGCGGAACACCACGGACTACGTGCGCCTGTGGATTGAAGAAGAACTCGGCATGCGCGACGCCGGCCGCAGCCGCCCGGCGGAAGTACGCTCGCGTCAGGTCGGCAAAATCCTCCGCGGTGCGCAGGACGGCCATGTTGGCGAAGTAGAGATCGAGGAACGACTGCAAGTCGGTGAACTCGTACCTCGACTTCAGATCGTCGATGTCCTTGTACGGCAGATCCATTCGATTGCGCTCGGCAAGTCGGTAAATCTGTTCGGGCTCCAGAGAACCCTCTATGTGCATGTGCAGTTCTGCGACAGGTGTAGCCATGTCGGTGTTACCGCCCCTTCCAGACCGGGGCGCGCTTCTCGGCGAACGCCGTCGCGCCCTCGCGTGCATCTTCGGATGCGAATACCGGCGCCATGACCTGCAACTGCTTCGCGAAAGCTTCGTCGTCGGACCAACCGCCGGCCTTGACGATGATCTCCTTGGTGACCGCTACCGCGAGCGGTCCGTTGCGGGTGATTCGATCAGCCAGCTCCAGTGCGCCGTCGAGCGCCTTGCCCGGTTCGGTCAACGTGTTCACGAAGCCGTAGCGGTATGCCTCCTCGGCGGTGAAACTGTCGCCGGTCAGCGCCAGTTCCAGAGCCTTCTGGTACGGAATCCGCTTGGGCAGGCGCAACAATCCGCCGCCACCTGCAACCAGTCCTCGCTTGACCTCCGGGATACCGAACTTCGCTTCGGACGACGCCACCACCAGGTCGGTGGCAAGCACGAGTTCCGTGCCGCCTGCCAACGCGAAGCCCTCGACCGCCGAAATGATCGGCTTACGCGGTGGCCCTTCCGTGAATCCGAGACCGCGTCCCGGCACGAGGACGTTCTCGCCGGCCACGAATGCCTTCAGATCCATACCGGCACAGAAGTTTCCGCCGGCTCCTGTCAGCACGGCCAAGGACAGATCGTCGTCCGCATCGAGCTCTTCGACCGCGGCGGCCAACGCGTGACTGACCGCCGAGTTGATGGCGTTACGCGCCTCGGGCCGGTTGATGGTGATGATCAGTGTCCGCCCGCGCCGCTCGGTGAGAACCTCGTCCGCCATGATGTCCCTCTCGTTTGTCGACCACGCTCGCGTGACTACGCGACGTTGCGTTCGACAATACGGACGAAGCCATCGGGGTCGATCTGCGCGGTGTCGTGAGTGCAGAACCACCCCTGGGTGAACCTCGTCGAGGTCGCTTGCGGCGAGTTCCAATACCGACGCGTGACACTCGGTCCACGGCACAGCAACTCACCGAAACCACCTGGAGCATCCGGGCCGTACAACGCCACTTCCATTCCACCGAAAGCGATTCCGACGCTTCCGAGGTGGGTGGGCGCCGACTCGGTTGGCAGAATGAGACCAGCCCCACAGGTTTCGGTTTTACCCCACCCGATCACATGCCGAGCAGCCGGGAACAGGGTCAGCAGCTTGGATTCCTGTTCGGCCGTGATCGGCGACCCGCTGCAATCGATCCACTGCACCGACCTCGAACCGGAACGCGCCGCCGGCCCGAGCGTGAGCAACCGTGGCTCGAGCAAGTCCTCGGGCCGCCCGGTCACGATGTCGACAGTATGCACACTCTCACGCCAGAAGTCCCCGGCGAGGACCACCGTTCCACCGACCACCAACGTCGCGAGCACGTGCACGAACTGCCGCACCGACTTGAAGTCGTTGTCCACCAGCAGATTCCGCACACCTTCGACGCCGTAGTCACGCGAGTGCAGAATTCCGACGATGGCAGAAAGCACGTTCTCGTTGCTCAACTCGACGCCAAGCATCTCGCCCGAAGAATCCGCGGTGTACGCGAGGATCGCCATCTCGTCCGGGGCGGCGCCGTCGTCGATGAACGGAACACCGTGCGGGAGTTCCCCGTCGAGCACCAACACCGAGCCACTGTCCGCGATGACGAAGTCCGCCGCGTCATCACTCAAGTGCACACCGACGGAGACCGGAACACCGCCGGCGAGGATGACGCCGAGGCACGCCTCCATCCACCTCACCCCAGCGGCGACACGAATGGCCACACGGTCACCGATCTCGACGCCCCGCGACTTCAGCCCTCCCGCGACCCGCGACGCCTCGGCCCACAGCTCCGCGAAGGTGACCTGCTCGCCGTCGACCTCCTCGACCGCGACGCGTGAGGAGAACCGATGGACGGCGATGTCCAGTAGTTCGGACAACGACGGGTCCAGTTGGCTGTACCGAAGCACCCCGTCACCGGCGCGGGTGACGCGGGCGTCGGCGAGGAGCTGATTCGAACACGGGTATTCCACAAGCGTCGACCGCATCGATACCTCCACGTCACTGACAACCCCCCGGCCATTCGACTATATGACGTGGATCACAGTTCGTGGAGGTCTCTGGCGATAATCGTCGCAAACTTACTTTCCGGAGTAGACCGCTTTGCCCGGTCCGACGTCGAGGAAACTGCGGACAGCGCCGCGTAGGTCATCGGTGGCGAACAGCGCACCGGACACCCCGGGCGTCACCGAATCCGCGTGAGCGATCCCGCCGGAACGCCAGGCCGCGACGATCTGCTTGGTGGCGTCGTGGGCTCGCGTGGGTCCGTCCGCCAGCCTGGTCGCCAGGGCACGCGCCGCAGCATCGACATCGTCGTGTACTGCATTGACGACGCCCCACGAGTGCAGGGTTACGGCGTCGTAGAGATCGCCGGTCATGACCAACTCCCGAGCCCGTCCGGAACCGGCACGCTCGGCCAAACGCTGCGGTCCACCCATGGACGGCGTCAGACCGACCACTGTCTCGACCAGTCCGAACTTCGCCTTGGGCGCCGCGAGGATGATGTCGCAGGCCAAGGAGATCTCGAATGCAGCAGTCAGCGTCAACCCGTGCGCCGCATAGATCACCGGGCACGGCAATGCCTCGAGCGGATGGCAGATCTGGGCGAACAGTTGGCGCCACAACTCCGCGCCCTGCTCCGGGTCGAGGCCGTCGAACACGTGGACGTCGACGCCGGCCGAGTTGACCTTGCCCTCGGCGCGCAGAAGCACCGCGCGCGGTGGGTTTTCGGTCAGCGTCGCAACATCGGCGATGACCGCGTCGAACATGGCCTGATCGAACAGATTGAGTGGTCCGTGTGCGAACGTCAGGACAGCCACCTCGGCACCACCATCGGTGGTGAAGCGCTCGAGACGGGTGGGATGCGATTCGGGAGCAGTCATGCCGCCACACTGCCACATCGAACCGGCCTACGATCGTCGGGTGGACGGTCTGAGAAATGCGCTCGCGGACGTTGTGGGACACCGGTTCGTCGTCACCGACGCCGACGTGTTGACGACCCGTTCGACCGACCAGACAGGCCGGTACGCGGGCCGTGCCTGCGCCCTGGTCCGACCGGCCGATACAGCCGAAATCGCTGCACTGCTGAACGTGTGCCGCTCCCGCGGTGTACCGGTCACCGTTCAGGGCGGGCGAACGGGCCTGGTCGCCGGCACGGTGCCAGAACACGACGACGTCCTGCTCTCCACCGAACGCCTCGCGGCGATCGGCGACGTCGATCTTGCCGCCGGGCGGATCACCGTCGGGGCGGGAGTGACACTCGCGCAGGTACATTCCGCGGCGGCCGCCGCCGGTTTGAAGTTCGGTGTCGACATAGCCTCGCGGGACACTGCGACGATCGGCGGCATGGTGTCCACCAATGCCGGTGGCCTGCACACGGTTCGATACGGGAACATGGCCGAACAGGTGCTCGGACTCGAGGTGGTACTCCCCGACGGAACAACGGTGCGCCGGTCCCCGAAAGTGCTGTCGGACAACTCCGGATACAACCTGCCCGCGCTGTGGGTCGGTAGCGAAGGAACTCTTGGTGTGGTCACTTCCGTCGACCTGAAATTGCGGAAGATACCGACCTACCGCGTCACGTCGCTGACCGGTTTCGACACACTCGAAGACGTCGTCGAGGCGGGGCGAGTCTTGCGCGCTCTCGACGGCGTCGACGCACTCGAATTGTTGGACGGGCGCGGTCTCGAACTGGCCGCACGCCATTTGAAAGCCGCGGTTCCGACAGGGCGACCGTGGTACCTCCTCGCCGAGGTGTCCGCGGCCCACGATCCGCTGGAAGACCTGGCCGAGCTGCTCGAACGCATCGGCCCACCGCAGACCCCGGCCGTGGCGGTCGACGCCCCCGGCTCGACGCGCTTGTGGGCGGCCCGCGAATGCTTCGCCGAGGTGGTCGGATTGTTCGGTCCCCCACTGAAATTCGACGCGGCGTTACCGCTGGACTCGCTTGCCACCTTCACCGAGGACGCAACGGCGGTGATCGCGAGCCGAGCGCCCGAGGCAATTCCGATCCTGTTCGGACACGTCGCCGAGGGAAACATCCACCTCAACGTCCTGAACTGTCCGAACGCCGACACCGTGTATCGCAGTGTCCTCGAACTGGTTCGCGATCACGGCGGAAACGTCAGTTCCGAGCACGGGGTGGGCTCGCTCAAACGCAACTATCTGGACCTGGCCCTCTCGGCGCAGGACATAGCCACGATGTGGGCGATCAAGCGAGCCCTTGACCCGAGCGACTATCTCAATCGCGCAGTGATGTTTCCCGACGCGCTTCGGCACTGACGGCCATCGCGTCGTCGTGCGCGTCCCCGCGTAAAGGCCGGGCGAAGCACACCGACGCGACGAAACCGATGAGCAGCACACCCGCAGGTAGCCAGATCGACTCCGACATCGCCGTGCTGAACGGTTCACGGACGAACTCTGGGAGGTGACCCACGCCGGCTTCCGAACTGCCGCCGGTCAGTCCCTGAGCCGCCAATCGCGCGGTGATCAGAGCGCCGATCGCAGCGCTGCCGAGAACCGCACCCACCTGCCGGGTGGTGTTGTAGACGCCGGCGCCCGCGCCCGCCTGCATCGGAGGCAGGTTGTGTGTGGCGGTGGCCGCGAGCGGAGACCAGATGCACGCGTTGGCGAAGCCGATCAGGCCGATCGGCAGGAGCAGTTCCCAGATCGCGACGTCGGGAGACATCACCAGTGCCAGCCAACCCAAGGCGACGGCGAACAGCAAGAAGCCGGTGCCGGCGATGTAGCGCGGATGTGTCTTGTCGACGAGCTTGCCGATGATCGGGGCGAAGATACCGGTCAGCACTGCCATCGGAACGAGCAGCAACGCCGACTGCGTCGGGGAGAGGCCACGAACTGCCTGTGTGTAGAACATCAGCGGAAGGACCATCGACGTGATCGCAAAGCCCATCGCGGTGATGGCGACATTGGCGAGTGAGAAGTTGCGATCCTTGAAGAGCTCCAAGGGAAGCAAGGGTTCGTTCTTGTTGCGCGACTGGTAGAACACGAACACCGCGAGCAACACCACACCGGCGCCGATCAGGCTCCAGACGAATCCGTTCCAGTCGTACGAACTGCCTTCCTGGATTCCGAACACCAGAAGGAACATGCCTGCGGCACTGAGAATCACGCCGGGGATGTCGAACTTGTGCTCGCTGGTCGGCAACGACGGAACGAGCTTCCACGCGAGCAGGAAGGCGATGACACCAACCGGGACGTTGACGATGAAGATCCATTCCCAGCCGAGATTGTCCACCAGGACGCCACCGGCAAGCGGACCCACCAGGGTGGCAACACCGGCAACGGCGCCCCACAGACCCATTGCGGCGCCACGCTTGTTCGGCGCGAACGTGCGTGTGATGACGGCCATCGTCTGAGGCGTCATCATTGCAGCACCAAGACCCTGGAAAGCCCTTGCGACGATGAGCATCTCGACGCTGCCGGACAGACCGCACCACAGTGATGCGCCGGTAAACAGTACGAGGCCGATCATGTACAGGTTCTTCGGACCGAACCTGTCACCGAGTCGGCCCGTGACGAGCAGCGGCACCGCGTACGCCAGCAGGTACGCGCTGGTGACCCAGACGACCTTGTTGATGTCGGTGCCGAGGTCCTCCATAATCGCGGGGTTGGCGACAGCGACGATGGTGCTGTCCACCAGAATCATGAAGAACCCGATACACAGCGCCCACAGCGCGTGCCAGGGATTGACCTGCTTTTCCATCTTCAGTCCTTAGGTAGTGCGGACGAGCCTGCGGAGCCGGCCAGCCGGTCGAGAAGTTCTTGTGAGAGCCAGGGCATTTCGCCGCTCTCGATGTCTGTCACCAACGCGCCGATCCACTCTCTTTCGGCGACGGTCAGTGCGTGGGCGTAGTCCGCGCCCACCGTGAAGATTCGTGGTTTCTCCGCGGCCTTCACCGCTTCGTAGTCCACCTCGAATTTCGCAATCGTCTTGTCGAGGTGCGCGAGACGGATCCGAAGCATCTGACACGCAGTCGATGCGGAGAGGTTGTGCATCTCGGCAAGCGCGAGTGGCAACCGCGGATACTCCCGCACCGGAACCGCCAACATCTCGCGTAGTTGATGTTCGAGGGCATCACGGCCGCGGGCAGTGATCTCGTAGGTCGTCCGCTCCGGGCGGTTGCCCTCACGATCGGTCCCGATCGAAGCCAGAAGTTCCTGCTTCTCCAACCGGGAAACCGTGTGATAGAGCGATCCCGGCTTGATTTTCACCAGCTGATCGCCCCGCCGCACCGAGGCGAGTTGGTACATCTCGTACGGGTGCATCGAACGCTCGGACAGCAGGCCCAGCACGGTGATTCCCAAAGGCGTCAGTGACACGTCACCCATGAGTCCCCCTCCCTGACAAGCCGTAGTTGACTGACGAGCCGCAATTGACCATTTCTTGACTATTCCACCCGAAATAGTCCACATGGAATATACGACCTCTGTCCGTCTCGATCAACCCGTTCGAATCGGACTAGCCTGTAGCGAGTGGACGATCATCACCTCGACATCATCCGACTTGCCTGGGCGCGTGAGCTGGGACTCGGCGACTCGGCACTGCGTCCGGCGCACACGGCCCGGGTCGTCGGCGACGACATCCACGTTCTCGATCTGGCAGGCTCCGGTGCGATCGTCGGGCCACAGTGGTTCATCGAGCGCACAGAGGGCATCTCCGTCGACGCACTACTGCAACCGACACGTCTCCTCGAGATCGCCGGCGATCACGGCGGGCGAATCACCGGTCCCGTCGATCTCGCTTTCCTCGGCGACTACACGGACGCGCCACCCGACGAGCAACTGCTGATTTCCCACGAGGTCGACGACGCCCTCGCCGTCGCTGCGCTGTGCCCACCCGACGACAGCACCACGGCCGACCTCGAGAACCGGACGCGGTGGTTCACCGCCGTCACCGATTCCACCGAGGTGCTCGGATGCGCGGCATACTCCGAATTTCAGGGATTCGTGGCAGATCTCACGACCCTGACTGCTCCTGCGCATCGCCGTCACGGAATCGGCTGTGCAGTAACGCTTCTCGCCGCGGAGGACGCTCTCGATTCCGGGTTGATCCCGCAGCTACGCACGAGTCGCGGCAGCGCGATCGCCGCGACGCTTCCACGTAAAGCCAAATTCGACGTTCTGGGGGCATACGCTCGGGTACACGTGCACCTGCCCAGTTGACACTCGAAATGACACTCGAACGAGAGGGACCGCAGATGAGTACGGAAGACGGCGCGAGCGAACCGACATTCGTCGAAGAGGGTCGTGAATTCAAACGCGACACCAACTACATCCCGACCCGGATCACCGAGGACGGTCGCGACGGTTACCCCGTCGAACCGGGGCGATACCGGTTGATCGTGGCACGTGCCTGCCCGTGGGCAAACCGCGCCATCATCGTCCGCCGTCTGCTCGGCCTCGAAGACGTACTGTCGATGGGCATCTGCGGTCCGGTTCACGACAAGCGAAGCTGGACTTTCGATCTCGACCCGGGCGGCGTCGATCCCGTACTGAAGATCCCGCGACTACAGGACGCGTACTTCGCCCGAGATCCCGAATACCCCAGGGGAATCACGGTGCCCGCCATGGTGGAGATCGCGACGGGCAAGGTGGTCACGAACGACTACCCACAGATCACCCTCGACTTCTCGACGCAATGGAAGAAGTACCACCGCGAAGGCGCACCGGATCTGTACCCGGAGCCTCTGCGAAACGAAATCGACGAAGTGGCCGAGTACGTGTTCCGCGACGTCAACAACGGCGTCTACCGCTGCGGTTTCGCCGGTTCACAGCAGGCGTACGACGAGGCATACGACACGCTGTTCGCCCGCCTCGACTGGCTCACCGAACGTCTTGCCCGGCAACGCTTCCTGGTGGGAGACACCATCACCGAGGCCGATGTGCGCCTGTTCACCACGCTTGTGCGATTCGATCCCGTCTATCACGGCCACTTCAAGTGCAACAGAAGCAAACTCAGCGAGATGCCAGTGCTGTGGGACTACGCACGCGATCTGTTCCAGACTCCCGGATTCGGTGACACCATCGACTTCACACAGATCAAAGCGCACTACTACATCGTGCATTCCGAGATCAATCCCTCCGGAATCGTGCCCAAGGGACCGGAATTGACGCACTGGCTCGAACCGCACGGCCGCGAACAGTTGGGTGGCCGACCGTTCGGGGACGGCACACCGCCTCACCCGCCCATCCCGTCGGAAGTGGTTCCAGCAGAGCACTGGGCCACCAGATAGGTCGCGGCGGGGCTACTCCCCTGCGTAGGTGCCGAAACTCCAGTACACACCTTCGGGATCACGGCAGGTGAACCCCCGCGAACCGTAGTCCTCGTCGCGCAATCCCTGCGTGATCGTGGCGCCCGCCGCGACAGCGCGTTCGTGGAGTGCATCAGCTGCGTCCGCGTCGTCCACGACGATGTACACCGAACCGATTCCAGGCGGCAGGCCGGCGATCGCCGAATCGGTGCGCGGCGAACCCAGCATGATGCCGCCACCGCCCGGCCAGTCGAGTTGGGCGTGGTCCACCACGTCTCCCTCGCCGTAGACGACCTTCTCCACGAAACCGAAGGTGCTCACCAGAAAGTGGATTGCAGCCCGGGCGTCGAGGTAGCGCAGTGTCGGCCAGATGGTCGTCGAACGAGATTCCGAAGTGGCGGTCATAACACTCGAACTCCTGCCTGGGAAAACTCACGAAGAAAACCGAGTCTCGTACGAGCCTATGGCCCCTGCGATCACCGCCGCTACCGAAAACTTCACCTATTCTCGAGATACGGTCCACCTCGCTTCAGAGGAGGACAACTGTGGAGGGGCAGCAATGAGCAAGTCGACGAACAACGACAGCGGGCGTATCGAGAAGGTCCTCGTTTCCGTTCTCGACAACGGAAGCCGCCTGCAAGCGCCCGCAGTAGCCAAATACGTCAACCACGTCCGTAAGGCGCACCCCGACGAGTCACCTGCTCAGATCGTCGAGCGGATGGAGAAGATGTTCATTCTCGCCGTGACCGGAAGCGGCAGTGCCGTCGGCGCCACGGCCGCGGTGCCGGGCGTCGGAACAGTCGCGTCCATCGCTGCAGTCGGTGCGGAATCGGCTTTCTTCCTCGAAGCGTCGGCGCTGCTCACATTGGCAATAGCGTCTGTCCACGGAATCTCCGTGCAGGATCATCAGCAACGACGTGCCCTGGTACTGGCAGTCGCACTCGGCGAATCCGGCATGGAGATCGTCCAGAAGGCCACCGGGATCACGGCCAAGAACTGGGGAACGGCAATCACGAGCAAGATTCCCGGACCCACGATGAGGGGAATGAACAGCACCCTCGTGCGGAAATTCGTGACCAAATACGCCGCCAAGCGCAGCGCACTGATCCTCGGCAAGCTCGTTCCCGCCGGAATCGGTGCGGTCATCGGCGGTGCGGGTAACCGAGCCATCGGCAAGGGCGTCGTCAAGAATGCGCGCGAAGCCTTTGGACCCGCACCGGCCAGGTGGACCGATCACCTGATCGTGATGCCTGCCGACGATGCCGCAGTGCTTCCCCAGACGCAGACACGCCGGGCCATCCGCAGATAGCCGTCCGGGCCGTAGGCTCGCATCACGTATTCGCCGCCGACCCGGGAGCAGCATTGACGAACACCGCAATGGGATCCTTCTCTGCCCCCATCGAGATTCGTGGGTTGACGAAGACGTTCAAGGCGGCGCGCGCGGTCAACGACCTGAGCTTCGACGTTCAGGCGGGCTCGATCACCGGGTTTCTCGGCCCGAACGGTTCGGGCAAGACGACCACGTTGCGGATGCTCCTCGGACTGGTGTCACCGACGTCGGGATCGGCCACGATCAACGGCACCCCGATGCGTTTGCTGCCCAACCCGGCCCGGACCGTCGGCGCAGTACTCGACGTCGGCAGTCTCCATCCGAAACGAACGGCGCTCGGACACCTCGAGATCTACGCGGCCGCTATCGGCATGCCGACTCAGCGCGCAGCGCAGGTTCTGGACATGGTCGGTCTGAGTTCGGTCGGAGCCCACAAGACCGGCACCTTCTCACTCGGGATGCGCCAACGCCTGATCCTTGCCACCGCGATGCTCGGTGATCCCGAGATCCTCGTCCTCGACGAACCCGCGAACGGACTCGACCCCGAAGGCATGGCGTGGCTACGTCAGTTCCTGCAGACCTTCGCCGGTTCCGGCCGAACGGTTCTGATCTCGAGCCACGCGCTTCGTGAAGTGGAAGCGACCGTCGACAGCGTGGTCATCGTCAGCGCCGGCTCACTCGTCTACCAAGGGACCATGGACGAACTTCGTCGCTCCCAGCGCAGTCGACTGCTCGTCTCGTGTTCCAACCCAGCGCTCCTCGCCACGGCATTGGCCGCTCGCGGAATCATCGACGCCCAGATCACGCAGGACGGACGGCTCGCCGTGGGCGGCACCGACACGTCGGTGCTCCCACCGGTGGCATCCGCCGCCGGTGTCACGATCTTCGGTGTCGCGACCGAAGGCGCAGATCTCGAGCAACTGTTCCTCGCGATGACAACACCGCAGTACGCGGTTCCCCAGGTCGGATACCACCGCCCACCCGGTCCCGGTTCCGGACCGGGCTATTACGGCCCTGCCGCATACGGACCTTCCGGAGGACACAGATGACCACGCTCGTGCGCGCGGAGACACTCAAAGTTCTCACCCTGCGCTACTGGTGGGCACTGGCCATCGCACCGGTCGTCGTGGCCGTGCTGATTGCTGCCTCGACTCGGACGTTCGTCGAAGTCGTGGCCGATTCGGCCGACACCACTTTCGACGTCGATGTCGTGTCCACCGGCGTCAGCCTCGGTGTCTCCAACACGCTTGTCCTGGTGTTCGCGGCCGTCTTCGGAGCGCTCACCGCCGGATCCGAATTCGGCTACAAGACTCTCACCACAACGTTCCTCACAGCTCGCGGCCGCGACGGAGTTCTCGGCGCAAAGCTTGCCGTCGTCGCGGTATTCGCCGTCGGCTACGCACTGGCGGTCGAAGTAGTCAGCATCGGCGCGATGTTGCTCTTCGGCCGGGACTTCAGCTTCACCACCGATCTCTTCGCCATCTGCGCCGCAGGCATTCTGGCGTGTGCGCTGTGGGCACTACTCGGCGCCGGGGTGGCCCTGCTCACCGGTTCGTCGATGGCCGGTGCCCTCTCGGTCATCCTGTGGTTCGTCTTCGGTGAATGGATCGTCCGCGCCGTGCTGCTCGCGATGGATCTCGGTGGGATCGGGGCCGCGCTTCCGGTGTCGGCCACGATCGGCACGATCGTCAATGCGGCACCGTCGATCGACGTCGACGCGTTTGCGTCCTGGCCGAGCGGCCCGATGATGCTGGCCGCTTGGGTAGTTCTGTTCTGCGGGCTCGGTTGGCTACGGACCAGGACCCGCGACATCACCTGAAAAAGCTGTCTGGGGCCGGGTCTACCGTGGATCTCGATGAACACGATCAACACGGACCGTCCGGTAGCTGGAGAGGTGGATCGAGCTCCGGGCTGGATCCGCCGCTTGGCCAACGCATGCTGGTTGCACCGAAGAGTTGCGATCGGCGCGCTACTCGTTACGGTCATCGCCTCTGCGATCGACATCTCGTTTCCTCTCCTGACCCGCTATGCGCTCGACGCCGCAAGCCAGGAGAACCCGGGCAAGGTGATCGGGTTCGTCGCGTTGGCGATCGCGTTACTCGCGATCGTCCGCTTCGCGTGCCAGTACGGCCGACGGATGCTTGCCGGCCGACTCTCGCTCGACGTTCAACACGACTTGCGGCTCGCCCTGCTCGGTTCGCTGCAACGCCTCGACGGACGAGGGCAGGATCAGATCCGCACAGGCCAGGTGGTCTCCCGGTCCATCACGGATCTGCAGCTCGTCCAGGGTTTGCTCGCGATGGTGCCGATGTCCGCGGGAGCGCTCCTGCAATTCGTGCTGGCGATCGGCATCATGGCGTGGCTCTCGCCGCTGTTGACTCTCGTCGCTGTCGCCGTCATCCCAGCAGTAGGGCTGGTGGTGTTCCTGATGCGACCGATGCTCTTCGCCGCAACATGGTCCGCGCAGCAGCGTGCCGCCGACCTCGCCCAACACGTCGAGGAAACCGTCACCGGCGTTCGCGTCGTCAAGGGATTCGGGCAGGAACAACGAGCCGTCGACCAGCTGGAGAAACATAGCCGCACGCTGTACTCCGAGCGCCTTCGCGCCGCGTGGTTGAACGCGAAATTCGCGCCAACCATGGCCGCCTTGCCCCAGCTCGGGCAGGTGGGAGTGATCGCTCTCGGCGGGTATCTCGCACTGCACGACAAGATCACCGTGGGAACGTTTCTCGCGTTCGCCACCTACATCGTGACGATGACCGGAGTCACCCGAACTCTGTCGTCGGTCATCGTCATGGCGCAGCTGGCGCGCGCCGCTGTAGAGCGTGTCTACGACGTCATCAACGCTCAGCCGGACATCGCCGATCCCGACCATCCGGTGGACCTGCCCGACGGTCCTCTCGGAGTCACCTTCGACGACGTGGCATTCGGATTCGACACCGAACGCGACGTCCTGACCGGGCTGAACCTCCGCATAGAACCGGGCGAGACCGTCGCCGTCGTGGGTCCGGCCGCGTCGGGCAAGACCGCGTTGTCCTTGCTCCTCCCTCGGTTCTACGCACCGACTTCGGGTGCGGTGACAGTCGATACCGCCGGCGAGACGTTCCCCATCGGCGAACTGCGCAGTGAGCAGCTTCGTGCCGCCGTCAGCCTCGTCTTCGACGAACCGTTCCTGTTCTCGGACACCATTGCCGCCAACATCGCACTTGGCCGCGAGGACGCCTCCGACGAGGACATCCGCGACGCAGCAGCACTGGCACAGGCAGATTCGTTCATCGAGGCACTCCCGGACGGATACGACACCGTTGTCGGTGAACGAGGTCTGACGCTGTCGGGCGGCCAGCGTCAGCGCATCGCACTTGCCAGGGCACTGCTCGTCGACCCACGGATCCTGGTCCTCGACGACGCGACCTCCGCAGTCGATGCGGCTACCGAAGCCGCGATCTTCGACGCGTTCCGGGCCAGACGGCGCCAGACCACGCTCATCCTCGCTCACCGGCGGTCCACCCTGACGCTCGCAGACCGGGTCGCGGTTCTCGACGGCGGACGGATCATCGACTCCGGAACCGTGGACGAACTGGAAGCGCGATGTCCGCTCTTTCGTGCCCTGTTCTCCTCGCCGCCGGAACTACCGGCCGAACTCGACGACGTCGACGCCGATGCTTTCGGACGTGACCGCAGCGAGCCGACAACCGAGCAGTTGTGGCCGCAGGCACCGGAATCCGAAGCCGACAGCACAGCCGCTACGACGCAGGGTGCGGGCGGACCGATGGCCGGAGCGCTCAGCGGAATCGCGGTGACGCCGTCCCTGCGGGCAGCAGTCGACGCTCTCCCACCCGCACGCGAAGCCCCCGGAATCGCTCCTGAGAGCCTGCGCGAATCGAATCCACAGTTCTCACTCCGACAGATCTTGACGCCGGTCCGCTGGGTTCTACTGGCGGTTGTCGTGTGCCTTGCCCTGGACTCCGCAGCGGCGATCGCATTTCCCTCCCTCGTCAGATACGCGATCGACCACGGAGTCGTGACCGCGGACAGCAGCACGCTCTGGATAGCGACGGCATTCGGCGCGCTCCTGGTCGCCGCGGACTGGGTCGTCGTCGCGGTCATGACGGTGCTCACCGCCCGGGCCGGCGAACGCGTGTTGTTCGGGCTCCGCGTACGCAGCTATGCACACCTACAGCGCCTGGGCCTGGACTACTACGAACGTGAATTGTCCGGGCGCATCATGACGCGCATGACCACCGACGTCGACGCGCTGTCGTCGTTCATCCAAACCGGCATGTCGACGGCGATCGTGAGCGTCCTGACCGTCGGCGGCATTTCGATCGCACTCCTGGCGACCGACGTGACGCTCGGACTGGTGGCGCTGGCCGTCATCCCACCGCTCGTGGTTGCGACCGTGATCTTCCGCAAGATCTCCTCGGTTGCCTACAGCCAGTCCCGCGAACGGATCTCGCTCGTCAATGCCGACTTCCAGGAGAACATCGCCGGTCTGCGAGCGGCTCAGGCCTACCGCCGCGAAGAAGGTGCGGCGCGTAGGTTCGCAGAACGCTCCGAAAGCTACCGCCGATCGCGGATGCGGTCGCAGCGAGCCATTTCGATCTACTTCCCGTTCATCTCGTTCCTGTCCGACCTCGCGTTGGCCGCAGTGGTGTTCGTCGGCGCGCACCAGATCGCCAACGGGTCGACGTCACCCGGCGTACTGATCGCGTTCGTGCTCTACCTCGGCCTGCTGTTCGGACCGATTCAGCAACTCTCACAAGTGTTCGATGGTTACCAACAGGCAAACGTCGGATTGCAACGAATCGGTGACCTTCTGCGTACTCGGAGTTCGATCGAAACAGCCGACAGCGAGGATCTGATCGCGATCTCCGGACGGCTCGACGGCGCCGTCCATCTCGACGGGGTCGGGTTCCGGTACTCGGGTGCGGACGTCGACGCCCTCTCCGATTTCGATCTGCAGATTCCGCCGGGCACGACGGTTGCCCTCGTCGGCAGAACTGGTGCCGGGAAGTCGACGGTGGTGAAGTTGCTCGCCCGCTTCTACGACCCGACGTCCGGATCCGTCGACGTGGACGGAACCGACATCCGGAACTTCCACCTCTCGCAGTACCGACGTCGCCTCGGCGTGGTCCCGCAAGAGGCGCATCTGTTCACCGGCACGGTCGCCGACAACATCGCGTACGGGAGGCCGTCCGCGTCGCACGCGGAGATCGAGGAAGCGGCGCGTTCCGTCGGCGCACTGAATTCGATAGCCGACATGCGTGGAGGCATGAATCATCCCGTCGGCGAGCGCGGCCAGGGGCTCTCGGCGGGCCAACGCCAACTGATCGCATTGGCCCGTGCCGAACTGGTCGACCCGGACCTTCTGCTCCTCGACGAGGCGACCGCGACGCTCGATCCCGCGACCGAACGAATGGTGCTCGAAGCAAGTCGGTCGGTCACCCGGAAACGGACTTCCGTCGTCGTAGCTCACCGCCTCGCGACAGCTGCCCGAGCGGACCTCGTTGTCGTAGTTGACCGGGGACGTATCGTTGAATACGGCCCGCACGATGTTCTGCGGTATGCCGGTGGTCACTACTCGGGACTCTGGGATGCATCGCAGGCGCGTGAGGGGAATAATCTGACGTCGAGAACTGTCATCGAAGGCAACCCCGTCGCGTGACAGTCGGCACGGATTTGTACCGCCGAGAGGTAGTGCGCGATCGCAAGATCACGGACTTCCGTGAGACAGCTCACAAATTGTGTGCCGCACAATTGCTCGTCACACGCTCGGGCTAATCTCACATATATAGGCGCTCTGATCGGGTACCGAAATAGAAACGAGGCGAACACCTGCCGTGAGCAGCAGTTCTACATCCCAATTCGGACAGAACCAGTGGCTGGTTGACGAGATGTACCAACGCTTCCAGGACGATCCGTCGTCCGTGGATCCCAGTTGGCACGAATTCTTGACCGATTACTCGCCGGACTCGGCGAACACGGGAGGTGGAAACGGGACTGCCTCGAACGGCAACGCGGCTGCACCCGCCGCTGTTGTAGCTCCGCCTGCTGCTCCCAAAGCCACGCCTCCCGCCCCCAAGACCGCACCTCCTGCGCCGCCTGCCAAGGCTGCCGCACCGGCCCCCGCGAAGACGGCAGCGCCCGCCGCGAAGGCCGCCCCCGCCAAGCCTGCAGCAGCCAAGCCCGCGGCCGCTCCCGCGAAGCCCGCTCCCGCCGGCGGAGCCGAGGAAACCAAGGTTCTCCGCGGCGCCGCAGCAGCAGTCGTCAAGAACATGTCGCTCTCGCTCGAGATTCCGACAGCAACCAGCGTGCGTGCCATCCCCGCGAAGCTGATGTTCGACAACCGCATCGTCATCAACAACCACCTCGCCCGTACCCGCGGCGGCAAGATCTCGTTCACCCACCTCCTGGGTTACGCGATCGTCCAGGCAGTCAACGCGTTCCCCAACATGAACCGGCACTTCGCCGAAATCGACGGCAAGCCGAACGCGGTCACCCCCGAGCACACCAATCTCGGACTCGCGATCGACCTTCCCGGCAAGGACGGCAACCGCTCACTGGTTGTTGCCGCCATCCGGAACACCGAGTCGATGAACTTCGTCCAGTTCCACGCGGCGTACGAGGACATCGTCCGACGCGCCCGTGAAGGCAAGCTCACCGGCGAAGACTTCACCGGCGTCACCATTTCGCTGACCAACCCGGGCGGCATCGGCACGGTTCACTCCGTTCCTCGCCTGATGAAGGGCCAGGGCGCCATCATCGGTGCCGGCGCGATGGAATACCCCGCCGAGTTCCAGGGCGCCAGCGACGAGAAGCTGGCCGAGATGGGCGTCGGCAAGTTGATGACCCTCACCTCGACCTACGATCACCGCATCATCCAGGGTGCCGAGTCGGGCGATTTCCTGCGCACGATCCACAACCTGCTGATCAGCGACGAGTTCTACGACGAGATCTTCCACGCGCTCGGCAACCCGTACGAGCCGGTGCGTTGGCGCAAGGACGTGCCGGAAGGCGCTGTCGACAAGAACACCCGTGTTCTCGAACTGATCGCTGCATACCGTGACCGCGGCCACCTCATGGCCGACACGGACCCGTTGCAGTTCGTCAAGGACAAGTTCCACAGCCACCCCGACCTCGACGTCATCAGCCACGGCCTGACGCTGTGGGATCTGGACCGCGAGTTCAAGGTCGGCGGCTTCCACGGCCAAGAGAAGATGAAGCTGCGCGACGTGTTGAGCGTGCTGCGCGACGCGTACTGCCGCCACGTCGGCGTCGAGTACACGCACATCCTCGAGACGGATCAGCGGCAGTGGATCCAGGACCGCGTCGAGGGCCATCACGCCAAGCCTTCGGTCGCTCAGCAGAAGTACATCCTGAGCAAGCTCAACGCCGCCGAGGCCTTCGAGACGTTCCTGCAGACCAAGTACGTCGGCCAGAAGCGCTTCTCGCTCGAAGGCGCCGAAGCCGTCATCCCGATGATGGACGCCGTGATCGACCAGGCCGCCGAGCACCAGCTCGACGAGGTCGTCATCGGAATGCCGCACCGTGGCCGTCTCAACGTGCTTGCCAACATCGTCGGCAAGCCGTACTCCAAGATCTTCACGGAGTTCGAGGGCAACATGAACCCGGCAGCCGCTCACGGCTCCGGCGACGTGAAGTACCACCTGGGCGCCAGCGGAACGTACATCCAGATGTTCGGTGACAACGACATCGCTGTCTCCTTGACCGCCAACCCGTCTCACCTCGAGGCCGTCGACCCGGTTCTCGAAGGCCTGGTCCGCGCAAAGCAGGACATCCTCGACAAGGGCGAAGAAGGCTTCACCGTCCTGCCGCTCATGCTGCACGGTGACGCTGCATTCGCCGGTCAGGGCGTTGTCGCCGAGACGCTGAACCTCTCGCTGCTTCGCGGCTACCGCACCGGCGGCACCGTACACATCGTCGTGAACAACCAGGTCGGCTTCACCACCGCGCCGGAACATTCACGCTCGTCCGAGTACTGCACCGACGTCGCGAAGATGATCGCCGCACCGGTCTTCCACGTCAACGGCGACGACCCCGAGGCGTGCGTCTGGGTTGCTCAGCTGGCCGTCGACTTCCGTGAGAAGTTCGGCAAGGACGTCGTCATCGACCTCATCTGCTACCGCCGCCGCGGTCACAACGAGGGCGACGATCCGTCGATGACCCAGCCGGCGATGTACGACGTCATCGACACCAAGCGCAGCGTTCGTAAGAGCTACACCGAGTCCCTCATCGGCCGCGGTGACATCTCGCTCAAGGAAGCCGAAGACGCACTTCGCGACTACCAGGGCCAGCTCGAACGGGTCTTCAACGAGGTCCGTGAACTCGAGAAGTTCCAGCCCGAACCGTCCGAGTCCGTCGAACTCGACCAGACTCCCCCGGCTCGCCTGACCACGGCTGTCGCTCCCGAGGTCCTCGAGCGCATCGGTGATGCGTTCGTCAACGTCCCCGACGGCTTCACCGTTCACCCGCGCGTCAAGCCGGTTGCCGAGAAGCGCCGCGAAATGGCCCGTGAGGGACATGTCGACTGGGCGTTCGCAGAATTGCTCGCGTTCGGCTCGTTGGCCGAGCAGGGTGCCTTGATCCGCCTCGCCGGTCAGGACTCCAAGCGTGGAACGTTCACGCAGCGTCACTCGGTCCTCATCGACCGCAAGACCGGCAACGAGTACAGCCCGATCGCCAAGATCGCTGCCGACGCCGAAAACGGCGGCAAGTTCATGGTCTACGACTCCGCACTCACCGAGTACGCAGGTCTGGGCTTCGAGTACGGATACTCGGTGGGTAACCCCGACGCTCTGGTCCTGTGGGAAGCGCAGTTCGGTGACTTCGTCAACGGCGCGCAGACCATCATCGACGAGTTCATCTCTTCGGGTGAGGCCAAGTGGGGTCAGCTCTCCGACGTCGTGCTGCTCCTGCCACACGGTCACGAGGGTCAGGGTCCGGACCACACCTCCGGTCGCATCGAGCGTTTCCTTCAGCTGTGTGCAGAAGGCTCGATGACCGTCGCGGTTCCGTCGACTCCGGCCAGCTACTTCCACCTGCTGCGTCGCCATCACCTCGACGGCATCCGCCGTCCGCTGGTGGTCTTCACGCCCAAGTCGATGCTGCGTAACAAGGCTGCAGTCAGCAACGTCGAGGACTTCACGACGGGCAAGTTCCGTTCCGTCTTCGAGGAGCCGGCATTCGAGAGCGGCGAAAGCGCCCGCGAATCGGTCAAGCGGGTTCTGCTGGTCAGCGGCAAGCTGTACTGGGAGCTTCTGGCGAAGAAGCACAAGGACGAGCGTGACGACATCGCAATCGTGCGCATGGAGCAGCTCTACCCCGTGCCGAAGCGTCGTCTCAAGGAGACCCTGGACCGTTACCCGAATGCGGATCAGTTCCGTTGGGTTCAGGAAGAGCCCGCAAACCAGGGTGCGTGGCCGTTCCTCGGACTGGCTCTGCCGGATCTTCTGCCGGAGACCTTGACCGGCATCAAGCGCATCTCGCGTCGTCCGATGTCCGCTCCCTCTTCGGGATCGAGCAAGGTGCACGCGGTGGAGCAGCAGGAGATCTTGGACGAGGCGTTCCTGCCGACCAAGTAAGCAGTGGCAGTACCCAAAGGCCGGGCCCCACATTCCGCAAGGAGTGTGGGGCCCGGCCTTTCTGCGTTCACGTCAATTCGATTGCAGCAGACCCAGATCCGGCCCGGCATCGAAGCCGACGGCGGCCAGTGCCAACGCGGGCAACGACTGAACCGTCAGGTCGATCAGTTCCTCGCGGGTGATTGCGGGCGCGCGGAGCCAACTGATGGTGGCTTCCTCGACAAACGCGATCCAACCTCGAACGGCCAACTCCACCTGAGGCGTTCGAGTCAGGCCGATCTTGGGGAGCTGATCGAGGGTTCTCTTGGCCATGATGTCGCGAGTCTGCTCGAACACCTCACGCATCTGCGGATCCCCGCTGGCGGTCCCCCGGAGCAGCGAGACGTAGGTATTGCGGTTCTCGGTCACGTAGTCGACGTACGACGCCAGCACCGATCGGAGGGTGAGCATCGGATCGTCCGACTCGCTCGGCTCCGTGCGCTGGAGCATCTGTTCACTGCTGTGTCGGACGATGGCGAGATGAAACTCGCTTTTCGACGCGAAGTAGTGGAACAGAAGCCCACGCGACACCCCCGCTTGATCGGCGATGTCCTCGACGGAAATCTGCTCGAGCGGCCGTTCGGCGAGCATGCGCGCCCCGAGGTCGATGAGTTGCGCTCGGCGTTGCGCAGGGTCGAGCCGCGTTCGCTTTACTGCGTCCATGCCCAATAGACTACTGAATATCCGTCAATAAGCTATTGACCGTGACTCAATAAAGGCATATCGTTCCCTACATGAGTCTTCCAGTTACAGATACCTCAGCACCTGCCGCGGATACTCGCCACGTCGGCACACTGATCATCGGCAGCGGTTTCGCCGGTCTCGGTGCGGCGATCAAACTGGCACAGGCCGGCATCACCGACTATGTCGTTCTCGAGCGCGGCAACGACGTCGGTGGAACCTGGCGTGACAACAGCTACCCGGGCGCCGCGTGTGACGTGCCGTCGCATTTGTACTCGTACTCTTTTGCACTCAATCCGGAGTGGACGCGCTCCTTCTCCACCCAGCCCGAGATCTACAAGTACATCCAGTCGGTGGCCAACCGCCACAAGGTGCTCGACAAGCACATCTTCGACTGCGACGTTCTCTCAGCCCGATGGGACGAGTCGTCGGCTCAGTGGCACGTCAGCACCAACAAGGGTGAATTCGTCGCAAAGATCGTCGTCTCGGCCGTCGGCGCACTGTGTGAGCCTTCACTTCCGGACATCAAGGGCATCGACGGATTCAAGGGCGAGATCTTCCACTCCTCGCGCTGGAACCACGATGCCGATCTGACGGGCAAGCGCGTGGCCGTCATCGGAACCGGCGCCTCCGCCATCCAGATCGTGCCCGCTATCGGCAAGAAGGTCTCACACCTCGACGTGTACCAGCGCACTGCGCCGTGGATCCTGCCCCGCGCAGACCGCGAGTACACCAAGATCGAGCATCTCGCGTTCAAGTACCTCCCCGGCTTCCAGAAGTTGTGCCGCACCGGTATCTACTGGATGCGAGAGACGCAGGTCGTCGGCCTGGCCAAGGCGCCGGTCTTCATGAAGCCGCTGCAGTTCGCCGCCGAGCGTCACCTGAAGGCTCAGATCAAGGACAAGGATCTTCGTAAGAAGGTCATGCCCAACTTCCAGATCGGCTGCAAGCGCATGCTGATCTCGAACAACTACTTCCCCACCCTCGCCCAGGACAATGTCGACCTGGTGACCGAAGGCATCGAGGAGGTCACCGCCAACGGGATCGTCTCGAAGACCGGCACCACCCGTGAGATCGATGCCATCGTCGTTGCGACCGGATTCCACGTCACCGACTCCCCCACCTTCGCGGGAATCTTCGGCAAGGACGGACGCTCGCTCGCCGAGGTCTTCGAAGAGACCGGTATGCAGGGATACAAGGGCGCGGCAGTTGCCAACTTCCCCAACATGTTCTTCCTGGTCGGCCCCAACACCGGCCTCGGACATTCGTCGATGGTCTTCATGATCGAGTCGCAGATCAACTACCTGGTCGACGCGATCGCCACCATCGACAAGTACGACATCGGCACCATCGAGGTGCGCAAGGACAAGCAGGACAAGTACAACAAGGACCTGCAGGCAGCTATGTCCAAGAGCGTGTGGAACAACGGCGGTTGCGCCAGCTGGTACATGGACAAGCACGGAAACAACACCACCCTGTGGCCTGGCTTCACTTTCCAGTTCCGCAATGCCACCAAGCATTTCGACCTCGCGGCATACCGTAGCGTCGCCACCTCGGATCTCGGCGCCGTCGGCACCGCGACCACTTCACAGATCGACCTCGACGACGAGAAGGCAGTAGCACAATGAGTGATTTTGCAGGCAAGGTCGTAGTCATCACCGGAGCGGGATCGGGCATCGGTCGCGCACTCGCACTGAACCTGGCCGGCCAGGGCGCCAAGTTGGCGATCTCCGACGTGGACACCGTCGGGCTCGCCGAGACAGCACGTCTGGTGGAGGCCATCGGCGCCGAGGTGAAGTCGGACCATCTCGACGTCACCCAGCGCGAGGCGGTTCTCGAGTACGCCGACGCGGTTGTCGCCCATTTCGGCAAGGTCAACCAGATCTACAACAACGCCGGAATCGCGTACCACGGCACCTTCGAGAAGTCCGAGTTCAAGGACTTCGAACGGGTCATGGACGTCGACTTCTGGGGAGTTGTCAACGGCACCAAGGCATTCCTTCCCCACGTCATCGCCTCCGGTGACGGGCACATCGTGAACGTGTCGAGCCTCTTCGGTCTGCTGTCGATGCCGGGTCAGAGCGCCTACAACTCGGCCAAGTTCGCCGTTCGCGGTTTCACCGAGTCGCTTCGCCAGGAAATGCTGATCGCCAAGCACCCGGTGAAGGTGACCTGTGTGCACCCGGGCGGAATCAAGACCGCCATCGCACGCAACGCCACCGCGGGCCCGGGCGAAGATCTTGCGGTCTTCTCCGAGTTCTTCGACCGCAAGCTCGCGCGCACCACACCTGAGGACGCCGCCAAGACGATCGTCAACGGTGTTCGCAAGAGCAAGCCGCGAGTTCTCATCGGGATGGACGCAATCGCACTCGACGCCTGGGTTCGCCTCGTAGGATCGGGCTACCAGCGCATCGTCGCGATCGTCGCCGGCCGAATGATGCCCAAGTCCAGCTGAGTTCGTTTCACAGCGTCGTTCGTTTCACAGCGCAGTTCGCATAAAGAGTCAGGAGCCCTGCCGGTGAGCACGTTCACCCTTCCGCTGCCCGTGGTCGCATTCTTGTTGAAGCCGTACTTCCGTCTGGCTTTCAACTCGCGGCTGCCGTATCGGATTCAACGTCTGTTGCTCGAGGCCGGGGCACCGCTACAGCAGGTTCCAGCGGGCGCCGTCGTGCGCCCGCTGGAGCTGGCTTGCCGACCGGCAGAGAAGATCACCGTCGGCCCAACCGAGCGCCCCACTGCAGTTCTCTACCTGCATGGCGGGGCGTACACGCTGGGTTCGCTGGCCACACACCGTTCTCTCGCAGCTCATCTCGCCCGTGAGTCGTCCAGTGCGGTCTTCACCTTGGACTACCGTCTCGCGCCGGAGAATCCGTATCCCGCCGCTCTCGACGACGCGGTCTCAGCCTTCATGCAGTTGGTCACCGAGTTCGACTATTCGGAAGACCGCGTTGCCATTGCCGGCGATTCGGCCGGTGGCGGTCTGGCCGCGGCGACCGCTCTGCGTCTGATCGAGCGTCACGGCGTGACCCCCGGCGCGCTCGCACTGATCTCACCGTGGGTCGATCCCGGCGATCGGGGTGCTACCAAAAAGGCCGACCTGGTGGTCAACACAGCTTGGTCCTTCGATGCCGCCGACGCTTACCTTGCCGGCGGCGACCGTACTGATCCTGGCTACGCGCCGATGCACGGCAAGCTCGACGGGTTGCCGCCCACCAGGATTCACGTCGGTTCCGAGGAGGTCCTCTACCCGCAGATCATGACGTTCACCGACAAGCTCTCCGCTGCCGGCGTCGACGTGTCCCTGGTGGAGTACGCGCGACTGTGGCACGTGGCTCACGCACAGGCGTCACTGGTGAAGGAAGCAGCAGACGCCGTTGCCGACCTCGGCCAGTTCATCGCATCGAAACTGATTCGCGCCAAGGATGATTCGAGTTCAGCAGTGGGATCGAACAGTCACTGACGGGTGGCCCACTCCGTCCATGTCACTGACGGGTGGCCCACTCCGTCCATGTCACTGACGGGTGGCCCACTCCGTCCATGTCACTGACGGGTGTCCCACCAGGTTCGGGCCACTTCCGGGGCTGACGCCTTGCCGGTCCGCACCTGCTCGATCATTGCGGCGAGATCGGTGGTGGACAGTTCACCCGCAACGACGCTGAGCGCCTTGACAGCCGAATCTCCCAGTGCGCCCGCTCGAAAGAGCGGAACGACATTCTGCGCAGCCAGAACGTGATTCGAATCAGCGAGCACTGTGACGGCACCGGATTGTGCCAGCGCTGACAGCGTCGTGCTTCCGAATACCTGTGCACCGGGTACGTCTGCCGGCGTTGCCTGATCGACACCGGCGAAGACACACTCGGCGCCCTCGGCCAACTGTTCCACTGCCCCGTCCTCGACGAATCTCGCGGAGACGAGCGGCGTCGCCGCGGCACACGAAGGAGCAAAGGCTTCTATCGTCTTCGCTCCCAACGACTGTGCGTATCCGGTGTCGAGTGCGAGGACCGCACGATCTTCGGCCATCGCATAGTCGGAGACCGAAAGACCCTCCGGCAGAGAGCGACTCAAGGCTTCGAAGACGTCGTCGGCCTTGCGGGCCGGGGATGACGGGTCGTAGTGATCGAGCAGCGCACCGGTGAACTCGGG
The DNA here is from genome assembly GCF_056945715.1 of Rhodococcus sp. MurmanLake-1. Taxonomy (NCBI): domain Bacteria; kingdom Bacillati; phylum Actinomycetota; class Actinomycetes; order Mycobacteriales; family Nocardiaceae; genus Rhodococcus; species Rhodococcus sp. MurmanLake-1. The sequence continues at coordinate 317,546 of NZ_JBWZNF010000006.1, read as the reverse complement.
CACCAAGGTGACTCGCGCTGCGTCCAGAGCCTCGAGTGATTGGGTTCTGCCTCCACCCACCGATTCGACGCGAGCCGACAGACCGGAGGATGAGAGCACCGTCGAATACACCTCGGCCAACACCGAACTCTCCACTGATGCGTCAGCAGCCACCACGATCTGGTCACGAGACTCCGCTCCGGCGCTCTCTACCACCGAATCACCGTTTGCGCATCCGCTGAGAATTGGCAGGACCATCAGTGCTGCAACAACAGTCGAATACTTCGTGCGTGTGCTCTTCACCGAAATCCTCACATCCAATCCCATGGATCGAAAACCGTGCCATGTCGGTACCTATCGTTACACTTGTCGGGCGATGCGCGGTAACCAGTCCTGACGCAGCCACTCGGTGGCGGCGCCGTCGAAGCCACTCGGGTGGCTTCGCCACAAGGGGATGGTTTCCGACGCCCGAAACACGGGACGCCCGAAAAACCGGAAGGACGCTCATGCGCACCTCACGATTTCGTTCCAACCGTTGGCTCGTAGCCGCGGCAACCGTTGTCTCTCTGACTGCACTGACAGCGTGCGGTAGCAGTGACGGTGACTCCAACAGCGATCCCAACGCGGTTGTCGTCGGCTCCGCCAACTTCACCGAATCCGAGACGATCGCCAACATCTACGCCGAAGCACTGCGTGTCAACGGGTTCGATGTGTCCACGTCGTTCAACGTCGGCAGCCGTGAGGCGTACATTCCGGCGCTCAAGGACGGGTCGATCAGCGTCATTCCGGATTACACGGGAAATCTCCTGCAGTACTTGGATCCCGACAGCACGGCCACCAGCTCCGCTGATGTCCTCGCTGCTCTTCCCGCAGCTCTCGGGTCGGAATTGGCAATTGCGACGCCTGCATCCGCCGAGGACAAGGACGCCGTCGTCGTCACCAAGGAAACCGCTGACAAGTGGAACCTGAAGACGATCGCCGATCTGGCTCCGCATTCCGCCGAGGTCAAGTTCGGCGCTCCGGCCGAGTTCCAGGAACGTCCAGCCGGATTGCCCGGTTTGCAGTCCAATTACGGTCTCGACATCTCGGCAGCCAACTTCGTCCCGATCGCCGACGGCGGTGGACCGGCAACAGTGAAGGCTCTCTCGTCCGGCGACATCACGGCGGCAAACATCTTCACGACGTCTGCCTCCATCCCGGCAAACAACTTCGTGGTTCTCGAAGACCCGAAGAACAATTTCCCGGCTCAGAACGTGGTGCCGGTGCTGCGCGCGTCGAAGTCTTCCGACAAGTTGAAGACAGTCCTCGATGCGGTGTCCGCCAAGCTCACCACCGAAGAGTTGTTGGCACTCAACGTCCAGGTGTCCGGCGACACCAAGACGGAGCCGGCAGCGGCGGCCAAGGCGTGGGTGACGGCGCAGGGCCTCGACAAGCCGGTCTCGTAGTCACGTGATCACATTCGAGGGCGTCACCAAGCAGTATCCGGACGGCACCACCGCCGTCGACCGTCTCGATCTCACCATCGAGGCCGAGTCGTTCACGGTGTTCGTGGGGCCGTCCGGGTGCGGCAAGACGACGTCGATGCGCATGATCAACCGGATGATCACACCGACGTCGGGCAAGATCTTCGTCGACGGTCGTGACATCGCCCAGACCGACGCCGTGAAGCTGCGTCTCGGCATCGGGTACGTCATCCAGAACGCCGGCTTGCTTCCGCATCGCACCGTGATCGACAACGTCGCAACAGTTCCGGTACTGCGCGGTGAGTCCCGCCGCGCAGCGCGCAAAGCCGCGTTGGGGGTCCTCGAACGAGTCGGTCTGGACATCTCCCTTGCCAGCCGCTATCCCGGGCAACTCTCGGGTGGGCAGCAACAACGTGTGGGAGTTGCGCGAGCATTGGCTGCCGATCCGCCGATCCTGTTGATGGACGAGCCGTTCAGCGCCGTCGACCCGGTGGTGCGTGAGGATCTGCAGACCGAAATGCTCCGTCTTCAAAGCGAACTGAAGAAGACGATCGTCTTTGTCACCCACGACATCGACGAGGCAGTCAAACTCGGTGATCACATTGCCGTCTTCGGTCCCGGCGGGCGGCTTCAGCAGGTTGCGGCACCTCGCGACGTGTTGGCCGCACCGGCAACGGATTTTGTCGCCGGATTTGTCGGACGCGATCGCGGATATCGGGGATTGTCGTTCCGCGCTGCCGACGAGGTTCCGTTACACCCCGTACGCACGGCCGTCGAGAACGAATTGAAGGCTCTGCGTCTCGAATTGGGCGAGTGGGTTCTCGTGGTCACGGACAGCGGAAGTCCGCAAGGATGGATCGATGTGACCGGCGTCGAAGGGCTGCGCTCGGGACGCACTCTCGCGCAGTCGACGTCGGCCGGTGGTTCGTTGTTCTCCCCCGGCGGTGATCTACGCCAAGCACTCGATGCGGCAATCTCGTCCCCTTCCGGTATCGGCGTTGCCGTCGACGGCGAGGGAGCGGTCATCGGCGGGATCCTCGGGTCCGAAGTCGTGGCGAAATTGGCAGATCAGCGTCGACGCGAGGACGAGGAACGCAACCGAGTCGCCTTCACCGAGGGATTCGGGGCGTAGCGGCATGCGCTGGCTCATCGACAATTTCTCGACGGTCGTGGACTACTCGAAGACCCATCTGTATCTGGCGCTGCTGCCCTTGTTGATCGGTCTCCTGATTGCCGTTCCGGTCGGAACAGCGATCCGCAACGTCAGATGGCTGCGCCGAATCACGTTGACCCTGGCGAGCATTGCGTTCACGATTCCGTCGCTCGCGCTGTTCGTCACCATCCCCCAACTGTTCGGACTCAAGACCCTTGATCCGCTCAACGTCGTGATCGCACTGAGCGTCTATGCGACGGCACTGCTCATCCGGGCCGTGCCCGAAGCACTCGATTCGGTGCCGGACAACGTCATCGACGCTTCCACCGCCGTCGGGTTCACACCGCTACGACGCGCCCTGACGGTCGAGTTGCCGTTGGCACTGCCGGTGATGATCGCGAACATCAGAGTTATTGCCGTTACCAATATTTCGCTGGTTTCGGTCGGATCGCTGATCGGAATCGGCGGGCTGGGAGTTCTGTTCAAACAGGGCTACGACCGCGACTACCCGGACCAGATCGTTGCCGGCATCATCGCGATTGTCGTGCTGGCCCTGGCGCTCGACCTGATCCTGTATCTGATCGGCCGATTCCTGACCCCGTGGACCAGAACATCGACCTCGTCGAAGGTCCCCGCCGTCGTGGCTGCCGAGGGGGAACCCGTATGAGCATCTTCACCGGAGCCTGGGACTTCATCGTCGATCCCGGAAATTGGAGCGGCGACACCGGAATCGGCACCCGCATCCTCCAGCACCTCTGGTACAGCGTTCTGGCCGTGGCGCTTTCGGCTGTGATCGCGGTGCCCATCGGATTACTCATCGGCCATCTGCGTCGCGGTGAGATCGTGGTCGTCAGTCTGGTCAACGCACTGCGGTCACTGCCCACTCTCGGCCTGCTCACCTTCCTCGTTCTTCTCATGGGCCTGGGAGTGATGCCGCCGATTCTCGCCCTCGTCATCCTTGGTATTCCCCCACTACTCGCCGGCACGTACGCCGGAATTGCCAGCGTCGACCGCGGCGTCGTCGAGGCCGCGCGGGCGATGGGTATGACCGAACTCCAAGTGCTCTTCCGCGTCGAGATACCCAATGCGCTGCCATTGATTCTCGGCGGACTGCGTAACGCGACACTGCAGGTGATTGCCACGGCAACGGTCGCCGCCTACGTCAACCTCGGCGGCCTCGGCCGGTACATCTTCGACGGTCTCGCGCTCTACAAGTACGACCGAGTGGTCGTCGGCGCAATTCTGGTCGCGGTTGTGGCTCTGGTCGTGGACGGCTTACTGGCGCTGGTGGTCTGGGCATCGGTTCCCGGGACCGGCAGGCTGCGCCGAACACCCGACCTCACTCGTCTGTAGATCGGTACACACGAAAAGCCCCGATCGGAACCTTGTGTGCGGGTCCCGATCGGGGCTTTCGTAGTCCCTCTTAGCTGGTCACGCCCTCAGCATGCGCTGCGGCCGCGACGGCTTCCGCTACTGCGGGTGCCACGCGAGGGTCGAGTGGGCTGGGGACGATTTTGTCCGCCGCCAACTCGTCGCCGACCACCGACAGGATTGCCTCGGCGGCAGCGAGCTTCATACCTTCGGTGATGCGACGGGCGCCGGCGTCGAGCGCGCCCTTGAACACACCGGGGAAGGCGAGAACATTGTTGATCTGGTTCGGGAAATCACTGCGACCCGTAGCCACGATCGCCGCGTACTTCGACGCGGTTTCGGGGTGAATCTCCGGGTCCGGGTTGGAGAGCGCGAACACGATCGACTCGGGAGCCATCGAAGCGATGAGCTCCTCGGGGATCTTGCCCGCCGAGACACCGAGGAACACGTCGGCACCTTCGAGAGCCTCGATGGCACCACCGTGCAGGTCGCGGGGATTGGTGCGGGCCGCGAGTTCTGCCTTCACGTCGTTGAGGTCGCTGCGCTCGCCCGAGATGATGCCCTTCGAGTCCAGCACGATGACGTCGCTGATTCCGGCGGCGAGCAGGATGTTCGCGCAGGCAACACCCGCAGCACCGGCGCCGGAGATGACGACCTTGAGTGTGGTGATGTCGCGGCTCTGAACCTTCACGGCGCCCTTGAGGGCAGCGAGGACCACGATGGCGGTTCCGTGCTGATCGTCGTGCATGACGGGGCAGTCGAGGGCTTCGATGACGCGCTTCTCGATCTCGAAGCAACGCGGCGCCGAAATGTCCTCGAGGTTGACCGCGCCGAAGCTCGGGCGCAGACGGATGAGCGTCTCGACGATCTCGTCGGGATCCTTGGTGTCGAGAACCAGCGGAATGGAGTTCAGTCCGGCGAAGTTCTTGAACAGTGCCGACTTGCCCTCCATGACGGGCAGCGACGCGCGGGGGCCGATGTCGCCGAGTCCGAGAACCGCGGTGCCGTCGCTGACCACGACGACGAGTCGGTTGGTCCACGTGTATCGATCGGCGAGGGTTTCGTCTGCAGCGATGGCGCGGCTCACCTGAGCAACACCCGGCGTGTAGGCGATCGAGAGGGCCCGCTGCGTATCGAGCGGCGCGGTGGTCTCGACCGAGAGCTTGCCACCGACGTGAGCGGCAAAGATTTCTTCGTCGGTCAACTCGACCTTGGGTACGTTGATGGCTTCAGTCACGAGGGACACGATGACACTCCTGATTAGTCCAGCCTCAAGCGGGGCTGGGTTACTGGGAAGTAATCCTTCGGACCGCTGCGAAACTACGTTCACAACGGTCAGAGATCATTTCTTCCGCGAACGACTACTGAGAAGAAGAGCATTCGGCGTGCGCGAGAAAGTGGGCCGCAATACATCCGAAGCGTCATGGTGTGGGGCGGGTGAGCCCTGGCGTATCCATGCAATCTAGGTTTCGGGAGAAATTCTGACGAAACCTGCACTTCGGGGCCGGGCTGTGGCGCCGCCTCGAAGTAACTCCAGTTTGCCACCAGAGTCGGATCACAATCAAATCCTCCAAGCGGTCGGATTCCTCACCACACTCGAACCCGAGCCGTCATCCCCACCGTGTCATCCCCACCGTGTCATCCCACCCAGTCATCCCCACCGTGTCATCCCCACCGTGTCATCCCCACCCAGTCATCCCCACCACTGCGTCACCAACAACAGCCCCGCCACCACGAGCACGACCACCGATCCGGCAACCGCCGCGATACCCCGCCTGCGGTCGCACCAGATCTGCGCGGCCAAAGCAACCACCGAAGCCGCAATGTGCGCGGTGATCGACGTTGTTCCCGGACCCGGGAATCCGCGGTTGCCGCCCAGATATGCCGAACCGATGATCACGAGTGTCAAGACCACGATTCCGGCCGCCACGGTGCCGCTCAGGGCGCGTAGAGCGCGAACCAGCAGCCATTGTCGTTTGTCGGCGGGATAGTCGTAATCGTCTTCGTACTGATAATCCTGATAATCCTGGTACCGGTAGTCGTCCTCGTACCTGTCGTCGTATGTCATCTCTTACGCTCCCGCGACGAATCCGCGGACTGATTCCGCAATGAGTTGAACTGCGATGGCGGCGAGCAAAAGACCGGCGATGCGTGCCAGCAGGCTGATGCCACCCTCACCCAGTATCCGGATCAGTGCCGTCGAGAAGCGCAGGACCACGAACAGCACGAGGTGGATGGACAGAATCGCCAACGCGATCGCCAGATACGACGCCGCTTCACCATCGGCCTGGGCGACAAAGACGATGACAGCCGCAATTGCACCGGGACCGGCCATCATCGGCGTTCCCAGAGGAACGAGTGCGACGTTGACGTCGTCGGCTCCCTGCGGACGGTTGGAGGCCTTCCCGGTCAGCAGTTCGAGTGCGATGAGAAGCAGGAGTAATCCGCCTGCGCCCTGCAATGCCGGAATGCCGATATGGAGGTAGTTGAGGATCGCCTGACCGCCGATGGCAAAGACCGAGATGACCGCAAGGGAGACGGCGGGGGCCTGCCATGCCGCTCGGTTGCGATCTTCACGGCTTTTGCGGCCGACCAGTGACAAGAACACCGGGATGACTCCGGGCGGGTCCATGATCACGAACAGCGTGATGAACACGGTGAGGTAGAGCGTGGTGTCGAGCATCAGCGCCCAAGTACCTCCACGCCGGTGGCAGCCGAGACGAGTTTGTCGAACTCGGCCTCGTCCGTGAGCTCGTCGCCGAGTCCGATCGTCTTGTTCTCGCCGTGGTAGTCCGAGGATCCGGTGACCGCCAAGCCCAGGTCGACGGCCAGGCGGCGCAGGACGTCACGATCGTCGCTGCGATGGTCCGGGTGATCGACTTCGAGACCCCCGAGACCCAGATCGGCCAGATCACGGATGTGGTCGAGCGCAAGCAATCCGCCGCGCGAACGGGCACGTCCATGCGCAAGGACAGTTACTCCCCCGGCCGCTGCCACCAGTTCGACGGCGTACTCGAGCGGAGTGTCGTACTTGGGAACGTCGTATCGCCCTCGACTGGACAACAGGTCGGAGAAAGCCTCACTGATGCTCGACACCACTCCCGCCCGCATCAAGGCCGCTGCGACGTGCGGGCGTCCGACGGACGGACCGGCGTCAGCCAAGATCTGATCGGGATCGACGGGCAGACCGTCGCGCGCCATCATGGTCGTCATCACCCGGATACGTTCGACGCGTTCGGCGCGCAGTCGCTCACGTTCCTTGGCGAATTCGGGATGCGTCGGATCGAACAGGTACGCCAGAAGATGAACAGCGACCGGCCAGCCACGCTCACCTCGACCTTCGCACGACATCTCCATCCCACGAACCAGGCTGACGCCGGCCGGCAAGGCGTGCGCCGCCTCGGCCCAGCCCGAAGTCGTGTCGTGATCGGTGATGGCGACGACGTCGAGTCCGGCGTCGGCTGCGGCGCGCATGAGGGCAGCCGGGGTATCGGTGCCGTCCGATGCGTTGGAGTGGGTGTGAAGGTCTATTCGCACTGTTCCAGTGTGTCAGCAATCGGCAACTTCATCGCGCTCCGGTGGGCGAGCCGGAAGCTGACGTACGATTACGCCGCAGCGGCAGCGCAATTCGATCACGTGTCGCCGCAGTGCCGTTCCCCTGCACTACAGACCGAGAAGGAGCGAGCGTGCCAACCATGCCGTCACTGCCGAATTGGTCGAACGGCAAATCGACGCAAGCCGATGCGCCCAAGATCCCCGTTCCGGCAGCCCGCGCGATCGTCGACTGCGCGGTCTACGTGGACGGCGTGCGGTTGCCGGGCAAGTACACGCACCGCGCCGCGCTGGCCGAGGTCCGTAGTCGAGACAACGCGTTCGTCTGGGTGGGCATGCATGCACCCGACGAAGGCCAGATGCAAGATGTCGCAGCAACTTTCGGACTCCACGAGTTGATGGTCGAGGATGCCGTCCATGCACACGAGCGCCCGAAACTCGAACGCTACGACGACGTCATGTTCCTGGTGCTGCGCACGGTCGTCTACGTACCGCACGAGTCCGTCGCGACGGCGAGCGAGATCGTCGAAACCGGCGAGATCATGGTGTTCGTCGGCCCCGACTTCGTGGTGACCGTCCGTCACGGGGATCACTCCGAACTGGCAAGCGTGCGCAAGTCACTCGAGCAGAATCCCGAGCGCCTCGCCATGGGCCCGTTCGCGGTGTTGCACGCGATCACCGACCACGTCGTCGACAGCTATCTCTCCGTCATCCAACTCGTCGAGCAGGACGTCGACAGCATGGAAGAGTTGGTGTTCAACCCGCGGAACACCGTTGCCGTCGAGCATATCTACCTGCTCAAACGTGAAATCGTCGAACTACGACGCTCGGTCACTCCACTCGGATTGCCACTGCTCCAGCTGACCCAGCCCGCGGGCGGCCTCGTCCCGAAGGAGATCCGGCGATACTTCCGTGACGTAAGGGATCACCACACGATCGTGGCCGAACGTATCTCGGAATACGACGAGGTGTTGAGTTCTCTGGTCGATGCCGCACTCGCGAAGATCGCGGTGCAACAGAACACCGACATGCGCAAGATCTCGGCTTGGGTCGCTATCGCCGCCGTGCCGACGGGCGTTGCCGGTATCTACGGAATGAACTTCGAGAACATGCCGGAACTCGGTTACAAGTACGGCTATCAGTCCATCCTGTTCCTCATCGCGTCGGTGTGTGTCGGCTTGTTCTTTCTCTTCCGTCGCAACAACTGGCTGTGAACCTCGCACGCTGACTCCCTGTACTTGCCACCGTCGCAGGCGGACAATGGATATGGGTACGCATTTTCATTCCGTTCCCGAAATTCATTTTGCGACAAGCAAATTCAGATCCAGGAGAGATGGAGGAACAACCATGCCTACAGTCGAGCAGTCTGTAGAGATCGCGTTGCCACCCAAGGACGTCTGGGAGTACATCGCCGTCGCCGAGAACTGGCCCAACTGGGAGAATTCGATGGTCGAGTGCAAACAGATCACCGACGGCCCGATGGGCGTGGGAAGCCGTTGGCACGGCGTCTCGAGAATCCTGGGCAAGCGCCTCGAGTGGACATCCGAATTCACCGAGTACGACCCACCGAGATCGTCGAAATCGACGTCCGTCGAAAGTCCGGTCAGCTTCTCGCAGACCACGACCTGCGAAGAAGTCGGTGACGGCACTCGGGTCACCTACCGACTCGACAGCGAAAGCGGACTCGGCGGCGTATTCGGCAAGATGGCCGACCCGATCGTGACGAAAGCATTTTCACGGACCGTTCGGGTAAGTCTCGAGAACTTGGCGGACATCCTCGTGCACGCCGAATGATCTGACGGACAAAGCGCCGGCGCAGCTAGAGCGAGGCAGCGGAACGGTGCGGATCGCGAATGTCGATCCCCGCCTCGGTCCACGCTTCCCGCAGTGCCTCCGCGCCGCGTAGACGCACCCAGGCGGCTTCGGTACCGGTCAGGGGGACCACACCAAGGAAGCGCACCGGATCGAACGGTTCCGGCAGAGTCAGGTCTTCGATCCCGCTGTCACCGAGAAGCACCGCCGTGAACGCGGTGTCCTTCCACAGCGGCTCGCCGAGGTCCAACAGTGCGTCCTCGAGTAGCACGACCCCTTCGACGGACGGCGCCGCAGCCAGCACCGCGAGCGTCCTGGCCACACCCGACGCGACACCCGTGCCACCGCGCAGGGTGAGCACCAACTCGGCGCGAGGACCGCGTGTGGGGTCTGCGACCAGTTCGTTGGGGTCGCCCATCGGATGACGCGAGCACCCCAGTGTGACGTAGCGGACCAGGCCGTCGGGTGATTCGAAACGCAGCACGTCCAGCGGTTCGACACCGAGGAACGTCACTGAGGCCGCGGTGGGGTCCGGCCCCTCGATGCTGCTGACGAGATGGGCCCGGACGGAAGATACGACGCTGTCTGACACTCGTCCATCTAAACACCGTGCCCGCGAGGTTCGCAGCGCAGATACCTCGCGGTGGCGGTAGCGTCGTCGAAATGGTCTCCGTTCTCGCTGTCAGCGACGAGACCGTCGAATTCCTGTGGAGCAGTCAAGTTCGTTCACTCGGAGTCGACGTGATCCTCGGCGCGGGCGACCTGCCGTTTGCGTATCTGGAGTACCTGTCTGACCAACTGAATGCGCCGTGCGTGTTCGTTCCCGGAAACCACGACGTCGATCTGTCCGGATATTCGAACAAGAGATCCGGTTGGATGCGGGCAGGTATGCCGGCGCAGTGGCCCGGCCCGACCGGCGCAGTCAACGCCGACGGACGCATCGTGACCGTCGCCGGTCTGCGGATCGCGGGCCTCGGTGGTTCCATCCGATACAACACGGGCCCCAATCAGTGGTCCGAGCGCCAGCAGAGCCGACGCGCCCGCTCGCTCACCTGGCGAAACACCTGGCAATCGCGGCTTCCCGGCGGCCGGGCGGGCGTGGATGTGCTGCTCACCCACAGCCCCGCCCGCGGTGTCGGCGACGCCGAGGATCGGCCACATCGTGGGTTCGAATCCTTCACCCCCTTGATCCGCACCCTCGATCCGACGGTCATGATTCACGGACACATCCACCCGCACGGGCGAACGCCTCTCGATCTGGAGGTAGGCCGGACTATCGTGCTCAATACCGTCGGCTTCACGCTGATGGAGATTTCCCCAGGTACTCCGCCGACGATCGTGAGGCGCCGACATGGCTCGTGACACCGGATTTCCCACAGCCGACGCGGAAAACGACTTCGCTCGTCAGCGTCGACGCGCCGACGTTGCCCGTCTGGTCAGTTGGCTACGACGCGAACCGGACGACGTCAACGCGATCCTGCCGTTCGACGAGGTTGTCGCAGCTCTGGGCAAGGTTGGTGAGAAGTCTCTGGGTCTACAGGTCGTCACCATCGAATCGATAGTCGGAAGTGTCGACCGCACAGGTGATTTCGACAGGTACTTCCGTCCGACGTCCACTCATTCGCGCGCTCGTTGGGAGCGACTTGCGGTGGCGCAACGACGCGGCGAATCGGTGCCACCCGTTCAGTTGTACCGTGTCGGCTCCATGCATTTCGTGATCGACGGACACCACCGAGTGTCCATTGCGTGTGCGATGCACCAGAAGACAATCGACGCGTACGTCACCGAGATCATCACGCGCATCTCGCCGGAAGGCATCACTCAGCGCGCCGATCTGCTCATCAAGGACCATCGCCGACTCTTCCTCACTCGCGTTCCGCTGCAGGGCTCGCAACGCGAAGCCGTTCAGGTCACCGACCCGTGGGAGTACGCCGAACTCAGTGAGTGCGTGGAGGCGTGGGGTTTTCGGCTCATGCAGGAAAAGGGTGAGTTCCTCGGCCGAGACACGGTCGCCCGGCGCTGGTTCGGCGAGGAATTTCTCCCCGTCGTGCGAATGCTGAGGGGCGCCGACATGTTGCCCGAGCACACCGACGCCGAGGCGTACTTGTGGATCGCCCGGGAGCGGTACCGACTGGTGCGGCGGCACATGTGGAATGACGAGATCGTGGCCGAACTACGCGATCGAGCACCGCGAAAGCACAAGCCTGCTACGTAGCGACAGCGAACCGCACCTCTCGGGTCGGGATCTTCGGGTGCATGAACTTCAGCAACGAACGCGCTTCTTTCTCGATGGACGCGAGCGCGGTCTTCGGTTGCTGCGCAAACAGAGTCGCGCTCAACTCAACCGTCTCCTTGGCCGGCGTCACCGTCGCGAATCCCACCACCTTTCCGCGCACCAGGATGGCGGGCTTGATGATGCCGTTGACGGTGAAGACGCGAGTTCGATACTGCTCGTCCATGATTCGCGAGCGGTCGGCGTGCGAGAGCAGGATGTTGTCGAACGGAGCAAGGATTCTGACCGGCGGTGTTCCGGAGGTCGGTCGTGGCGCGTCCGGCAGGTCGAACACCTCGGCCCCTTTCGCGTTGACAAAGGTGATCAGGCCGGGACGTAGCCTCTCGAAGACTTCGGCGAGTCTCGTGAGCCCCGACCATGCTTGCGCATCCTTCACGCTCGCGGGCCCGAAGGCAGCCAGATAGCGCAGCACCATCGCGTCGGGATCTGCAGATGAACTCACCTCTGCGCCAAGCCAATTCTCCAAGGTCGTCAGTGCCGGCGCTCCGGATCGTCCCCACAGACCTCGCGGTGGCACCTGCACCATCGGCAGAAGCCCTCGAACTCCGTGCGCCAGTCCCTCGGCCGCGTGGCCGGGAAAGCGCTCTGCCAGTATCGGTCTCATCTGCATCTGAGTAAGCGGCCCGTCCGCTACCAGGTCACGCCCCGCCTGCGCCAGCGCGTCGAGATCCAACCCGGTGAGCGCCGCACGCTGAGTGCTGTTGGTGTGGAGGTCGCGTTCCATGATCGTCTGAACCGTGGCACGGAAGGGACCCGCATCGGCGGCCGAGAGGGCAAAGACCGTGCCCCGCATGGCAACCAGCCGCACCACCTGGCGCTTCTCGACAAGGGTGGAGAGGTCTTCTGCCGCAAAGTTCTTCAGCCGCGCCCACAGTGCCAGGTAGGGCGGATTCGGCGCCTGGGCCTGCAGACCTGCCAGGTGCTCGATCGCATCCAACGCGCTGACCTCGGCCCGCCGCAGCAGGAACTGCCGCGCCAGAGTCGCCAGGTTGAGCTCGCGATCGGTGATCAGTGCAGCCATCGACAACTCCTCAACGATCGTGGTCAGGGGCGGTGACGATCTCGAACTGTATCTCGACTCGCGCGAGGGTTCCGGACTCTTCACCCGGTCCGACCGAGAACGAGCCACCAGCGGCAACCACACGCAGTTCGTGCGAGAGCAGTCCGATGTGCCCGGCGGCCCGTCGTTGGGCAATCCGATCGGCGCTGATCCCCCGACCGTCGTCCGAGACCACGAGCACCGCACGGTGGTCCAGTCGTGCAAGCTCGATCCGGACGTTCTGCGCGCCGGCATGTTTGACGACGTTGCCCAGAAGCTCTCGGGTGGCGCCGAACAAGACCTCGTCCGCGGACGTGCGTAAATCGTCGTTCCAGCCCGAAGTGTCGACGTCGACCACCACTCCGCCGCGTCCCTGCGCCGAGCGCGCGAGGTCCCCGATCGCGCGGGCAAGGCCAACGTGGACGAGAACTGTGGGATGCAGTTCCGAGACGGACGATCTCAGCAGCGTTGTCGCTTCACCGAGCGCTTTCCCGGCTCGCGCCAACGCGACGGGTTCCGCACTGCCTGCCAATTCGTCGAGATCCATCCGCGCCGCGAGAACGTACTGGAGCGCCCCGTCGTGCAATTGCTCGGACAGTTCTGTGCGCTCACGCTGCTCGAGCCCCATGAGTTCGGCCAGAAGACTCGTGCGGTGACCGACGAGTTGTCCGATGGTCAACACTCGTGACCTTTGAATCCGAGTCAATCCGATTGCGCCCGCACCCACCCCAGCCAAGGCCATGGTACTCAGCAGGATCGACGGCCACGGCTCGGAATTCGAAGTCATCGTTGCCCAACTGGAAGCAAAAAACACACCGATCGTGCAGGCAACGACGCCGACACACACGTCCGTCCGCAGTTGCGTACACGCAAGAACCGGAATGACGAAAAGCCCGTTGCTCAAGATATCGGCGGTCCAACTCTGCTCGGCTGCGAGACCGGTCAGCAATGTCAGAGTTGCGAGCACGGCGAGGTCGACGAACAAGCCGAGCCAGATCATCGTCACCGGTCCGGTGCCGCCCTTGCGGATCCACAGCGCCACGGCTGCCGACCAGAGGGCATAGGCGCCCAGAATCGCGAAACACCATCCCGCGTCGTTCATCGGCGGGACGAAGATCAGTGTCAGGGCGATGAACAGCACCAGAGCGCCGCGCACCGTCAGTTGGAGGTACGCACCGCGGTAGGCGTGTTCGCGCATGATCCGTTCGAGGTCCGGGCCGCCGGGCAGGTGCTCGGTTCGTACCGAGGATTCGTTCATCTGTCCTCCTGTGCCGCCCATCCCAGTTCCCTGTGAATGAGCTTCGCACACGAGATTTCACAATCAACCCGCAATACCGTGAATGGCACAGCATTCACCGAACCTCGAAACCACGCAGGAGTGCTCATGATCTCGACCCGAGCAAGCAAGCGCCGCATCGCCACTCGATTTGCCGTCGCCGGCGCCCTGGCAGCGGCGCCGATCGCCGTGGTCGCCGGGACAGCGCAAGCCGCCCCGGCCTCCACCCATCACGAACAATTCGGCCGCCTGGTCCCCCTACCCGAGCCGGCCGACGCAGCGCCCGGCCCCGAACAGGTACCGCTCCCCTGGGGCGCGACGTATTCGGTCACCTTGCCCGGGTAACGGTCACAGCAGCAGATTGGCTCCCGTACCGCCGTCGAACACTGCGATCTTGGCGGGATCGAACCACAGATCGATAGACCTGCCCTGGGCCACGGTGGACTCGGACGAGAGCCTGGCAACCAGTTGACCGCCACCAGCGACGGCCGTTCCCGAATCGGCGGCGAGTTCCTCGAGTTCACGAGAATTGACGGCGGGGCCACCAGCGAGGAAATACGCGTACTTGTCGGAACCCATCGATTCCAGCACGTCGACGTCGACGGTGAACGTCCCACCGTGCGGCTTCTGCGCTGCATCGACCAGCGCCACGTCCTCGAAATGTTCCGGCCTGATACCGACCACGACGTCCTTGCCCGAGCCGCTGCCCGAGATCTTCGACTGCGCCGCCGCGGGCAGGCGAACATCGCCGATCGGCGTGCTGACGCCGTCCGCCGTCAACTGTCCGGGGAAGAAGTTCATGGACGGGGACCCGATGAATCCCGCCACGAACAGATTGTTCGGACGATCGTAGAGTTCCTGCGGCGCACCGATCTGTTGCACGATTCCGCCGCGCAGCACGACTACCCGATCGCCGAGCGTCATCGCCTCGGTCTGGTCGTGGGTCACGTAAATCGTTGTCGTACCGAGTCGCTGCTGCAGACGGGCGATCTCCGTCCTCATCTGCACGCGCAGTTTGGCGTCCAGGTTGGAAAGCGGCTCGTCCATGAGAAACGCCTTCGGGCTGCGCACGATTGCGCGTCCCATCGCGACACGCTGACGCTGACCGCCCGACAGGTTCGCCGGTTTGCGATCGAGATGCTGGGTGAGGTCGAGCACCCGCGCCGCGTCGTCGACCTTGGCGTTGATCTCGTCCTTGGACATCTTCGCCAATGTCAGTGGGAACGCGATGTTCTGGCGCACCGTCATGTGCGGATACAGAGCATACGACTGGAACACCATCGCGATGTCGCGGTCCTTGGGGGCGCGTTCGTTGACGCGTTCACCCGCAATCCTCAGCTCGCCGGTCGAAATGTCTTCCAGCCCGGCAATCATGTTGAGAGTCGTGGATTTTCCACAACCGGAGGGGCCCACGAGAATGATGAATTCTCCGTCGGCGATGGTGATGTCGACATCACTGACCGCCTTGGCTCCGTCCGGGTACAGCTTGGTCACCTTGTCCAGCACGATCTCGGCCACAGGCTTATCCCTTCACTGCGCCGGAAGTAAGCCCGGCCACGATACGACGTTGGAAGAACAGAACAAAGATGATGATCGGAATGGTGATGACCATGGCGGCCGCGGCGATCGACCCGGTGGGCTCCTCGAATTGTGAAGCGCCGGTGAAGTTCGCGATGGCCGCAGGGGCGGTGATGGAGCGTTCGGTCGACGTCAACGAGATCGCGAACAACAGATCGTTCCAGCAGAAGATGAAAACCAAGATGCCCGCAGTGACGATACCGGGCGCGGCCAGTGGAGCCACCACCTTCCGGAACGCCTGACCCGGCGTCGCGCCGTCCATCTGAGCCGCCTTCTCGAGTTCCCACGGAATCTCTTTGAAGAACGCCGAGAGCGTGTAGATCGCCAACGGCAACGCAAAGGTGATGTACGGCAGGATGAGTCCGGCCCAGGTGTCGAAGAGTCCGAGCCGTCGTTCGATGTCGAACAGCGGGCTCACCAATGAAATCTGCGGGAACATCGCGATCAGCAGTGCAACACCCACCAGCAGCTTCTTGCCCGGAAAATCCAGGCGCGCAATGGCGTACGCCGCCATGGTCCCGATCACCACGGCGATGACCGTCGAGATGAGTCCGATACCGATGGAGTTGATCAGAGCACTGGTGAAGGCGCTGGTGTCGAAGATTCCTCGGTAGTTGTCCAGGGTCCACTTCTCCGGAATGAACTTGCCGTCCTTGATCGTTCCGGCCGGTTTGAAGGACAGGCTGGCGATCCACAGGACGGGAACCAGCGCGTACAGCAAGACCAGAAGGTTGACGACGGACCAGCTGATCTTGAGTCTGGGAGTCACGGTCATGTCAGCGTCCTTCCGTATCGGATCCGGGAGCCGAAGCACCGAAAAGTTTGATGAAGATGAACGCGATCACGGCCACACACACGAAGATCAGCACGCTGATCGCGGATCCGATGCCCAGGTTGAACGCTTTGAACAGATTGTCGTAACCCAGAATCGACACCGACCCGGTGTCGTTCGCTCCCTTCGTCAGCACGTAGATGTTGTCGAAGATGCGGAACGCGTCGAGTGTGCGGAACAGCAGAGCGACGAGGATGGCGGGCTTCATCAGCGGAAGGATGATGCGTACCAACCGGGTCCACGCGCCAGCGCCGTCCACCTGAGCCGCCTTGAGAAGGTCATCGGGCACGAGCGCCAAGCCGGCCAGCAGGAGCAGCGCCATGAACGGCGTCGTCTTCCAGACCTCGGCAAGGACGATGATCGCGAGCGACGGGATCTGGTCGGTGAGCGGCGCACTGCCGTCGGGCAGGAGATTGGCGAGGTAGCCGGTCCCCGGCGTCCACGCGTAGTACCAGCTGTATGCCGCCGCGACGGTGACGATGCCGTACGGGATGAGCACAACGGTGCGGACGAGCCCCTTGCCCACGATCGTTCGGTGCATCACCAGTGCGATGGTCAGTCCGAGAACGAACTCGATGACGACCGAGACGACAGTGATCGACGTCGTCACCGCGAACGCTTGCCACCAGTAACCGTCGGTCAGCACCGACACGTAGTTGTCGAACCACACGAACTTTCGTTGATCCGGGAAGCGCAGGTCGTAGCGCTGCAAACTCAGCCAAACGGCGTAGACCACCGGATATGCGGTCACCGCGATCATGAGAATCGCGGCCGGGGCCACCAGCCAGAGACCGAGGCGACGCTCGGCCGCCTTTCCGTCCGACATCTTCGACTTCGCGGAGTGCTTCGGCTCCGGCGAGGGCGTCGCGACTGTTGGTGCAGCTCCCGAATTTTCGCTGTCGATCGTCACGGAATCAGCCCCTCGGAATTGACTGCCTTGCGTACCTGCTCGGCAAGATCGTTCACGGTCGATTCCGGATCGATGTTTCCTACAGGGTTCAGCGTGGCAGTGATGAGCGTCGAAATACTCTGATAGGCAGGAGAAACCGGACGAACCGAAGCGGTGTCCAGGCTGTCGCGAACCTCACGCCACGCCGGGTACGCCTCCTGGAACGCCGGGTCGTCGTACAGGCTCTCGAGAGTCGGCGGAACGCCACCGGCTACCGCGTTGTTGCGCTGATTCTCCTCGTTACGCAGACAGGTGAGCGCCTCGAACGCGAGGTCCGGATGCTGGCTGGTCTTGGCCACCGCTACGTTGAAGCCACCGATCGTGACCTCGGCCGGCTTACCCTCGATCACCGAGGGATACGGAGCGGCAAGGAAATTCCGTTCTCCGTTCACCGTGAGCACCGTGTTTCCGGTGTTCTCACTGGTGACGTTGCCCTTGTCGTCGATGTACGGCAGATCGCCCTTCTCGGCGTTCTCCATGATGCCGGGCAGCACGAACGGCCAGTTGACCTGGAAGGCAGATTTGCCGCTCTCCATACCCAATCGCGACGACGCTTCATCCCCCTGCGAGATCGAGGGATCCGCACCCTTCGCGGTAGCGACGCGCTTCATGACGGTCAGCGCCTGCTGGGCAGCATCACCGTCGGCCACCGTCACGGTTGTTCCGTCCGGCCCCACCACCGATCCGCCGGCACTGGAGAGAAGGGTGTTGAACCAGACCATCAATCCTTCGTATTGCTTGCCCTGCACACCGATCCAGCTGGGGCGCCCCTCCGCGGCCAGGCCTTCGGAGACGTCGATCATCTGATCCCAGGTTTGGGGTGGTTGCCCGTCCGGCATCAAATCCTTTCGATACCAGAGCAATTGGGTGTTGGTGTTCAATGGCGCCGCATAGAGTTGGTCCTGCCACTTCGCCGACTCCAGCGGACCCTCGAGAGTCCCGTTGCTGACCTCGGCCGCCACGTCGTCAGGAAGCGGCAATGCCCATCCGGCTTCGGCGAATTCGGCAGTCCACACCACGTCGAGCGTCATCAGATCGAGCGACTTGTCATTACCGGTCAGACGCCGAGCCAACTGAAGTCGCTGGTCGTCGGCACCCTTGGGCAGCGTTTTCTGCTCGACCCGGTACGCGCCGTTCGACGCCGCCGAACAATTGGCGGCGGCCTCCGCATACTGCTCGGCGCCGTCGGCGGCGGTGTAGAAGGACAGCACCACGCCGTCGTCATTGTCTGATCCACACGCACTGAGCAAGGGCGCCAACAACAATGTCGCCGCGCCGAGCAGCCCCACCCTCAATTTCTTCTTCTGCCCCGCCTGCAATCTCTTGTTCTGCACAGCCGTCCTCCTCGGGCGGCGAGACGGCACAGTCGATTCGGCTGGCCGACGCACCACACATCGGCACTTTTCCCGGAGAAGGGACCTATTTCCTTGTCCGGCAAACGGTCACGGGAAGCGAGTACTACCTCGCCCGCGTGTACATAAAGTAACCGAGATCACACAAGTTGGCAGCCCGAGCGAGAATGTCAGATGGCGAGCTTGGCGAGCAGGTCGCGCGCCGACTCCGCCGTCTTGGGCTCACACAGTACGTCGTAACGTCCGGCGACCAACTGCATCGTCGAGGCGAAGTCCCGCTGCCCACGCGTCGCGGCGTACGGGATGGTCGTGGAGATGACACCGAAGATGATGCCGCCCACGATGCCCGCGATCAGCGGAGCGAGGAACCCGCCGGTGACGATTCCGAGCACCAGGCCGAAGAAGACACCCAGCCAGGCACCGGAGACGATGCCACCACCGATCACCTTGGCCCACGTCAACCGGCCGAGAACTCGCTCGACCTGCATCAGGTTCACGCCGACGATCGTGACGTCCTGAACCGGGAATTCTTGATCGGAGAGGTAATCGACTGCGCGCTGCGCCTCGGCGTAGGTGGGGTACGACCCGATGGGCCATCCCGAAGGCGGTGTCGGCAACGCTCCACGGCGCGACCCATTCGACGATTGACCGAGCGGATTGGACATGGCTGGCTGCGCTCCTCTTTTCGGGCACGTCATCCACGCGGACGACGCAAGTACATCTACCCCTATTGTGCCCTTTACAGACCTGATTCGTTCGGCTATGCGAGCGTCAGGCGTGTTCGGGCGGCGTGAATTCCGACGTGCGCGTCATCCCCGCTGCGCGGCCCTTGGCCGAAATCACCAGTGCCATCTTGCGACTCGCCTCGTCGATCATCTCGTCGCCGAGCATGACGGCGCCCCGCCCTCCTCCGGCGGCCGAGGTGTGGAACGCGTACGCGTCCAAGATGAGTTCTGCACGGTCGTAATCGGATTGGCGCGGACTGAACACCTCGTTGGCCGCCTCGATCTGCGTGGGATGCAGAACCCACTTGCCGTCGAAGCCGAGCGCTGCCGTCCGCGCCGCCGACCGAGTGAAAGCCTCGACGTCGCGAATCTGGAGGTACGGACCGTCGATCGCCTGGACGCCGTGTGCACGTGCGGCCATCAAGATGGTCATCAAGATGTGGTGATACGCGTCACCGCGGTCGTAGCCGTCCGGTTGCTCACCGACGACCAGAGTTCGCATGTTCAAGCTCGCCATGAAGTCGGCCGGGCCGAACACGAGTGCCTCGACGCGGGGACTCGCGGTGGCGATCGCGTCGATGTTGGTCAAGCCGATCGCGTTCTCGATCTGCGGCTCGATTCCGATCTTGCCGACCTCGAGACCGTTGGCCTTCTCGACCTGCGTCAACAACAAATCGAGTGCCTGGACGTGACTCGCGTCGGGAACCTTGGGCAGCAGAATGGCGTCCAGATGCGCTCCGGCGCGGCCTACCACCTCCACTACGTCGGCATACGTCCATTCGGTGGTCCAGTCGTTGACCCGGACGACCTTGACCTGTTTGCCCCACCCGTCCTCGGCCAGCGCGTCGCCGATCGACTCTCGTGCCGCCTGCTTCGCCAACGGCGCCACCGCGTCTTCGAGGTCGAGGAAGATCTCGTCGGCGGGCAATCCCTTCGCCTTGTCGATCATCTTCCGACTGCTGCCGGGAACTGCCAATACCGATCGACGGGAACGGTTGCGTGAAGTCATTGCGGACTGCCCTTCTCGATTTTCGGTGGCGCCGTTGCAGATTTTGACGCTGGACGAATTAGCCTTGCAATCATGGCAGCAGCAGGCAAGGTATTTGCAGCCAGGCTTGCCGGCCTGGTTGTACTCGGCCCGGACGGCGAATCGATCGGTCGTGTGCGCGACGTCGTCATCACGGTCCGTATCGGACGCCAGCAACCGCGGGTTCTCGGTCTGGTGATCGAAATGTTCACGCGCAAACGCATTTTCGTTCCGATGCTCCGCGTGACAGCCATCGAGCCGAGTGCGGTCACCCTGACCACGGGCAACGTCAGTTTGCGGCGCTTCAACCAGCGGCCGGGTGAAGTACTCGCGCTGGCGCAGGTACTCGATTCGCATGTGCGCGTGGACGACCCGGAACTCGAGGAGCTTCACGGCGTCGACACGATAGTCGTCGACCTCGGGATCGAATCGACGCGAACGCGAGACTGGGTCGTCTCGAAGGTCGCGGTTCGCGGCCATCGCGGACGCCTCGGTCGACGCGCGGCGATTCACATCGTCGACTGGCAGCACGTCGCCGGCCTCACCCAGAGCGATCTCTCGCTCCCCGGCCAGGGCGTAGCTCACCTCCTTCTGCAGTACGAAGGGATGCGACCCGCCGATGTGGCCAACGCCATGCGCGAACTGCCGGAGAAGCGCCGCCACGAACTGGCCGTGGCGCTCGACGACGAACGCCTCGCCGACGTCGTGCAGGAACTGCCGGCGGACGACCAGACCGATCTGCTGATGCACCTGGAAGTCGAACGTGCCGCCGATCTACTCGAAGCGATGGATCCCGACGACGCCGCCGACCTGTTGGGCGAGCTGCCCGAGACCGAAGCCGAATCACTGTTGCAGTTGATGGACCCGCAGGATTCCGAACCTGTTCGACGCCTGCTCGAGCACTCCCCGGACACTGCCGGTGGTCTGATGACGCCCGAACCGGTGGTACTGACGGCCTCGACGACCGTCGCCGAGGCCCTTGCCCGCGCCCGCAACTACGACGTGACCCCGGCGCTGTCGAGCATGGTCTTCGTCGTACGTCCGCCGACGGCGACTCCGACCGGGCGGTATCTCGGCTGCGTCCACTTGCAGAAGCTTCTCCGCGAGCCTCCCGCCAGCCTGGTGGGCGGAATACTCGACACCGACATGCCCCGGTTGGCGCCGGACGACTCGCTGGCGTCGGTCACCCGATACTTCGCGACCTACAACTTGGTGTGCGGGCCGGTCGTGGACGACGAGAACCACCTGATCGGGGCCGTGACAGTCGACGACGTGCTCGATCACCTCCTGCCGGAAGACTGGCGTGAGGATTACTCCGACGACGAGGAACTACTCCGATGAGCGAACGGGCGTCGAGCACGACCGCACGGCAACGACTGGAAACGCCTCGCGGAAGCCGCCGGTTCAATCTCGATTTCGACGTCGAAGCTGTCGGACGCGTCAGTGAACGCATCGCCCGCTTCCTCGGTACCGGGCGTTATCTCGCGATCCAGACGATCATCGTGATCGTCTGGATCCTGATCAACGTGTTCGCGGTGGCTCTGCAGTGGGACCCGTATCCGTTCATCCTGCTCAACCTCGCCTTCTCCACCCAGGCTGCCTACGCGGCGCCGCTGATCCTCCTGGCCCAGAATCGTCAGGAGAATCGCGACCGGGTCTCGCTCGAGGAGGACCGCTCACGCGCCGAGCAAACCAAAGCGGACACTGAATTCCTCGCTCGCGAACTCGCGGCGCTGCGCATCGCCGTCGGCGAGGTCGCCACCCGCGACTACCTGCGGCGGGAGCTCGAGGAGATCAAGTCGATCCTTGCCGCCGACGGCGAACCGACCCCGAAGAAGAAGCACCGTGACTCGAATACTGCGAAACAAAGTCACAACTAGCTGAGCGTTCGCTGAGTTTTGCTGCACGCACCGTGACCGATATGTAACGTAAGTCACAGCAGGATGGATTATCACGGTGGGTACTCCGAGGCGGGAGCACCAGCAAAGGGGAATCGTGCGAGTACGCGGAATGATTGCAGCATCCACACTGGTGGGGGGACTGCTTGTCGTAACAGGTCCAGCAGCCCTCACGGCCGGAAGCGCACCATCCGGCGGGTCGCAGGTCCCCATCGCCCTCGCAGGCTCCGCCTCCGTTGCGCAGCCGGACTCTGTCGACTTCCTCCCGACGCCCCGCACCGTCCGAACGCAACGATCGGCCCCACCCAGCGATACGGTCGCCGGCGCTCCGGCAGCGCCCAACGCTGCGGCCGTCGTCCTCACTTCTCTGGGCATCCCCGAGATCGTTCTGAACGCGTACCGATCCGCCGAACTGGTGATGATGACCGAGGCGCCGGGCTGCGGCATCCCCTGGCATCTCCTGGCCGGCATCGGACGCATCGAATCCGGTCACGCCAACGGCGGCAAGACGACGTCGGTGGGTACGACGGTCACCCCGATCCTCGGCCCTGTCCTCGACGGACGGCTGGCAGGCAACGAAGTCATTCGGGACACCGACAAGGGAGCGATCGACGGAGACCCGACCCACGACCGCGCTGTCGGGCCGATGCAGTTCATTCCGGCCACCTGGGCCGGTTATGCCAGCGACGGCAACGGGGACGGAATCAAGGACCCCAACAACGTCTTCGATGCGGCGCTCTCGGCAGCGAAGTACCTCTGCAGCGGCGGACTCAACCTGCGCGATGTCGCCCAGGAGACCAAAGCTGTTCTGCGGTACAACAACTCGGCCGCCTACGCGGCAAACGTGATCATGTGGTCGACGGCATACAAGAACGGTGTCATTCCTTCCGGTCAGCTCCCGTACACCACCGGCATCAACACCGGCAGCTCGGCGATCAACGCCGCCGCCTCGGCAGACTCCGCCGCTTCGGCCGTTCTCGCCGCTGCTGCAGCTACCGACCCGGCGGCAGGCGACAAGGAATCTGCGTCGACGACTCCGACCACCACCCCCCCTCTCTTCCCAGGCCTGCCCGACATGCCCGCGCTCTCACCCGAGATCCAGGCACTGATCCCGCCGGGAGTAACGCCGACCAGCCCCACTCCGGGACCCAACGCCGCCCGGAACGCGGCTCCCGGTCCGATCATCCCGCTCCCCGTCCTCACCTCACGGGGTCTCGTCTGGCCGATTCTGACGGCTGAGGGATGGCGCTGGCCCGACGACATGTGCGTGATCCTTCCGGATCCAGCAGCACTCGACGCCTTACAGGACGGCATCCTTCTGCCGTGCACGGTCCCAGGAATGGCAGTAGCCGCCACCACCGACGCAGCGCCCGCGGAATCTTCGCCGCCGGCTGCCCCGTCGCCTGAGCCCGCTCCGTCACCCGCACCGGCCCCCGCACCGGAACCGGCCCCGGCTCCGGCATTCGCGCCGTTCTTCCCGGGCCTTCCCGGCATGCCCGCTCTGTAACCAAAAAATCACGAAAGAACAGTGCATATGCCCCAAACTGCCCTTCCAGATCACGGTTGAATAACGGAAGCGCAACAAATCAGGTAGCCTCGACTCCGTCAGTTGAACGGAAAACCTCCTCGCGGAGGTTCAGGAGGCATACACAGTGGGTCGGCACAGCAAGAAGACAGATTCGCACATCCGTCGAAATTCGGTCATCGCGCTCACCGGACTCATCCCTATCGGACTCGTCACCGCAGCCAACACGGCCGGCGCCGCTCCCAAGGTTCCGTTCTTCAACACCAGCTCCGCCGAAACGGTGGACACTGCCGCGCAAGCCACGCAGGAACCGCAAGCGCAGATTCTGCCCGCCGTCGAAGCAATCGCCGAGCCCGCTCCCGCCCCCGCGCCGGAACCCGCGCCGTTGGCTCCCGTGCAGGCGACTCCCCCGCTCCCAGCCTCCATGGCCGAGGGCGCACTCGGAATCCCGAGCGTGAGCGTCGCCGCATACCAGAACGCCGAGCGGATCCTCGCCGTCGAGAAGCCCAACTGCAACATGCACTGGACACTCCTCGCCGGTATCGGCCGCGTCGAATCCGGCCACGCCAACGACGGCAAGGACGCCGACGCGAACGGCAACCTCTACAAGCCCGTGATCGGCCTGCCACTCAACGGCAGCCTTCCCGGCCAGGCCGTCATCATGGACACCGACGGCGGCGCCCTCGACGGCGACACCGTCTACGACCGCGCGGTCGGCCCGATGCAGTTCATCCCGTCCACCTGGAACCAGTACGCCGGCGACGGCAACGGTGACGGAATCGCCGACCCCCAGAACCTTTTCGACTCCGCACTGACCACCGGCAAGTACCTGTGCGACGGCGGACTCAACATGCAGGACGTAACCCAGGTTGCCTCCGCGATCCACCGCTACAACAACTCGGCCGCCTACGTTGCCAACGTTCTGGCCTGGTCGCTCGGGTACTCCACCGGCATCGTGCCCGCCGCATCGGACCTGCCGCGCATCCACTGACCTACCTGGACTTACCATGGAGTCATGTCTGTACTGACCGAGTCCGACGTTCGCTCCGCGCTCGCGCGAGTTCTGGACCCAGAGATCCGCAAACCCATCACCGAGCTGGGGATGGTCAAGGGGATCTCCCTCTCCAGTGACAACAGCGTCGACATCGGCATCTATCTCACGACCGCCGGTTGCCCGATGCGCACCGAGATCACCGAACGCGTCACCAAGGCCGTCGCCGACGTCGCCGGGGTCGGTGCGATCCGCGTCGAACTCGACGTCATGGACGACGCCCAGCGGACCGAGCTCCGCAAGTCGCTTCGCGGCGATTCCGCCGAACCCGTCATCCCGTTCGCCCAGCCGGGTTCACTCACCCGCGTCTACGCCGTAGCCTCCGGCAAGGGTGGCGTCGGAAAGTCCAGTGTGACAGTCAATCTCGCGGCAGCAATGGCCGCGCGCGGGCTGTCTGTCGGCGTACTCGACGCGGATATCTACGGTCACTCGATCCCCCGCATGCTCGGCACCGACGCCAAGCCCACTCAGGTCGAGCGCATGATCATGCCGCCGGTTGCACACGACGTGAAGATGATCTCCATCGCGCAGTTCACCCAGGGCAACACTCCTGTCGTCTGGCGCGGACCGATGCTTCACCGCGCGCTCCAGCAGTTCCTCGCCGACGTGTTCTGGGGCGATCTGGACGTGCTGCTTCTCGATCTGCCGCCCGGCACCGGTGACATCGCCATCTCGGTGGCTCAGCTCATCCCGAGCGCCGAGATCCTGGTCGTCACCACACCGCAGCAGGCCGCTGCCGAGGTCGCCGAGCGAGCGGGCGCCATCGCCCTGCAGACCCGCCAGCGCGTCGCCGGCGTCGTCGAGAACATGTCGTGGCTCGAACTTCCCGACGGCACCCGCATGGACGTCTTCGGCGAAGGCGGCGGGCAGACCGTCTCCGATCGCCTCACGAAGGCCGTCGGCGCCAAGGTTCCGCTTCTCGGACAGATTCCGCTGGACCCGTCCGTCCGCGAGGCCGGCGACGCCGGGACGCCGATCGTCCTCAGCGCTCCCGATTCACCCGCTGCCATCGCGCTCAAGGACATCGCCGACAAGTTGGCCGTCCGTCAGCGCGGGCTCGCCGGAATGTCGCTCGGTATCAATACGGTTCGCAACCTGTAGAACCCCCCTCATACGAAAGGGCGCCTGTCACCGATCGGTGACAGGCGCCCTTTCGTATGTCGAATCTAGGTTGCGTCGAAGTCCACAGGAGGACGTTCGCCCGCGGTGAGTGGCTTGTCCTTCGACAGCGTCTTCGGCTCCTGCACTCCGCTCTGCGGCTTCTTGTCGAAGTTGCCCGTGAAGATGGAGTCGTCGCCGTCGAGGAGGTGCTGGGTGATCACGGCGCGCGGCGTCATTCCGCGCAGCTTGTTCAGATCTGCGAGTGGTTTACGCAGATCCTCGAAATCGGTGCCCAGTTCTTCCTTGAGCTGATTGGAAGCGCCCGAAGCATATTCGCGCACCTGCCTCAGGGACTTCGTGACCCAGGAGACCGCACCAGGAAGCCGCTCAGGTCCCAAAATGACCAGAGCCGCTACGAGGAGGATCATGAACTCGCCCCAACCGATGTTGCCAAACACAGGGTCAGCCTACTGTGTGCTCGCTCGGTGCGCGCATGTCCGGATCAACCTCACAGGAAGATCGCAGGGTCCGATCAGTCGGACACCGGCGTGACCGAAATGTCGACCTGCCGTCCGTCGCGGATCAACTGGACGTTGACCGGCTGATCGACGGTCGTCGCGTTGACCGCAACCACCAGTTCGTCGGCACTCGTCACCGGTCGGTCACCGACCTTGACGATGACGTCACCCTCGACGATTCCCGCACGTTGAGCTGGGCTGCCGTCGCGGACGTTGGCCACCGCAGCACCGCTGGTCGCGTCGTTGACCGCGGTGCGGGCATTCACGCCGATGTCGGGGTGATGAACCTTGCCGTCGCGAATGATGGTCTGCGCCACCTCGGTGACCGTATCGATCGGAATCGCGAAGCCGAGCCCGACCGAACCACCGGACTCGCTGAGCATGGCCGTGTTGATACCGATGACGCGGGCTTCGTCGTCGACGAGTGCACCACCCGAGTTGCCGTGGTTGATCGCCGCATCGGTCTGGACGGCGTCGATGACGGCGTTGGTGTCGGTGCCTTCACCCGACAAACGCAGAGGCCGGTTCAGCGCACTGACGATTCCGCGGGTGACGGTCTTGCTCAATCCGAGGGGTGAGCCGACGGCGACGACGTCATCGCCGACCTGAACATCCTCGGATTTTCCGAGCTGAGCGACCGTCAGATTGTTGGCCGACACCTTGAGCACCGCGAGGTCTGTCTTGACGTCACGTCCGACGATCTGGGCATCGGTCTTGGTTCCGTCGGAGAAGATCACCTGGATCTTCGCGTCCTGAGCGGGCGGTACGGCCGAGGAGATCACGTGGTTGTTGGTGACGATGTATCCGGCGCCGTCGATGACCACACCGGAACCCGTACTGCCCTGGTCACCGACGGCGACCTGAATCGACACCACGGAAGGCAGCACTGCGTCGGCGACCTTTGCCACCTGCGACTCCGGCTGTTCCCCGCCGCCGGATTGAACGAGCGTGACACGTGAGCTGGTGAGTGAACTGCGATCGGCGGTGATGACAGTGGCAAGCAAGCCACCGACAAGAGCGATGACAAGTGCCATGCCCGCAAGCGCGGCCAGTGCCGAGGGGGCGACCTTGCGACCGAACAACAGCTCACGCACGTCGAGCTTCTGGGCGGGAGGCAACCGCACCGGCGCCTCGGACTCTGCAGGCTTGCCCAGCGAGACCTCGGATTCAGGATCGCGCCACGGATCACGCGGGGGTTCTTCGTCGGGTGTGTTGTTCGCCGACGCCTCGGGATCGCGACCGATCGACTCGGTGGCGTCAGCGGGTCGACCGAACGCTTCGGCCAGAACCGGGTCCGGATTCCCGATCACGACGTCGGAAGACGGGGTCGATCGCGTGGCAATCGGAGTGAACGAGCCCTCGACTCCACTCGGCCGACCGAACACCTGGCGCGAGGCCGGATCGATCTGAGGTCGGTACACCGGCCGGGGGTCGAGCACCGGCGCATCTGCCGGTCGATCCGCCGAACCGCTTGCCGAAGAATCCGAGCTCACTCCGGAGTGCCCCCTCTTTCCGTCAGTCACGTTGTCCAGTATCACTGATCCGTGCCGGGAAGCTGGCGCGCGGCGTCATTTGCGCCAGCGCGCGCGGCGTCATTTGCGCCAGCGACGGGACAACCGCTTGCTGATGGTGGAAAAGCCTGCGGGCTGATTGCCGACGGAACCGTCGGCGTTTTCCGAATTGGGTCCGGTGGTCGGACTGTTGCACGAGGGAATCTGACTGAGAAGTCCAACCAGGGACAACGGCATCGTCATCTCGCCGCTTCGACGCAGCGCACCACGTGCCTGCTGCTGAGCATCGACGGCCGCAGCGCACTCGGCGCAGATCGAGATGTGATGCGAGGCCCGCAAGTAGGCCTGCATTCGGAGTTCTCCGTCGACGTAGGCAGCGATTGCCTCGCTGGCCAGATGTTCGGTCGAACCGAACTGGCGATGTGCCCGCGCCTCCGTCATTCGTCCCTCCAGGTGATTGACCACGTCCCGCTCTGTAGCTCGAACCCGACCGTCAGAAACCGACGAGTTCGGATTCGGCTGCGCGCTGCGCTGCCAGATGATCACGAATCGCCTGTCGCCCACGATGGATACGGCTACGAACCGTTCCGAGCTTCACTCCCAGTGTGGCACCGATTTCCTCGTACGACAGACCTTCGATGTCACAGAGCACAACAGCGGCGCGAAATTCAGGTGCGAGTGAGTCGAGTGCGGCCTGCAGACCTGCGTCGAGGCGCGCGTCGTGGTAGATCTGCTCGGGGTCCGGACCGGGTGAGGGAACGCGGTCGTAGTCCTCGGGCAGCGCTTCCATACGGATGCGGTTGCGTCGGCGAACCATGTCGAGGAACAAGTTTGTGGTGATGCGGTGCAACCAGCCCTCGAAAGTTCCGGGCTGATAATCGGAGAGCGAGCGGAACACCCGAATGAAGGTGTCCTGCGTCAAGTCCTCGGCGTCCTGGGCATCGCCTGACAACCGGTAGGCCAGGCGGTACACCCGGTCACCGTGCTGACGCACGAGTTCGTCCCAAGACGGCATGGAGGACTTCTCACCAGTTGCATCGAACACAGCAGTGCCGATCAATTCGGAATCCACAGCCGATTCCGTCGTCAAAACTTCCGACTCTCGAGGGCGAGGCTCGTCGTTGACCTGGTAAATAAGTTGATCCTCCTGCTCGGGATCGCGTAGTTCGATCACCGCGTTGTCCGAATCACGTAGTGCGCGATATTCGGGAGAACCAGCCGTTGCTGTGATTTGTTCCCGATCACCGAGCTGCGAAAGACCAACTTGGTAAAAATCGATACCGCCGTGCGATCTTCGATCCGGCGATGTATACACCTTTTCTCATCGCGGTGTGCACGCCATATGAGGAGCCTGAGGGATTCCTGAGAATCCTGGTGACTGCGCGCCTTGCAGCGACAATCCGAACCGCCCGATAACCTCATGAGCGTGACCCACGCCGAACAGATACTCCGCCACGTCGAGGACGTTGTTTCCGAGGACGAGATTTTGACCGCGGCGCGAGATCGAGCGCTGGATCTCGGAGCCCATCCGGTGACGCCCGCCGTCGGTGCGACGCTCGCGATGTTCGCGAGGATGCTCGACGCGAAGACGGCCGTCGAGGTGGGTACCGGAGCCGGCGTGAGCAGCCTGTGGCTTCTGCACGGCATGCGCGACGACGGCGTCCTGACCACGATCGACAGTGAGCCCGAACACCAGCGGGCGGCCAAGCTGACCTTCCGCGAAAGCGGAATCGCTCCGGCACGCACTCGCCTGATCAACGGACGGGCTCTCGACGTACTTCCCCGGCTCGCAGACGGCGGCTACGACCTGGTGTTCGTCGACTGCGCCGCGATCGACCACCCCCACTACGTCCGCGAAGGTGTCCGCCTGCTGCGCTCCGGCGGTGTCATCGTTCTGCACAACGCCCTGGCCGACGGCCGCGTTGCCGACAGCTCCGCTCGCGACGCGACAACGGTTGCGGTCCGAGAAGCAGCAAAGGCCGTGACCGAGGACGAGCGACTCATTCGAGTCCTCCTCCCCCTCGGCGACGGCCTCCTCTGCGCGAGCAAGCTCTAGATCCAGACGCCCTTACCGATGGCGACGACGCCACCCTGACTGACGGCAAATCGTTCGCGGTCACGTTCGAGATCGACGCCGATGATTTCGCCGTCACCGACCACGACGTTCTTGTCGAGGATCGCGCGCCGCACGACGGCGCCCTTGCCGATGCGCACACCCGGCATCAGCACGCTGCCCTCGACGGTCGCACCGTCCTCGATCATCACGTTGGAACTGAGTACCGAATTGCGCACGGTCGCCGCGGACAGGATCGACCCCGCACCGACCACCGATTCCTGCGCGAGTCCGCCCTTCACGAACTTGGCGGGCGCGAGATTCTCGGTGGCGCCGCGGATGGGCCAGCGACGGTTGTAGAGATTGAAGATCGGGTGCACCGACACGAGGTCCATGTGAGCGTCGTAGAAGGCGTCGAGGGTACCGACGTCACGCCAGTAACCGCGGTCTCGATCGGTGGCGCCGGGAACGACGTTGTCCTTGAAGTCGTAGACCGATGCCTCACCCGCCGCGACCAAGGCGGGAATGATGTCTCCGCCCATGTCGTGGTCGGAATCGGAGTTCTCGGAATCAGCGCGGATGGCGTCCACGAGCACCTTGGTGGTGAACACATAGTTACCCATGGACGCGAACGTGGAATTTGGGTCGTCCGGTGTCCCGGGAGGATGGGCGGGCTTTTCCAGGAACTGCGTGATGCGTCCGGACTCGTCACTGTCGATGCAGCCGAAAGCGAAAGCCTCACTTCGCGGTACACGAATACCCGCGACCGTCACGCCTGCCCCGGATTCGATGTGGTGCTGCACCATCTGTTCCGGATCCATCCGGTACACGTGGTCGGCACCGAAAACCACGATGTACTCGGGGTCCTCGTCGTAAACGAGATTGAGCGACTGCAGGATTGCGTCGGCACTGCCGGTGTACCAGCGCGGCCCGAGCCGCTGCTGGGCCGGGACCGGAGTGATGTACTCACCCGCGAACCCGGACAATCGCCACGTCTGCGAAATGTGACGGTCGAGTGAATGTGACTTGTATTGCGTCAACACACAAATACGCAGATATCCCGCGTTGACAAGGTTGCTCAACACGAAGTCGATAAGTCGATATGCACCTCCGAAGGGCACTGCGGGCTTCGCTCTGTCCGCGGTCAGCGGATACAAGCGTTTGCCCTCGCCCCCGGCGAGCACGATTCCAAGCACATGCGGCTGGCTTCTCACACCGCTAACCTATCCGCACTGGTGAACTCCCGCTAGCGAAGCAGTCCGAGAGGTCCGATCGTGTCCCCCTCCGAACGGTCGGGGATAACGCGATCGGTAGCCGGATCGACCACGGGCGGTTAGGTTTAGCGCGTGCGAGTCGCGATGATGACCAAGGAATACCCGCCGGAGATCTACGGCGGTGCAGGAGTACACGTAACCGAGCTCGTCGCTCAGATGAAGCGGTTGTGCGAGGTCGACGTGCACTGCATGGGCGCCCCGCGCGAAGGCGCGATCGTCCACTCTCCCGACCCCGCTCTCGCCGGATCCAACCCAGCCTTGACGACGCTCTCCACCGAGTTGCGGATGGCGGACGCCGCGGCCGGTGTCGACATCGTCCACTCCCACACCTGGTACACCGGACTGGCCGGGCATCTCGCGTCGGCTCTCTACGACGTGCCGCACATCCTCACCGCGCACTCACTCGAGCCCAGACGCCCGTGGAAGGCCGAACAGCTAGGCGGCGGCTATCGGATCTCGTCGTGGTCCGAACGCAACGCCGTCGAGCACGCAGACGCGATCATCGCCGTCAGTTCAGGTATGCGACTCGACGTCCTCGACGCGTACTCCGCTGTCGATCCGAGTCGCGTTCACGTAGTGCGCAACGGAATCGACACCGAGGTATGGCATCCCGGGGGATCTGCGCCGGGAGCGCCGTCCGCACTCGCGTCGATCGGCGTCGACCCCGCAAAACCCATCGTGGCCTTTGTCGGACGGATCACTAGGCAGAAGGGCGTCGGGCACCTCGTCGCGGCAGCACACCACTTCGACCCGGAGATTCAGCTCGTGCTGTGCGCCGGCGCTCCCGATACGCCGGAGATCGCCGCCGAAACGGAGAAGGCAGTGGCCGAACTCGCCAGACATCGGGGCAATGTCTACTGGGTACGCGAGATGCTCCCGACCGATCAGATCAGGGAAATACTCTCGGCAGCAACGGTATTCGTCTGCCCTTCGGTGTACGAGCCCCTCGGAATCGTCAATCTCGAAGCCATGGCGTGTGAGACCGCCGTGGTCGCTTCCGATGTCGGCGGTATCCCCGAGGTGGTCGCCGACGGCGTCACCGGACGACTCGTGCACTACAACGCCTACGAGCCGAACGCATTCGAGGAATCACTCGCTGCCACCGTCAATGCCGTTGTCGCCGACCGAGAAGGCGCCGACGCGATGGGTCGTGCGGGCAGAATCCGTGCTATCGACGAGTTCTCCTGGGCCGAAATCGCCAAGCAGACGCTCGAGGTCTACGCGGACGCCGTCACGAGACGCTGATCCGCGTCAGATCTTGCGATAGGTCGAGACCGTCGCCGACGCGGTGACGGTGCTCGGCTGCGGCAGCTTCGCCACGGCGGCAGCCAGATCGGCGGGCATCAGGTGCCTCGCCGACGGTCCCATCCCCACCAAGTCGAGGACGTCCTGGTGTGAGAGTGACATCGTGAACTCGACCTCGTCGCTGCTCACGCGCTCGAACAAGCCGGCCATCGACGATTCGAGACGTTCCACCTTGCGATCGTCGACCTTGACCATCTCGAGAATGTCGATCAGCTCGCGCAGATGCCTGTCGGTGGGCGTCAGGACCACCAGAACGCCGTCATCGGCGAGAACTCGATGGGACTGCGGACCGTTGCGTGGAGCGAACACACAGAGCACGTGGGAGAGCACTCCGTCTCGAATCGGAAGTGGTTGCCAGACGTCCGCGACGATCGAGCCGATCCTTTCGTGGATCTTCGCCGCTCGCCGTGCCGCGAACTTGGACACGTCCAAGGCTATTGCCCGAGAATCAGGCAGCGAATCCACGACGTGTGCGAGGTATTGTCCTGTGCCTGCACCGATTTCGACGATCCGCGCAGGATCCGCCCCTGCCGTCGTCGCGCAGGCCCGGGAAACGGCATCCATCAGCGGGCCGAAGTGGCCGGCGCCGAGAAGTCGTGCACGCGCGGCGATCATCTCGGCACTGTCGCCGGTGAACTTCGTGGCACCGCCACTGATCAGGCTCACGTAACCCTGGCGAGCCACGTCGAATCGATGTCCGCGATCGCACTCGGCGGCGCCGTCCACCAATTCCAACTCAGCAGCGCACTGCGGGCAGGACAGTAGATCGACCACGGCGGCAAGCATTGATCCGTCCTTTCGGCTACCGGCGGTGCGCACACTTCAGGCCCCGTACCGAAACGGATACGGAGCCTGCGTGCAATCACGTGCTGTTGTTCGTACTGCTACAACCTGGACCCGACTAGCTGGTGACGTTCGTGAGTTCCACACCGAGCGCTGCAGCTTCATCCGGGGTCAGCTCGACGACGAGGCGTCCGCCACCCTCGAGTGGAACCCGCATGACGATTCCTCGTCCCTCTTTGGTTGCTTCGAGGGGACCGTCCCCGGTCCGGGGCTTCATGGCCGCCATCCTCTGCTCCCTCCAGATCTGCGCTGCATTGCTCTGCGCCTCGACTAACGGTGCGCCCCGCCAACAATCAGCGAGGCTCGTACCCTCCATTGTTCCCTATGGATGCAGGAACCGGGAATCTGAGTCACATTTAGGGGTGTTCAGTCGACCGTCACACCTGCGCCGGAACCCAGCAATCAGCCACGTGATCGTCGACCATTCCGGTAGCCTGCATGAGCGCATAAGCCGTGGTAGGACCCACAAACTTGAACCCGCGTCGCTTGAGTTCCTTAGCCATGGCAGTCGACTCGGGAGTGACCGCCGGAACCTCTGCAATTGATGTCAGTCGTCTGGTGCGTCGAGGCGGCGAGAACGACCAGAGTAACGAATCGAGGTCCAGATCGGGTGAATTCACGAGCACTCGGGCGTTGGAAATCGTCGCCTCGATCTTCGCGCGATTGCGGACGATCGCGGCATCGGAGAGCAATCTCTCCACATCCGCAACTCCGTACGCTGCGACCTTGTCCGGATCGAACCCGTCGAAGGCTTCGCGGAACGCCTCGCGTTTGCGCAGAATCGTGATCCAAGAAAGCCCCGATTGGAATGCTTCGAGGGCGAGCCGCTCGAACAGTTCGTCGCGCCCGTGTAGCGGACGCCCCCACTCCTCGTCGTGATAGTCGCGGTACAGCGAGTCACCGGGCGTCTCGACCACCCAGCCGCACCGAACCAGTCCGTCTGCCATCAGCCCTGGGAATCCTTCGCTTCGGATTCGGTCTCAGGCGCCTCCTGCGTTGCTTCGGCCTTGGCCGGAGCATCCGCCTTCACCAGAACCTCGGACTTCTCGTCACGGCCCAGTTGCGCACGCAGAGAATCGATTTCCAACCCGAGGCGATGCAGGGCCCAATCCACTTCACTCGCCTTGTATCCACGCAACACCTGCTGAAAACGAAGAGCGTCGACGTCCGCCCCGGTGACGTCCTCTGCCGGGAGTACGGTCGCCGTCGTGCCAGGAGGCAGCGGCGGCAGCTCTTCCGAGCGCCCGAACACAGCGCTGGCGGCGAGGAAGATCATCGCGCCGACCAGTGCCATGACAATCAGGTACAGGAGGATCGTCATCATGAACCGATACTCCCATACCCGAGTGTGAGCGGTCAGACCCCCGCGGTGCGCACTATCGAATTCATCGGGGGTCGATCGAGTAGCGAAACCTCAGTGGTCTCGGGCACGAAAGAATCGCCGTCGACCAGGAATTGGGTCAACCCGGCACCCGAATCCTCGATCCCGCACCGCCGGAGCATCGTTCCGATGATCTGCCGGCTCATCACGCCGAGGTCGGCGAGCGGCCGGTTGCGATGCTTGCGCACACCGAGATTGACCTGACCGATCGCCGCCAGCCCCAACGTGTCGTACGTGTCGAGCAGAAGGCCGATCTCGACGCCGTAGCCGGGCGCAAACGGAACAGCCGACAGCAGCTCACGGGTGCCCGCGTATTCACCGCCCAATGGTTGCAGTACCGACGTGAGTTCGGGCCGCAGCGCAGCCAACATGGGCCGCGCAACCAATTCCGTGACTCGTCCGCCGCCGTTGGCGTCCTCCGTGCCGCTCACGCGCAGCGGACGGCGGTAGTAGCCCTTCACCAGATGGATGCCGTCCACCGTGAGCAGCGGCCCCAGCAGTTTGGGCACGAACGCCGGATCGGGATTGATGAGATCGGAGTCGACGAATGCGATCAGATCGCCGGTCGTTGCGGCGACCGAACGCCACAGCACCTCACCCTTGCCCGCGGTCGGCGGGATGGACGGGACTGCGCTCTCACGACTGATCACCGTCGCCCCCGCCGCGCGAGCACGCTCGGCGGTACGGTCGGTCGAACCGGAATCGAGAACGATCAACTCGTCGACCAAACCACCGAGCAACGGGTGAATGGTGTCGACCACCGCAGCAACGGTGTCCTCTTCGTTGAGCGCGGGCAACACCACCGAGACGGTTCGGCCACCCTTCGCCCGTTCGAGTTCGGCGACCGTCCAACTCGGATGGTCCCAACTGTTGGCTTCTGCCCATACGCGGGTCGGGCCCGCACCGGTGATGCTCATGCCAGACCTCGAACCGTACGTACCGGGGCACGTCGTCCTTGGATCGCGGCCACCATGTCGACTACTCGACGGGTGGACGCCACCTCGTGAACACGGAACACCCGGGCGCCGCCAGCCGCGGCCATTGCTGTCGCTGCCAATGTTCCCTCCAACCTCTCGGAAAGCTCCACACCAAGAGTCTCCCCGATGAAGTCCTTATTACTCAGCGCCATCAGCACTGGCCACCCGGTGTTTACAAGAACGTCCACTTTCCGCAACAACTCGAGCCCGTGGAAGGTGTTCTTGCCGAAATCGTGAGTGGGATCGATCAGAATCGCGTCACGCGGCACTCCGAGTGCCAGGGCGCGTTCTGCCGCCGACACAACCTCGGTGACCACATCTGCGACGACGTCGTCGTAGCGGACACGGTGCGGGCGGGTGCGCGGAACCGCGCCACCCGTGTGCGAGCAGACGATGCCGGCACCAGTCTCGGCGGCAACCACAACGAGGTCGGGATCCGCACCCGCCCACGTGTCGTTGATCAGGTCGGCGCCTTCGCCGCGTGCCAACCGCGCGACGCCGCTCCGCCAGGTGTCGACGCTGATGATCAGCTCGGGGTACTTGGCTCTGATCGCGGCGACGAACGGAACCACCCGCCTGACCTCTTCGTCGGCGTCGACGAGGTCACCGGGCCCGGCTTTCACTCCCCCGATGTCCACCAGATCGGCGCCCTCGTCGACGGCCCTGTCGACGGCAGCCATCGCTGCCGAATCCGAGAACGTCGCGCCCTGGTCGTAGAAGGAATCGGGAGTGCGGTTGACGATCGCCATCACCAATGCACGGTCGACCGCGACCGGACGCCCACACAGGGTGGGCGCCGGACCTGGCTGCGCGGTCGAACCGGAGAGTGAAGACATGCCACTCATACTGGCATGACGGAACTCGGTCTAGCCCTTGGGTACCGAGCCCGCCGCGACCTTTCCGACGTATTCGTCGTACGAGTCCACGTAACCACCCTCGCGGCCTTCGAGAACGTGCAGAGTGTCGGCGCCGACGTCGTAACCCTCGTTGCGCAATTCCACCTTGCGCGACTTGAAAGTGCTGGTGTGTTCGAGTGAGTCGACGATGCGGATGAACAGCGGGACCGCGTAGTTGGGGAGCTTGCCGTAGAGGTGAGCCGCGACTTCACTGCCCTCGAAACTCTGACCGTCCCGTAGCTTCACCGCCGCCATGCCCGCACGACCGTCGGTGCCCGGAATCTCGACGCCGTAGACAACCGCTTCCTCGACGGCTGGGTGCGAACTCAGTGCGCCCTCGACCTCCGTGGTGGCAACGTTCTCTCCCTTCCAACGGAAGGTGTCGCCGAGGCGGTCGACGAAGGCGACGTGGCCCCATCCCTGCTTGCGCACCAGGTCTCCGGTATCGAACCAGGTGTCGTCGTCCTTGAATCCGCCGCGCACCAGCTTGCTGTTGCTCGCGGCTTCGTCGGTGTAACCGTCGAAAGGCGCTCGGTCGGTGACCTTCGACAGCAGGAGCCCGACCTGACCCGTGGACACCTTGCGAAGGCGACCGTCGGCTCCACGCAACGCTTTTCCGGTGTCCTCGTCGAACTCCACGACGGCGTGCGGCAACGGACAGATGCCGGCCGTCTTGTCGACGTTGAGTGCGTTGACGAACGCGATGTTGCATTCGCTGGCACCGTAGAACTCGGCGACGCGGGGAATGCCGAAGCGCTGGGTGAATTCGGCCCAGATCTCCGGGCGCAGACCGTTACCCACCATCAGCCGAACCGCATTGTCGCTGTCGGTCGGTTTGACCGGCTGGTTGAGCAGATAGCGGCACAGTTCGCCGATGTAGGTGAACGCGGTCGCCTTGTTGAGTGCGATGTCGTCCCAGAACCGCGAGGCGGAGAACTGACGACCGATCGCGATTGTCGCGCCGGACGCGAGCACCGAGGACAGCGAGACCGTCAACGCGTTGTTGTGGTAGAGCGGCAGGCAGCAGTACAGAGTGTCCGAGCCGCGCAAGCGCACACCCATCAACCCGAGGCCCGACATCGACTTCAGCCAACGGAAGTGAGTCATCAAGCTGGCCTTGGGCATTCCCGTGGTACCCGAGGTGAAGATGTAGAACGCCTTCTCCTTCGCAAGCACCTCGGCGGTGACCGCCGGATTGGCGGCATCAGCCGTCTTCGCCAGATCCGCGAGTTCACTGACGAGAAGCTGCTTCGGTCCGGTAAACCCCGCCGGCAAGGATTCGAGGGCCTCTTCGCACTCGTCGGCGACCACCAGGACGCGCGCGTCGAGCAGCGTAAGGCTGTGTGCCAGAACGTCGTCGCGCTGGTTGTAGTTCAGCATGCCCGCTGCCGCGCCGAGTTTGACGGCGGCCAACGCGATCAGCAGGGCTTCGGGGGTGTTCTTTGCCAGCACTCCGACGACGTCTCCGCGGTCGACTCCTCGTCCGCGGAGGACGTCGGCGTAGCGGTTCACCAGTTCGTTGGCCTCCGCGTAACTGGTCGCGTGGCCCTCGAACCGGATGAACGGGCGCGACGGGTGCGCGTGCGCGGCCTTCTGGAAGATCAACCCGATCGATTCCTTGGCCGAAGGCTTGCGGGTGAGCCCGGCGGCCCCCCGCGCCAGGATCGGCACCTCGGTGATCATCGACGGCAGTTTTGCCGCCAGATCAAGCAGGCCGACGGTCGAACGGGCTTCCGAACTCATGGCTCCCCTAACACGTATCCGGCGCCCATTCGGCCGCCCAGTCTGCGGCCACCTTACTGCACGGTAATAAAGCCCGCCATGCTCCAGGTCAGGGTTTCACGCAGGCGTCTGATCAGGATCTGACGCACGCGTCGAGCGCAGCCTCGACGTCCGTCCGCACCAACAGAGTGTCCAAAGCCTGACGCCCGACGAAGCCGGTCCCGTCGAGCTTGTTCAACCACTCGAGCAGGCCGGTGAAGTGCCCGACGGGATCGAGCATCACCACTGGTTTCTCGTGCATTCCGAGGTAGCCGGCGGTCCACGTCTCGAACAGCTCTTCCAGCGTCCCGATTCCGCCCGGCAGCGTGATGAACGCGTCGGCGTGATCTTCCATCAGCTTCTTGCGCTCGCGCATGGTGTCCGTGACGATCAGCTCGTCGGCATCGACGTCGGCTACTTCCTTGTGCACCAGGGCCTTCGGAATGACGCCGACGGTCCAGGCGCCCGCCGCGCGGGCCGACTCGGCGACAGCGCCCATCATCGAGACGTTGCCACCGCCCGAGACCAACTGCCATCCGCGTCGACCGATCGCGGTTCCCACTTCTGACGCCAATGCCAGGAACGATTCGTCCACCGGACCCGACGCGCAGTAGACGCAGATCGAGTACTTCTTGTCGGAATCGGTCACCATTCTTCTTCTTTCCCCAGATCTGCGGCCTCGTCGACGCCCTTGTCGGCGTTGAGGACGATTCGTACTGCTTCTTCCACACTGTCGGTGACGTGCAGCAAGTTCACGTCGCCCTCGGAAATCTTGCCGTCACGCTCGAGGGTGCCGCGAATCCAGTCGACGAGTCCGGACCAGTACTCGGTACCGAACAGGACGATCGGGAAGCGCGTGACCTTGTGGGTCTGCACCAGGGTCAGTGCCTCGAACAGCTCGTCGAGTGTTCCGAAGCCACCCGGCAGGCAGATGAATGCCTGGGAGTACTTCACGAACATCGTCTTGCGTGCGAAGAAGTACCGGAAGTTGATTCCGAGATCCACCCACTCGTTGAGACCCTGCTCGAACGGCAGCTCGATGCCCAGACCGATCGAGTATCCGCCGGCCTCGCTGCAACCGCGGTTGGCAGCTTCCATGACTCCCGGTCCACCGCCGGTGATGACGGCGTATCCGGCTTCGGCCAACGCCGTTCCCAGCTCACGGCCGGATTGGTACTCGGGATGATCGACCGTGGTGCGTGCCGAACCGAACACTGTCACCGCACGCGGGACCTCGGCGAGTGCGCCGAAACCTTCGATGAATTCGCTCTGGATACGCAGCACACGCCACGGATCGGTGTGTACCCAGTCCGTGGGTCCGCGCTTGTCGAGCAAGCGCTGATCGGTCGTGGTCTTCTCGTCCTTGCGCTTGCGTCGAAGCTGAACGGGCCCGCGGTGCTTGATCGACGAGCTCTGCTTCTTCGAAGCCGAATTCTTCTCTGGTGCCATGCGGCAAGGCTAACGGTCAGGCCGACAGATACTTCCTCAGCACGGCCGCGACGTCGGTGATCTGCTGCACCGGAACGTGCTCGTCGCGCTTGTGTGCGAGGTTCGGATCACCCGGTCCGTAGTTCACGGCAGGAATGCCGAGCGCCGAGAACCTGGACACGTCGGTCCACCCGTACTTCGCACGGAACTGACCACCGGCCGCCTCGATCAGGGCGGCAGCGGACGGGTTCGCCAAGCCAGGCAGCGCGCCGGGCGAGGAGTCGGTGACCTCGAATCCGAGGCCCAGGCCGTCGAACACTTCGCGCACGTGCGACTCGGCTTGCGCCTCGCTGCGATCGGGCGCGAATCGGAAGTTGACGTCCATCTCGGCTTCGTCCGGGACGACGTTTCCGGCGACCCCGCCAGAAATCCGCACCGCCGACAAACCTTCGCGGTAGCCGCAACCGTCGATGTCGACCGAGCGCGGCTGGTAACTCGACAACCGCTCCAACGCACCGCCGAACTTGTGAATGGCGTTGTCCCCCAGCCAGGACCTGGCCGAATGTGCGCGAGTTCCCGAAGCCGTCAACCGAACCCGCATCGTGCCCTGGCACCCGGCCTCGATGAAACCGGCCGTCGGCTCACCGAGAATTGCGACGTCGGCCGCGAGCCATTCCGGGATCTCGCGTTCGATTCGTCCCAGGCCGTTGTACGTCGCGGCGATCTCTTCGCAGTCGTAGAAAACCAGGGTCAGATCGTGGGCCAGGTTCTCGATGGTGGCCGCCAGGTGCAGAAAGACCGCATCGCCCGACTTCATGTCCACGGTCCCGCAGCCGTGCAGGATGTCGCCGTCACGCCGCGAAGGAACATTGTCCGCGATGGGCACCGTATCCAGATGTCCGGCGAGCATGACGCGACTGGGCAAACCACGCGAGGTCCGCGCCAACACGGCGTTGCCGTTGCGGATGATCTCGAAGCCCGAAGTCTGCTCGCGCAGCGCATCCTCGACGGCCTGCGCGATGACGGATTCGTCGTGCGAGACGCTGGGGACGTCGACCAGGGCGGCCGTCAAGTCGATGGGGTCCGAAGCAAGATCGAGGATGCTCACACGCACCAGCCTAGGCCGGTGCACCCACCACCCAGTAATCTCTAGTCCCGTGAGCGCACAGGGAGCAACAGCAGTAGGTATCGCCAACGTGACCGCGGACGGAACCGTCCTCGACACCTGGTTCCCGGCACCGGAGCTGGGAACATTCGACAAGACCGGTACCGAGAACGTCGAGGGAACAGACATTCCTTCCGATCTTGCACTGCTGGCAGGCACTGACGACGCTCGCGAGGTCTCGCAGGTCGTCGTCCGCACCACCATCGCCGATCTCTCCAAGGCACCGGTCGACGCACACGACGTCTACCTGCGCCTCCACCTCCTCTCGCACCGTCTCGTCGCACCCCACGGCGTCAACCTCGACGGCCAGTTCGGCCTGCTCAGCAACGTCGTGTGGACCAACTTCGGCCCGTGCGCCGTCGAAGGCTTCGAGCAAGTTCGCTCACGTCTGCGCATCCGCGGCGTCGTGACCGTGTTCAGCGTCGACAAGTTCCCCCGCATGGTCGACTACGTCGTGCCGTCCGGAGTGCGTATCGGTGACGCGGACCGTGTCCGACTCGGTGCGCACCTCGCCAGCGGAACGACCGTCATGCACGAAGGCTTCGTCAACTTCAACGCCGGCACCCTCGGTAACTCCATGGTCGAAGGCCGCATCTCCGCGGGCGTCGTCGTCGACGACGGATCCGATGTTGGCGGCGGCGCCTCCATCATGGGCACCCTCTCCGGCGGCGGCAAGGAAACCATCTCCCTCGGCAAGCGCTGCCTCCTCGGCGCAAACGCCGGCCTCGGCATTTCGCTCGGCGACGACTGTGTCCTCGAAGCGGGCCTCTATGTCACCGCGGGCACCAAGGTCACCGGCCCGGACGGCACCGTCGTCAAGGCCAAGGAACTCAGCGGCAAGTCGAACCTTCTCTTCCGTCGTAACTCGGTCTCGGGTGCCGTCGAGGTCGTGCCGTGGAAGGGCACCGGCGTCGAACTGAACGCTGCTTTGCACGCCAACGACTGATGACTGACACCGACGTCTCGGACGGAACAACCACTGCTCTCGGCCACGGTCTCAAGGTCCGCCATCTGACGATGATGGGCCTGGGCTCGGCCATCGGCGCCGGCCTGTTCCTCGGAACCGGCGTCGGTATCGCCAAGGCCGGCCCGGCCGTCCTGATCTCCTACATCCTTGCGGGCGCCGTCGTGGTGTTCGTGATGCGCATGCTCGGTGAGATGGGAGCTGCGATCCCGGCGAGCGGTTCCTTCTCTCACTACGCGCGCCTGGGGATCGGCGAGTGGGCCGGCTTCGTGATGGGCTGGCTCTACTGGTTCATGCTGATCATGGTGCTGGGTGCCGAGATCACCGGAGCCTCGGCGATCGTGAACGACTGGGTGCCGTCGATCCCGCAATGGGTTGTCGCCCTGGTATTCGTGGTGTTCTTCGCCGTGGTGAACCTGGCCAAGGTCAGCAACTTCGGTGAGTTCGAGTTCTGGTTCGCCGCAATCAAAGTCACCGTCATCATCGCCTTCCTCGTCATCGGTGTCCTGCTGGTGTTCGGCATCCTCCCCGATACCGATCCGGTCGGTACGAGCAATCTGTTCGGGCAGGGCGGCTTCATGCCCAATGGGTTGTCCGGCATTGCCGCAGGACTGCTCGTCGTGGCGTTCGCCTTCGGTGGGATCGAGATCGTCACCATCGCCGCAGCCGAATCCGAGAATCCGGAACGCTCCATCGCCGTCGCTGTCCGCTCCGTGGTGTGGCGCATCAGCGTCTTCTACATCGGTGCCATCTCCATCATGGTTCTGGTGCTGCCCTGGAACGACCCCGAACTCGAGAGCGGCCCGTTTGTGGCCGTCTTGAACAAGGCGAACATTCCGGGCGTTGCCGGGTTCATGGAACTGGTCGTCGTAGTGGCTTTGCTGTCCGCGTTCAACGCCAACATCTACGGCACCTCTCGGATGGCGTTCTCACTTTCGCGCCGCGGCGACGGACCCGCTTTCATGGCGAAACTGTCGAGCACCGGAGTTCCGACCAATGCCGTTCTGCTGTCGGTGTTCTTCGGCTTCGTCAGCGTCCTGCTCAACTGGCTGCTCCCCGACGACCTGCTCGGCATCCTGCTCAACGCAGTCGGCGCCGCGCTGCTCGTCATCTGGATCTTCATCGTCGTCTCGCATCTGCGACTGCGTAAACAACTCGAAGCGTCGGGCAAGCTGACAGTTCGTATGTGGCTGTTCCCGTATCTGAGCTACGCGACTCTCGCGATGCTTGGCGTCTTCGTCGTCCTCATGCTCTTCGACGCCGATGCCCGTGCACAGTTGATCTCGACCACCGTGTTGTTCCTCGTGATCGCGGCATTGGGTTTCCTGAACGC
Source organism: Rhodococcus sp. MurmanLake-1 (assembly GCF_056945715.1). NCBI lineage: Bacteria > Bacillati > Actinomycetota > Actinomycetes > Mycobacteriales > Nocardiaceae > Rhodococcus > Rhodococcus sp. MurmanLake-1. The sequence continues at coordinate 274,161 of NZ_JBWZNF010000006.1, read as the reverse complement.
CCGTTGGCGTAAGCAGAATCAGCCCGCCTGATCCGTTCGCCTATGCATCCCGCCTGTTCACGACGACGATGCTGAGGCCGAATACGACGAGCACGAAGAGGGCGAAGTAGACCAGGCTGCCCCAGGGTCCCCAGTGGAAGTCGACGCTACCGCCGGAACCGAGAAAGTTGTTGGCGTTCATGAACGGCAGGAACGGCATGATCTTCTCGCCGATACTTCCGAACAGGTTGAACAGATTCTCGATCAGCAAGGGCCACAACAGCAGTAATGCGATAGCACCCGCAGACTGCCGGAGCAACGCACCCACTCCTACGGCTAGAACTACGCAGAAGAACGCGTAGATCGGTGTTCCGTAGACGACCCGCCAGTTATCGTCGCCAGACAGAGTCAGGAATCTTCCGGCGTCACCTGATGTGGCCTTCGTGAGAGCGAAAGCGCCGAAAGACAATACGAGAGTCAGTACCGCTCCGAAACCACCGATGAGGCCCGCTTTGGCGATGAGCACCGAAGCGCGGTTCGGAACTGCCTGGAAGGTGGTGCGGATGGTCCCGAAGCGATATTCGCTGGTGATCGCGAGAGCCGCCATGATCATCAGAACCAACACACCGAAGCCGGTCACTCCACTGAGCGCCCCCGACACTGTCGGCATCATTGCACCATTGGGGCTGCTGAGCGACGACTTGGCGCTCAGTCCGAAAACCGTAGCGAGTCCCAACCCGAGCACGATGATGATGATCGTGCACCACAACGGTGATTTGGTCGTGGTGATCTTGATACGTTCAGCACTGAGAACAGCCATTACAGTGCACCTCCCATAGCCTTCTGTGTGTATGCGTTCTGAGTTTCGGGGACTGCTTCGATACCGGATGCGTGGTACTGGACATCGTCTCCGGTCAACTTCATGAACGCATCCTCGAGCGACCCCTGCTGGGACGCCAACTCGTACAACACGATTCCCTGCGAACCAGCCAAACCACCGATCACATCAGTCGTCGAATCCACGACCACCAACGCCGGCGCAACACCGGAACCGTCCTCACGCACCGTCAACCCCTGCGAGAGCAACACACTGCGCAACGCATCGAGCTGAGGACTACGCACGCGCACCGTCGACTCCGACGAACGATCCACGAACTCCGCCACCGTCGAATCCGAAATCAACCGACCCCGGCCGATCACCACCAACTGCTCCGCCGTCAACGCCATCTCCGAGAGAAGGTGACTCGACACCAGCACCGTGCGACCCTCGGCCGCCAACCGCTGCATGAACTTACGAATCCAGACGATGCCCTCCGGATCGAGACCGTTGACCGGCTCGTCGAACAACAACACCTTCGGATCACCCAACAACGCACCCGCCAACCCGAGACGCTGCGACATACCCAACGAGAACCCGCCGGCCTTCTTGCCCGCCACCTCGGACAACCCGACCAACCCGAGCACCTCGTCGACGCGGGACTTCGGGATCCCGTTCGAAGCAGCCATCCACTGCAGATGCGCCCGCGCACTGCGATTGGGATGCACCCACTTCGCATCCAACAACGCGCCCACCGTCCGCAACGGCGTCTTCAACTCCCGGTACGGCTTGCCCTCGATCAACGCCGCACCCGACGTCGGCTGATCCAAACCCAGAATCATCCGCATCGTTGTCGACTTACCCGCACCGTTCGGGCCCAGAAAGCCCGTCACGATGCCCGGCTTGACCGCGAACGACAAATCGTCCACCGCTTTCGTCGGTCCGTAAACCTTGGTCAATCCCCTCAACTCGATCATGAGGACCAGTCAACCATGAAAACCGAACTGTCGGAACTTTCGGACGCCAACAGAGAAAGCCGTTGCGTGCGTTCACTGTCGGCGCTAGTATCGAATGTATGTTCGACACTACCGGGGGGTAAAAGTGACGACGAAAGTATCTGAACAGGCGATATCCAAACAGACGATATCCGAAGAGACGATCGGACAATTCCGAGCGTCACTCGTCAGCATGGATCGTTCCATCGACAACGCAGCTCGCGTGGATCTACTACGCGCACTGGAAGAGCTGAAGGCCAGTTGCGCTGGGGCCCAGGCATTGCTGGCTGCCGATCTCGACACGGTAACCCGCAAGGACCGCGGCGAACGGGGAGTTCCGCGCTCGTACCAGGGCCGTGGAATCAACGCGCAGATTGCCCTCGCACGGCGAGAGTCGGCATGGTTCGGAACTCAGCATCTCAACCTGGCCCGCGCACTGAACGACGAGATGCCGCACACACTTCGACTACTCGTCCGTGGCTCCATCAGTGAGCATCAAGCGACAATTCTCATGCGTGAAACTGCGTGTCTCACAGTCCAGGATCGCGCTGCATTGGATCGCGAGTTCTGCTGCGACGCTGCAATCTTGGACGGATGTGGCACCCACCAACTGACAGAAAGAATCCGCGCACGCACTGCGGAAATAGACGCCGACAGTGTTGCCAGACGAGCACGCAAAGCCGTACGAGACAGACGTGTGACGTCTCGGCCTGCGCCCGACACGATGTGCTGGCTCAATGTCCTACTTCCCGCTGCCGCGGGTACCGTCGTATATGCCACGCTCGGCCGCGATGCAGATTCCGTACTTGCCGGCGGGGACGATCGCACGCGAGCTCAGATCATGGCTGATCTCCTGGTGGAGCGAGTCACCGGAATCGGCCGCGCCACACCGACACCCGTCACGGTGAATCTGATTGTCTCCGACCAGTCGCTACTCGGCGACGGTTCCGACCCTGCCCACGTCCACGGGTACGGACCTGTTCCAGCAGCCATCGCACGTGAATGGATCACCTTGTCCGGCGAGGACTCCGAAACCATGACTACGGTTCGAAAGCTCTACGCACGCCCCGATACGGGCGCACTGACCGCAATGGAATCCACCGCGAGAACCTTCCCGAAGGGGTTGGCACGATTGATCGAACTTCGTGATCGAAGCTGCCGCACTCCGTGGTGCGACGCGCCGGTTCGCCACCGCGACCACATCCGCGATCACTCCAGGGGTGGCCTCACCAGCGCAGCCAACGGTGCCGGGCTGTGCGCGGCATGCAACTACGCGAAACAGGGCTCGGACTGGTCTGCCGAACCTGTACCAGGTACCCGGCACACCTTCACCACGACGACGCCTACCGGGCACCGATATTCGTCTGAGGCTCCGCCACTTCCGACGCCCTGGGCCGGTCCCGACGCGGCCTGAGGTCCTCGGCGTGGCTCACGATCCTCGGTGAGCCAGTGCGTTCACAAACACCTCGGAAATCTCCGAGGGGTCTCGAGCGATGTACGTCGAACCGCCCGTCACGCGGGAGATATCGGCGAGTGCCGCCGCATCGGCGTCATCGGTGATGCCGATGGTGACGATGATGACCGGACGCGCCGGATCCTGCTCGCGTGCGAGAACATCGAGCAGCTGTTCACGGCTGATGCTGTCGGGATCTTCGTTGGCACCGTCGGTCAAGATGATGACGCTGTTGACCGCTCGCGGATCGTACGATTCCTGCACCTTACGGAAGGCGGCCAGAGTCGTGTCATACAAACCGGTGGCGCCACGCTTGAGTTCGGTGAGACGGTTCGCCTGATCAGCCATCAACTTTCGCTGAGTCATGCCGTCGACGATGGTGTCGTAGCGCCTGATCGGCACCAATTCCTGAAAGTCCTGGGTTCCGTTCATACCTTGGGAGAACGCCCAGAGACCGGCAGCGACACTGTCCGGGAAGACCTGATTGCCGGCGAGAGCGGCAGCAGTGGTCAACTGCATGCGCGTCTTGCCGCCTGCTGCCGGGTAGTCCATCGACGCAGACACGTCGATCGCAACGAGTGTCCGGATCGGCTTGGCCATCAGAGCCCAAGCGCCCAGCGTTTGATCGGCCACCGACTGTTCGGAGACCGTCAAGGCCGTCACGTCACCAACTCCACCTTCGACAGCTCCACCGCCGGAAGTACGGAAACCGCTGCGTGTCAGCACTTCCTGAGCAGATTCACTGTGCAACAGGTCGGCGATGGCGTCACTCTTCTTCGCTGCCGCGTAGTGCCGATCCGGTGCCGACGCACTGACCACCAGGGGGTAATCCATGATCATGGTTCCCGTCTCCGGTACTGTCGCGGAAATCTTCGACTCGGCTTTCGTGAACTCGACGACCTGTTGCTCGGTCGAAACACCGACCTTGCCGGAGCTGACCAATTCGGTGAGCATCTTCTGCCCTACCGGCTGATCTTCGGTACGAACGCTCTCTGCTTGGGCATGGGGTACGAGGGCCGCTCGAACCGATTCGGAGGTGGCCCCGGTCTCCGCGAGGGCTCCGAGAATGGGCGCCGACGCAACCCCTGTGAACAACGGATTGCCCAGCGCGAGATCAGGAACCTGAAGCGCCGTGAGCCAACTGGCAAACTGCTCGCCACCGCCGGACGCGAGGACGACAGGCGAGGTGGCGATCGAACCGCCGGCGGCAGCGACCGGTCCCTTGGCCGTCAGTGCAGCTTTGCCGACCCACGCTGTCGAATCCGGTATCCACATGTCCGGTGCGTCCACGCCCTTACCCAGGGTTCCCGCTACGTCGCCTGGCAACGCAGAGGTGACCGTGATCCGCGAACAGCCTGTCTGCTCCGGCGACGATTCTGCGAGGATCTCCGTGACTGCAGGCGCGATCGCAGGATCTGCTGCCAGCGAGTACTCGTCGACGCTCTCGCAGGAATCGGACTGTGTTGCCTTGAAGACCACCACCCCGGTAGCGACTACCGCGACGGCAACCAACCCACCCACTGCGTAGAACCCGATCGATCGCCCGCTGTCAGGACTCGAATGCCGTCCGCCCGCCATGAAATCTGCCCTTCCGAGGCCACTCGCACTAGGACATACCGACGGCATGCGTGCGACTGGAGCTATCCCTACCGGGCGGTAGTGTAGCCAAGAACACAGAAATTCCAACTAGCGCTGAATCGTCGGAGAACCGACGAGCCCATATTCCGGGACAGTCCGACCGAAGTCACGAACCTTCAAGCGTCACAGCGACTTTTCAGCAAACCACTCTTCTCAGAAGAGCTCGCGCTTCTGGACCTTGCCCATCGCGTTACGCGGCAGAGTCTCGGCGAAGCGAACCTCACGGGGACGCTTGTGCGCCGACAACTCAGCCCCGACCAACTCGACCAATTCAGCTTCGGTGACCTCGGGGCTCCCGGGCTTACGGACTACGACGGCGATGATCCGCTGACCCAGATCGGCGTCGGGGACACCGATCACCGCAACTTCGGACACCGAAGGGTGCCCGAGGATGGCGGTCTCGATCTCGCCGGCGCCGACTCTGAATCCACCGGTTTTGATCAAGTCGATGGATTCGCGGCCGACGATTCGGTGGAACCCACCCTCGTCGATGACGGCGACATCACCGGTCTTGAAGTAGCCGTCCTCCGTCCAGGACTCGGCGGTTGCGTCTGGACGGTTCAAGTAGCCGTCGAAAAGCATCGGCCCACGTACCTGTAGACCGCCGATACTCTCGCCGTCGTGTGGCACGTCGTTGCCCTTCTCGTCACGAAGACGAGTCTCGACTCCGCGCAGCGGCACGCCGACCCACCCTGGGCGTCGCTCGCCGTCGAAACGTGTGCTCAAAGTCAGCATCGTCTCACTCATGCCGTAACGCTCGATGGGCGTCAATCCTGTTCGGTCCCGTAACTTTTCGAAGACAGGCACAGGAAGCGGCGCACTACCGGAAACCAGAAGTCGGGCACCGGACAACGCGCGGGCAGCTTCTTCGTCTTCGGCGATACGCGACCAGACGGTGGGAACACCGAAGTAGAGGGAGCCTTTCGCCCGGGCGTAATTTTCCGGCGTCGGCTTGACGGTGTGGATCACCCGGCTGCCGATCCGGAGGGGGCCGAGGATTCCGAGGATCAGTCCGTGCACGTGGAAGAGCGGAAGCCCGTGCACGAGCGTGTCTCGCCACGTCCAGTCCCAGGCCTCGGCGAGCGCGTCGATCCCGGCTGCGATGGCCGAGCGACTGAGCAGAACGCCCTTCGGTGGGCCAGTGGTACCGGACGTGTACAGGACGAATGCTGTGGACTGCGGTGCCGGTTCGGGATAGCTGTGCCACGAGCGAGCGTGCAACCGGACGGGAACTACCGGCAGAGTGTCGCAGTGGTCGTCCGTTTCACCGAGCCACGCCTGAGCACCCGAGTCACGCAGAATGTGCTCCCGCTCAGCCTTCCCCGAGTCCGGCGGGACCGGCACAACGGTGACACCGGCAATCAATGCCCCGACGACGGCGAGGATCGTTTTTGCTGTGGGAGTTGCCAATACGGCAACCCGATCGGCCTGCGCCACTCGTTCCGCGACCGAGGTCGCGGCACCGAGAATGGCACTCCGCGAGAGAACCGTGTCACCGATCGTCACGGCGTCGTCGAGGTCGTCACCGCGGGCGACAGCAAGGGGGTTCAGTGATCTCAGCAGCACCACGACAGCATCTCACAGCGCCGATGGTCGCAAACTTTCTCCTGCCCGACGCGCATCTATCGAGTGCGGAGGGAACAGCGTCACCAGCGCCGCCCCCAAGAGCGCCCCGGAAAGAACGGCGAATCCGTGCGCGTCGTCGACCGTCACCAGGGTTGCGCCGCCGACGACAATCACGGCCGTCAGAACAATCTCAGGCATTCGCGGGCGCACCAGAACACCGATCCCCGCGGCCGCCGCTGCCAGAGCAAGTGTGGCACCGGAGTTTCCTGCGCCGGTCGACGGAAAGACTGCGGTGGTGAGCAAACCGAACAACAGTTGACCGAGCAGGAAGAGAGCCCAGCCGCGTGCGGCGCCCCAGAGCCGAAACGCAGGCGGTGCAACCACAGCCAGCGTCACGAGATTGGTGACGGTTCCTGCGACCCCTCCGTCCTGGACGAGCACGGAGGTCAGAATGCGCCACCATTGACCGTCGCGAATCAATGCGGGATCACGACGAAACATCTCGAGTAGTCCTGGTATCAGCGCCTGCAGGATGGACGGCACTGCAACCATCAGCCAGAGGAGAGCTGCCGAGAGTGGGAACTCTCCGAAAACTCGACGACTTTTCAACCACACGAGCATCAGTGCAACCGAGGCGACAACGACAGCAAAAATCAGTACCGCGTCCAAGCCGCCGGTCCCTGAGGTGGTCACAGCGCGACCTTACATCGGACCGATACCGACATCAGGGAACCTGACACCTGGGAAAGCACACGGTTCAGGCGGAGAGGCGCTTTGCTGCCGCGGCGATTCGTTCGTCTGTTGCAGTGAGCGCGATCCGCACGTGCTTGCTCCCGCTCGGTCCGTAGAACTCACCGGGGGCAACGAGGATCCCACGATCGGCGAACCAACTGACCGTCGCTCGACATTCCTCGCCGCGCGTCGCCCAGAGGTACAGACCCGCCTCGGAATTGTCGACGGTGAATCCGGCGCCTCGAACAGCTTCGATCAACACGCTGCGACGCTCGCGGTACCGCTCGCGCTGGATGTTCTCGTGTTGGTCGTCGCCCAAAGCTGCGGTCATCGCCGCCTGGATCGGCAGCGGCAGGATCATGCCCGCGTGCTTACGCACCTCGAGCAGTTCCGACACCAAAGCCGGATCACCGGTGACGAACCCCGCGCGATAGCTCGCGAGATTGGACGTCTTCGAAAGCGAGTGGACCGCAAGCAAACCGGTCAGATCGCCGTCGTTGACACGGGGATCGAGAATGGAGAGTGCATCGGCTTCCCACGTCAATCCGAGGTAGCACTCGTCGGAGACGACGATCGCGCCGCGCTCGCGCGCCCAGGCCACCACCTTCTGCAAGTGCTCGAGGCCGAGCACTTTGCCGGTGGGGTTCGACGGCGAGTTCACGAAGATCATCGCCGCCGACTCGGGACCGAGCTTGTTCAAGCCGTCGGCGCGCAGGACGCGAGCGCCTGCCAGCTTCGCCGCAACCTCGTACGTCGGGTATGCCAACTCCGGAATGACCACCAGATCGTCGGCTCCGAGACCGAGCAATGTCGGCAGCCACGCGATCATTTCCTTGGTACCGATGGCCGGCAGGACCGCTGCCGGATCGACGTCGGGAATGTTGTAACGGCGATCGAGTGACTCCGCTACGGCCTCGCGAAGTGCGAGCGTGCCGTGCGTCGTCGGATATCCGGGTATCTCGGCAACAGAAGACAAAGCCTCCTGGATCACCGGATCAACGGGATCAACCGGCGTTCCCACGGACAGGTTCACGATGCCGTCGGGATGAGAGTGCGCCTTCGCCGTGACGTCGGCGAGCGAATCCCACGGAAAATCAGGAAGCCCAGCGGCCACCGGAGTACGAGACAAGATCTCTATTCCTCACCCATGGGAGGCAGCGCCTTGATGAACGGCGTGTCGTAGTCGACCTTGCCGAGCTTGGCCGCTCCACCCGGCGAACCGAGATCGTCGAAGAAATCGACGTTGGTGCTGATGTACGCGTTCCACTGGTCCGGGACGTCGTCTTCGTAGAAGATGGCTTCGACGGGACAGACAGGCTCACACGCGCCGCAGTCGACACACTCGTCGGGGTGGATGTAAAGCATGCGTCCACCCTCGTAGATGCAGTCGACAGGGCATTCTTCGATGCACGCCTTGTCCATCACATCTACACACGGTTCAGCAATCGTGTAGGTCACTGCCGATCTCCCTGCCTTCCTGTCGTGCATCGCCGCCGCAACACGCAGTTGCAAGGGGCCGAAAATCCGATACGACTCTCACGTACCGCGGGAACAGCCTATTATCCCCCTGCCAACCGACTCTGAGCAGGCGGGGGTAACACATTTCAGCCTACTGCGGTGATGTTCCTCGACCGAATCGCGATCCACTTCTCCCCCGCGGCAGCCGCGCGGACCAAAGCGCCGCGCTCACCGAGATAATCCGCCACGACGCCGACCACCGGAATCTTGCCGAAAATCTCGTACGGTTTTGTCCGCGACGGCCGCTTGTGCAGCTCGTCCGTGATGGCACGAAAAGTCTTGGACGTGCGCCACAAGGTGCCGATGAGCGCGAACGGGCGCCAGGTCTCGTCGGCACCGCTGACCGACTTTTCGGCGAAATCCTCACCGGCGAGCAGATCTCGGGACTTGGTCTCACGCCGGCACAGCACCGACGCCAGGAGGTCCACCTGCTGATCCCGCTCCGTCACTCCGTGTTCACGGGCAACCGCAACGAGCACAACGGCCTGATTCGCGAATGCCAAGAGGTCCTGGATCGGCAGCCGATTGAGGAGGACGCCGAAGATGCCGGGGAACGCGACGGCGACGGTGTTGAGTGCACCCAACCGGGTCGTCCACCACTTCGAGCGCTGCTCGTCGGTCATCACCGACCACGCCGCCGTCCCGGGGAACTTGACGACGTCGAGGACCCAGGCCGCCGCGTCCAACACCATCGCTGCGGCATTTCGCTCGGGATCGGTCGGCTCGAAGGTCCGACGCTTGATACCGAGCGGATCGCTGTAGGCGAGATCGAGAACCGGGTTGATCCCCCACACCGCTCGATCGAGAACCTCGACGACCTTGCGGTCCCCCAGAACATCGGCCATCAGGCAATCGCTCCTTCGCGTCGTGCATGTGTGGTGGTTCGTTCGCGCGCCGGGCGTCCGATTCCCTCGGCGATGGCGCGCAGTTCTGCGACGGTCTTCTCGGAGCCGTGTTCGGAGCCTGCCATCCGCGAGATCGTCTCCTCCATCAGCGTTCCGCCGAGGTCGTTGGCTCCGCCGTTGAGCATCATCTGCGTTCCGGTGATCCCGAGCTTGACCCAGCTGGTCTGGATGTTGGGGATACGACCGTGCAGCATGATGCGTGCCAGTGCATGCGCAGCGCGGTTGTCCCGGTTGGTCGGCCCTGGCCGTGAAGCGCCCGCCAGGTACAGCGGCGCGCTCTGGTGAACGAACGGCAGCAGCACGAACTCCGTGAATCCTCCTGTACGGTCCTGGATTCCGCGAAGAACGTTCAGGTGCCCGACCCAGTGGTGCGGCTGATCGACATGCCCGTACATCATCGTCGAACTCGACCGCAGTCCCACCTCGTGGGCCGTGGTGACCACTTCGATCCACTCCGCCGTCGGTAGTTTGCCCTTGGTGAGGATCCAGCGCACCTCGTCGTCGAGGATCTCCGCTGCCGTACCGGGAATGGTGTCCAGGCCCGCCTCACGCAGAGCGGTCAGCCAATCCCTGATGCTTTCACCGCTGCGCGATGCACCGTTGACGATCTCCATCGGCGAGAACGCGTGGACGTGCATCGACGGCACGCGCTTCTTGACGGCCCGGACCAGGTCGGCGTAACCGGTGACGGGAAGTTCCGGATCGATACCGCCCTGCATGCACACCTCGGTCGCGCCGGCGACGTGCGCTTCCCACGCACGGTCGGCGACCTGCTCTGCCGACAGCGTGAACGCGTCGGCGTCGCCCTTGCGCTGCGCGAATGCACAGAACCGGCAGCCCGTGTAGCAAATGTTGGTGAAGTTGATGTTTCGGTTCACCACGTAGGTGACGTCCTCGCCGACGGCATCCTTGCGTAGCGCATCCGCCAGTGCCACAACAGCTTCCAGGCCCGGTCCCTCCGCCGTGGCAAGGGCCAGGTACTCGTCGTCGGAGCATCCGGCCGGGTCGCGTTCGGCACTGCGCAGCGCAGCCAGCAGATCGGTGTCGACGCGAATCGGAGCACTGAGCTCGAGGACCTGTTCGCGCACGGTCTCCCAGTCGCCGAACGCACTGCCCAGGTCACTGCGGGTCTCGGTGTTGCGCCCGTCCGTGTCAATCTCGGTATTGAGATCGACGCGTCCGCTCGATTCCCACGACTCGTCCGGTTCCTGCCACGGTCGACCCACCGGTTTGGTGTCGGGCCGGGCGAGGCCGGTTTTGGGGTCCGCCAGTGCCTGCACGTGGCCCGCAATGCGCGGATCGATCCACGGAGCCCCGGCCAGGACATATGCAGGCTGAGCCGCAGTGCGTTCGGTCAGGGTGAAGCCGCCTTCGGCGCTGATCTCCGCCAAGGTCTCGAGATTCGGCCACGGACGCTCCGGGTTGACGTGATCGGGGGTCAACGGTGACACCCCGCCCCAGTCGTCCACACCGGCGCCGAGCAGTGCGAGGCACTCGCTGTTCGAGACGAGATTCGGCGGACTCTGAATCCGCATCGTCGGCCCGAGCAACAGGCGTGCGACGGCGATGGCCGCGAGAAATTCGTCGAGTCCTGCATCAGGGGTATCGCGCATCGCGGTATCAGGTTTGGCCAGGAAGTTCTGGATGATCACTTCCTGGATGTGCCCGAACGCCTTCTGCGACTTGCGTATCGCCATGATCGATTCGGCACGCTCGAGAAAGTTCTCCCCGATGCCCACAAGAATTCCCGTGGTGAACGGGATGTTCAGTCGGCCTGCGTCGGTCAGGGTGCGCAGCCGAACCGCCGGGTCCTTGTCCGGGCTGCCGTAGTGGCATTCGCCCTTGTCGGTGAACAGGCGGGTAGCGGTCGTCTCGAGCATCATGCCCATCGACGGAGCAACGGGCTTGAGCCGCGAGAGTTCCTGCCAGCTCATCACACCGGGATTGAGGTGCGGGAGCAGTCCGGTCTCCTCGAGCACCCGAATCGACATCGCTCGCACATAGTCGAGGGTGGAGTCGTAGCCGCGTTCGTCCAGCCACTGCTTTGCTTCCGGCCAGCGAGCCTCGGGGCGATCACCCAGCGTGAACAGCGCTTCCTTGCAGCCCAATTCGGCGCCTGCCCTGGCAATGTCCAAAACCTCGTCCGGCTCCAGGAACATGCCGTGCCCAGCGGCACGCAGTTTCCCGGGCACCGTGACGAACGTGCAGTAGTGGCACTTGTCCTGGCACAGACGGGTCAGCGGAATGAAAACCTTCCGCGAATACGTCACGGTGTTCGGCCGACCCGCTGCCAGCAGACCCGCATCGCGAACCTTGGCTGCCGAGGAACACAGATCGGTCAGATCGGTTCCCCGCGCCTGCAGCAGCGTTGCCGCCTCGTCGACGTTCAGGGTCGCTCCATCGCGTGCGCGACGGAGAACTCGCCGCATCGCCGACGCTGACGGGCCGGGCGACGGACTGGACGAGGCGGACGCGGAAATACCTGGCATCGGAAGCATGGTGGGTTTGCCGGAGTCATCACCAGTTCGGTTCACCTAGCGATCATGCGCCATGCGGGACGACTAGTGCCACCCGGTGCCAGAAGTAGGAGGCCTTACCGCCCCGACACGGCCTCGATCACGACGGCCGGTAGTCGTCGTCGACCGCGACCTCGACTCGTTGATCCACCACGTCAGCCACTGGCGCGTCGAGTGGAATGTCGGTCAGATCGGGTTCTTCGGGGGCGTTCGGATCTACGGGTGTCGATTGTTCGAGCGCATCTGATTCCGGAGCCTCCGGGTCGAATGTCGCATCTTGTTCGGTCATCACGTGCTCCCTTCGCAGTCGCCACACTCCACGATAGGGCCGATGTCGACAGATCGCCCCTCACTCGACCAAAGTAGTGCCCATGACTGCCCCGCAACCGCTGACCATGGCCGACCCGGTATGGCGACCCAGCGCCAAAGCCCCGAGGCTGTGGGCAATCACTGCCTCGCTGTTCTGGGTACCCGTCATCGTCGCCGAAATCGTCTGTGCCGTCTTGATACCCGGAATCCCGTCCTGGGTGGTGGGCCTGGTCTTCGCAGTCACCGTCCTATTCGCGGCCACCTACATTCTGATGGTTCCGGCGTGGCGGTATCGCGTCCACAGATGGGAAATCAGTGACACTGCGGTGTACACACGCACGGGGTGGTTCACCCAGGAACGACGGATCGCACCGATATCGCGCGTGCAGACCGTGGACACCGAACGCGGACCGATCGACCGCATGTTGGGTCTGGCAACCGTGACCGTCACTACGGCGTCGTCGGCCGGGGCTGTGAAGATCTCCGCGCTCGACCAGGAAATCGCCGACCGCACAGTGGCCCAACTGACGGAGATCGCGGGCACCAACGTGGGAGACGCAACGTGAACGAGAAGCAGTTGGGCGACCCGACCGCGATCGAAATCCCGGTCGAGGCGGAAACGGCAGCTGCCGAGGCAGCCGAGGAGGAACAGCCATGGCTCCGCCTCGACCGCCGCATGCTTCTGGTCCACCCCGTCAACGAAGTCGTCAAACTGCTCCCGGTCCTGCTCGTCTCCGTAGTTCTCGGCAGCCAATCCGGAAACCACTGGTGGGGACTCGGCGTCGTCACTCTGCTCGTCGTCTTCGGTCTGTTGCGGTACTTCACCACCACGTACCGAATCGGGCCCGTTCACGTACAACTGCGCACCGGGGTATTCCAGAAAAAGCTGCTCTCCGTCCCGCGTAGCCGCATCCGATCCGTCGACGTCGAGGCCGGGGTCATGCACCGACTGCTCGGGCTGTCGATCGTGCGCATCGGGACCGGCCAGCGCGCCGGGATCGGCCACGATTCGAACAAGTTCGAACTCAATGCCCTCTCGACTGCCCTGGTTCCGGACCTACGTGCCGCACTGTTGGCCAGCGCGCAACAGGCACGGCGACTGGAAACCCCGGGCACACCGGTCGAGAACATCGCCGAACCGGTCGACACCGAGATCGGTCACTGGGAGCCCAGTTGGGTTCGCTACGCTCCCTTTTCGTTCACCGGAATCGCCATCATCGCAGCGATCATCGGCATCTCGTTCCAATACGGCATCGGCACTGCCGTCGCGAAATCGTCGGCAGTAAGCGACAGCTTCGACTCACTCGAGAGCCTGGGCATCGCGCTGATGGTCGTCATCGCACTCGTCGTGCTGCTGGTGCTGTCGAGTGCACTCGCCTGCGTCCAGTACCTGATCGCGTTCGGCAACATGAAACTCACCGACAACGGCCGCATCCTGCATGTCAGTCACGGCCTGTTGAAAACTCGGCAAACCACACTCGACCGCGCCCGCCTCCGCGGCACGACGCTCAAGGAACCGCTTCTACTGCGATTGGCCCGCGGCGCGCGGCTCGACGCCATCATGACCGGGGTCAGCGCCGAGAAGAAGGAATCTTCGCTGCTGCTCCCGCAGGGACCACGCAGGGAAGCCGAGCGAGTGATGGCCACCGTCATCGGTGATTCACGTCAGGCGTCCGCCCCGCTGATCCCGCACGGCCCGGCCGCGCGGCGTCGCCGGTACACCAGGGCACTGTTTCTCGCGACAGTGGCGTTTCTGGTCTGCGTGGCGTGCACGGCTTCTGGTCTGGATGTACCGATCTACGCGTGGTTCGGGGTCGCCGTACTCGCCATCGCTGGCGCTGCCCTCGCCTACGACCGATACAACGGCCTCGGCCACGCAGTCCTGCCGGGATGGTTGATCACCCGAAGCGGCTCGCTCGATCGCCAGCGCCACAGCCTCGAATCCGAAGGTGTCATCGGATGGACGGTGCGCGAGACGTTCTTCCAGCGACGCGCAGGCGTGGCAACCGTCATCGCCGCGACGCCAGCAGGCACCGGAAGCTACGAGGTGATCGATCTCCCCGCCGAGAACGCGTGGGCATTGATCGAAGCCGTCACTCCGGGCGGTGGCGACGTTTGGGCAGGTCGTCGATGATGAGCCTCGCCAGCGAACCGAGACGCGATCGCTCCGGCTGGATGGTCGGAACGCCGAGCAACTCCAGCGGGGCGGCCGTCACCGGTCCGACGCAGTAGGTCGGTACCGGTCCGCGCATAGCTGCGACGAACCGCTCCAGCTCGCCCATCTCTTTGGCCGTGCTGAGCATCGAGGAGACCGCGGGGGCACTGGTGAAGGTCAGTGCGTCGATTGCACCGGAACGAACTGCAGCGACCAACGCGCGGACCGGTGACTGATCCGGCGGCCGGATCCACCGATAGACCGACACCGGGGTGACAACCGCGCCGATGTCGGCGAGGGAGGCGCTCAGGTCCGTCAACGGCTCCCATTCGGTGATGGTGCCGTGCAACTGGACCGCGACGCGTAAGCCTGCCACTCCCTCGCTTCCGAGGTGCGCCAGAACTTCCTCGGACGACTCACCCGAAGGCGACCATTCCTCACGCAGTCCGGCGCCCCGGATGGCGCCCGTCGCCTTGGGGCCGCGGGCGATGATGCGCGTGCGGGCCAGAGCTCCGAGGAACTCGTCGGTCAAACCCCACGACGCGACGGCGTCGAGCCAACCCCGAAAGCCGATTCCGGTGCTGATCACGACCAATTCCGGCGGATCGGCAATCAACGCGGACGTCTGAGTGCGCAGGTCCCGATCGTCCACCAACGGCAGCACATGGATCACCGGTGTCCGCACGATCTCCGCGCCTCGACGTTCGAGGAGCGTCGCAAATTCTTCGACACGCCGTTCTGCGGTCAAGGCGATAGTCGCGCCCGCCAGATCATCTTCAGCCACAGGCTGAGTGTCCCTTATGGATGGGTTACTTTCCTACGCGCGCGCCGAGAACTATTGCGAACTGAGGGTGGCAAGCCTGTTGATCGCTACTTTGAAGAGGAAAACCGCGGCCGGAGCGATCGCGCCGACCAGTAGCAAGAACGTCAGAGGGGACGAGAGCACCAGCACGTCGCCGCCCGGACCGCCGACCATGCACACCAAGAACCCGACGATCCAACCGGCGAGCGGCAATGCGGCCATACCCGGCGTCGTAACCGTGCGGGCGGCGATCACCAATACGAGGTTCGCGGTCGCTGCAACGAGAATGCTGATCGGAAATGCCGTCGTACCGAGATGAGTCGGCAAGAACAGGACGGACAACACCGCGCACAAGAACCCGTCGAAAATCAGGACACCGAGGATGATGGGGTCGAGCCACGACAGCGACGTTTCTGTCGAAGCGTCTGTGTTGTTCTCGGCCGTGATCATGGTTTTGATAGTGGTCTATCGACGGCCAACGCGCGAGCGCGGGGTCCCTCCCGACAAGCACCCCGGCTCGCGCCCGAAAAGCACGAAGTCGATCAGGGAACCGGCGGGAACCCGAGCAGCGTCAGCAGATGACTTTGCTGATCTGCAAATGCGTAGAGCGATCCGTAATACATGTCGTGGTAGTAACCGGCCATCGGACGCAACGAATCGACGAAGGCGACGATCTGGTTCTGCAGGTCCCAGTTGTACATTTCTTCAGCCCCCAGGCTTTGCTGTTACCGAAAGGACCACCCATCCGGTGACACGCATCACACACCACTACGGCGTCGATCGCAATGCCTGTGAGCCGACGCCCAGGTCAGCTGTGCAGCCCGCCGAACAGATCGCGCTCGCGACCGTCCTCACCCACCGGACCGAGCGTGCCGGCGGCCAATACGAAATGCTCGACCGTCAGGATCGGTTGGACCACGTTGTTCGACAACGCGAACTCGGCTCCACTCGGGGCTACCGTCACCTGAGTGGCGTGGGCGCTCAATGCCCTCGCCTTCGCATCGATGACGCCTCGAACATCGATTGCCGTCGTCACGTCTGCGTCCTCGACGCTCGGCAATTCACCGGGCTCGGGCAGACGCCAGTTCTCCGGGAACTCGGAAATCGCCGCGATGCCGCGTTCGAGTCCGCTGCGCTCGGTCACGGTCCAGTAGAACTTCGGAGTCGACCACGGTTCGCCGGCCTCGGGATATGCGGTCGTTGCTGCAGCTTCCACGGCCGCTGTCGTGATCGCGTGTGCCTGGATGTGATCCGGGTGCCCGTAGCCTCCGTTGGGGTCGTACGTGATCACGACGTGCGGCCGAATCTCACGAATGACGGCGACCACCGCGCCGACTGCCTCGTCGAGTCGAGCATTGACAAAAGCACGGGGATTGGCGGCCGAAGGCGTGCCGATCATTCCGGAATCGCGATAACGACCGGCACCGGCGAGGAAGCGAGGAGCGGCACTGCCCAAAGCCGACAAAGCAGCGCTCAGTTCCGCGATCCGGTAGCCCCCGAGTTGATCGGCCTCGGCAGCCACGAGCCCTGCCCACGCGTCACCGATCACTTCGCCTTCCTCCCCCAAAGTGCAGGTGAGGACCGTGACGTCGGCGCCTTCGGACGCGTAACGCGCGATAGTGCCACCGGTGGTGATCGTTTCGTCGTCCGGATGTGCGTGCACCAACAGAAGTCGCTTCGCCGCCGCGGTCACTTTGCCACCCTCACCCAGTCCGTAGCGTTTCCGAATATCCCCACCTGCACCGGCCCGTCGAGGACCACGCCCTCGACTCCGGTCCCGACTGCAACCAGCGCTCGGCTCTGCACGATCGGCAAAACCGCCGCCAGATCCCACAGCTTGGGTTCCGCATCGGCGATCAACGACCCGAGATCCCCGATGCCACTGAGCGCTTCGTCGATCCGACCTTGCAACGCCGGATCACACAGCCCGGACAGGTTGCTCGGAGCCTCGACGCTTGTCGTTCGGACAGGCTCCGGAGACTGCGACGGCGTCGGTGTGGGCACCGCCGAACCTGTCGCAGGAGTGGAAGGCGCTGTCGGGCAACTGAACCGGGAGGCCAGTGAAGTTGCGGTGTCGGCGCCTGCTCTGCTCCAACCGACGATCATGTCGACGCGTCCTGTAGTCAGATCCTCGCCGTAGAGCTCCTCCGGCGGCACCGATTCGACGGTCGCCAGGATCCCCACGTCACGCAATTCGTCGGCAGCGGTGTTTGCCACGGCGATCGCGATGTCGTCGTTTTCGGGAGCGCCGATCAGCAGGGTCAACTGAGCGCCGTCCCGGACGATCGATCCGACCGTTCCAGTGCCAGTGACGATTCCGGTTGGCGGTGCTGTCAAGTAACCGGCTGCGGTCAGCTCGCCGAGCGCCTGCTCTCTGGTCGGTTTCGGCGGCGCGGTTGGCGCATATCCCGGATCCGACGGAGCGAGGATCTGAGCTTTCACCGGGGCCGACGCCGATTCACTCCCGGCCGCCACTACGGCGAGCAGGTCCGGATCGAGCAGTCCCAGAACACCTTTACGCACCCGAACGTCCGCGAAGTTCTTGCTGCGCCCATTGACGTTGATGTCGAGAGTGCGCGGAACGTAGGAGAATGCAGTACTGACACCCGGGATTGCAGAAAGCTGAATATCCGTGGCACTACCCGAATGAACTTGCGCCACTTGAGCATCGTCGGTACGCAGTGCATCCGCCAATTGCGAAGCCGTTCCTCCGCGTCGCAGAACTATCTGATCCGGATCTGAAGGCTTGCCCCAGAATCGGTCGTTGCGTTCCAGCACGATTTCGTCTCGACCACGGTCGACCGAGCGCACGTGAAAGTGGGCTCCAGACACCGGAATCCCCTCACTCAAACCGGTGCTGAAACCGCCGGGAGTGTCCTTGATCAGGTGGGATGGAAGAATATCGGTGAACAACTCTCGCCACGCCGGATACGGCGCACGCATCACGACGTTGACCGTCTTGCCACCGCCGGACGAGTTCACGTCGTCGATCATCTGATAGCCGGCGGGGTTGACCACACCGGGAACCGAGATCATCTGCTGCCAGAGGTAGCGAAAGTCCTCTGCCGCAATGGGAGCGCCGTCCGACCATTGAGCTTCGTTGCGCAGTTGGTAGCGAATAGTGAACGGAGCCTCTGACGTCACTTCAGCCGAAACGAGAAAAGAATCGTCGATCGCCCACTCCGTCGCACCAGGCTGCGTCGGCGAATTGATCGGGCGAAACGCACTGGGCAACACGAGGTTGCCGACTGCGGAGTTGACCGGCGACTGATCCGCGAGCAGGTGCGGGTTGAATCCGCCTCCTACCTCGTCGATCGCCACAGTGACCTGCTTCATCGCCGGAACAACCGGAGTCGGTGTGGGCTTGACGGTTTCGGTGCTCTCGACCGGAGGCGGCGGATCGGCCGTACACGCAGTCAGCGACAACGCCGTCACTGCCACTGCCAACGCCAGGTAGCGACGTCCTGAGGCCACAGACAATTCCTTCCGTACGGGGCCGCGTCGCCCCTTCGCACTCGATTTCCGGGCAGAACTTTCGCCCGGAAACCATGAAGGCGAATGTACCTTTCCGCCGAAAACTCGGCTGAAAGGCACATCCGCCTGTCAGGTGGTAACCGACGAAAGACTACAGAGCAGCCTTGTCGCGAGACTTGCTACGCGAACGCTCGCGAGCGCGCTCGGTTGCATTGAGATGCACCTTGCGGACGCGGACGTCCTCGGGGGTGACCTCGACGCACTCGTCGCCGGAGCAGAATTCCATGGCCGCTTCGAGCTCGAGCTTGATGGGCTTCGCGAGGGTCTCCATCACGTCTGCGGACGACTGACGCATGTTGGTCAGCTTCTTCTCGCGGGTGACATTGATGTCGAGGTCTTCCTGACGGGGGTTGATACCGACGACGTGACCCTCGTAGGTGTCTGCGCCGGGCTCGACGAAGAAGGTTCCGCGGTCAGCCAGCTGGATCATGGCGAACGGCGTCACTGTGCCGGAACGGTCCGACACGAGAGAACCGGTGTGGCGTGCACGAATCTCGCCGGCCCAGGGGCCGTACCCGTCGAAGACGGCGTTGGCGATGCCGGTTCCGCGGGTATCCGTGAGGAATTCCGTACGGAAGCCGATAAGACCACGCGAAGGAACGATGAACTCCATACGAACCCAGCCCTGACCGTGGTTCGACATCTGAACCATCTTGCCCTTGCGGTTGGCCAGAAGCTGAGTGATGGCACCGAGGTACTCCTCGGGGCTGTCGATGGTCAGCTCTTCGAAAGGCTCGTGGATCTTACCGTCGACAGTCTGAGTGACC
Organism: Rhodococcus sp. MurmanLake-1; assembly: GCF_056945715.1. Classification (NCBI taxonomy): domain Bacteria; kingdom Bacillati; phylum Actinomycetota; class Actinomycetes; order Mycobacteriales; family Nocardiaceae; genus Rhodococcus; species Rhodococcus sp. MurmanLake-1. The sequence goes on along the minus strand of NZ_JBWZNF010000006.1, from coordinate 254,475 downwards.
ACCTGCGGCTTTCCGACGGTCAGTTCGAAGCCTTCGCGACGCATCTGCTCGACGAGGATGGCGAGCGCGAGCTCTCCACGACCCTGGACCTCCCAGGCATCGGGACGTCCGATGTCGAGGACCTTGAGCGAGACGTTACCGACCAGCTCCTGGTCCAGGCGAGCCTTGACCATGCGCGAGGTGAGCTTGTGACCCTTGACGCGGCCGACCAGCGGTGAGGTGTTGGTACCGATCGTGACCGAGATAGCCGGCTGATCGACAGTGATGCGAGGCAGCGCAACCGGGTTGTCGAGGTCGGCGAGCGTGTCGCCGATCATGATGTCCGGGAAACCCGCAACAGCACAGATATCGCCGGCAAGCGCAACCTCGGCGGGAACACGCTCGACACCGATGGTGGTGAGCAGTTCGGTGATCTTGGTCTTGGTGATGACGGGCTCGCCGTCGACCTCGCGGCACCAGGACACGGTCTGGCCCTTGCGCAGCTCGCCGTTGTGGATGCGAACCAGCGCGAGGCGACCGAGGAATGCCGACGCGTCGAGGTTGGTGACGTGAGCCTGAAGCGGCGCGTCGACCGTGCCCTTGGGGGCCGGGACGTACTCCATCAGAACCTGGAACAGAGCGGTGAGGTCCTCGGCGTCGGGAGCCTGACCGTTCTCGGGCTGCACCGTCGAAGCCTTGCCCTCGCGGCCGGAGGCGTAGAGAACCGGCAGCCCGAGCGCAAGCTCGGCAGCTTCGGCGGCCTCGTCGGAGAGATCGGACGCGAGGTCCAGGAGCAAGTCCTGAGCCTCGGAGACAACCTCTTCGATGCGAGCATCGGGACGATCGGTCTTGTTGACAACCAAGATGACGGGCAGTGAGGCAGCAAGTGCCTTACGCAGCACGAAACGCGTCTGCGGAAGCGGGCCCTCGGACGCATCGACGAGCAGGACGACGCCGTCGACCATGGACAGACCGCGCTCGACCTCGCCACCGAAATCGGCGTGGCCCGGGGTGTCGATGACGTTGATGACGGTGACCGAACCATCCTCGTTGCGCTTGTGCACCGAGGTGTTCTTCGCGAGGATCGTGATGCCCTTCTCGCGTTCTAGGTCGCCGGAGTCCATGACGCGATCGACCAGCTCGGCGCGCTCCTCGAACGCGCCGGACTGACGAAGCATGGCGTCGACGAGGGTGGTCTTGCCGTGGTCGACGTGTGCGACGATGGCAACGTTACGGAAGCTGGTGGTGGTCACGCGATGGCTCTCCTGGCTGAGTTGATTCGGCCACGCGAAAGTCAAGTCGCACGGCTCTTCTGGTGGCCGCTGCACGAGTGTGTGATCCGAATCAGGGCACGAATCGCCTGAATAGGCACCGCGGCCTAGTAAATACTACTCGCTCCGAGCGGATACTCCTGCATTGTGCGGCCTCTATCACCGCCCCCACCAGCCAATAGTGATCTGCACCACGCTGAAGCGAGTAGGATTACGACCTGGAGAAACAAGGTGTTTAAGGGTACGCTAACCTCGTTCCAAGAGCGGGCTCTCCGCCGTAGTGAAACAGGAAAGCCGCAGCGTCACATGGGAAAAATCAAGGCAAGCAAGGTCTCGAAGCTCAAGCCGAAAAAGAAGTGCTGCCGGAAGAAGACACGGTGCATCAAGTGCCCCGTTGTCATCATGCGGATGAAGAAGCTCGAGAACGAGGGCGCATCCAAGAAGGAACTGAAAGCCGGTCTCAAGAAGGCCCGCGCGGCGTAAGCGCCCTCAACTCCTCGAGCAGTTCGGGGATCCAGGCTCGATCGTTGTCGACCAGATCCATCGACAAGAGTTCTTCGGCATCGACCCATGCCAACTGGGCGTGGTCGAGCGCGACCGGTTCGCCGGACACCAACTCCGCCCGGTACGCCCGCAGGACCAACCCGGCCGACAGTTGCACATCGACGCCGATTCTTGTTCCGCATCGAACCTCTACCGCAAGCTCCTCGCGCAACTCGCGGGCCAACGCAGCCTGCGGCGTTTCGAACTCCTCGACCTTCCCGCCCGGCAGTTCCCAGCGACCGGCCAACGCCGGCGGACTCGTCCGCTGCGCGAGGAGCAGCCTTCCCCCACGGAAGATCGCACCGGCGACAACTTCGCGATCCCTTGCAGGCACATCACTCATCGCACCATGATGGAGTATGGCCACTTTGTTGTCCGACTCCGCGATCCAAAGCGCTCTCGACGAACTGCCGGCCTGGCAGCTGTCGCCAGGCTCGATCACTCGTACCGTCGATTCCGCGACTTTCCCGGATGCGATCGCGCTTCTTCAACGCATCGCGGCAGTCGCCGAGGCCGCAGATCATCATCCCGACATCGACGTTCGCTGGCGAAAGGTCACGTACACGCTTTCGACACACTCGGCGGGCGGTCTCACGGAACTGGACTTCGACCTTGCCCGTCGAATTGACGTACTCGTCGACGATTCGGTCCGTTTCGCCTGATCTCCGAGTGAACAAACCTCGCAATCTGACGTAACAGTTGCATCAACTTTCACATAGATCACTTCAGTCACAGGTATGGTCGCCGTAAATCACGATCGAGGCCGGTCATGCCATAGACTCCCCCCGGTGCGTAGCTGCTCAGCAACTGAACAGCTGTACAACCCGGGGGCTCTGTACATAGAGTGACCCCTCGAGCCGTCAAACGCGGAGCTCGCCTAGGCGCCCGCGCGGTATGACTAAGGATGGGGAAACAGTGCTTCGAACCCGAGGTATGCGAAAGGCGTTCACCGCCGTCGCTATTGCCGCAGTAGCAGGACTGGCATTGCCGGCACAGGCAATGGCCGATCCGGCAGCACCGCCCGCACCCGAAAGTGTGCCGATCGAGTTCCTCGCATCGTTTGCGCCCGCCATCATCGGCGCCGCTGCAGGTCCGGCTGACGTCGCCGGCGGCCCGCAGCAAGCGTTGCTCGACCAAGCTCGCGCGATCCTGAACTCCCCCGGCATTCCGCCCGAGATCAAAGCCACCCTCGAGAAGGTCATCACCTTCCTCGACGGCAGCGGCGGCGGCGGACCGGAAATCCCGAACGAGAACGCCCCCGTCATCGCGCAGTTCCTCTACCCGACGCTTGGCAAGGGCTGCATCTCGGCCACCGCCGATTCGGTCGGAACCGCGCTTGCTGTTCCGGGCCCGGCTCACCTGCCTCCTCCCGGCCCCGCTGCCGGTCAGGCTGGATTCGTCTTCACCGCTCTCGGAACGGCTCCCGCCGTCGACGACCAGCCGGTGCCGATGACCGTGACGTGGGTCAACATCGACAACCAGCGCAGCGCCACCCAGAACCTGACCAACGCGTCGCGCATCAACCCGGATGGTCCCGCCACCTTGTCGGCTATTGCCGATACAGGTCCGGGACGCGTCCTCTCGGTGATCAGCGGTTCGCTGACCACCCAGCCGGAAGGCGCAGATCGCATCACCTGCAGCTTCCTCCCGACCGTGGGTATGTTCGCGGTCGCTTGATCGAAGTCTCGTGAAAGGGACCCGCCGAATTTCGGCGGGTCCCTTTTGCATCTCCGATCACCGTGATAGACCCGATAGATGGGACATCTACGAGTGGACATCACGCATGGCCGTCCAGACAAGGCATCGAGCCCAGACGACCAGTCGATACGGTCTCACAAGTCGAGTCGATCGATACTGTCCATCCGATCCGAGGGTTCCATTCTCTCGATCGGATCGGCGTACTCGATCCTGTCGATCGGTAGCGTCGGCTCTTTCCTCTCCATCGGAAGCATCGGGTCTACGGCATCGGTGCTGAGTTCGGGCTCGTTCGCCAGCCTCGGGTCGGCACTGTCCGGCCTCTCACGCTGGTCACTGCTCTCCTGGCGTGGAAATCACGCAGCACCTGAGGAACATCCGAAACTTGTTGTCATTGCGCCGGAATCGGATTCGAGCGATCCGGATCGATCGCTGCGGTCCGTCTCGCACTCTCAGACCTGATTCGGTCGCGGCCAGTCGCGGCCTTCCAAGGACTCGACCGAGGTATTGAATTGCCGCAGTAGGTCACCGAGCGCGAGGCGCTGCTCCGGCGTCCACTCACGCAAGACCTTTTCGACGCCGGCCGTCGAATGTTCGCGATCTGCACGAAGTTTCGACAGACCCTGCACCGTCGGCCGAACCTTTCGCGCCAGCCCACCGTCCGGATCCTCCACTCGCTCCACCAAGCCCTGACGCCTCAGCGCGCCGATCTGCCGGTTGATGGTCGAGATGTCGAGCGAGAAGGCACAGGAGAGCTCCTTGAGGCTCATCGGTTGTTGCAATTCCAGTCGTCCGAGCAGTAGATACGCGGACCGGTCCAGATGAAGTTCCGCCCGTTGAGCGAGCGCGTGATAGCGCGAGAGCAGGGTCAACTCGTACTCGATATTCACCAGTTCGGGTTCCCGATCCACACTCATATTGTGCAGAATACACACGATGTGTAGCGTGCACACTGGGGCGAACGCACCGAAACCGAACACGCCATGGCGGGAGCCGAATGTCCGTTCACGCAGATTCGTCGAGCGTCGACGAGAAATCCCCGGACAAGAAAACCACGGCCACGAACTACGCCCCTTCTGGTCCCGTACTCACTGTCCTCGGGCTGTGCGGAATCGTCGTCGCCTTGATGCAGACGCTGGTAGTCCCCATCATTCCGCAGTTGCCTCACCTGCTGAACTCCACTCCCGCCGACACCTCGTGGGCGGTCACCGCAACGCTCCTCGCCGCCGCGGTGATCACGCCGATCAGCGGGCGCCTCGGCGACATGTTCGGCAAGAAACGAATGCTGCTCGTCAGTCTCGGGATGGTCGTTTTGGGCTCGGCCATCTGTGCGATCGCACCTTCACTGATCGTGCTCGTTGTCGGCCGCGCTCTTCAAGGAGCATCGGTCGGGGCAATTCCATTGGGCATAGCAATCATTCGTGATGTTCTTCCACCGAAGAAAGTGGCCGGAGCCATGGCGGTCATGAGCGCCACCCTCGGCGTCGGCGGTGCGATCGGACTGCCGATCGCTGCGGTGATCGCTCAGAATGCCAACTGGCACTTCCTCTTCGTCACTTCGGCAGCGTTCGGTCTGATCTGCATCGCACTGGTTGCGTTCGTGATTCCCGAATCGACGGTACGACGCCCGGGACGCTTCGACTTCGTCGGAGCGTTCGGCCTCACCGTTGGTCTGATCACTCTGTTACTCCCCATCACCAAAGGCGGAACCTGGGGATGGGGCGACCCGAAAACCCTGGGCCTCCTGGCAGTTTCCGCTCTCAGTTTCCTCGTCTGGGGATGGTGGGAACTTCGACGCAGCGCACCGCTGGTAGACCTCCGCGTATCGGCCCGGCCTCAGGTTCTCTTCACCAACTTCGCCTCGATCGCCGTCGGTTTTGCCATGTACGGCAATTCCTTGACGCTCCCCCAACTCCTCATGGCACCGACGTCCACCGGCTACGGACTCGGACTGTCCATGGTCGCAGCGGGACTCGCACTGGCCCCCGGTGGACTCGTCATGATGGCGCTCTCACCCGTCTCCGCTCGCATTTCGGCTTGGCGTGGCCCACGAATCACGCTGATGCTCGGCGCCCTCGTCATCGGATTGGGTTATGCCTTTGCATATTTCACGGTGTCGAGCGTCTGGCAGGTCGCCGTGGCCGGAATGTTCATCGGCGCGGGCGTCGGGCTCTCTTACTCGGCCATGCCCGCCCTGATCATGGGAGCAGTCCCCATCACGGAATCTGCAGCCGCGAACGGACTGAACTCCTTGATGCGATCGATCGGCACGTCGACGTCTGCCGCGATCGTGAGCGTCGTTCTGGCTGGAATGACCATCACCGTCGGCACCGCAGTGATCCCCTCGTTCGAGGCGTTTCGTGCCACGTTCCTGATTTCCATCGCCGCCGCCGCTGTGACGATGGTGTTCGCCGGGTTGATTCCCAAACAGAAAGTCACGTAAGGGAATCAACCCGGCAGAGGACTCACTTCTCCGAAGAGCCTTCGATGCTGCCAGTCTGCAACTTCGACAAAAGTGTGTAGATGAAATTGATGATGATCTCCACGTGGTGCCCTCTCACATAATGGGTCCCCGACCCGTCAACGACGGTACCGCAGAACTCTTCTGCATCGAATCACCGACAATCAATTCTGCAACGTGTTCTAATCTGAAGCGACGACAAACCGAGGAGCCCTTCATGACCTGGACGCGTACCGAACTCGAAGACGCCTTCGCGGGGTACCAGAACACCGTTGTCGAGTGCACTCGTTCCGGCGATTGGAACGCCTTCGCGGACATGTTCACCGAGGACGTCGTCTACGTGGAACACGCTTTCGGAACCCTCAATGGCCGAGAAGCTGTACGCAAGTGGGTCACTCGCACGATGACAGAGTTCCCGGGGCACCGCATGACCGAATTCCCGGCCAACTGGTTCGTCGTCGACGAGCAGCGCGGATGGATCGTGTGCGAGATCGACAACCCGATGGAGGATCCGGGCGACGGATCCAAGCACGGAGCCACCAACATCACGATCCTGCATTACGCCGGCAACGGATTGTGGTCTCGCGAAGAAGACGCCTACAACCCGATGAACTTCCTGTCGATGGCAAAAGCATGGTGCCTCGCCGCCGAAGCGGCGGGCACCCTCCCCGATGACGCCAAGGCCTGGCTCGCCAAATTCGGCGCTATGGTGCGATAGATCCTGTCGGTAACGAGGAACCAACCGGTTGGGCCGGCACGACCGAGCCGGCCAACGACCACTGCCCGTAGTCGCGAGTGAGGATCGAGTTCAGATCCACGCCGACGCCGTCGACCTTGCGCTTGTCGATCTCGAACTGGTGCAGGTTTGCCCTCGGGTGCACATATCCTGCGGGCGAACCCCAATTGTGCTGCCAGAACCAGGTTCCGATGCCGGCGCTGATCATTGCGTCGATCACGCGCGTGTTTCCGTAGATACCGAGTGCTCCGTTGCCGACGACCGAGGCCCACCCCTCGAGGTACGGCGCGATCAGGGTGGTGATTTCGGTACTGGTCGGGTTGTCGTCGATCGACGCGTAAATCGGCCGACCGGACGGCCCACCGGCCGCAGCGTGCAGTTCGAGGCCACGGGAAGCATGACGCTTGCCTGCCTCGCGAGCCCCGCGCCAGTCCGCCGTTCCGCCCTTGCCGAATTGATAGCAGGAAACGACTTGGAGTCCGGCCGCCGACAACGCGTCGGTTTCCCGCGCCAGTACGGGCTTGCCGACCATCCAATCGGCGCCCGGGCGCCTATCCGAGACATATCGAATGGCGCCTGCATACCCGGCGGCCTTGATTGCCTGAGCCGACGGCACACCGGCGGCGTAATCGAGCAAGGTCCCCAGCGAACCGGCATTGGCCACCGACGTCGTACCGCTCAATGCAGCGAGTCCGGCAGCTGCCGATCCAGCCGCTGCGTACTTGAAGAGGTTTCTTCGCGAGACGTGCACAAAGCTCCGATCATCGGCGTGTCCCGCTGGAAGTGGCGGGCAGGCAAGCTATCTTCTTTCGCTCGCATTCCACCACAGTCACATCAACCCCGCCATGCACTTGGCCAACAATGCTCACATTGTCACCAAATTGGACGCTAGACAGATAGTCAGACAGACAACAGTGGCCCCCGAAGACATCGTCTTCGGGGGCCACTGAGTCGGCCTAGCGGCCGGAAGCTATCAGCTGAGCGAGGTGAAGAAGCTCAGAGCGCTGAAGAGATCAGACGCGTTGCTGAAGAAGTCGTTGAGGAAGGTGAAGGCATCCGAGAATTCTGCGCTGCTCATGCGATGTGCTCCTGTCGAAGATACGGTCCAGAGGATTGCCGCCACGTGAGTGGCTGCTGGCGATAAGAGTAGAGGTCTTCCGTTACTTCCGCGACACCAAATGTGTCCGGGACGTTACATTTCGACCCCTTCGGGACACGGACATACACACAGGTGACGCCCACCGGCAGTGATCAAACTGTCACCTACGGACGATTTATTGACGCATTCCGAACATCGTTCCCGATAACAGCTATCTCGCAGCATCAAACCTGTAGGCGGACCACAAGATTGGCAAGCCTTACTTAACAGAGAGGGCGTTGCTCCCGCTAGAGCGCGTACCAGCAGATTGGCCAAATCCCCCGCGGCAATGTGGCCACGCGAGGTTAGTCCGGGCGCAAACATTCAGCCACAGTTCGAGTTAGCGAGATCTTTACGCCGAAAACGACCATCCCGACTGACCGCGGGACCGTACCTAGCGGTCATCATGGTGACGCTATTCACACCGATTTGCGGAACTCCAGGCACCGATAGCAGCCCTATCTCGACACCAATCGGACGTTCGAGGGCACAGTGGAGTTCATGAACCTCACAAAAAAGAAATCCTGGAGTGAGCTGTCACCCGCGCAGCGCCGCGTCGTCTCCCTGCTCGCAACGATTCAGTCCCTGTTGGCGATCGCAGCGTGGACCGACCTGGCGCGACGCCCTGCCGATACGGTCAACGGCAGCAAGAAGAAGTGGGCGGCGATCATCTTCGTCAACTTCTTCGGGCCACTCACCTACTTCCGCCGAGGCCGGATTCAGTCGAAGTAGTCCCAGAACTGCAGCCACTTCACGGAGGCGAAGAGCGTCAGAGTCACGACGTACACCGCAATTACCGCTGCGACACCGCGCCAGTTGGTGCGGGGAACGGCGCCGTCGACCGGGTCGAGCCAGTGGCGGAACCACCTGGTGACCGTCGGCATCAGGAACCACGTCATGGCGCCGACGCTGACTATCTGGCTCAACCACATCGACAGCCACGGCGGCGCTCCGATCCCGTCGAGCAGCGGACCGAGAAATCGTGACAGCGTCATCACTGTCGGATAGAGAACGAGCAGGATGATCATCGCCGTTTTCCAATTCGGCGTCGCACGGGTCTGCCCGTTCTCCGTGCGCAGAATCGTGCCGAACGGTGTCGACCGCGTGGTCTCGGTGAAGTCCTCGGCCAACTCGGCTCGCAGTTTCGGCAGTGCCGCGGCCCTTTCGGGCGACGCCATCCACTCCGCCAATTGCTGCTCGGTCCGGAACCGAAGGACGGACTTCCACTGGGTGGAGTCGGTGACCGACCGCAACAACATCACCGACTCGTAGCCGGAAAATCGCGAACTGAGATCGATGAGATGGCGTTGCGTTCGCAGAAACTCGTTCTCCTTACCCACGACGACGACGTGGTCGTACACGCCGATACCGGGCGGCGGCAGAACTCCGTCGACGAGGACCAGATCACTCGTCTGTGCCAGAATTCCCGTTGCCGCAGCAGCTCTTTCGAGATCGCGGCGATCACTCGACTCCAGCCAACGGTGAAGATCGTCGGCACTGTCGAATGTGACAGACATGCCGTGCGACACCGGTTCCGGTTGATCACTGATGCCACAGCTCAGGTAGCCGTCGAATCGACCGGCGGTCTCGGCCGCACGCTCGACCCACGCCCGGAATCCCGAACTCGTTCGGTGATACCCGGTGATGGCGGTTGCCGACACGTCAGCCCGACACCCGGCGCCCTTGCACGTATACGTGCGCAATCGCGGGCTCGCGCATCGCCATCAGGAGGCCGAAGAGCGTCTGGTCGCGGGCGAGTATCGGATCATCCGAACGCGTTCCGTGGTTGACGAGCCCGGCGAGCGGCGGCCACCCGGAGGGATCGATCACCAGGAAGTCGGCCTCTTTGCCCTCGTCGAAGTTACCGATCCGGTTCTCCATGTCCAGCGCGCGAGCACCGGCGAGTGTTCCGGTGAACAGCAGTTCGGCGGGGTGCATCGACACTCCGTCGTCGCCGGCTTCGGAGATATGAACCTTGAAGGCGTCGCCGAGGACTCGGGTGAGCAGGCACTCGTCGCCGCCGCCGAAGTCCGATCCGATCGCGATGTTGACCCCTGACGCAACGGTTCGCTTCCACGGCATGGTGCCTGAGCCGAGAAACTGCTGGGACGTCGGGCAATGTGCGATCGAGGTTCCGGTCTCGGCCATTCGTGCGAGTTCGGAGTCCTGGCAGTGCACCGAGTGCGCGAGTATCGCGCGCGGACCCAGAAAGCTCTTTCCGCCGACCTGTGAGCCGGGGAGGAACTTGCCGTCGTACGTGTCGAGATAGGTCTCGACCTCGTACTCGGCAAGTGTGGTTGCGACCTCGCCGGTTCCGGGCCGATTGTTCTCATTGAGGTGACTGTGGAAGTAGACGCCCCTGTCACGGACGGAGTCGTACAGCTCCCCCAAGTCTTTCAGCGTCCGTGTTGTCACCGCGAGGGAGAAGCGGGGAACCACTGCAACGTGAATGAGTGCGGTGTTCACGTCGCCGGTGTCGGCCGCGTGCCACTTGTCGATCTCCTCGCGGGTGAGTCTGATCGCGTCCTCTTCCGAGGTGATCAGCGCGGCAGCGGAGGCCGGGCCGGTGGTCTGAATCCCGCGGCCGCTGACCACTCGAAGGCCGCGTTTCAGAGTTTCCGAGAACAACGCGTCCTGTGCATGCGGGAAGGCCGATCCGAACACCATCGCGGCCGTGGTTCCCGTGGCGATTCGGCGAGCGCAGAAGGCCTCGGCAGCGTGCTGGGCGAACTCCGGATCAGCGAATCTCGATTCGGAGGGAAAGACGCACAGGTCGAGCCACTCGAGGAGTTGGCCGCCGCCGTACGCATCGCCGGCGTAGGTCTGCGGGAAATGAATGTGGGCATCGACGAATCCGGGCAGCAGGAAACCCGGTCGATGATCGTGAATTTCGCCGCCCGCGAGGTCTCCGGGGAGCGATTCGAATTCTCCGCAGTAGACGATCGTTCCGGCATCGTCGATCGCCAAGACGCCGTCGGGGATCGAGACGAGCGACTGCGCCGCATCCTCAACCGTCGGACGACCGGAAATGTGGAAGACATGGCCTCGATGAAGGTGCGTCACTTACTGAGCAAAGCACAAAACTACCCGGCGCCGCGCGGCGAATGCTGTCCTTTTTGTCAGATATTGGGATCAAGCAAGAGTTGCATGCCAAACAAGAGCCGCAGCCAGTGCACCTGCACCATTCAACGACCAATGCAGAGCAATCGGCGCAATCAGGCTGCCGCTGCGATGACGAAGCCAGGTGAATACGAGACCGGCCGCAGCGGTGGCGAGAACAGCTCCGAGGATGCCGGCGACCTGGCCGACGACTCCGGTACCGAGAAAGCCGGACAGCCCTTCGTTACCACTGGTCAAACCCATCGACGACGCGATATGCCACAGTCCGAACATCAGAGAACCGGCAGCGGCGACGCCGCGGAATCCACTGACCCGGTTCAACGTGCCGTGCAGGACGCCACGGAAAGCCAACTCTTCGGGAATGACGGTCTGCAGCGGGATCACGATCATCGACGCGATGATCGCGCCGGAAATAGTGGCGTAGCGATCCGCCATGAAGAAAGGACGTGTGAGCGGAAGCAGAGCGCCGACGGCGACAACGGTCAGGACCAGGCCGACGGCAGCAAGCGCGTACTTCGAACCTCGCCGCAGGTCACGAGGGGACAGCCCCAATTCCGCCCAACCCATTCCCCGGCGCTTGGTGAGCGCCAACAGGACGAGAGCAGAGATGGGTACCGTCGCGATGCTTGCCCAGGCGGTGGTGAAATGCGCGATCAGATTGGTTCCCACCAGCACCACGATCACAACAGTGATATCCACGTATGCATGCATCCGCGGAAAACGAGGAGCGGTCGCTTCGATCTCCACTGGAGCGATCTCCACTGGGCCGCCGCTCGTTAGCTGAAAGTTCACTTTTTCCAGTGTACTGACGCACGAGAACTGCCCGCCACTGTTTGCGAACACGCTCACAGTGACGGGCAGGTCCCGAAACACCTCTGATCAGGCGCCGAGCGTGCTCGCAAACTTCGGAACGGCGTTGTCGATTGCGTAGGTCAACCCCGGTACCGAGCCACTCGAGAACGCATTGACGAGTGCCGGGTCATCGAGGATCAACAGATGTCCCTCCTGGGCCGACGGGATTGCGCGCAGCAGCGGATCGTTCGCAAACGCACTGCTGTCGAGGAAGATCGGAAACAGAACCGTGAGATCCGCGTCGAACAAGTTCAGGTTCTCGTTGGCGACCGGGATGTAGAAGTTTCCGGTGGCTTTTTCGGTGATCGCCGTCGGGATCGTGAAGCCGAGGCGCGTCATGAAGTCTGCGCGTGCGTCGCCGGGTACGTACGCGCCGTAACCATCGGAACTGTAGGCGCCGACGGCCGCTGTCTTACCCGCAAAGCTCGGATTGGCGGCAATTGCAGCGTCGAACTTGGCGTCGAGGCCGGACAGTAGCGCCTTTCCTTCTGCTTCCTTGCCGAGAGCCTTCGCGACGAGTTCGGTCTGCTGCTCGACCGTCGTCCCGTACGCAGTGGCCAGACCCGGAGGCGGCCCGACCGTCGGCGCGATGGCGCTGAGCTTGTCGTAGGTGGCCTGCGTGTTGTCGCTTCTCGTCCACAAAATCAGGTCCGGGTCGAGAGCAATGACGTCCTCGATGCTCAGGTCCATGGTTCCGAGGATCTTCGGGTCTGTGGTGAACTCGTCCGCAATCCAGGGTCCGACGCCCTTGCCACCGAACGCCATCCAGTCCGCGACACCGACCGGCTGCGTTCCGAGGGCAAGTGCCGTCTCGGCGTCCGACCAACCGAGCGCGACGACGCGCTGCGGGTTGGCCGGGACCTCGACGTCGCCGAACATGGTCGAGACGGTTGCTCCCGCCTCCGCGGGTGCGTCAGCGCTGTCGCTGCTGCAGCCGGCAAGCCCGGCGACGGCGAGCGAGGCCGCCAAGGCGGTGACTGCAATCTTCATTCGAGAGACTTTGATTCGCATGGTTACCAGCACTCCTCCAACGCTCCAGCGAGAATTAGGGAAGGCTAGCATCAGCTAACGAAGGCTGTCGCCCATCGGCCAGATCGTGTTCAGGACGCGTCTGCGGCCCGTTCGAGCTCCGCGATGTCGATCTTCTTCATCTTCATCATCGCGTCCGTGGCGCGTTGTGCCTTGGCCCGATCCGGATCCTTCATCAGTTCGAGAAGACGATTCGGGACTACCTGCCAGGACAATCCGAACTTGTCCTTGGCCCATCCGCACGGGCCCTCTTCCCCACCTTCGGTCAGCCTGGACCAGTAGTGATCGACCTCAGCCTGATCGACGCACGGAATCTCGAACGACACTGCTTCCGAGAACGTGAACATCGGTCCGCCGTTCAATCCGGTGAATCGCTGACCGCCGAGCTCGAAGCTGACGGTCATCACCGATCCCGCCGGCATTCCGGAAGGCGATCCCTCGACGTATCTTTCGATTCCCAGGATCTGCCCGGAACCGAACACCGAGATGTAGAAGTTCGCTGCTTCTTCTGCTTGGTTGTCGAACCACAAACAGGGAGTGATGGAAGGCATGTTCTGTCCTTGTCGATGAGGTTAAGAATCAGGTGTACAGGGTTATAGACCCGGCCCGAAGCGGAAACTCATCGCAAGGAATTACTCAAGCCGACAACGCAGAGTCGAGCATCGGCCAGGAGCGAACGAGTTCGTCGCGCCAGTACGGCCAACCGTGCGTCCCCACCGGTTGAGCGCTGCGGGTGACATCGACTCCGCGATCGCGCAACACCTGCGCGATCTGGTCGGTGCACAGGTTCGATCCCAGTTCCATGACCCCGCCAACGACCAGTACCCGGCCCAGGGCAGGAGTATCGAGAGTTTCGTGCGGGCCTGGTAGTCCCGATCCCGAGGCGAGATACACCTTGGTGCCGCGCAGCTTGTCGGCATTGGCGAAAATGTCGTGCTCTTGCCAAGCCTCACTGCCGGCCGGACCCCACATCTGCTCCGAACGGGCATTTCCGTTGATGACCACAAGATCGGTCAACGCCTTGCCGAATCCTCCGACGGTTGTGTAGCAGCCGCTGTAGCCCGCGACCGCGTCGTACAACCCGGCCGAGCGTTGGGCCAGGATCAGCGCGGCCTCTGCACCCATCGAGATCCCGCCGATTGCGTTGTGCCCGTTGGTTGCGAACCTCGTGTCGATCAGTGAGGGAAGCTCTTTCGTCAGGAACGTCTCCCATTTCAGACGACCGAATTTCGGGTGGTCTTCCTGCCAATCGGTGTACATGGTGCCGGTTCCACCGATGGGGAGTACGACGTTCACGTTCTTGTCGGCAAAGAACGGGACGATATCGCCGTTAGCCGGAGCCAGCCAGTTGTTCTCTTCGATCTGCCCGGAATTGCCGTCCAGGAGATACAGCGTCCCGCGCGGTTCCGAGCGGTCGGCAGGAAGCAGTACTTTCACCTGCATGGTGCGCCCCATGGCGGGACTCGCGACGTCGAGAAGAACCAAGCGCGAGGACAGTTCGGTGACACTCGTTACCTTCGGGGTCTCGTCGGCGAGCGCGGTCGAGGGCAACGCAAGTAGTGAAATCAAGGCGAGCGCGCCGACGAGAACGACGCTTCGAAGGCTTGCTCGATGGGGCCTCACACGCCGAGCGACGCGGCGATCATCGGCCACGAGTCGTGTAAGTCGTCTTCCCAGTATCCCCATGAATGCGTTCCTGCCGGCTTGAAGTTGTAGCGAATGTTGTTCATACCCAATGCGTTCGTCCTGTCCGCAAGCTGGGTGGTGCAGTAGTGAGTTGCCGCCTCGATTCCGCCACCGAGTACAAGCTGCAACGCCAAATCTGTGACGTCGTTGTCGATCCGTGGATCGGCAAGCGTGTCGTACGGACCCGGAATCCCGGTTGCGGTAGTGATGTACATCGGGATTCGAGGTAGCTTGTCCGCGTTGACAACCGGATCGTGAGCCGGCCAACCCGGGCCATCGTACGGACCCCACATGTTCTCCGCGTTGCCACCACCCACTGCGACCACGAGTTTCACGAAGTCCTGACCGATGCCTGGACTCGTCATCGCACACCCGCTGAAGGACCCGACACTGTTGTACAGCGCGGGCGCCGCCATAGCCAGATCCAGTACCGACGTGCCTGCCATCGACAAGCCTGCCAGGGCGTTCTCGCCGGTCGTCCCGAACGTCGAATCAATGACTGGCGGTAGTTCTTCCGTCAGGAACGTGGTCCACATGTTGACCCCGTTGTTGTTGCCGGATTTCGCGAGGCCGGGGTCCGGCCGCTCCCAATCGGTGTAGTAGCTGAATGCTCCACCGAGAGGGGTGACCACGTTGACGTGCTTGTCCGCGAAGAACTTCGGTGCATCGGTCCGCACCGACCACGTCGCGTCGTCTTTTCCTCCGTCCACTCCATTGAGTAGGTAGAGCGTCGGAGCGGGCGTCGAGGTATCAGCCGGCCGCAAGACCTGCAACGGAATGTCGCGCCCCATCGACGGTGAGTACACCGAGATGTCGACCAGCCTGCTGTCCACCGACTGAGCGTGACCCGGTGCCGTGAGGACCTGGAGCCCACATACTGCCGTGGCCAACGCCACGAAGACGCGGAAAACCGTTCGCAAAGCACGAGTCTCGATCATCCGGGTCACTCTCTTCGGCAGCGGAACCTTTCGAACGGTACCGGCTGAAAGAGGCAAACCCGACGTGATCGGAAAAACTCGATCCGGTCGACACGGAAAGGCTCACGCACCGAGTGCGTGAGCCTTTCTCGTCAGACGACGCTTACTTGGGCGTAACCGTGCCGCCACTGAGCTCGGTCAGCGAATTGAAGAATGCGGTGCCGACGTTGTTGACAGCCGTGATGACGTTCCCCACGATTTCGAAGGATCCCATGAAAACTCCTACAGTTGTTTAGGTCTCGGTCACCCGAGCGGAAGTTGTGTGGTCGAACGATCCGATTCCAGCGAGCAGGATCAGAGGAGGGGCTTGAGGCTGCCCGTGTTCGTCTGAACCGAACCGATGAAGGTTTCGAACAACTGGTCGCCGGCACCGACCGAGCCGAGGCCCTTGAGTGCAAGTTCGACGATCGACATCAGTGAACCCATGTGAATCTCCTAGAGAAGTCAGAGGTCAGCTACCCAAAGCACCCGACAGTGCTGTGACAGCTGCGTCACATCTGTAATGTATCCGTGACGTGGGTAACAGTAATCATACGAACGACCAGTTGGCAAAGGATTCCGACAATGGGGTCATTATTTCGACTAATAAGGTCTGCTACTGAAAAAATTCCGGCCAATCGGTCGAATTTCACCGATTCTGTCGTCTCATCGATCAACCGCCCCAAATCCTGCGGTTACCCACCAGTAAACTGAAATCATGTCTAGCGCAACCTCACTCACGCAGGTAGCTAATTTCCGGTGGCACCGCCATCAACTCGACCGAGCGGCTGCCGGTGACGCCGATCACAGCGATTGCAGCATTCTCGATCTCGGGATTCAGAACACCGGACCTGACGGAGCCGCCTGGGCCCTGCGGATCCGCGGCGTCCGCGGCGACGTCACCGAGCTCGCTCTTGCCTGGACGTTGCGCGGCGCTCCCCACTATTACCGTCGGGGCGACCTGCCTGCCATCGCCGTCGCCACGTCGCCGTTCAGCGAAGCCGATGCAGCCAAGCGCATTTACGACGCGAATCGGCCCCTGAAGGCCGCCGGCATCCCGACGCTGAGTGCCCTGCAAACAGTTGCTACTGCGATGCGGGACATCGTCTCGAAACCAACCGTAAAGGGCGAGATGTCCGCGCAATTGACCACGCGAGTCACCGAGCCCTATTTGAGATTCTGCCGCCCGTGCAACGCCACTCATCTGTACGAGATGCCGTTCCGGCTCGCGGCACTCCAGGCAGGCCTCGAACTACAGCCGGGCACATCTCCCCCAGTGCTCGAACGCATTCCGGGTTGGCGGCGACGCCCGTACACCTCCACGGCAGCAGACGCCGATCCCCGCTTCGACGTGATCCGCGGGTATCTGCGCTTCTACGGCCCCGCCACTCCTGCTCACATCGCGTCGTTTCTCGATGCTCCGGTCAAGGACGTCAAAGCCCACTGGCCCGTCGATGCCGAGGAGATCGAGGTGAACGGCGAGAAGCGGTGGATTCTCGAACAAGACCGCGAAGACTTGCTCGGCTCCCCCTCCGATTCGAGTACGCGCTTGCTCGGGCCTTTCGATCCGTATGTACAGCTCAAGGATCGGGAGACCCTGGTGCCCGATCCGGCCGCCCAGAAGACGGTGTGGCCGACCCTCGGGCGACCGGGCACGGTGGTGGTCGGCGGCACGATCACCGGACTGTGGCGACCGCGGGCGTCCGGAAAGAAGCTGAAGGTCGCGATCGCCCCGTGGGGAACGTGGTCACGATCGGCCCGCGCAGCAGTGGCCGAGCAGGCCGAAATACTTGCCGAATTTCGCGGCGTCGAGCTCTCCGAACTGGTCGAAGTATCTTGATCGAGCCAGTGGCATCCGGATAATTCCAGCTCACACCCGCCCCGATTCGGAGAAGGAAACCCCCAACGATAACCTGAATGCGACCCTCGCACGCACCCTTGTTCAGGAGAGATGATGGCCGACTTCCTCTATGAGGACCTGTTGCCGATCGGTGATGACACCACCGAGTACCGATTGCTCACCACCGAAGGGGTGTCGACAGTCGAGGGACCGGACGGCCGCACCTTCCTGCAGGTCGAGCCGGAAGCGATGCGCTTGCTGACCGAAACGGCGCTGCACGACATCTCTCATTACCTGCGCACGGATCACCTGACGCAACTCGCGAGCATCCTCGACGATCCCGAAGCGTCGAACAACGACAAGTTCGTCGCGCTCGATCTGCTCAAGAACGCCAATATCGCCGCTGCCGGCGTTCTGCCGATGTGCCAGGACACCGGAACCGCCATCGTCATGGGCAAGCGTGGACAGCACGTACTCACCCCCGGCGACGACGAGAAGTCCATTGCCCGCGGTGTCTACGACGCCTACACGCGTCTGAACCTGCGCTACTCGCAGAACGCCCCCATCACGATGTGGGACGAGAAGAACACTGGCAATAACTTGCCCGCGCAGATCGAGCTGTACGCCGATACTGCTGCCGGACATGAGAACTCGTACAAGTTCCTCTTCATGGCCAAGGGCGGCGGCAGCGCCAACAAGTCCTACCTGTACCAGGAAACCAAAGCGATCCTGAACCCCGACTCGATGATGCAGTTCCTCGAGGCAAAGATCCGCTCACTCGGCACTGCTGCCTGCCCGCCGTACCACCTCGCGATCGTCGTCGGCGGCACGTCGGCCGAGTTCGCGATGAAGACGGCGAAGTACGCGTCGGCACACTACCTCGACGAGCTCCCCACCGAAGGCGCCATCACGGGCCGCGGCTTCCGCGATCACGAACTCGAGAAGAAGGTCTTCGAGCTCACGCAGAAGATCGGCATTGGCGCACAGTTCGGCGGTAAGTACTTCTGCCACGACGTCCGCGTCGTTCGACTCCCCCGCCACGGCGCTTCATTGCCCGTCGCCATTGCGGTGTCGTGCTCGGCCGATCGACAGGCGAAGGCCAAAATCACGCCGGAGGGCGTGTTCCTGGAACAGCTCGAATTCAACCCGGGCCGTTTCCTGCCCGAGGTCACGGACGCTCAGCTCGACGAAGAGACCGATGGCATTTCGGGTACCGGCAAGGGTGCTGCGGTCAAGATCGACCTCACCAAGCCGATGGCCGAGATCCTCGCCGAGCTTTCCAAGCACCCGGTGAAGACTCGTCTGTCGCTCACCGGTCCGCTCGTCGTGGCACGCGACATCGCGCACGCCAAGATCAAAGAGCGTCTCGACGCAGGTGAAGAGATGCCGCAGTACCTCAAGGATCACCCGGTGTACTACGCCGGCCCAGCCAAGACGCCCGACGGTATGGCGTCGGGTTCGTTCGGCCCGACCACGGCCGGCCGTATGGACTCGTACGTCGAGCAGTTCCAGGCCGCCGGTGGCTCGATGATCATGCTGGCCAAGGGAAACCGTTCCATGCAGGTTACCGACGCCTGCAACACCCACGGAGGTTTCTACCTCGGATCGATCGGTGGGCCGGCGGCTCGTCTGGCACTCGACTGCATCAAGAAGGTCGACATCCTCGAGTACGCCGAACTGGGTATGGAAGCCGTCTGGAAGATCGACGTCGAGGACTTCCCCGCGTTCATCGTCGTCGACGACAAGGGCAACGACTTCTTCGCCCACACCGGTGAAGTGACCCTGACGATCGGCAAGCGTCCGGGCCTGTAGACGCGTCAGCAGCAAAGAGCCCCGGCGAGTTTCGATCGCCGGGGCTCTTTTGTGTCTTGTCAGGTCCAGAGCGCAGCCACGAATACGGTTACGATCGACAACCCGCCGACGACGTGCACCAGATTCGGATTGGGTTGCCCCTTCTTCTGCTTCGCCCGGGTGATCTCGGCCAGCGCCACGATCACCAGCGAAAGCACCAGCTTCACAGCGATTTTCGCGTGAATGTAGTTCTTGTCCAGCGCGCCTTCGCCCAAGCCGACGATGATCAGGCCGGACACGAACTGCATCCTGGCACCCCACACCATGACCTCGGTGATCGAAGGAGCCTTGAGGACGGTGAAGTAGCTACCGACCAGGGCAGCCATACCGAGTAGGTGAATCACTACAAAAACGTTGTATAGAACAGACATACAAGCACTTTAACTTGTACCTTGTTCTGGCCGAACGGAACTGCGACTTCTCTCAGAGAAGTCCGGCTTCGGATGCGGCGGAACGATATTTCGCTGCCAAGGTGTCCACCGTCTCGTGTGCGTTGAGGCCACTGGGATTGGGCACGATCCACAGTTTTGCCCCCTCGAAATCACGGTCTTGGCGCCCGGCCTTCGCCTTCTTGTCACCGAAAGCTGTTCGATAGGCGGTGATCCCGGCGAAGGCAACTACTTTCGGTTTTGTCGCACGCACGACCGCCCGCACCCGCACTCCCCCGGCGGCAAGCTCCTCCGCCGTCAACTCGTCGGCTCTGGCCGTCGCGCGAACGGCGAGATTGGTGATACCGACGCCGCGATCGATCAGGTGCTGCGTATCGGCGTCCGACATACCCGCGGAAGGATCGATCGGACGCTCGATGATGCCTGCCCTCAGCAGTGCCGGGTAGAACCGATTACCCGGCCTGGCGAAATGCGCGCCGGTCGCCGCCGTCCACAGTCCCGGATTGATACCGACGAACAACAGACGACAATTCGGCCCGATCAGATCCTCGATCTCGGCGTCTCGGAATGATTCCAGTTCGGCGCGCGTGAATCCCATGCTGCCAGTACATCAGGCCGTCACGACAGCGCTTCGCGTACCTCGTCGATCGCGTCGTGCATCATCTGCTCGTACACGTCGATGTCCGGGATCGAGGCCGGACTGCTGGTGATGCTGATCGTCACCGTGTCTCCGATCCCGTGTACGCCGTGGGTCAACGACATGACCGGTGACAAACTCGGGAAGCCCGCTGTGAACCGAACGACGCCGCCTCCGAGCACCAGATCCGCGTCACCGCGCGCGACACTCGACACCACGGTGTTGCCGGTGACCTCGTCGGGCACTGCCGTGAAATCGTATTGCTGCACGCCCCAACGGACCAGCGGGCCGGGAACCGCGTTCAGCGCGAGATCCGACGCTGCGCTGGACGGATGGGATGCCCGTGCGCGACGCTCGTCCGTCGACGCCTTGATCCGTTGAGCTCGCTCACGGAGGTCATCGATATCCGGGAACAGTCCGACACCTGCATTGCGGAAGTGGTTGCGCGCCGTGGGTGTACCCGCCTTGGCGATGGTCACCTCAGCTCCCAGTTCCGGCGGTACCGAGCCGTCTCGCTGGGTGAGGTAATTCGCCATCGCTACCGAGATGGCTGTCATCGCTCCGACTGTGACGGATACGCCGTCGCCACGGAAATCTGCGCTGTCCCGCACGACCATGCGCACCAGTCGGTGAGGTCCAGGCGGGATGTTGGAGCGCACCTTGGGACGGCTCGCCGCCTGCGGCGCAACAACTCCCGATTCGGTGTCCGCCTGCAGCTGTAACTGCGCTCGGTGCCCCGCCCGGCCGTCGCGGAACAGCGAAACAAGTTGACCCGGAAGGCGCAGGGCGGCGCGGCCCAGAATCTCGGCTGATCCGCTACGCCGCACGTCCGTCTTCTGCTGCGCGGGCGGTTGCGGCGAGAACAGCTGGCGAGCAATCGCCGACGCGCGTTTGCCGTCCGCCAGAGAATGAGCGACCTGCAGAACTGCGATCAGCGCCGGGCCGCTACAACGCGGCGCGCCGGTGACGCCGTGGAACAGGTGAAGCGTCCACGGGGACTCACGCGGGTCGACGTGGTTTTCGAGAAGCTTTTCGATTCCGTGAATACACGATGGCCACGAGTCATCCGGCAGCTCATGCACTCTCACCAACGAGGCATCGACCGGCATGGGATCCCAGAGCGGATAGTCGAGATGCCACGGTGATTCACGAATCCGAACATTGAGATCCGGAATGAGCGACGCTCGTTCCACCACCGAGCGTCGTAGCTCGTCGATCGACTGGCTCTGCCCGCCGAAACAGTAGAGCAGTAGTTGATCGTTGGGGATCTTCTCCGAAATCCAGAAGGTTTGGGCATCGGTGGGCGTCATCCGTAACACCGGGAGACGGTACCACCGGCTCGTCAGCCCTTTTCGGCAGCAGCTTTCAGCTGGGACAGGCCCTTCTCGAAATCCTTTCCGACGAGCTTGTCCATGCTGAAGATGAAACCGAAGATCTTTAAGAACAGATTCTTCTTTCCAGTCATCTTCCACGTCACCTGAACTTCACCGGCATTGGGAGAGGCACCGGCATTCGGAGAGATGAGAAAGGTGGTGACGTTCTGTGCCTTGAACGGCTTGAGGAAGGCCAGGTCCAAAACTACGCGTTCGTCTGGGACGGATTCGGTTATCACCATCGAACCGGAGCCTGCCTTCTTGTTTCCGGCCCAGGCGTACGAAGCCCCGACGCCCGCGTCAGGACCCGCGTACGTGCGCTGCATTGCCGGGTCGAGACCTTCCCAGGGCGACCACTGCGTCCACTGGTGGAAATCGTTGATCAACGCGAAGACGACCGATGCTTCTGCCTTGACGATCGTCGTACGTTCTACCAGGAATTCGTCGGAATTCTGCGAAGCCATCGTCGATCTCCAATTCTCGGGCGTGACAAGTGTTCGGAATTATCCACGGTCGACGAGATCGGGGCGAGTCGACACTCAGTCGCGCAGACACAGGCAGAAGTGGTGACCGACCGGGTCGCGGTAGACGCGGAAAGTCTGATGCTCCGGGATGCCGGTCACCCGCTGCGCACCCAGGCTGATCACCCAAGCCTCCGCGGGGTCGAGAGAATCGACGAGCAGATCCAGATGGATTCCGACGCCGGATGTCGGCCAGTCGACCGGAACAAAATCCGGAGCAAGCTGAAACGCGAGCCGCTCGCCGGCGGGTCCTTCGATCACGTGCCAATCATCTTCGTCCCGAACGCTTTTCCAGTCGAGGACCTGGACGTAGAAGTTGGCCAATGCAGCCGGATCCGGGCAGTCCAGGACTGAGTAGTCCATACCGATGTTCGGACGCGTCACTGAGCCTTCTTCTCCTGAACTTTCTTACGCACGAACAACAACGGAAGCACCAGCGTCGCAAGTGCTGTTACCAGCCACACGACGACTGTTCCCAGAATCCACGTCGAGACACCGGAGATCGACAGATTGGAGAAGAGCGACGCCACCAACAGAGCGACAAACGTCGACACCAATCCGATTCCGCCGAGAAATGCTGGTGCGTGGCGCTTTGCCACTGTCGCGATGAACGGCGCCAGGACCGACTGCGCTATCGCAAAGATCACGACCGCAACGATGAATCCGGATGTGGGCGCCGAGAAGCCCGAAAGAATCAACGACGCAACAAGAAGCCCGACAGCGGCAGAACCCAGGAAGATCGCGGCGCGAATCAGGAAGCTGATCATTTGTTGATCCTATATGTCGGATATCGAGCAGAACAGATATTCACAATCCCAGAGATTCCTGCACCTCTCGCAATGTACGGGCAGAAGATCGGAGCCCCGAAGCCTCTTTTTCTGAGAGCGGTACCTCGAGGACTCGACCGGCACCCGCACGACCGACCATCGTGGGAAGGGACAGGCAAACGCGATCGAGTCCGTGGACACCGGTCTGCAAGGTCGATACCGGAAGAACCCGTTGTTCGTCCCGCAACACGACTTCCGCGATGAATGCGCTCGACAATCCGATGGCGAGGTTGGTCGCACCCTTTCCTTCGATGATCTCGTAGGCACTCTCGACCACAGACTTCGCGACACTCGCGCGTAAGTCGGGGCCGAGGACGCCGCCCGACGG
This sequence comes from Rhodococcus sp. MurmanLake-1, assembly GCF_056945715.1. NCBI lineage: Bacteria > Bacillati > Actinomycetota > Actinomycetes > Mycobacteriales > Nocardiaceae > Rhodococcus > Rhodococcus sp. MurmanLake-1. Next base: position 231,243 of record NZ_JBWZNF010000006.1, on the reverse strand, counting down.
TCCCACGAACGAGGTTGCCGGCACTCCGCCGATGGTTGCGCTCGACCAGAGCGGAATCTCGGAGTCCCCGTGCTCGCCGACGATGAAGGCATGGACGTTCTCGACCGCGACTCCGAGTTCGGTGGCCAGCAGGAATCGCAATCGGGCCGTGTCGAGCACCGTCCCCGATCCGAAAATTCGGCTGCGGTACGACGGTCCCGCAGCCTGGATCGCTGCGTAGGTCGCCACGTCGACCGGGTTGGTGACGAAGAGTAGAACCGCGTCCGGTGACACCGCCAATAGTTGTTCGGTCAGAGTCTGTGCAATCTTGACGTTCACCGCGGCAAGTTCGAGCCGCGACTGGCCGGGATGCTGTTTTGCGCCCGCGGTGACGACGACCAAGTCGGATCCCGCGGTGACCGAGATGTCATCACCTCCCTCGACGGTGCACGGCGGTGTGAACTGGGTTCCGTGGTTGAGATCGAGAACTTCGGCGCGGACCTTTGCACTGTTGGTGTCGTAGAGGGCGAGCGCGTCGGCTGATCCGCGTATCAAGCACGCGTACGCAATCGCAGTGCCGACGCTTCCCGCACCGACAACGGACACTTTTCGCCTGGATGAACGATTCGGCGTCGTCATGGGTAAATGGTGCTCGCTCGATAACGATTTCGCAGCACAACGGATTGCCAGCCTCTTCTCAGGGTTTGGATGCCGGCCTCTCAGAATCGACGTGGATCATCGCTGGCATGGCTGAGGTAACCGTTCTTGCAGTTGGCGGCACCGGCGAATCCCACGTCGGCGACCACGGCGCGCGTGTGCGCGGACTCCTCAGTGCCGTCACCGACGAACTCGACAGTCGATTCGATTCTCGCTGGGTCGCCTATCCCGCGTCGTACGGCCCGGTCGCCGACGGCGGCCTGAGCTTTCGGCACAGCACCGCGATGGGTGTGAAGGCCCTCTCGACCGCAATCGCAGAGACAGACGGCCCAGTCATGCTGATCGGATACTCACAGGGATGCACCGTGATCCGCGCGGCACTCCCGACATTGACTTCTCCGACGACTTCTCCGACGCTGAACGGCGCCAACATCATCGGAGCCGGACTGATCTCCGATCCACAACAACCGACCGGCGTCATCGAAGGTTGCGAGGGACACGGAGTTGCCGGCGACGGACCCGAAGTCCAGCCGTGGATTCCGGTCAAGTGGATCGGGCACCCACAGGACATGATCTGTAATGCCAGCGACGACAGCTACATTCGCGACATCGCAGACTTGACGCGCTGGATGTCCTTCTCCCAGGCACGCGTGTGGGCACAAAAAGTTTGGGAACTACTTCGTAGCAATGCTTTCCAGAATGCGCAGAAGACTCGTTTCAGTCCGAAACAGTGGCGCACCGATCTACGACGCATTCGCACCGCGTTCCTCGAAGTCCTCGGCTATCTGCCGACGCGGTTGAACCTGAACCGCTTTCAGCTGGAGAACCCTCGCGGCGGTAGACACATCAGCTACGCGATCGAACCTCTCGACGAGAGCGGACTGACCGGGTGCGAGCTTCTGGCGTCGTGGATGAAGGTCCAGGCAAACGGCGTCGAGCAGCGCGTTCACGCAGCCTGACTTTTACCGTTAGTTTACCTAACGAACCCCGGCGAGCCATTCGACGCCCTTACGTTCCTTTCATGCAACTGAGCAGAATATTGTGGTGTGCCGCCGTGACCGTCGCACTCCCCCTCACCGCCCTGGCGACCCCGGCCGGCGCATCGCCAACCGGCAGTCTCGACTGGTCCGGTTCGTTCGGTAGTTCAGCTCCCCAGCCGGTTTCGACGTTCGACGTCCAAGCCCACCGTGGCGGGCTCGGCCTGTACACGGAGAGCAGCCTGGCCGCGTTCTCCAATGCTCTCGAAATGGGCGTCAGCACACTGGAACTCGATACCCAGATCACCGAGGACGGGATCGCTGTCGTCACGCACGATCGTAAGATCTCGAACAAGAAATGCCTCGACACCGAGCCCGCCACTACCGGCGACCCGGAGTTCCCGTACGTCGGCAAATTCGTCAACACGCTGAGCCTGCAACAGATCAAGACCATGGACTGTGGCACGCTCCCCCTTGCCGGATACCCTGAGCAGCAAAATGTTCCGGGAGCGAAAATGCAGACACTCGAAGAAGTGCTCGCTCTGGTGAAGTCGTACAACGCACCCGGAATCAAGCTCAACATCGAGACCAAGGTGGAAGCGGGAGCGCCCCACGAGACCGCCCCGCGTGAGCAGTTCGTCTCTGTAGTCCTCGATACGATCCGGGCAGCCGGATTGTTGGACAGCGTCACCATTCAGAGCTTCGACTGGGGCTCGCTCATGCTCACCCGTCAACTCGCGCCGAGTGTGCCCGTGGTCGCGCTCACCAACGGTGACTTTCTCCAGGTAGGCAAGGACGGAGCGTCACCGTGGCTCGGCGGTCTGGACATCGATGATTTCGGTGGCGACGGCATCGCGGCGGTGGCAACCTTCGGCGCCTCCGCCTACTCCCCTGTCCAAGGAACTCCCCAGGGTGGAAAGGTCGGCGACCCCGGCTTCGCCTTGTACCCGACAGCCGACATGATCGCGAGCGCACATGCGCGTGGCATGAAGGTCATCCCGTGGACCGTCGATGATCCCGCCACCATGCACGCCCTCATAGACCTGGGTGTCGACGGAATCATCACCGATTACCCTGACCGTCTCCGCGCCGTCCTGTCCGAGCGCGGTATGCCGCTACCAGCGCCTGCGGTCAAGAAGTAACCTCCACCGCGCACCGAAGCAGGTACCTGAACAGGTACTTCGGCCGATGTCCGCGGGGTGTCGCCGGACGCATCCTGGACAGGTACTTGCTCGGGTGATCGGAGGTGAATTCTGATGATGTCTTTGAAGGATCAGTTGGACAACTGCGAATACCTACTTGCCGACGCGGAAATGGCGGGTGACTGGAATGCTGTTCGGCGATTCAGGGAATACCGGCTGAGGCTCGTTCGACAACTGTGCAGGCAAAGGGCTGCCGGTCTCTGCGCCTAGAGTCCTCACGTCAGCCGTATCTGAACTGAGTCCCTCTGGGCGGTTACGATCCGCCGTCGCCCGAGTCACAGTCGGGTGCTCTCACCAATTGAGCTACAGAAGGTATGGACCGCAGTGCTTTTCGACTGCGATCTTTCTCTGCCGAACCATACGGGCCCACATCTCGCCTGCGCTACTGATTTTCGACTCGACGATCTCTGGTGATCACCGCTCCGAGTTGGTCCCCACGTCCCCGCGGGGACGTCTCCGGCCAGGCCGCACCGAATCACCGCTGACCAGCAGTCGATGGGATGATTACCTGTGTGTCCATGTCCCCACCGCTGCCCGTCAAGAACGGGGTTGGCCCGACGCGTCTACGCATCCCGCTCTCTGGGCCATGGACGACGATCGCCGAGTACGTCGTAGCCAAGTTCGACCATCTGGACGCCGAAAACCTGTATCGGCGGTTCGATGACGGCGAGTTCGTGGGTATCGACGGCCACCCGATCTGCCGGAGCACCGAGCTCAGCGCGCACCGGTTCGTCTGGTACTACCGCGAGTTACCGGCGGAGGACCCGGTGCCGTTCCGCGAGGAGATCCTGCACCTCGACGACGATCTCGTCGTGATCGACAAACCACATTTTCTCCCGACCACCCCCAGCGGGCGTTACCTGCGCGAGTCGGCGCTCGTCCGACTGCGGGTCCGCCTCGACAACCCAGATCTGACCCCGATCCATAGACTCGACCGCGGCACCGCAGGGGTGGTGATGTTCTCGGCCCGCCCCGCGACGCGCGGCGCGTACCAGTCACTGTTCGAGAAGCGGCAGGTCACGAAGGTCTACGAGGCGGTGTCGGCGCGACCGTCCCGGTGGGGCCAGGATGCGCCAGCGCTCGACGTCCCTCTCGTTTACCGCAACCACATCGAAGCTCGACGCGGCGAGTTGCGGGTCGTCGTCGACGACAGCCGTGAACCCAACTCCGAGACCACGATCGAGGCGCGAGGGATGGGCGTGAGCGCCTCCGGACGTGCTGTGCTGCACACGGTTCTACGTCCGCAGTCCGGACGGATGCACCAGTTACGGGTGCATCTGGCAGCTCTCGGCGCCGGGATCCTGGGCGACCGGCGATACCCCGACCTGCTTCCCGACGCCCCGGACGATCATTCCCTCCCACTCCAATTGCTCGCGAGGGAACTCGAATTCACCGACCCGTTGACTGGGAGAGCGCGGCGGTTTGTGACACGTCGGACGCTCAGCGAGTTGCCCGTGGGGTGAGGACCAGAAGCCGGATTTAGACGTTGAAGCGGAATGTGTTCTCGTGCGTTGACTAGAACTGACTAGACAGGGCAATCCTCTTGACCTGCGAAAAGGTACGTTTCCTTTGTTGGCGAGATTGGGCATGTTTCGGGCCTACTGCGTACCCTCTGCGTACCAGAAGCGAGATTTCCAGAGGATGCGGACAGTGTCTTCCATTCATAACTACGCCTCATTTGAAGCTGGAAATCCCTAGCTGTAGTCGCGCGGCATAGCCTCCGAAATCTAATCCGTGCCGTCGTACCGAATCAATGGAAACCTGGGTGAATGCCGTGGTCCGTATCCGGCCTTCCATCGACCAAATTTCACGCGATCAACGGCGGGGCGATCGTCAGCATTCCCACTCAACTGACGCTGTAGCGTATTGGCGTCCCGCGTCCGGGCAGCCTTGGCCAATGATCCGGAATCGCGAAATAGTTGAATCGCGTTCTCTGCGATCTCCCGGACCCGGGCGAGTTCGTTGCGCAGCGCGACGACATCGTCGGTGACTGCGCGACCTCGTCGCCCGCACCAATCGAGGACAAGTTCGTAAGCGTCGTCCTCGAAGCCTTTATCCTGTGGATGGACAGCCGGCACATAGTTATTGGTGACCATTCGAACGACATCGTCGGTGTGGACTTCCGCGAGTCGCCGGCAGATCCGTTCAGTTGTTGGCCAACTCACGATCAATGCATCATCGTCAGTGAAACTGAGTGGATCGTCGAAGAACTCCACACCGACGTTCAGTAGCGCCGCGAGCGCGTCGACGTCGAAGATCCAAGCGACACCGGATTCCTTGTTGATTCCGACACTGGCCACCTTAGCCTCAACGGCAACCCCGAACACCAGCTCGGCCGCCCATACTTCGTCAGAGCCGCGCAGGTTTGGAATGATCGCCGCCCAATTGCGTTCCCAGGCCAGAAAGTCGCCTCTGTCCCTCCAATAGCATTTCAGCCGCGTGGCCGGAACCCAGTCGCGTTGCCCCTCAAACGATTCATCGACCCAGCGCACATTGATGCGCTGATGCTGCCTTCTCTTTACACCAAGCTTGAGAATCTCCACCTCGGCAAGAGGGTCCTTCGGGCGTGACCGATGTGCAAAGTGGTCGCCTACCTCAGGCTTGGGCCATCTCATCATCCGATGCTCCATCGACTGCCCGCCGTATGCAACCACATACTTCTGCATTTGCTTCGGATTCGGGAGAGTCGCGACGGTCCTGTAAGACCTACCGCGGCACAGGTAATTTCGTCCTCATGACGAAAGCTGCGATCGCTGCCGAGATCCCGCAAAGCCCGAAACAGATTGCTTTCCTACTTGGGTGGCAAGGGGCGGGCTCCTACACGAGTCCGTCGTACGACGCAGTGGTGCGCGCTTGTCAAAATGGCGAACTCAGGGCCCGACAGGCCGGTGGACGAAAGAGTCGATGGCTGATCCTGCCCTCTGATGCGATCGCCTGGCGCCGCGGTGGCCTCTAATTCAAATGAGGTTGACTCGGACAATGACCGAAATGGAACCTATCAATATTCCCGGGAACGTCGTCGAGGCACTCCGCATGATCGTCCGCGAACTGACGCAGAATCAGCCGGTTCCCATGGACCCAACGCAAGTGACGCCGACCGGAATCGAGCAAATCCCTCCCGGCCCGCGTCTACTCAACGCGGTTGAGGCAGGAAAGGTTCTGGGAATACATGCGATCACGGTCCGGCAACTCTGGAATGCAGGGGAGCTCAAATGCATCCAGATTGGTCGCGGCCGCAAGGTATCGACGATGGAGATTGAGCGCTTCATTGGAGCGAACGAGCAGTTCAGTCGCTGACGGCCGTTCTTTCGACGAGACGGCCCCATATAGCGATGGGGTGGGTCGAGCTCGGTGTGTATCTCGTTTCTATACCTCGTGTCGCGTTTATGTGAAGACGCAGCCGCAAAATGCTGCATCATTGACTTATGGCAAAAAGCAGGGGCCGAAAGTCTCCCCACAGAGGCCCGAAATTGAAAGACATCGAGTGGATTACTGTCCACTACGACGGCGTTTCCCCTCAGTTGAAAGCGGAATTTGAACGAGTACGCGGCCTACCTCGAATCCTTGAGCTTTACCAAGAACCTGGGCTGATCCATGGCCGAGTGAAGGCTGTGGAGACAACTGTCAGCGACATCGTTCCGCCTCAAACTCGCGTCCGTATCTGGATCTCAGCGGACATGGCAAATACGCTCAACCGAATCAATTCAATTGCAAGGGAAGATGATTCACCTTACGATCGGCAGCGGGGCGCCAATTTGGCGGCTGCGAAAACGGTCGTGCACTCAGACGGAAGCTTTGACATCGTTATCGACTACCTCCGATTTGCCAGCTTCGAGGGACAGTCTCCCGACGAAGTTCTGCGCATCACCGCCACAGTGGAACACCTAGCGGCGCACGAGCCTCAACACATCTTGATGCATCAGCGCCAGACAGACTCGAGCTACCTTGACCTCCTGGGCGAGTCGGCAACCGTGAACGACATCGTGGCGGGCTTTGCAGAGGCGGTGGACGAATACAGATGCGAACTCGCAGCCAACCGCATTGTGGTCAGCGGATACCCAGCGGACGAGTCCCTCGATGACGATATCCAGCACTTCCGTGCAGCACTTAACGAGGCAGTTCAACTCATTCCGGAAGACCGGTGGACAGCATGCATCCGTACACTTACTGCAGCTAAAGAGTTCGTCAAAGCGCTCGCCTACATGGCAGCCCTGTATGTCGCCGAGGACCGTGACCCACTACCGCCAAGCGCACCTGAAGACTGGCATCGATACACCGCTACTTTTTGGCCCGACCTACTCAACATCCTGAGGTCAATTCCCTCATCAGACCGCGACGTCGACACCGGCGAGCTAGCCGCTGCGATCTACCAGGGGGCAGCCAGGATGCTCGACTGGCTCGGCGAGATCGGAGTGACTTATGAAGTAGACGCCGCGGGACAACGCTCCTGCTGGTGGCAATCCGCGCATCCGTTCTAGCACTGGGTCGCGGGAGAATTAAGCCCTTCCGTTGGCTCCACACTTCTCGCGATCGGCATCGCCTTGCTATTTTTCGGCGGGTACGGCGCGTGGCCGTATTTCGCGCTCGCGATCGGCCTCTACATCCTGTACCGAGCAAACACGGTGGAGAGTCGAGCTGCCCGAAAGCAGCGCCGTGCAGATCGCCGAGCCGCGCGCACTCAGGCCGGAATGTCCTCACCCTGGGAGAATTTGTTCGGCTAGTTCCACCGCGACTTCTGCGGGCTCGCACCGGAGCATTCAGGCGTCCGGATCGTCTCGCCGCACTGTCGGCAGTAGTGGGTCCGATGGCCGCCGTTGTGAGCGGTTGTGCAGCCGCAGACTTCCCAGCCGACGAGGCATGTGTTCGCCGCCAGCGGGTGCCCGTTCGGGCAGTGTTGTGGGGCTCGTTCTGTCGACCGCATACTCCAAGATTCGCACACCTGTTCGACTAGTGGTAGCGTCTGCTCCGCGGGGTCCGGAGGGTAAGGGAAGACCAGCCGGGCCCTGCCAATAGGCATTCGTTCGCGGCGCGAAGTAGCATCGCCCGGTGCGCGTTGCACCCCCCCGCGGCGCGTACCTGGCCCGCTCGACGAGCCCCCCCGATTTAGCTCGAGCGGGCCACCTGTGGACTGTGCGTCTTTTCCTTAATCGGATTTGGGCGCACACGGCCCGCCTGGTTGTTACTGATGAGCGATCGGGCGGGCTGCCGAGAACTGCGTGTCGAGACTGGGGAGCGGTACGACACGCGCGCCCACCGAGTACGGCACAAGAAATGCTCGGTGGGCACCTCCTCGATGATCAGCGGGCTCACCCCTCCTTCGGTAAAGTTAGAACGGCATCCGGCCTCCAACGTCGATGCACGCCTTACCCACAATGTGGTCACGCGCAGGTCGAGTGAGGCAACCAATCTGGTCCGCCCGTTCGTTGCTGACTAGCGAACGGGCGGACCGCCCATGTTTGCAAAGCGAACGGCCGGGGCACCTCCGGTTTGGTCCGCCGGAACGAACCCCACCTGATCTCCGGCGGACCACTGATCTGCGTGTCGAACTTTCATCGGTCCCGACACGCATGGTCCGCCGACTGGATGTTCACAGCTACCGTCGGCGGACCGCCAAGACCGCGCGCCCGTCCCCGACAGTTCGAGCGCGCCGCCCACCGAGCTGCGGTCACGCTCCGCGCCGGTGGGCGCCTTGGCGGCACGGCGAGCATTCCGTCTGGTTTGATCTGTGCATGAAACGACTCCTGCTCGCGCTCACAACACCCGCCGTGCGGCCAATACACAGGTCGGGCGTAACTTCGGCCGGCTCCCCGAGGCGATCGACGCATGGATGGAATCGCGCCTCGGCCGAGGTACGCGGACGGATCTCGGAAACGTCTGAAAAGCGGTCACCGGGCGCGCGCCAGTCAGAACCGAAGGCTGGGTAGCCACCCGATTGACTAAAGCAGTCAACCGACCGGTCATGTCACGTTCATGAGATAAAGTGAGTTCTCCGCTCCACTGCTGCTCATCGGCCAATACTCTTGTCTGTGAGTGCTCGACAGGATGGATCTTTCGTTGGCTGAGGTAAGTACCGATCGCGGACGGCGCGCGGGAACTGTCCGGGCAGTCTTTACGCCTTCCGCTCCCGTTCGTGAGAAGCTCCTTTTCGCAGGCCGATCCGGCGAGATGAAGAGATTGCTCTACGCAATCCAGAACCGAGGGCAGCATGCTGTCATCTATGGCGAACCAGGCGTAGGCAAAACGAGTCTCGGCAAAACCATGATGAAGATTCTCACGATTCCGGGAATCACGGCGCTGTACGTCAGTTGCAACCAAACGGATGACTTCTCCTCGATCTGCCGAAAGGCGTTCGCCAAAGTCAATGTTGTGACCGAACAGGTGTCCATCGGTTTTTCGCCCGACTCACAATCCAAGAGCATCGCGCTCACCTCGATGCTGCCGAAAGGTGAGTTATCGCAAACTGACGTCGCCAATGTTTTCGAGCAGCTCTCCACCGGGGGCGACAATATCGTTCTCTTCATCGACGAGTTTGATCGAGCACGGGCCCGAGCACGCAGACCATTCGCAGAGCTGGTGAAGGCTCTCTCAGACGATGACTTGAGCGTGACGATTGTCTTCATCGGTGTTGCAGAAAACGTCGAACAGTTGATTGAAGCTCATCGGAGCACGGAGCGTAATCTCCACCAAATTCGCATGCCTCGAATGTCGCTCGACGAATTGATGGAAATCGTCACGAAGGGCCTCGAGACGGTTGAGATGTCGATCGAGCCGCTCGCGCTGCAGCGAATTGCGGTCCTCAGCCGCGGCCTGCCTCATTTCACTCATCTCGTCGCTCAACACGCAGCGGTCGGAGCAACCGAAGATGGCCGCACGGACGTGACCACCACGGATGTGGAGACAGGTGTCGAGAACGCCGTCGAACACTCCCATCACAGCCTTCTCAACACTTATCGAATCGCGATTGGCGGACGAAGTGACGGGTACCGAAACGTCCTCGTTGCATGCGCTCTGGCTGAGTGTGACGATCAGGGATGGGTTACTCCAGCGGCCATCCGTGATCAATTCGAGCTGCTTTCGTTGCCCGCAGCATCTTCAGTCACGCGGATTTTGGCGCAGTTGTGCACCGAATCACGAGGCCAGATCCTCTGTGTAACGGGTCCCGACCGGCGGCACACGTACCGCTTTACGAGTCCGCTCATGCAACCGTTCGTCGTCATGGCCGGAATCGTCCAGGGAATCCCGGTAGAGAGAGTTGCCAGATAGCGAAATCAATGCTATTGCGTCAACCATATTTTTGCCATACTATTGCCATACCGCTTCCATACCCCGGCCGTGGCCGGGCATTCGGGGACGGTCAAAGTTGGTGGTGACCAGCATAAAAAGGAGTAGTCGTGGCAAACGTCAAGGTGTCCGTCAACCTTCCAGAAGATGCCGTTCAGGCGCTTAAGGATATGGCAAAGCGCGATGGAACGACGATGACCGAAGCGCTGCGTCGTTCAATCAGTTTGCAGAAGTTCGTTGAGGAGCAGGAGGCAGATGGTGGTGCGATCCTAGTAAAAGACAAGAACGACGTCGTGCAGCGGCTTGTGATCCGCTGATCTTCTCGATCGGCGCTTAGGGGTGTCATGACCAGTTCAGAAGGTGTCCACCCGCGAGCATCTCCCAGTGGAGATGGCATTCCGTTGGAGGACCTGCGCGACTTGGGCAACGATGAGGTCGCCCAATATGCAACCGCAAGTCCGAACGATGACCAGGGGTCGAAAGTCGGGCCCAAGCTCGAAAATTACAATCCGTTGCCCGGACGCGACAACGTGCGAAAGCACATCGCCTACTGGCTACTGGGCATCGTTTCGGGCATTGTCCTTCTTTCATTTGTGCTGCTTGCAGCGCATGAGCAACTAAAGCTGCAACTCAGCGACATACGAACGCTCGTGGAGTTGCTCTTCGCCCCCTCAGTGACCTTGCTCGGTGCGGTTACTGGCTTCTATTACGCGACCCACAGCGACGAAAAGAAGTAGGGCAACCACAAAGGCCCCCAACCTCGAAAGGTTGGGGGCTTTGTCGTGAAGCAATCAAGAGATTGAAGATTCCACGAACGCGCGCGCTTGTGCCGGGGACTCTAGAAATGTCACGCCTGGAACAGTGTTTAGGTAGTCCTCGTAGATCGCACGGACCTTGCCGTTCGCGTTGTTGAAGGCGGCTACTTCCCGTCCGATCAACGTGGCCAAGATTGTTGCGTGAAGTCGATCGGTAACAACTACCTTGCCGTCTGACAGATTGGCGATTGCACGATTGACTGCTGCGGTGGAAATCTTCTCGTAGAACTTCGTGACCGTGGGTTGCAATCGCCTGCCGAGTTTCGGGAACTGCATCGCAAACGCAGCTGGGATATGCAGGTAGTGCCACTGAGGTGCGCTACCAATCTCCCAGTCTCGCTCGGTCGCAGTGACACCGCTTCCCGGCAGGTATCCATTCTCTGGGATCGACTCCGAATCAGCGCGCTTGAGGTACAACACATCTACCGCGGGGTCGCCTGCGGGCGCGAGGACGCCAACCCCAAATGCCAAGTCAGGACAGAACATAACCTTGCAGGTGGGGAACCAGTCGCGTGCCTTACGCAGGCTCACGGTGTCTCTGATCAGAATGGTCAGGTCCGGGTGAGCACCGAAGACTGATTTCGCCATCGCAAGGCGAGGCGACTCATCGGCAAAGTCCACGCTCTGGGGTAGTTGAATGATCTGTCGATCCGGGAAATCTTGGATGACGCGCTCTCGGAAATCCTGGTCGACTGTCCACCTGTCACCGAGGTTTCCGCCGCCGGTAAGCAGGATGGGGCCGTCTGGCACCAAGTCGCGAAGCAACTCGGCGTCGTACCGCAAAGGATCTGCGGTGTAGTTGATTTGAAGGCCCAGTTGTTTGAGGTACTTCAGTTGGCCTAGCCAGATCAGATGATCGCCTGCGTTGAAGTGATCCGGAAAATCGAGAAGCGCAACACTCTGCCCAGGTTCGAAGAGGGTTCGCAGGACCGTCAGCGTGTCGGCCTGAATTTTGTCGATCGCAGTTGTTTCCATTGCGAGAAGTATCTCCTGTTCGCAGTTGACCTCTCACCCCGCGGTTCATGTTCGACATGGCGCTCTTCATGCCAAGCCGGGGGTCAGCCCGTTCCGACGTGGGCGAGGTGGAGTTAGTTAGCAAAACTTTAGACTGAACGGTATGTTCGACTAGTGTCCCCCAGTCTCGTCTCAGTCGTCATTCCCACGTACAACGGCGTCGATGTCATCGACGAACAACTTCAAGCTCTGTCTTCTCAGCAATACGACGCTCCGATGGAAGTGATTGTCAGCGACAACAACTCCACGGACGGGTTGCGGGATTTCATTGAGGATCATCCGCAGGCGAGTCGACTGAATCTGCGGTGGGTCTCGGCATCTCGTAGGCAAGGAATTTCCCATGCACGAAACGCTGGAGTGGCTGCAGCCTCTGGCGAGTTCGTCGCCTTTTGTGATGCGGACGATCGGGTTCACTCGACGTGGCTGAAGGCGTTAGTCGAAGCCGCCCCCGGAGCGGACCTCGTCAGTGGCGCACTGGAAACGGCGTCGATCAATTCGGATGAGGTTCAGAAGTGGCGCCGCCTCGAACCTCGAGACGAGCCATACTCGTACGCGACATACTTGCCTCACGCAATGGGCTGCAATTTCGGCGTGTGGAAGTCGTCCTACCAGGCGGTCGGCGGCTGCGATGAAGACATGCTGATCGGCGAAGATGTGGATATTTCCTGGCGGATTCAACAGGCCGGCATGACATTCGCCTATGAACCACGTGCGCTCGTTGCATACCGCCTACGTGAAGGATTGAAGGCAGCGTGGAAGCAGGCAAAGGCGTACGGCACCGCGGACGCGATCCTGTACGCAAAGCACCGCCACCATGGCTTCCGTCGATCATCTTTTCGTTCAGTGGCCACCGAGGTTGCAGGCCTTGTTCTTCTCAACCCTCTTGTTCCGCAGGCTTTGACGGGTCTGCCACGGGGTAAATGGGTCACCCACGCCGGGCATCTGGCTGGACGGATCGCTGGCAGTGCTAACCAGCGCGTTATCTACGTGTGAAACGACAAAAGACGCCCCACCCTCGCGATGAGGATGGGGCGTCAGTCGTTTCTAATCCGCAGATTCTGCGGGCGTTTCCGGCTGCTTCATGATGATCAGTTCAGCGTCCGGTGCGTCTTTCCAGCGGTATGCCCAGCGTCCGTCAGCGAGTTTCACCGTGCCGGGTTGGCCGATGTCGGGGTCAGGTTCGAAGGCCATGCCCCGATCATCTCAGGTAGTTCACGAGATCCGGACGAAGCTTCCAGCCTCAATCACTGTGTTGTCGAACGCAGAGACGCTTACCCACACAGTGAACTGGTCCCCGCTTGCCACCGCAATCTCCGAGGGCGCAATGGAAACTGCATAGGTTCCGGTATTTGCAGGCGCGGTTGCGGTTTGGGAAGCGACAACGGTGGATCCTCGGCGCACTTCCACCTTGTAGATCCGGTTGAAGTACTGTCGGCCGAATACCACCGAAACTTCCAAAGTAGCGGCCTTCGTGCCAGATGCAACCAGCGCATTGCTAGTCACGATGCTGCCAGGATATGCCGGGTCGCTCCCCCATCCAGTTACTTGTATAGGTGTGGACGAAGATGGTGTGGCGAATGTTCCTGACTTCAACATGCCAACAGGGGTGAACGACGAGTAGATCGTTTCCCATGCCGAGCCTGTCCAGCGGTGTGAGGACTTGATGTCCTTCCATGCCGTACCGGTCCACATCGTCTTGCGGAGAACCTTCTTCCACGCACTGCCATTCCAGCTGTATCCAGGCACCGGCTACTCCGTCACGTGGTAGATGACACCGGCGATCTGTCCAGTCGTCGGCAGTACGGTCACGAACTGGTTCGCGTCACCACGCATTGCTGTCGTCGACGTTGTTCCGATCGATAGGTTCGAGTTTCCCGTGCCCGCACCGATCGCAGTACGCCCAGCAGCAGCATCGGTGGCCTTCATGACGTTTCGGCCCACGGTCGTAGCGTCCGAGATGTCGGCAGCTGTATGCGTGTGCGCAGTCGCCGACTTCCCGTCGAGCGCAGTCTGTAGACCTGTGACATTCCCGATCGCGTGAGTGTGCGCGGTCGGTGGTCGAGCGTCAGTCAATCGTGCATCGGTCCCCTGGACTGCACTGTCGGCCTTGTCGAGACTCGCCTGCACAGACGTGCCGAGCTTCGGTTTCGTGACAGCGCCGTCTTGCACCTTGATCGTCGAGATCGCATTGTCGGCAACTGCGCCAGTGGCGATTTCATCCGCCGCAGCCTCGGCGCGGTCAGCTTCGGCCGCAGATCGATCGGCGTGGATCGAGGATGCGTTCGCAGAGGTAGCCGAAGATGTCGCGCTCAGGTTCGCCGCGCCGGCCTGCGCACTGGCGGTGCTCGCAAATCCTTCGGCCTGCGTCGTCGCAGAAAGCGTCACATCGCGAGCCGCAATCGTTGCAGCTTTGTCGGCTGCCACTGTGCCGACGCTCGCATCGACTGACGACTTCGCGTTGAGCGTGTCCGTCCGCGCAGTGTCGACCTGCCCCTTCGCCGCAAGTGTCGCGTCACGCGCGGTGAACGTGTCCGCCTTGGCCGTGTCAACCGCCGTGCGAGATGTAGCGGCCGACGCCGCGTCTGCCGACGCCTGGGCCAGTGCCGGGACCGTAACTTTGGGTAGCGCAGTGCTGTCCTCGAGCCCGAACTGCAACTGATTACCGACTACCGCGACGGAATTAATCGACAGTCCGCGCTCACCACGGAACGCTGCACCTTCGCCATCGGCCGGCCATCCAGTCGTGCCGTAGATGTAGAGCAATCCGTCCGCATTGACGACAAACGCCGCGCCGAGATCCCACGGGCCAGGGCCGAGATCTGCGTACGTCGGCACAGAACCGGAGAGGGTGACGCCAGCGCCGACATCCCCCTTCTCCCCCTTGGTGATGACTTTATGGTCGGAGATCACGATCTGTTCGAGTTCTGAAAGGCGGTGGCTTCCAGAGTCTGGAATCATGAAATCGTAGGTGGCTTGCCAGTTCTGGGTTGCGATCGTGACGCGACCAGGCCCAGGGTCGAGATCCGGGGACGTGACTCGTCCCGACGCGTCGGCGTAGACCGGGATATCAGTCGGGGTGATCATGCCGTCGCCGTCGGCCTTGGTGCGATATGGGACGCCGTGGAAGGTTGCAGTGACCTTGTCCGGCCGCAGTGCGAGATCCTGGAAGTCCTCGAAGATGATTGTCACGCCATTACCCCTGTCCCGTATCGCCTTCGTTGATTTTGCGGCTGATGTGTTGCACGGACAGGCGGTTGAAGGCAGGACCGCCGAGTGCGCCACGGCCAGGTGCCATTTCGGTGATGTAGATCTGCACCTGGTATCCCGGCGTCGGAACAACCACTGATGTGATGTTGGTTGACGAGAACGGTTCCGAATCGGTCATGCGTGTCTTCTGCCTGGAAAACACCTGTCCGACCGTGTCTAGTACGCGGATCTCCCACTCGACCATGCCCGAGAGGAATTGAATGTAGTCAATCCACAGCTGGCACCTGATGTCCCACAGGCCTTGATCGTCGAACACGATTCGGCCGTTCGCGAGATGGCAACCCTGCATCGGTCCGACTTTGTTGGTGAATCCCACTTGCCCTTTGTTGAACAGGCCAGCAACGGTGTTCGCGTACGCGGAACCGTAATCGAGAAGCGGGGACAGTAGATCCGTTCGCTCGTTCAAATCCTCTTGGCCGTCGCGCATTCCGGTTCCAAGGAGTTCGGCAATATCCTTCGTGTCTTGCGCTCCCGAGCCGGACGGTGGCGGCACCATATGATCGGGTGAAGTCATGTCACACCTCCTCCTTCAACGACTCGGGAACGTCTGGGGGTTGCTGTCCAGGCACGTGATGTTCGATCCACCGCAACAACTCGCGAATAAAGTTGACAGCCAGACGAAATCGCTTCTGCTCGTCACGCAACATCCGCTCGAGACGGTTAACCCGCTCGCCTTGGTTTGTGAGCTCGGTGCCTTGGCGCCGGACCGTCTCTTCGAGATTTGCGGTGGCGATCTTCTGAGCTTCCGCGAAGGCGGTCCAGTCTGCGGTGATGTTCGCTTCGCGCGTCGAGCGCCGAGCGAGTAGATGGCCGATGTATGCCGAAAGGGCTGCGACCACAGCACTGACTACACTGACGAGCGCTATGGCAGCGGGCGACATTCATCCCCTCCTTCTAGGCCAGGAGGCTCAACGCCAGGAAGGGAATGGGACTGCTCGTAGAGCGCAGCCACGCACATCGCCAGTATGGCGATCGTGAAGTAACTGATGGCTGAGACATCCGCTCGAGGCACGTCCAGGAATTTCCATGACAGCATGAAGCTCCCACCCCAGAGCAGATTGAAGAATATGGCTGTCGAGATGCCTAGTGGCTGAAGGCGTTTCCAAAAGACCGCTACGAGAGCGATTGCACCTGTCGTGATCCAGCCGACGGCATACCAGGACAGCGGAACGACTTGGTCAACGAAGGCCAATTGAGCGGGGGCCGAGTCGGGAGAGCGGGGGCCGATATACGACGACCCCCGACAAACCGAGGACACTCCCAGCGCCGCAAGGGCGATTCTGCGGACCATCACCGGCCCCCTTACTGGGTAGGTGGGTCAGTTGCCTGCGCGATGCTTGCCGACATAGTCCTCGATCTCAGCGACCTGCTTTTCTGTCACCCCGTTCGGGGTGAGCTTGATCCCGACGACAGTGAAAACACTGACAAGGAGCAGGACCCCCGTCGTTACTTGTGACGGCAGGTCGACGCCAGCGGAGATGAGTGTCCACACAACAGCCACAAGGAGGCCTACGGCGGACGTGACCGTGTTCGCATATCGCTTCACGATCGGTTGGTCGGCGACCTTCTCGCGGAGGATGTTTCCGAGGATGTCGAGATTCGGATTCGTCATCACTGGCCCGCCTTCTTGTCGACGAACCCGGCGATTCCCAGCTTGGCGCCGATGGCACCGAGGGCATCGACGACGGTGCGGTTGCCGAGCTGCGGCCACCCGGGGTACTTGCCCAGTTCGGGAGATCCGGTGAGCTGCGCGTTGGTGTCCTGTTCATACGACATGGTGCCTCCTGGAGTTGACGGGTTGGTGGGGTTGAGAATTGTTTGCGCGTAGCCGATGACGACGTCGTAGGGAAACCCGGTTCCGGGGTCCCAATGGTCAGAGCCGCCGAAGGCTTGTGAGCACTCGTTGTGCCCCGCAATGCCCTTGACGCCTGCCTTCAGGTCAGCGGACGAACGTCGAACGAGTGGGATGCCGTAGTCCTTCGACCACTTCGCGACGACCTCCGCGGACTTGCGCAGTGCTTTGTCGTAATCGCGAAGCCACACCTCTCGGGATTGTGCGGCCTGGCCGACAACCGAGATGTGCAGTCCGCCGATGTTTGCGGCATTCGAGCCGGCCGCCCACGGGACGTAGTTGTCGTCGTTCGATCGGACCGAAGTGCCGAACTTGTCGGTCAGCACGTTGTACGAGCCGCCGGCGGACGGGTTCTGCTGATATCGGGCTACGTCCTGGGCGGTCGTGGCGCCGCTGTTCTCGGTGGTGTGGAAGATAATCCACTTCAGCGCGCCTGTGTTGCGCGGACCTGAATCGTTCGATGTGTAGATATCGACGTCAGCTTTGTACTGAGCCATTGTTGTACTCCTCGTTAGGTGCTCGATGTTTCGCGCGCATGGCGTCGTATCTCGCCAGCGCCGTGCGGACCTTCTCGATCTCTTTCTCGGGAAGGTCTTCGAGGGGAAGATCGTCGAGTTCCGGTGTGGGAATTTGGCGCTCGATGGGCTTGTCGATGTCGACCCACTGTCCAAGGTTGTTCGGGCCGATCTCACCGACGAGCGGCGGCTGGTAATGAACAAGCGGTCCGACGTGAATGCGTACGATCCAGGATCCGGTCTGACTCGGCCGGCCGACTATCAGTCCCCCATGCTTGTCGAGCCCAAGTCCGGGCGGAACCCGACTGCCAGTGACGATGCGCCAGGCGGTCTTGTCGGCGTCCGGCACTGGAATGGTCAGCGACCGGTCGAGTAAATACTCGTCCTCCGCGCCCGAGAGCTGCTCAACGATTCGTATCCGCAACGTGATCGATCGCGGAGCGATGTTCGGCAACTTCACTCCGAGGTCTTCGAGAAACTTCCCGAGTGAGTTCAATTGCGGAGTCTCGAAAGAAACTCCCGCTGAACCATTTTCGTCGAACGGCGGATGCAGGAAGATGAAGCTGTAGGGGTGCATCGACTCGGGCCAGGTGTACGGAAATGCAGGGTGGTGCTCCGCCATAGTCGATCGCTCCTAGATGAGGTTCTGATATCTGGTCGATTCCGCGTGCAGGGTTTCGATCAGTCGGAGTGCAGACGAGCCGGGGAGTTCGTCCTCGCGTGAATCGCCGATCGTGATCTCCCATATCGGCGGCTGCGTTCGTGACCATTTGCGGCGCTTTTTCACCACGTACGAGAGCCATATTCGTTTGCCGATTTCGAATCCACAGCGATGACCGAGGTCTACGTCTTGGCCGATTCGGTATGGCACGCCATCGATCACGCCCGCGGTGAACGAGATGAACCCGCGTTTCTCGTGCAGGGCAACTCGGCCGCCCTGTAGGCCGGATAGTGACCAGGCGTCACCCGGCGCGTATGTCTGTCGATACGAGTGTGAGCCCATCGACTGTTTGCGCTTGGTGTTCGTGAACCGCTGCCACGCGAGAATGACGTCTTCGACAGCTCGGTCGAATATGCCGAGTCCGGCCGCTGGCAGGCCTATGAGTAGTCCGATGTACGCCAATGCAGAGTTCAGCAAGAGCTTGACCGAATTATTGACCCACTGAGGACTTTTCCCGCCGATGATCACGGTGTGACCGGTCGCGTGATGTATCCCCATTTTCGAGTTCACGAGGCCTTGGTGTTGCGATCTTCGCCAGATCACCACCGGAGGATTGACCCCGTCCGGAGGCATCTGGCCGGAGTTCGGATCCGCGATCGTGACCGTCTCTGACGTGCCGTCGGGGAAGACGATGCGCACGAGGTCGAGGATCGGGTCCAGGATCGTTCCTGTCGCGCCACTGACGAATGATGCTTCGACGACGTCGATGATCAGCGTCGCCTCGGTGAGAATGCAGTAATCAGGGAACGGTTGTGAGTCGCCGGGCATCCACCGCTGCGTCGTGAGCATCAGGCCGGCGTCTTCGAGAGTGGCCTTGATCAGATCCCACAGGTTATCGAACCGTGCTGCGAGAACAGTCCACTCGGATGTGTCCGGACCGATCTGCGGGGCGATCAGTACCTTCCACTTCGAGGGGTCGATGTTGTTCTTCCAATAGGCCTTGTCCCACAGGTTGAACGGGTGAGGAAGCCAGGTCGATTGGTACTCGCGGAGGAAGTTCCGGAACAGATACGAGCGAACCGCGGTCTTCGCGCGTTTGGCCTGGACGTCGGACTTCGGAAACTGAAACTCCAACGGTGCGAGCGTATTTGCCCATGCCAAGTTGTTCTTGACGTGCTCGATGTCTTCGAGACCGATCACTGTGACGCGTTCGTAGCCATCGTCAGCGTTGAACTCGACCTCGATATCGATGACCTTGTACCCGATGCGTTTCTCGGGGTTGTCGATCGGCTCGACATAGAAGTGAATGTCTTCTTCGACCGTGTTCTGATAGACGAGCCAGTCATTCCACGGATGGTCACCAGGGAGGACGAAGCGCCCTTCTTCGGTGTCGTTGATCATCTTGCCGAAGTCGACTTCTTCTTCTCCGACGATCTCGGTGATCAGCCGCCACTCTTTGTCACACAACCCGATTCGGTCGCGCGCGTTGTGATCGCGCTCTTCCTTCTCGCGCCGAGCGGTGATCTTTTCCGAGACTGCGCTGAGTACGCTCACCGAATCACCCCCACGGCTTCGAGTACTGGTCGATCAATTCGATGCGAATGTCGCCGGTGCCCTTGATCTTGAACTGAATCGGATAGATGGTTCGCGGCGGAATCGGCTCAGTGAACGTGACGCCGCGCATCGCTTCCGGCCACACGGCCGGCCCGTTTTCGACTTCGAGCGTTCGAACCTGCGGATCCGTGTAGAGCTTCCAGTTCTGATTGAGCGCCGGCATCTTCACCATTCGCGAAGTCGTGCCGTCTTGGATTTCCCAAGTCGATCCGGGCGTGCCGAGAATGATCGGCCACAGCGGCCGGTCCGTCGGATTGGTGAGTTCGAAGATTTGCTGACCTGAGACGACTTGCTCGTCTTCGCGCATCCCTGCTTGCCATGCCGGGTTGCACGCGACCAACTCCATGTCGTGCTCCATGAAGTTGTTCACGTCGGGCGCGATCGACCACTCCGATGGAGGGTTTTTGCTCTTGCGGATATCGAGCCAGCGATACGGGCCGCTGCCTTTGCTCGCCGTGAAACGCCCCGCCCTCTCGGTCGACCAGCCGTCCCACCAAGCACTTTCGACTTCGTCGTGGATGTCCTCGGTCGCCCCTCGTGTACCGATGAGAAGTCCGACCTTGCGCTCGTCCTCGATCGTTTTACGGGGCGTCGAACCGATCTGCCATGCCCCCGACGACGTAACGAGTTCGGTCGGTGGCAAATACAGTCCCGATGCCTTGTCGAGAATCGCAACGTTCTCCGCGGCCTCCATGAACCCGTAGAGGTGCCACGGACGGCCGAGAATATCTATGTAGCCGAAATTCTTTGCCATGCGTGGCACCTCCTACGAATCGTTGTCACCGGCGCCTGGAACGGTGAGCGACAGTCCGCTGGCCGCCACCGGTTTGGGTCCGGCGCTGCCAGCGTTCGAACATCGAAAACATCTGCTCCTCGTCGAGCAGCCCGGTAAACGTGGGGGCGTATGTCGTGCTCCCCCCACCGCGCTGGTTGCCGGATTCGAAGTCGTTCAGAACGTCTCCGCGGTCGAGAACCCCGACCAGACGGTTGAAGTCCTGTGTGGTCCGCGGCGATAGAACCCGCTCGGGCTCGAGGATCGCCTTGGGCATGAATCCCAAGCCCGATGCCTCGCCGCCCTGATCGAACGCACTCAACTTCTTGAGCGTCCCGAGCGGGTCATTCCAGTCCGGCGTGAACGGGAGCTGGGTCATCGCTTCCGACAGGCTGATGGTCATCGTCGGTGGAGCGACGATTTCCGTCGCGGGAGTTGCACCCAACGGCTTTGGCTTCTTGAGTGGTTCCGTCGTGCGCGCACCGGTGGGCCCGGTGTTGTCGACGAAGAACTTGTTCGGATCCGCAAGAAGTGAATCCTGAAGTCCGAACGTCTCGAGTAGCCCGTTGGCCAAGATGCCACCGAGGTCGGAACCGATCTCTGCGAAGGTCTTCAGTCGCGACTTGTCGCCGGACTTGTCCCCTTCCTCGAGCAACTTCTTCTGAGTCTCCGACAAGCGGTTGCGCGCCGCATAGACGGCCATGTCGGCCTTCTCTTTGTCGATGCTCGTGGAATCCGCCTCGCCGTATGCCCGGTCGCGTGCGATTTCAGCTTCGGTGACGGCAATCTCCGCGTTGCGGAGCTCCATCGCCTCATCCGTCATATCGCCCGGCAGATCCGGGGCAGGGCCGTAGGACTTGGCACTGCCGGCGCCCTCGCGCTTCGCTTCCAGGTCGATGACCCGCTGCTCTGCACGCTGCACCCTGAGGTCAGCCTGTTGCCGGTCAGCATCAGACTTCTTCTCGTTGGCGTAGACCTTGTCTCGGGCCTCTTTCGCCTGCTGAATCGAGACACGAGCCGATTCAAGCGCCAGGTCGTCCTTTTCCGTCCACGTCGACTCGCCACTCGAGTACTGATTGGCCGATGTGCCCGATCCCGGCGAGTATCCCCCGGCGATCTTGTCGAGCGGCAGGTGAAACTTGTACGGGAACTGCCCGTCATTCGCTCCAACGGCAGGCGCACCGATCCGTGAATCACCGTGCGAACCGCCGGATTCGACAGGCTGACCGTCGAGAGTCGCGGCCATATGCTCTTCCGAGACACCCACGTTGAACGGCGAGGCCGAGTTCAGCCCCTTCGCGAGACCTGCTGTCGCGCCGCCGATCAGGCTGTAGGTCGTGTAAATCCGACTGGTGGCCTTTCCGAATCCCATGAGGATCTGTTGCAGCCATCCGACAAACCCGGAACAGTCGAACCCGTCAGGACCGACGCCGCCCCACTTGTACTTGACCCCGGTGACACTTCGAGCTGCGTCGACAGCCTCACCAACCGCGCCACCGGCCGCGAATTTGCCGACCTTGCCCTGCGCGAGCGCGGCCCGGAAACGGTACGCGCCAGCTTGGCCGCCAAGTCGGTCAACGTCAGCTGTGGTGAGAACGTGCTCACCGGGCATCGCCAGGATAGGTACTGAGTCCTTGCCCGGAATGCCACCGGTGATCGGGCCACCCTCTGCCCTGCCGGGCATCATGAAGTCGCCGAGAGACGCAGCGGGCGCATTCGATGGGCCTGGGGCGATGACATTGGCCATGATGTCGACTGAAATGCCAGTGTTCCGGTTGATGAAGTCAGTGATTGCAGCCTGGGCTTCGACCGTTCCGGTCAGCTTGACATTCGTGACCAGCTCTTTTGGCAGCAAGCCATACTGATTCGCTAGCGCCTCTGCAGCAGCACGCGAATAGTCAGCTTCCATCGCCTGCCGAATGAAGTCATCACGGATCCGCTGCCCAGCCGCCTCAACCGCAGCTGCCGCATCGCCAGTGCTCAACTTCTGTTCTGCGGCTGCCGTTCTGGCTTGAGCGCCCGCATCGTCGAATGCGGACCTGACCGACATCATCGAGTCAAAGAGTCTCGAGCCTGCCGCAGTCGATGTGTCAATCTTCCCTGTCGCCTCATCGACACTGGCACCGGCACCGGCAGCCGCTTCGCCGAAACCTCGAATCGCGTCGTTGACCTTCTTTTGCGCCTCTTCGGCGGAAAACTGGTCGCCACGGAGCTTCGCAAGACCGCCGCTGAGGATGTCGATTTTCTCGGCCGCCCCACCAGTTGAGGACTTAAAGTCGTTCATGGCCTGGGCCATGGTCCCCAAACTCGCGGTGGTGCCGTCAAATGAGACATTCGCATCGCCGCCCGCTGCCGCGACCCGCTTCAGTGATTCTTGCTTTTCCTTGATCGCAGCTTCAGCCTCGTCATATGCCTTCAGTGCTGCGCCTGCCGGATTGTCCTTCGTGAAAGTGTCTTTGGCGTAGTCGGATTGTCCGCCGATCGTGAATTGACCGAGTATCGACTTCAAGGAGAAGTCCGGCATTTTGACGTCTGTGAGACCACCCCAGATATCGAGTTCAGATCCAGCCTGGGCTGCGAGCTCCTCCCGGGTCTTCCGCAGCGCATCGGCATTCCCCGCTAGGCCTGCGGCTGCAGTCCTGGCGGACACTCCGACATTCTCGAGTGTCTGCGAGAGAGTGTCGGAACTGTCTGCGAGTTTGATCGACTCGAGCGCTGCTGCTGCTGCACTTTGTCCGGCCGTCGTATACGCGCCGCCACTGTCATGCAAGGTCGTAGCGAGATCAGAGACTGCACTCCGAATCTCGTCAGTGCGCTGCGCCGCATCCTGGCCGGAATTCGAGAAAGCAAGGTAACCAACGGCCGCGGCGGCCATGGCAATTCCCCAGGGGCCTGTCATGAATCCCGCTAGTCCGCTTGCGGCTGTTCGCATTCCGCCAAGTGCCGCGGTGCCTGCCGATTGAACTCGTGCACCGAAGATCGCTGCGGATGCAGTTGCTTGACGCATGCCGCCGACGAATACGCCGTTACTTGTGGCCGCGAGACGTTGGGCAGTCGCGAACCGAACCAGCGCCTGCGAGGATGTCACCGTTGTTGCAGCGCCAATCCTGGCTGCAGCGGACTGCGCTCGGGTTGCTGCAGCATCTCGGATTCGCGCAGCGGTGCTCTGCGCCGCCGCCGGTGGCACGCCACCCATTGCCGCAATGTTTGCGCGCATAGCAGCGGAGTTCTCGTTCAGCGCCGCCGTGAGTTGACGCTGAACTATCCAATTGGCGGGAGCCTGAATTGCCTGCACGAATCGGCCGATGTTGCCCATCGCAGTGGTGGCCTTGATGCTGAGCATTGCGCCTGCTAGTCCAACAACCGCCACCTGGGCGGTCGTGGAGTGGTCAGCCAAGAATCCCATCGTGTTACCAACGACGCGAAGGCCGGAAGCTGCGACAGTGACCGAGTCTCCACCGAGCTGAACCAGCGATATTCCAGCGCCTTTGACGGCCGTGCCGACTTGCTGTGTTACCTCCCAGAGCTGCCCGAGAACGCTCTTGTTCTCGCCAGCCGCGCCCGTGAGTCCGTCGATCGCAGCCTCGGCATCACCGCCACTTTGCGACAACTTGGCGAACATCGCACCGACATCACCAGCATCATCGCCCGCGAACAGCCCCTTGATCCCCTGAAGCCCTTCGCGAATCTTGAACAGGATTTCGACAGTCTTCGAGTCCTCTTCGAGGCCGAAGGTCATCTTGGACCCTGCGAACTCGCCCTTCGACAGGATGGACCAGACGCCCTTGATGCCGTCTACGACCTCGCGGGCCTTGACGCCGAAGCGTTCCATCTTCGTCGCCGGACCCTCGATGGAGTCGCCCGACGACATGAAGGCGCGACCCATGTCGGTCAGTCCTGCGGCAGCCTTCTCGGCGCCGGCCTTCAGGTGGGGTGTCACCTTGTCGGTGAACTCCATGACCTTTCCGAGGCCTGCCTTCATCATCGGCAGGAACGGCTCGATCACTGCAGCACCGGCGCGGCCGAGCGCGGCCTTCATGTTCGCGAATGAACCGCGAAGCGTTTTTCCGGATTCGAGCGCGGCGCCGCCGATGTTCTCCTGGATGACCTTGTTGAAGGTCTCAGCGTCGACCTTGCCTTCCTTGACCATCTTGGACAGCTCTTCGGCGGTGACGCCGTACTCGTCCTGGAGCCACTGGAAGATCGGGATGCCACGGTCGGCAAGCTGATTCAGGTTGTCGGTGTACGCCTTGCCAGAGGTCTGGACCTTGTTGAAGATTGAGCCCATTTCCTCGAGTGAGGATCCGGCAATGGTTGCCGCGTCACCGGTGAGGGTGAGGTACTTCGTCAGTTCCTCGCCGGGCTTGATGCCCGCGGCGACTGCCGATGCTGCGATGCCGGCAGCATCGCCCAGGCCGAAGGCGGTCCCCTTCACGGAAGCCAAAGCGGAATCCATGATGGTGGTGACACCTTCGGCCGTATGGCCGAGTCCCGCGAGCTTGCCCTTGGCATCGTCGATCGCGACGACCCTGGCCATGCCTTGGGTCAGTGCCGTACCGATGACGCCGGCGGCTGCAGCTCCTGCAGTGGCGGCGCCGAACTTCAGTGTGGTGCCGATGCCACCGGCGATCTTGCTGCCCATCCCCTGGCCGGCCCGGTCGGCGTTGGCCTGGGCACCGGTGAGCGCCTTGTCGATACCAGGGATGACTTTGGAGGTCTCCGGGACGACGCTCAGGTATCCAACTCCGAGCTCGACACTGCCTGACATCGCGGCCTCCTCGGAGATGCATAAAGCCGCCAGACGGTTACGTCGACGGCTTCAATGAAATGAAGTTTTGCTCTATGGCGATAGACTCGCGAGCTTGAAGTCTTTGCGCTGCTGCTTAGTTAGGTTGCACCGCAGGTGCGCAAGTTGCAGATTCGCAAGATCGTGAGAACCACCATGCGCGCGCGGAAGAATGTGATCCACCGATGCGCTCAATGGATCGGGATGGTTTAGATCCGTATCGATCGGCTGGTCACAGATTCCACAAACGTCGCCGTCCCGATTGCAAAGCTTCACGACCGACGTTCGATGTGGTTTCGCCATCGCCCGCTTACAGGGAGTACAAAGTAGCGTGTCGCTGCGCTTCTTTCGGCCGTTTGCATGCCGAGCCCAAAGGTTGATTCGGGTGTCGCATTGAGCACATTTCACGAATTTCTCTGGCGCACAGTTTCCGTTTTGCTGATGGATCGATTGGCATCGGCTTGAGCAGAACTTTCGCCTCCCGTTTGGCGGCCAACCCTCTTGACCGCAAGAGAGGCAGCTTCGCTCAGTGGACCAGACCGACTTCACTTCGGCGCCAACGCCATTTCGCCGAAAGTGCGCTTTGTGTCGAGCGCAGTAGCGGGACCCACGACTCGGCTGGTCGCAACCCACAACCTCACAATTCGGAACACATTCACTTGAGCAGTACTTGGGAAATGGGCCAAAGTGACCGACCCGAATCACCTCAACCCCACACGACAAGCAGAATCGACTCGACATCATGCCTCACCAATCTGACCGCGGTAACACCCCTGGGGACCCGACACATGTTGTCTGACTGCCGAAATCGGAGCACCTCCACTATTGAGTTGTCACATGGCCTCCGCCGCCTTCTGTGCGGCGAACTGGGCCTGACGTTTTTTGATCTCTGCGCGTGCATCTATGACGACGCCGGACTTCTTGGGCAGCTCGGGCCTACTTGCCGGATCTGAGACCAGGAGCTTGAAGAGCGCGTTCGTGCCGCGCGCGCCATCTGCGGCGAGAATGGCGATCATGTTCTCCGGCGTCCGGTAGATAGCGTCCGGATCCAGGTAGCGCGAGTACGCCGACGACGCAGGCAAGTTCTCGATGATGCACGCCAGGTCCCACCAGGAGAGGGTGTCGCCCAAGTCTTCGAGCG
This sequence comes from Rhodococcus sp. MurmanLake-1, assembly GCF_056945715.1. Classification (NCBI taxonomy): domain Bacteria; kingdom Bacillati; phylum Actinomycetota; class Actinomycetes; order Mycobacteriales; family Nocardiaceae; genus Rhodococcus; species Rhodococcus sp. MurmanLake-1. The sequence continues at coordinate 204,710 of NZ_JBWZNF010000006.1, read as the reverse complement.
ACCGCCCTCTGTCCAGTAGGTCGGCCTGTATGGCCCCCTCAGCTTTCCTGTCTTCTAGGATTCTGAGGAGGCTTCCGATTCCCCCTCGGAGATCGGCACCTCCCCCGACCAGACCTGCCAGATCTCGTGCTGCTCCCCCATCGACAGTCCGTCGACGAGCGGCTTCAATTCGGGCTGCACGAGTCCGACCGTGAAGATCATCAGCTCGAGTGCGGTGACTTCGTCGTCCTTGGACTTCTTGCGATCGGCATTCTCCTTTTCGAGCCACTTCTTGGACTCGAGGACAACAGCTTTCGGTCGGTAGTGCCACTTCGGCACGTTCAGAGTGTGAAGAATCGGTTCGGCGTTTTCGTCGGCCGGATCGACGGTCTCGAATTCGATCTTGAGCTTGGACTTTTCAGCGTGTGCGGAGGTAATGCGATGGGTTGCCATGTTGCACCAGGCCTTTCGTTGTGTTTCTTATGGGAGATATGCGACCGGGCCTTTGAGGCCACCCGGCAAGGGCGGCCCGGTGCAGTGGGGTGTCAATCAACCCCTGCCGGGTGGGTTCAGCGCCGTTACGGCGCGATGGCAGCGATCTGCCGTGCAATCTCGTCGTGAATCAACTTGGGACTCACCAAACGCGACGTTGTGACTGTTCCTGCCTGCAATTCGGCGGCTGTCGCCAGCGCCGGCAAGGTGGGAATGGTCGGCTTGCCGGAAAGATCGCCGTATGCGCCAGAGAATGGCGCAGGCAACTCGTCGATCGAATCGTGGGCACCCTTCACGCCCTCTTCGATGTGACGGAGTCGCGAAGCGGACAGTGGGGTGGACGGATCGTTGTCGGTCCAGGTCTGTTCGGCGTACGTCATCAGTTACCTCCTGGGAGTAGCGCCGTGCTCGGCAAGGTGGCTGGGCCCGGCACGGCGACTAAGGGGTCAGGACTCCGTCGTCGCGGTACTCGACCACGTTTCCGCCCTTGAGCTCGACCGAAGTCGGCGCGTAGGTCTTGATGGTCAGCGTGCGGCTCGTGACGTTGTTGTGAACGTCCTTCACTTCACCGACCGTGACAACCTGGCCGTTCTCGACGACGTAGCGCTTCGTCTTCTTTCCGGAGATCGCCTCGACGACAAACGAACTGATCGGCAGCGGGTCGGCAGTGTGGTAGATCGTCTTCTGCACACCATGCAGCGCGGTCGCGGGAGTCGTGATGACATTGGCATCACCGAACGAGGTCTTGAGCACTGCCACGAGATCATCCTCGAGCAGTGTGATGGTGATCGTCTCGTCGTAGTTGGTCTGGACGTTGATGAACGTCTTGCCGCCGAACATCTTGATGTCGGTGTTGTCGCGAGTCTGAGCGACAGTCAGACCGTCCTCACCCACGGCGCCGTGATCGAGAAACAGCGGATCGAGTGCGGACAGTGCATCGGTGGGAAGTTCGGTTCCCACCGGGGCGCGGAAGAACACGCCTCCATCGATGGGAGGAGTGCCGACGAACGCGTTGTTGACATTGACAGTCATGATTTGCCCCTCTCAGGCATCGTTGCACCGGGCCAGAGGGTCGAGCGAAATCTGCTACAGCAAGCCGATGGTCAGCTCGCCAGTGAATTGGAAACGGGCCGACGACGTGCCGGGATCGGGAAAATTGACGGGAAGTGAGGTCGCTTTGGATCCGTGAATGAACGCCCCGGCGAACCGCTGCCCCCGGAACTGTTTCAGGAGCCGACGCACCTTGTTCACCAACTGCTCGGCAGCCAATTCACTAGGGTCCCAACACTCGATCAGAAACCGCGCCGAATCAGTGGCGAAGGTTTCACTTCCACCGGCGATGCGAGACACGCGGATCCGGCGAGCGCTCGGGTTTTCGGTATCTCGCGGCGCCTTCGTTCCAACGTGCGTGGTGTCGCCCTCGGCAGCCAGTCCGGCTTTGAGCGCTGCGACCATGACCGCCTGCGACGGAGGGGCTTCGCCCCAGTTGTCGGCCATCATCCACTCCCGAACTTTCGGACCATCGTGTTGTTCGTGGCGTTGTCCATGCGAGCCGCCCACGTCTTGGGGTAGACGCTTGCGCGCCAGCGCTTCTGACCTTGCCTGGACGACCAGCCGTATCCGGCGCCGAACGATCCGGCGATGCGCGCCGCGGTCGATTCGACCAATGGTCGCGCGAGCACGCTGCGGATGTGAAAGAAGGCTTGTTCATTCGGCTCGAACTTCATTCCACCTCCTCGTAAGCTCTGACACCTCGACAAACTCAGCAAACGCCCACACCTCGCGGTTGTATGCCTTAATGAGGACCTTCATCGAACGGTCGACGTAGACCAGGAGGACGCCTTCCTCGACGCCGAAAGCATCAGTGTCGTGGGAGTCAACACCCTCGGCATGCGTTACCAGCAGTCGCTTGTCCATCAGCCCTCAATTCGTCGCAGATTGACCGACACGAGCCCAGGACTCCAGATGCCGTTATCGTTCGGATCCTCGGGCCAGCCGATCACTTCGAAGCGTTTGCCGCCAACCATTACGTAGTCAGCAGGCTTGGCGCCCATGGACTGTGGCGCATACAGCTTCAAGTCGACGACAACGCGATCGTGGCCGGCCAAGGCGGGCTCATCCGATCGCGGCGGCTCCCAGCCGAATACGCGAACAGTGACTGGCAAGGCGTAGCTGGCGATTTCGTTGCCCAGCTCGTCTTCGCCAGCTGCGACATACGCGGCATGCTCCACAGAACGAGTCAGAGAGAATGTCACTGGGGATCATCCCCGAAGTACCACCGCGGCGAAGCGCCTCCCGGAAGGTCGAACAGAGCGCGCTGATCCTTGGTGAACACCAGCGTCGCCGAGGGGTTGAGCAAGGTAGCCGATTCCTGAAAACTTCCGGCAGCCAGTGAGTACGACGACTTCCCTCGGTGCTGCCCGGGAATCAGCGCGTCGATCACCATGTCGATCGACACTTGCTTGGCGATCTCCAGCAGGTCGTCGCCCGCTTGTGCTCCGCTGAAGTCGACATGCTTTCGCAGCATGCGCTCGGCCATGTCCAACAGTGCGGTCGCCCGCGCCCGTTGGATCGAATCGAGGGGGCCCCATTGCGCCGCAAGCTCATCAGGTGTTGCGAATGCCATGAAGCCCCCTCATCTCACTGTGCGTCGAGCGCGTTGACTGCGGCGACGAGCTCGTCCTTGCTCATGTCCTCGACACCGTCGATACCGCGCCAGGCTGCGTACTCGACCCATTCCGGCTTTGGTGCCGCATTCTTCGGGCGCTCGAGCTTGACGTCGGAAGCCGGTGGAGTGTCCGAGGTTGCCGTGCCGGGATCCGCCGGAGTAGCAGGTTGTTCTGCAGGCACTTCCGCTTTGGTCGACGGATCAGGCTGTTCAGCGAGATCCGAGAGTGTCAGATCTGCGCCGAACGCCTCGACCTGCTCACCGCGCTCGATCTCCGAATCGGGCAGATCGACAACATCACCGAAGTAGGCGAACCGTCGCTTACCTTCGTGGTTGAGGTACTCCCATACCGCAACTCGAATTGTCTTCTCGGTCATGTCAGCCCGCCAATCCGGTGACCTTCTTGATGGAGTACGGGTTCGTAACTCCGAAGATCGGCTGGACGTAGGACTGGACCCAGTTCTTGCGCGTCTTCTCTTCTCGCCACGTCTCGGTCGTCAGGCCGACTTCGTAGTCGAGGAAACCGACCTGGCCGCGCGCGACGGCGTAGGCGGTGCCGGCGGTCACGCGATTGGAATCGAAGATTTCGATCCCGGATGCCCGGAGGATGGCTTCATAGTCCTCGCCGTAAGCGATGACCAGGTTCGCCTTCTCCTGCGGGTTCACGATCCAGAGGTCGTAGACCACGCCGAGTTCCTCGCGGTCGGCGGCAAGCTGGACCTTGGCGAAGTCGGCGCCGGGGCGCTCCGCGTTGGGGGTCGGTGCGTTGCCCGAGAGGGTGACGTTCGACCAGTCGTGGCCAGGGACCACGCCCGCGCCGTTGAGACCGGCGATGGCGGACTCGAGAGTTGCGACTGCGCGCGCGTTGACCTTCCGCACGACCGTGTTGGCGAGCTGAGTCACCTGGTTGTCGAAGTACACGACATCGTTTCGACTCTTCGCCTGGTCGGTGATGAAGAACTTGCCACCCCAGTCTTCGGCCGATGCGGTCTTGGGGTCCTGGCGCTCGCCGCCGACGATCGGGTACTCGTTGCCGGCCGCACGCTGCTCGATGTCACGAGCGGTGTAGAGCTCGTTTGCCACGACCTGGTCGTAGATCACGGCTCCGGACGCGACAGAGACACCCGAGGACGAGAAAATCTTGTCCACGATGAACTTCTGGAGCGTGATGTCGGCGAGCCGCTTGGTGATGCGCTGCGGCTGCTTCAGGGCAGTGTCGACGGTGAGGACGCCGCCGACGAGGGTGGGCGCACCGAGCGGGTACGCCACGGGAGAGGGAGAAGGCATGATGCGTCCCCTTTCAGTAGAGGCTGATCTCAGCGTCGGCACCCGACGCTGCAGCGGTGACGGCGTAGCCCACGGCTACACCCGATGTCTTGGTGACTGCGACGCCGGCGGCGCCGACCTCCACCTCGGCGAAGGCGGCGATGGGTCCAGAGGCAGTCACGAAGGTGACGCGGTCCTTGCCCCGCTTGATTCCCACGAGATCGCCGGCCGCGGTGTCGCGGTCCGAGACGCCGCAGGTGCGACCGGCCGCGGTTGCGTGACCGACCGAGATGTTCCCGCCGTCGCGATTGCCGACGATGGCGAGGAATCGCTTTCCGGTGACTGCAGTCTTGGCGCGGCCGGAGATATCAGCTCCGGGCTCGTACACGCCGATGTTTTCGTTCGCCATAATCAGGCCTCCTTCGGGGTAGATGCACCGAACCAGCCGAGTTCGGCGGTCTCGGTCGAGGCGGCAACGCTGTGGCCGACCTCGGATACCGGGATCAGTCCCGGCGCGAGCGCTGCGAGTGATGCAGCTACGCCTTCGGGATCGGCTTCGAGAGCCTTGAGCCAGTGATCCTTTCGAGCGGTCGGGATCTTGCCGGCGTGGATGGCTTCGGAAACCAACTTCTCGCGGTCGGCGTTCTCCTGGCGATCGAGCGCCTTGGCGCCTCGCTCGGCCATCGCTCGGGTCTCCTCGTATCCGCTGGCCTCGACCAGCACGAGTCCGTTCGCCTTGGCGACCTCACTCAGCTTCGAGATCGACGCTGCGACTGGAGTGTTGGATTCCGACACGTCCTCGGACTTGTCGGGGGCCGTCGCCTTGTCGAGCAGCGCATCGAAGAGTGTCTGCTCGGTTGCGGTGTCCGGGAGGTCGAGGGCCTCGCGGAGTTCCTTGATCTGCTCATCCGTGAATGCCACAGTCGAGCCTCCTTCTGTATCGGATGTGTTCGTGCCCGAGGTTGCGGCCACGGTCTTCTCTGGCACGCCGGCCCGAGAAGATTCCTTGTCGGCCCAGTGGGCCAGGGGTTCGCGGAGCCCGGAGGAAGCGGCGACGTACTCGCGCTTCACTTCCTGGGGCTCGCCCCACGTAATCTCTTCGCCTTCAACGACAAACGGCACCCGATGCAGGGTGCCGTCCTCGTCGTTGATTGCCACCACTTCGGGTGGGTCCACGAAGATGTCTTCGATCCACCACCAACTGTTTGCCGCGGGCCCGTTGTAGAACGAGCTCTGTAGCTCCGCCACAGTCACTGACGCAGCGACCACAACAGCGGAAGCGTGCGGTGATCCGTCTTTGGATACTGGCATCGTGAATGACTCCTTTCCGCTGGAAGTAGCCGCCACGCCGTACAGCTTGGCGACGTCGATGATGCTCCCGAGCGTCCCGACGCCAGGCGATGTGACACCCAGTAGCGCAACCGCTTCGAGAACGAATGGATGAGTTCTTCCGGTTTGGTCGGTGACGTTGTACCGGCCTTCGATCGAGCGATCCGGGTAGGCGGACGCCATGATGTCGCCAAGCCAACCAGGAAGGCCGCAATAGTCCCCGACGAGCGTGGTCCCGTTGTCCTCGACGCGCAGATTGTCGATGTAGCCGATCGTCGGCTCACCGTCGAATCTCGGATCGGTATGGCCGAGTTTGAGAGTGGGGCGTCGAATGGCTGGCGAACTCAGTGCAGCGACTGCGGCGTAGAGATCTTCTGATGTTGGATTCCATGTGCCCGTCGAGATTTCCCAGGATCCGGCTTTGATCAGCTCGACGTTGGGGATAGTCACGAGAATTGGGCGGTCGGGCGTCACCAGATCGGTCATGTCGTCGACTCCTCAGCAGCCTGGGAGTTCGTCGGCAAGCCCAAGTTCTGCCGGACTGCGATCTTCAGCGCCTCGTCAGCCTCGAGAAGTCCGTTCTGTACCAGCAGCGCCAGAGATGCTGCGGTTGCGTCCTGACGAGAGCCGATCTCATCGAACACAATTCGCGGCGCCGCTTCGGATTCACCGAAGTTGATGTCGACCAGATCTTCGATGATGTGCGCATTCGCCGTGTTGGCGATGGACTCTGCGACCGTCTGCACAGACTGGACGAACATGTCTTCCTGGACGGACGCGAGAGCGAAACTGCCCCCTTTGTCGAGGTTGAGGAAGTGGGCGAGCGCGGCCAGCGCAATCTGCTTGTCGTGGTACTCGATCGCCTGCCCCATGTCCGGCAGGTTTCCGTTCACGCCGAGCAGCTCCATCGTCTGGCCTTCTGCGAGACCTACACCCGCGTGCATGCTTCCGCGGAAGCTCGACGCCAACTCCTGCATCTTGTCGACCTCGCCTTGATCGTTCGACGATGCGGTGCCGACCGGGACGCCCATGCCGTTGCGCTTGGCTGTGGCAGCTTGGATGCGCATGAATTCGTCTTTGAGAATCCAATGCTTGTAGGCCGGACGCAGCAATGAGGTACCGATCCATTCGCCCGGCTCCGGGTCGCGCACGTATGCGACAAGTCGCGAGACGTCGATGACAAAACCGTCCGGCAGCATCGATGCCACAGTCAGAGGTCCTGCCGGCGGGCTCTGCCTGATCGATTCGAGACCGCCATCGAGCGCGACATTGATCTTCGAGATTGTCTTCTGTGGACGCGGTGCGAGCTTGTGCAGCCAGGTCACGTCGTTCTCGTCGACGCGGTAGACCTGCTCGAAGAAACTGTGACCGTACGGAAGCATGAGGAGCACTGTTTGCAGATGCTCCTGCCACGAGAACCTTCCACGCGATCGGGCCTTCGAATCCGGCTCGGTTCCCACGATCGGCAGCCCGAGGTTCTGGGCGATGAACTCGACCACCTTGGGGTCAGCGCCATTCGGATCGATCCGCCAAGCAGTCCGACGAATCAGCAAGCCGATCGCCTGAAGGACCGATGCGACTCGGCCGTCTTCCTTCATCATTCGCGAGTAGACGTGCACCGAGTCGGGCCACTGCAGTTCTGGGACCTTCTCGTCGTCGTCCCACTGATGCCAGTCATTGCCCTTGCCGTTGACGTAACCGACTTCAGCCGTAGAGGGCATCGCTCGCTTGGTTTCGGCCATCGTTCCCCCTTAGAAAGCAGCTGATAGAGCGTCGAATTCGTCGACTGAACGACTTGCTGACGGTGGCTTGAACGCAGGGCTGGCGGGCGGCGTCGATGCTCGGCTGCCGAATGTCAGCAATGCCCATCGCGCCAGACCCGCGGCGACCATCGGGGCGACGATCGTGTCGCCGCGCTTGTCGAGAGCCCAATCGCCCTGCGGCAAGAACCGTTTGACGGCACCCTCGACAGCGTCGTTGAGGACCGGTTGATCGCTGTGACTGAGAACCTTCGACTCGGCGTCGTCATACAGGCCGCCACACATCTGCACGGCTTGATTGCCGGTCGTCTTGATCAGTTCGATGCCTGCGGTGAGTAAGAGTGGCTCGAGCACCTTCGCCGGCGAGTTCGCATCAGTGGCCAGTGCGCATGGATCCCAAGCTGTGACGATGTCGACCAGGTAGTCGACGACTTCTGCTTGGGCTGCCGATTGGAAGTAGCCGATTTCCACATGAATTCGCCCCTCGACAGTGCGCTGAGCGGCGGCGATCACCCACCATTTGCGGTCGAGTGTTCGGTCCATGCCGAGAGCGATCGGCCCGGTGAGCTCAGGACGTTCGTCGACGAGGCCGGTCCACATCAGTTCCGAAATCACCGACCATGAAGCATCTTCAGCTTCGACCGGCCAATCGCCACGACCCAACGCCTCGACGTCAAAGCCTTTTCGGCCCGCCTCAGTCGACAGACGCTTCATGATCTGCAGAATCTTCTCCGCAGTCTGAACAACGCCGTAAGACGGATTCGCGTACTTCCAAGTCTCCTCAGACTCGCGATCCATGTCATCGGGCGCCATGTACTCCGCGAAGTACAGACCTTCGTCGAGCTTGAGCCCGCGCTTCCGAATCGCGGCGAGCACAGCGCCATTCGGATGTTGATCCTTGTTCACCGCCGACGACGCATAGATGGTCTGCGGATTCTCAGCCGCCATCTGTACGAACGACATCGCCGAGAGTTCGCCGTCGGTGAGGTTGTATGCCTCGTCGTAGATGATCAGATCGACCTTGGTCAATCCTCGGCCGGTGTCATTCGAGCGAGTGCCGAACGAGATCGTTATGTCGTCCTCGAGCTCGATAATCCCTTCGCCCTGCGAGCATGTCGACCGTACAACTCGACTCCGCAGCCAGGAGCGAGATTTGATGATCTGCATCATGCGCTTCCACGCATCGCGAGCAGTCTTCCAGCGCTGCGCCGTGTAGATGATCGTCTCGCCGAGCTTGAAGAGCCCGTATAAGCAGCGCTGAATCAGGATTTCCGACTTGCCGTTCTGCCGCGGAACAATCAAGCAGCAGTCAGGGTGAGTCCACCGACCCGCAGGCGTCATCGACAGAATCGCGTGCTGTGATTCCCTCTGCCACGGCATTGATTTCATGCCGGCTCGACGTGACAACTCGATCGACTTCTCGCCGTGGGTGATGTCGCCGTCAAAGACGGATAGATTGTGCGGCTCTTGCCGACCCTCTAGCTGCGGAAAATCCTCACAGATCAGCGAGGCCGTCATAATCGTCAGCCCCTGTCTTCGGGCTCTTCTGCCGGCCGATCTCAACGAGCATCTGCCGTAGGACCGCCGCCAACTGGCGCGCCTCCTGTAGTCCGGAATCGATCTTGATCTCGAGAACGTCGCCGTCACCACGAGTCGGCGCCAGGTGGAACCACAGATCCTCGTCGCCGGAGTTCAGGCGATGAAGAAGATCGAGCCGATCCTTGATCCGCGACGCTTCGAGAATCATCACCGTCAATGAATACGGATCGAGTGCGTCATACAAGGAGTCGAAAAGTTGGCGTCCGGCACGAGAAAGGGTGTCCGTTTCATGAATCTCAGGATCGAACTCATCGAGATCTTCCATGCTGGTCACCCCCTATTGCACGCAGCGTTTCAGAGCCCTGTAAAAAAACGTCCTGACTACCACATGGCCAGTCAGGCACCCCCCTCCCTCGATAATTTCGGGGCGGGGGTCATGGCCAGGGCATTACGCGGACACCTAGGGCCGCCTGGTCGGCTTGAGCCTGCTCCAGGGGCTTTCCTGTAACCGCGGGTCGCAGATCATCTTTGGAGCCGTCTCCGCGCTGTTTATTGCATAGTCCGTGCAGTAGCCGGTCGGCCTTGGTCCCACCGTGTGCCCTCGCGTGGGAGTGGTCTGCGGCGAGACCCTGGGCGAGGTACATCGGCTCCCCGCACCACCAGCATGGGGTTCCTTCTACGTGGGCCCTCAGTAGCTTTTCGCGCTGCTTCTGGTGTTCCCAACCGAGTCCTCGTTGGGTCGTGGTCTTAGTGCTTGCCATGGTCTTGTAGTTGGCGGATCTGCAATTCCAGCGAATCTCGCCCATCTTTCAGGACTTTGAGCTGCGCCTTGTTGTGATGTGGGTCTGCGAGCATCCGGCCGAGATGCACCTCAGTGTCGTAGAGCCGATCTTCGAGGCTGGGCATCTGCGTACCGCCGTTCTTCCGATCAGGAATCCAGACGTCGCATCTGGTCTGAGGTGGCACGATGTATCCACCATCGAGAGAAGCGAGTTGATCCGTGAAGAACGACCAAGGTGTGAAGATCGCCAATGCGGTGATATCTGTCGCCGCACTGCTTGTCCTGCTCGTGTTGGCCACGGGGCTGAACTGGAGTGGAGCTGGGCTGTTCTTCATCTTGTTGTCGTTCTCGGTGACAGGCGGCGTGATCACTTGGGTTGTGTTCGCCATTCGAGCGCTGGTCGTCAAGCCCGCTCCCCTGCCCTTGCAGCGACGCGCCCCGGGGGTACTCATGCCCGCGGGGTGGTATCCCGATCAGCAGGATCCGTCTCAGGTCCGCTGGTTTAACGGCAGCGAATGGACAGCAGCGACACTGCCCCGGCAGTGAGCCGAGCTCAGCGACCAACCGCTAGATCACCCAGAACTCGATGAGCGCCCACACAATTCGGATCGCTTCGATCAGGTCGAGGGTCATCATGTTCACCTCTCAGTAGTTGCAGTTGGCGTCGGTGCCGCAGCCTGGACAATCCGCGCTCGACTCAGGTCGGTTCTCGTACTCGTCCAACCACTTCTGAGTTACACGCTTCTCGGCCATGCGTGCGGATCCGTTACGGCGCCGGTGTCCTCGGATGTGAGGTCGACAGCAAGCCCAGCCTGAGTTCGTGACACCAAGCAGGCCGGCCATGTCGCCTCCTGAAGTTGAGCCCCGGCCGGCGCTGCCCAATTTTGGGGACAACGGCAGACGGGGGTTGCTGCACCATCCCCAAAAGGGAGCGCCGTTGTCTGACGGTCCGGCGCGGTGTGCAGCAAGTCGATTCCACCCAGACAGAGGCTCGACGTCGAAGTTCGCCATAGTGAGCCGCTTGGATTCCGTGATCCCGACGACGTATACGGCGGGCGGTGACTTAAACCTGGATGGAAGATTGTGGCGTTGATTCCTGGAGCACCCACCGGCGATGTTTCGGCTAGTGCATCAACAGATCCAGACGCGCCCCTGGACGCAAAGAAGGCGCGAGACCCATCCTTTCGGATACCTCTCACGCCCTTGCGAGCGAAGCTTAACACATCCACTGTCCGTGGCAGGTCAGGCACTTTCGAGCGTCGGGTGCGCGAGATGCGCGTCGAGCAGTTGGCCGAACACGAACACCGGCGATTCCTTGCCTCGAATCGTGGTGTGCCGGATCGGCTTCACGGCACCGACCTCACACAGGTGGAAGATCCGCCGCTTGGTGAGCGTCAGATAGTTCTCGATGTCGTTGCCGTCCTCGTCAACTCGGCGGCCCATCAGTTTGGCCATGCGTGCGGCGGCGGACGCGTTCACCTGAGACTTGCGCGCCTCTTCCCGCTTCTCGTCGTCGAGAGGTCGAGAAGATCGGTCGCGCGGCGGTGTCAGTACTGCCCATGATGAGCGCACTCGGTGGCGGATTGCGCGAAGCGATTCCTCGCTACCCGGAGTGAGTGCGAGTGCGGCGACGTTGCGATCGAGCCAGAGCGCGAGACCGGCGGTGTTGTCACGGAAGTCCGGCGACGGCACACGTTTGTCGTGCACTCGCAGTGGACCGATGAAGTTGAATTCGTGCGTGTAACCGATCGGCCAGTAGGTGATTCCGCGAGGCTCACAGACGAACCGAACCCACGACGCCAACTCTTGATGCAGAGCGGTAGCAGCGGCGGACGCAGCAGGGTTGAACGGCAGCGGATACGACCGCTCAACCTTGCCCGTCCGTGGACCGCCTTCGGAGAATCGCTCTTGGCAGCAGATTGCGGCATCGAGGCCGGCCATGAGCGCTGTGACGCTACGCAGAATGTTGATCAGCTCTTTCTGCCCCTGCCGATCGAGGTAGAAGTGATCCGCTTCGGTCGTCCCAACGCTCATGGTCACACCTTCCCAACCGTCCGCAACTCTGGACTGATTCTACCACATATCACACCCAGATACTTTGCGCCACAACATGTTTGGAGAATATTCCCGAATAGTCCAGGCCGCCCTGATTTGCTTCCAGGACCACATGCTTTAATCACAGCCCGAGCTCCACGCAACTGAGATAGCGTGGCGTTACCTATCGCATACCTCAGGAGTGTTGATGAGTTTGACAAGAAAGCAACAAGTGCTGGACCAGCTGGAATTGATGATCAATTCAACCAATCCAGCCTTCGCGCCGCCCGCACAGAGTGGTGATCCGACCGCGAGGCATGCGCATTTTCAACAACTCTTCACGCAGGTGTCCACGGCCCGCGACGACGACACCTTCATTGAGGACGTTGCATTGGAAATCGGACTGAAATAGCCATCCGTGCAGAGTCGTAGCCATCAACAGAATGAGGCAGGTATCTGATTGTGACTTCTCGTGATCCCGAATCGCTCATCTGCGAAGGGTTCGAGGGAGCATTTGGGCGAATGCTGCAGGCCTCTAGCAGCGCCGAGACGGAAATTGAACTAACGAACTGCCTGCATCACATGTACCGGCTGTCCGAGCTAAAGAAAAACCAAGGCGACTTCGTCAACGCCATCTGGGTTCCCAAACTACTCACCGTCCCAGGTGCCGCGGGAGCGATTTGGTCCCGGAAGTTCGACACTCATCAGATATTTCAGATATCTGAACTGAGTGATCAATATTCCGACTACTTCACTCAGATGTTCGGCGTGCCACGCTGGCTGTCCTCGGCTACGTTCAATTCCGATCCCGATAATCTAGGACGAGATTCCGACTATGAGACCCACCTCGCCAACAGGGTTGTGCCTGACACTCTGCGCCGCGCCTACGATGGACTATTGGAACTGACCTAACAAGCGATCCAACGCCCGTCACAAATACCCCTTCTCTCTCATGACGTCGTAGTAGTTGGGATCGCCGTTCTGCCAGGGCAACTGATGATTTTCAGTGCCGTGCTGCAGAGTGCTCGGCCACAAACGCTCCTCACGCCCACCGCGCCACGTCGCAAGGTCAACACGAGACGGGTGTTGCTCCGACTCGGTGCCTTGCGCCGGCCGAAGACCGAACCCGAACTCGGGCCACCTCAGAAACAGTGAGGAACCTGTCGGCCGGAGGAGTCGTTGTGCACCCGCTTGACCGTGCGCGACGTGCGCCTCGCAGACGACAGCGAATTTGTACTTAACGCGTAGCCGGTCAATGGCGTCGGTGAGCTCCTTCGCCGCCTGCTCGTCCCGCGTGTCGAGCTTGTGCAGTCGATAGAGCGGTCCGAGCGCGACGAACTTGGGTTGCGTTGCCGCGATCGCCCGCTCTATCCGTTTCATCTGCGCGGGATCGTTGAGCGCGATCCCTTCCGGGCGGATCACGAACCGAACCATCTTCGACCAGTCGGGAACTGGGACCGAGTACTTGTCGGCCAGTCGGGTGATCCTCTCTCGCAGCATCCGGTATCGGCGCCCGGTCTGACGTTCCGAGTTCTCGGCGTCGATCACCAGCACTTGGTTGTGATCAGACACCCGGGTACCGAGAAATGGGTGCATCCCCGCGGCGATCGTCATGACCATCTGCGCGACGAGAAAACTCTTTCCAGTGCCCTCGAATCCGGTGAGGATCATCCGGTCGGTTCGCTCGAGCAGGTCCGGGATCAGCCAGTCATGCGTGAACTTCTTGGATAGGAGCTCGTCGAGGCTCATCGGTAGGTCGGCCTCGGTCGAGCTGGCGGTGCGATTGACGGCAGCGAGTTCGTCTTGCGCTCGGTCGATTCCGAGTTCGAGCATTTCGCTGTCTTCGGTCTCGGCGACTTCCTCCGTTGCGTGGATCAGACGGAGCGCTGTGTCGCGTACCGCCCGAATGGTGCGGAGGTGGTTGAGCCGATCAAGGTAGAACCCGATTGCGTAGTCCTCGCCTTTCCCGAGCATGTTCATGATCGAGTCGGCAACCGACTTACCCTGATGCTCCGTTGCTGCCAGCTGAATGGCCCGCCTGGACACCGTTGCGTGGTCTCGAGGGTCACCGGCCCGGAAACAGTCCACGAGAGCCGTGTGGATGATTTGGTGGATTGGCGTCGTGAAGACGCCGGGGTCGAGGTCGACCATCGCGTTGATCAGCCCGCGTTGCGCGAGGCCGGCGGCGAGGACGGTCGCTTCGGCAGCAGGATCGTTGAGCTCGCTCATGGCTGCACCTTCCATTTTTCGCGGATCTTCCAGGCTTTACGCATGGCCCAGAGGTTGTTTTGGATTCGGACCTCGGTGAACGCCTGGCATTGAACGGCGCCGATGTTCACGTCCTGGTGCCAGCGCTCGCCGCAGGTCACGCAAAGGTTGTTGTTCTTCGGGTCGGGGTAGTGCGTGTCGACGGTCCACTGGCAAAGCTCGGCGAGATCGACATCTGCCTCGGTCTCGGCTTCGTGGCGGATGTTCTGCGCTGCGAAGCGCATTCCGGTCGCTCCCTGCCAGCCCTTCGCGTTTGTGCATTCGGGGCAGTCGACGAGGAGGCGACCCGAATGCCCGTTCATCGCTCCACCAGCAGACCGGACTTCCCGTCCCGAACTTGGTTGCCATTCCTGCCTGCGATCGGACCATCGAGCCACATGTCCGTGCGAAGCCATCCCGCCGGGAGTTTGGTGTACTGGCTCTCGCGATTGGGATCCCGGGCGTACCGCGTTGCCCCGTCGATCAGCTCGGCGTTCGAGACTCGCTTGATCGCTGTCTGCCATGCCTTGAGCGCATCCCGCTTCTGCTCCCGCCTTGGGTACGCGGCCCAGAAACGCTCGAACTCGGCAGGGTAGGAATTTCGCGGCGTGTTCGAGATCGAAGATTCGGACAAGTTCTTTTTCTCTAGAACTTGAGTAAATGCAGTAGGTGACTTAACAACCTCAACCTCAACCACAACCGACCCTTCCCGTAACCCTTCCGCTAAGGGTTCCGGTAACCCATCCGTTTCCCCAGGTCGCGGTAAGGGTTCCGCTAACCCTTCGGTGAAGGGTTCCGGAAAGGGTTCGGTGATCCCTTCCGTCAACCCTTCGAGGTGGGTTTCCGCAGCAGTCCACAGCCGGGCAATTTCGCCCCGAATCTTCTCGCTCTTCACGGAAGGCGCTGTCAGTCGAGCCAATTCGCCGCGCATGACGTGAGCGAGCTTGCGGGACTCAATCTGTGAGAGTGCCCGAAGCGCCGACTTCAGTACATTCGGCTGCTTGTCGATCTCGTCGCGCCGCATGAACGACCGGACCAGGATCTCCCCGGTGTCCTCATCGGTGTAGACGTAGCCGCGCCGCTCCATGCGAAGTAGAGACAGCTCGAGCTCTCGCTCAGTCGGGAGCAAGTCGCCGTGGCGCATAGCCTTCCGAAGCCTGCGCATGTTAATCGGCTGCACTCCCGCGTAGTTCAGCGACGGCTGCGCGATCAGCGCGATGTAGAGCAGTTTGTCGACTGCCGGTTGAGCGGTGAAATGTTCGTCAGTGAAGATGGAAAACCACACCTTCCCGTACTCGCGGGCCATATTGTCGACCACTTCCGTTCCGTGAGTTCTGAATTCGATTGCCGGCGCACGTAGTGAGCATCCCCGCCTATTCGTCGCGGATATCCCCACTCCCGTGCGCAGCGAGGGCCTGCGTCTCGTCCACGGATCTATCAAGGAGGGATGCAATCGTGGAGTAAGTGAGCCCGTACTGACGTCCCAACCGAACGTAGTGCGCGACGTGACGGCCGTCGCCGGCCTTACCGATCGCCTGCAAGATTTCGACGGCATGACGCCTACGGTCCTGCCCCTTTCGGGGGCCAGTTTCAGAGCCGACCCCCGCGACGATCGCCAGCAGTTTCCCGTTCTCGCGCCGCAACTCTCGGATCTGCTCCGCCCGCCCGTCCGGCGGTGGCCACGGCAGCAACTCCCCCAGCGCGGTCATATCGCCTTGTCCGAATCGAAGTCACGGATTCGCTTCGTCCAGGTGTGGCGCGCTGTGTCGGCAAAGTTCACCCGAATGTCCCAGTTGCCCGCCTTCTCCTCTGCAATTTCGAACAGGGCCGGTAGAACCATCGTTCCCATCGTGGACAGCGCGGCCATTGCCACAAGCATCATCTGATCAGGCTCACGGATCATCGAGAAGTACTCGTTGATCGTGTCCTGGACGTCGTTCTCGTCACCAGCCTCTGCCGCGATCTCCAGTGCGAGGCGAACGCCGAACGTCTCCTTCGCGGCAATGTTCGGAACCCCCATGGAACCGGCAGGCTCACCATCCCGAGAGAAGGCCGGGACGTCGGTGACAAACGAACTCCACGGCTCCGCCTGCAGCGCTTCGTCGCGAGCAATGATGATTTTCGTTCGCAGGTCAAAGATCCGCTCAGGCTGCGATTCGCGACTCTCCTTGATTCGCTCAATCATCAATTGCAACTGCTCCACGGACGGGTTCAGCGAAGGACTGTGCGATTCACCGGATGCATCCTCCAGTTCTTTGAGGTCAGCCGCTTGGTTACGTAACTCACCTAACGCCACCTCCGCGGGTCGGCTCCGCCAAGCGTCGATAGTCTCGGCGTCGCCGCGGCCAGCTTCTGCGATCACCTCATCTCCTGCCCGGATGATGATCTTCGACGGCAACTCGTACGAGATCGTCGCCGAGCGGTGGGACGGAACCTCTAAGCCTGAGGGGATCGTGATGTCTCGGACTGGGGGGACCTTATGCAATGGGTCCGGGTGCCACAGGTGGGAATACGTGTTGTTGCCGATAGTGATCTCGGTCTGCAGAGGTCGACCGTCGCTGTAGGTGAACCAGTCAGCTCGATCCTTCACATGCGGCGCAAGCGCTGACCGGAGCTCGGTCGCGAGGGCATGTAGTCCTTCTCGGGCTGGTGAAAGGGCTTCTTCCAGCTCATCAGTCATGCCGTCGACACACGCGATGTGGTCGGTGGCCCAATAGATCTCGAGTTCGGCTTCGGCGACGGCGTACTTCAGGGAATCCAGTGTGGTCGGTGTGATCATGAAAAGTCCTCAAAGTTGTTGGCGAGCACGGCGGGTCGATCAGCCCAGTGGTCGAAGTTTCTGCAGAAGCGCCGGAAGTCGATCGCGATCCAGGCGGCCGACTGACCGACCAGGAGTGCGGCGAGAAGTCCCTCGGTGATGGTCACTAGGCGGCCCTGCTCTTCTCAGTTTCCCAATCCGCCAACAGATCCCGTACCGATACCTCAAGAACGATCGCAATCCGTACGATCTCGTCGCACTTGAAAGGCACCCTGCCTGACGTCCGTCTGCTCATTGCCGAGGCGGTCAGGTCGATCCGTCGGCCGACCTCGGCAATCGTCATGCCCGACAGGGCGATTGCGGATTTGACGGTTCGGCCTAGCGTCGCGCTCATGCGAAGCTCTCCGGGTCCAGGTAGAGCCATGCCTGATGCATCTCAGTGAGTGTGTCGATCAGTGCGGGGATGCCGGACGGGTGAATCTCGGGGTAGTTCGCGTCGATGCCACGGAAGTTGAGGCTGAACACTGCGGGAATCGGCGTGCCGTCTTCGTCGCGCTGATCGTGACGATCGAGGACCACGACACACTGTTGTGCGCCTGACCCGAGCGGGCGGATGACAAGGTTAGTCATCTCGCTGCTATCTGGTTTCAGCAAGGCGAGCACCTCGGCAGATGTCGGAAATGTTGGTACAGTCACGGCTGAATCCGTTCTTTCGTGAAGGTTGGTGCGGGTCTCATTGCCCTCGATGCCCTGGTCGGCGTCGAGGGCGCTCTTCGTGGTAAAGGTCCTGCGCACTAAGCCACACCGCCGCGCACGTTGTTGTCCTCCTGCGCGGCCAGCCACTCGTTCAGCTTCGATAGCTTGTAGACGACTCTTTTCCTGCCCAACGTCATTGACTCGGGCCCTTCTCCGACATGCCGCCAGTAGCGCAATGTTCCGAGCGGAAGACCAGTCGTCTCACTGACCTGCTTCGTGGTCAGGTACCGCTCCACCACCTCGATGCCGACTGGACCGGACGCTTGTGAGGTTGTCACCAGTTCACTCCTCTGTTTCTGTAACGCAACAGCGATGCATGATTGCAACAGTTTGAATGCTGGCATTGATTTGTGTTGCTGTCAAGCATTAGTGTTGCGCCCATGAAACACGCGAAGAGTGACGTTGAACGGAATCGCGCAGTCGACGAACATCCCCGCACGCTCGGCGACGCGATTCGGCAAGGCAGGAACAGGCTCGGACTCAGTCAGCGGGCGCTCGCGATGAAAATGTCAGAACTTGGAGTCCCGCTCGATGCGAGTGCCGTGACCAGGCTTGAGAACAACCAGCGAGAGCCTCGCCTTAGCGAGGGCATCGCTCTCTCCAGATTTCTGCAATTCGATCTGTTCCTCTTTGCGCCGACCGGATTCTCGGAGGCAGGGCTCGTAGCGAATACGGTCGCTTCATATACGCACGCAGCAGATTCCATTGTGACGCTCGCTGTCGACGTTGCTCACACGCTCGGAATGCAGGAGCTTCTCGATCGAGACGGCGACATTTCTCGCGAACAGGCTGTAGCCGATCTATTGGAGGAGATACGGGACTCGACAGAGTTCGAGGGAAAGTTATTCATTGACGGAACTTCCGCCAATATCGCCGTGGCAAGCGTTGCGCCCTGGGAATTCAAGGCGGCAAAGACTGTTCTAAATCACCTCCTTGACCAACTCGGAATGCTGGGCAGCGATGACGCGCCCGAGGCGTAACCGGCGCGCGGGCGTCGAGGATCTGTGGTGGAAGACGATCCGTGCCGATGGCAACGAACAAAAGATCAAGTCAAAACTCCACGGTTCAGGAAAGCGCTGGCGCGCAAGGTACGTCGACGACGAAAGCCTTGAGCACACGAAGCGATTCGATCGCAAGGTTGACGCCCAAAAGTGGCTTGATGACATCGTGGCGAGCCAGGTTACCGGCAACTACGTAGATCCTCGGCTCGGCAAGATCACCTTCGCGTCGTTCTACCAGGAATGGTCATCTCGGCAGGTGTGGGTTTCCGGAACCGTGAAGTCTATGGACCTCGCAGCGAATGGGGTCACCTTCCGCAATGTTGCACTCGGCGAACTTCGGCCGTCCCACATCGAGGCCTGGGTGAAGGCAATGCAGGACAAGCCTTTAGCTGCCTCGACAATCAAAACTCGCTTCATGAACGTCCGCTCGGTGCTTCGAGCTGCAAAGCGGGACAGGGTTTTGGGGGAAGATCCCACGGAGAGGATCACACTCCCCCGGCGACGCCGAGCTGAAGCCGCGATGCAAATTCCGACGCCGGTTCAGGTTGGCTCATTGGTCGCACGTGCTGATGATGACTTCAGTCCGTTTGTCGCCCTCGCAGCGTTCGCCGGCCTTCGACTGGGCGAGGCCGCCGCGTTACAGGTTCTGGACATCGACTTCCTGCGGCGCGAGATCAACGTGCAACGTCAGGTTCAGCGGGCTAACGGCGGTGCCGTCGAAATCCGCGCGCCGAAATATGGCAGCGAGCGGACGATCCCGGCACCACAAGGTTTACTCGACATGCTGGCCGAGTACATAGCCAAATGGCAGCCCGGCAGCGACCCGACGCGATGGCTGTTCCCAGGAGAGAACGGCCATCCATGGCACCAGAACTCGGTCGGTTACAGATGGCGAAAGGCGAAAAAGAACGCGGGCCAACCGGATTGGCACCTCCACGACCTACGGCACTTCTACGCATCGGGCCTGATCTACGCGGGATGCGACGTCGTTACTGTCCAGAAGGCGCTCGGCCACAGCTCCCCTAACGTCACGCTGTCGACGTACGCACACCTGTGGCCCAACGCCGATGATCGAACACGAAAGGCGGCAGATTCGATGTTTGTGGAAGCTACAGAGAACGGCAGTGTACGCAGGTCGGTATCGGGGTCGAGCGCTCACACTGAATGATGTCGCACGAATCCGTTCAGGTCATCTGAGACCCTGTTGACCTGGATGTACGCTGCATAGAGTCGAATAATTGTTGCGATGAACAGCAGCGCGACAAAGGAAAGGCTCGTAGCCACGGCAGCGCTGAAGCCTCGATTGATCGCCGCAGTGTCTTCGCCGAGCGGGAAGTTCATTGCGAGAATGATGAGAACAGCAGCCGTGAGGCAACCTAGAGCGGCGACCAGCACCTGCGGCACAGCTTCATCAAGGTTGCGCTTCGCGCTCTGCGCATCCCGGTGCGTTTCGTCCCGATCGGTCAGCTTCAACCTGAAAGTCGACAGCGCGCCGGCTGTAGTCAGAAACCCACTCATCAACAGAGCCGCACCGGTCAGCAGCGCGGATGGGGCAGTGAACCGCCACTCGCAGACGTACGCCGCTATTCCGATTGCAATCGGCAAACCCCAGAGGACCAATCGCGCCACTCGATCCGGTCCGGCATGGCTCGCAAGGGTGCGAGCGTGCCCGTAAAACAATGGCATGGGATTCAGTCGTGAAGTCATCGCCTCAGTCCCCTTCTGCCCTTGTGTTCTAGCTTGATTGACCCAGTTCAGGGAGATCAGTCGGCCACGTCCTCAAGTCTAGACCCATTTTTCGCACAAGCCCCAGAGACGCCAACTTCGCCTGGACCAGTCGAAAGTACTCGTCGGTGGGCCGTTGCGCGATCCGATTGTCGTACGTGAACAGCTCACTGTAGGCGTCAGGTCGGACATGCTTAACCTGCCCTTCGTGCTTCACGCTCACGTAGCAGTCATCGAAGTCCACATCAGCAACCTTGGGTCCGATAAGCGCTTTTGCTTCCTCGATGCCCTCGTCCATCGTGGTCGTACTCGTGTTCTTGGCCCACTTTCGCACAACGCTCATGGCGGTTTGCCTCTGCTTAACCGGAGCTGTGAGGCGATATTGAGTGGCGCTGGGCAGTCCAATGCCTGCAGAGTCATGCTCCGAAAGGACGATTTCTTGAGGTTCACCGTCGCGAATGAGCTCCCGAACCTGACTGTCGTCCGTCATTTGCGCGAAGCTAACACGGCAATGTTTCGACTTGGGATCGATCATTTCCAGGTTTTTACCCCAGTTCTTGCTCCACCTCTTGAGTGGCACGATCGGGCACGATCTAGAGATGCACTCCAAAACGAGTACGCCCTGAGTTTCAGCGGGCGGGAAAACGTATACACCGCGGAATTGGCGCCGGGGCGCGAGATGCTCGATCGAGACGTCAGGGTCGCCGGCTTGTGCAGACATGGCGTCGGCAAATCCATCGTTCTTACCGAGTGAGAACGCAAACAGAATCGAAGTGTCACCGCGCCGAACCCAGTCGAGTCGGATAATCCGACTGTTGGGGTCTAGAGGAGCAGGGTTACCGGCCGAGTCGAAAGCATCTTTTGGATTCTCGTGCCACTTCCCTCCGATTGCACGCTCGTATGACTCGGCTACATGAGCAGTGAAGTCGCCCCACTTGTCATCAACGAAGGGCGTCACGGTGTTGCCTGCGCCGTTCATGCGTTCGACGGTGAAAATTCGATATCCGTACTGCGCCATGCAAGTCACCCCTGTTAGACGTGGGCTCAGTCCACCCAACGGCCCCAATCGTCATGCCGATTGTTCGGCACCACATTCAAACTGCGTACTCACTGCGTACCATCTAACACAAAACTGCCGATGACCTGCACACTTACACGTTGAAGCGGAACTCCACCACATCGCCGTCGGCCATGACGTATTCCTTACCCTCCATGCGGACCTTGCCTGCAGCCTTGGCTGCGGCCATGGAACCCGCCTCGACGAGGTCGTCGAAGGACACGATTTCAGCCTTGATGAAGCCGCGCTCGAAGTCGGTGTGAATGACGCCGGCAGCCTGGGGCGCGGTGTCACCCTTGTGGATGGTCCAGGCGCGAGCTTCCTTCGGACCAGCCGTCAGGTAGGTCTGCAGTCCGAGGGTGTGGAAGCCGGTGCGCGCGAGAGCGTGCAGGCCCGGCTCGGTCTGACCGATCGAGTCGAGCATTTCCTGGCGGTCTTCCTCGTCGAGCTCGAGGAGTTCCTGCTCGACCTTCGCGTCGAGGAACACAGCGTCGGCCGGTGCGACGGATGCGCGCAATTCCGCAACCTTCGCTGCGTCGGTGAGCACAGACTCGTCGGCGTTGAAGACGTACAGGAAGGGCTTGGTGGTGAGCAGGCTCAGTTCACGCAGCAGCGAGAAGTCGAGCTTGTCCTTGACGCTGAAGAGCGTCGTGCCCTCGTTGAGGAAAGCCTGAGCCTTCAGTGCCTCGTCGTGGGCCGGCTTGAGCTCCTTGTTCTTGCGAGCTTCCTTGTCCAGACGCGGGAGAGCCTTCTCCAAGGTCTGCATGTCCGCGATCACGAGCTCGGTCTCGATGACCTCGATATCGGAGGCCGGGTCGACCTTGCCGTCGACGTGGATGACGTCGTCGTCGGCGAAGACGCGAACTACCTGGCAGATGGCGTCCGCTTCACGGATGTTGGCCAGGAACTTGTTACCAAGGCCTGCGCCCTCGGACGCGCCCTTCACGATTCCCGCGATGTCGACGAACGACACGGTCGCGGGGAGGATGCGCTCGGAGCCGAAGATCTCGGCGAGCTTCTGCAGCCGCGGATCGGGCAGCTCGACCAGGCCGACGTTGGGTTCGATGGTCGCGAACGGGTAGTTCGCTGCCAACACGTCGTTGTTGGTCAGTGCATTGAAAAGGGTGGACTTGCCGACGTTGGGCAGTCCGACGATTCCGAGGGTAAGGCTCACGGTCTGTGGATTCTACGGCCTCGCGGCGACGTGACGGGTACTCGCCCCACCGTCACGTCGCGGCAGGTGATCAGTTGTAGGTATACGAATCGACGGACGACACGATCGCAACCAGGAAGATGACGTAGAACGCGATGAACAGCACCCAGCAGATGACGGCTATGAGGAGCGAGATCTGCCCGAGCTTCTTCACGCGCTCGGACGCGTACTGCGCGCCCTGGTGATCGCCCATCGCCCACTTCGGGTAGATGTCGTGGAGATGGTTGAACGCGGCGAACGCGATAGGCCAAAAGAAGATGATCGACGCGACGGCCCATCCCGCGTTGGACTTCGGCGGACCGTACTGAGGCGCCGCGTACGTGGGTGCGGCGCTGTACTGCTGGGTCGCGCTGTACTGCTGACCGGTCGGATACTGCTGTCCGGCTGAGTACTGCGGGTCGGTCGGGTACTGCTGGCCCGTCGGATACTCCTGGCCGGCTGAATATTGCTGACCGGCTGAATACTGCTGGCTCGCCGGATACTGCTGCTCCTTCGGATCCTGCGGGTCGGTCGGATATTGCGGTTCGGTCATCATTCCCCCAAAGAGTCGGATTCGGTTCTCTATCGCAGAACCTAGTGGAGACTTACCGCTGCCGTGTCACAGTGGGCGCCTACGCTCTCGAGGTGACTCGGATGCTGATCGTGCTCTTGATATGGATAGTGGGTCTCGGCACCGCCGCGCTCGCAATTGTCGCCTCGCCCGGATGGTGGGTGATCGCTGTCGTCACTCTCGCGCTGGCGGCGATGGGCACCTATGACCTCACTCAGAGGTCCCACAGCATCCTCCGTAACTATCCGGTCCTGGGGCACGCGCGATTCCTCCTCGAGAAGATTCGACCGGAGATCCAGCAGTACTTCGTCGAATCATCCACCGATGGAATGCCATTCGATCGCGAAACGCGAGATCTGGTTTACGAGCGGGCAAAGGGAACACTGGCGGAAGAGCCCTTCGGGACCGAGCGCGACGTCAATGCGATCGGCTACGAGTTCATGACGCATTCGATTCGCGCACGGACCGCCCCCGACACCGTTCCGCGAGTTCGCCTCGGCGGACGCGATTGCACGAAGCCGTACGACATCGCTCTCTTGAACGTCTCCGCGATGAGCTTCGGGTCGTTGTCCGCCAACGCAATCGAGGCCCTCAACGCCGGCGCCGCCAAAGGCGGCTTCGCCCACGACACCGGCGAAGGCGCGATCAGTCCGTATCACCGCAAACACGGCGGCGATCTGATCTGGGAAATTGCCTCGGGATACTTCGGATGCCGAACCGAGGACGGCCGATTCGATCCTGACCGTTTTGCCGAGCGTGCCGGACTCGATCAGGTGAAGGCCATTTCTATCAAGCTCTCGCAAGGTGCGAAACCCGGGTTGGGTGGCGTGCTTCCCGGAGTCAAGGTCTCCCCCGAGATCGCCGAAACCCGCGGGGTACCCGTCGGCCAGACCGTGATTTCGCCACCCGCGCACACCGCGTTCAGCACCCCGGTCGAACTGGTCGATTTCATCGCGACCCTGCGAAAACTGTCGGGCGGCAAGCCAGTCGGGATGAAACTGTGCGTCGGCTCGCGTCGTGAATTCCTCGGAATCTGCAAGGCGATGATCGAACGCGGCATCACGCCGGACTTCATCATCGTCGACGGTTCCGAAGGCGGCACCGGCGCAGGTCCGGTGGAATTCGAGGACCACATGGGCATGCCGTTGACCGAAGGCCTGATGCTCGTGCACAACGCCTTGGTGGGAACCGGTCTGCGCGCTCTCGTGAAAGTCGGCGCTTCCGGAAAGGTGGCGAGCGGTTCCGACATCGTCAAACGCATCATCCAAGGCGCAGACTTCACGATGGCTGCCCGCGCAATGATGTTCGCAGTGGGCTGCATTCAGGCCCAGATGTGCCACACAAACCGCTGCCCGGTCGGCGTTGCCACTCAGGATCCGGCGCGCACCCGCGCACTCGACATCCCCGACAAGAGCGAGCGCGTCTACCGCTTCCAGAAGGCAACTGTCGCCAGCGCACAACAGATGATCGCGTCGATGGGCATCGATTCGTTCGACCAACTGCAACCGGGAATGCTCAACCGCCGCGTCGACGGTCTCACCACGCGTACCTATGCCGACCTGTTCGACTGGCTGATGCCGGGCGAACTGCTCGACTCCCCGCCGCAGAGCTGGCTCACCGATTGGATCGACGCCGACGCTCACCGATTCTGACGCCGGTCGACTCCCGCGCCACAGATCGCGCGGATTCACCCGTCTGGTCCTACAGTGACAGATGGCCCGCTGTGACGGCGGCCACACTGCACTAGTGGACGGAGTTCGACGATGAGCTTGACGACTGCGCCGGAACCAAATGTCGAGTACCTGAAAACCGATCCTGACCTGCCACCTGTCGGCGTCATCGACAAAACACCCATTTCCACCACTGCGCGCGTCGTCTTCCTCGTTCTCGGACTGGTCGGCGCGGGCTCCTGGTACATGATTGCGATCGTCCGCGGTGAACACATCAGCGCCGTGTGGTTCGTGTTGGCCGCAATCTGTACCTATCTGATCGCCTACCGCTTCTATGCGCGGTTGATCGAACGCAAGATCGTCAAGCCCCGCGACGACGTCGCAACTCCCGCCGAGATCATGGAGAACGGCGCCGACTACATGCCCACCGATCGTCGGGTGCTGTTCGGTCACCACTTCGCGGCAATCGCCGGTGCCGGTCCCCTGGTCGGACCCGTCCTGGCCGCGCAGATGGGATACCTACCGGGAACGATCTGGATCATCGTCGGCGTGGTGTTCGCCGGGGCGGTGCAGGACTTCATGGTCCTGTGGATCTCGTCGAAGCGCCGCGGGCGCAGCCTCGGTCAGATGGCCCGCGAAGAACTCGGCCTCGTCGGCGGCGTCGCCGCATTGATCGGCGTGTTCGTCATCATGATCATCCTCATCGCCGTTCTCGGACTTGTGGTCGTCAATGCGCTCGCCGAGTCCCCGTGGGGTGTGTTCTCGATCGCGATGACCATCCCCATCGCCCTGTTCATGGGCGTGTACCTGCGGTATCTGCGGCCGGGCAAGGTTTCCGAAGTCTCCCTGATCGGCGTCGTCCTGCTTCTCCTGGCCATCGTCTCCGGTGGTTGGGTAGCCGATACCGGTTGGGGCGCAGACTGGTTCACACTCTCGAAGGTCACCATTGCGTGGCTGATGATCGCGTACGGATTCGCCGCTTCGGTGCTGCCGGTCTGGCTGCTCCTGGCACCGCGCGACTACTTGTCGACGTTCATGAAGGTCGGCACCATCGCATTGCTGGCCATCGGAATTCTGGTCGCACGACCCGCGCTGAACATGCCTGCAGTGACGCCGTTCGCCTCCAACGGCGAAGGCCCGGCCTTTGCCGGTTCATTGTTCCCGTTCCTATTCATCACCATTGCCTGTGGCGCACTCTCGGGCTTCCACGCGCTGATCGCGTCCGGCACGACGCCGAAGCTGCTCGAGAAGGAAAGCCAGACCAAGATGATCGGGTACGGCGGCATGCTGACCGAATCGTTTGTCGCGATCATGGCTCTGGTCACCGCCTGCATCCTCGATCAGCACCTGTACTTCGCACTCAACGCTCCCGCGGCGCTGACCGGTGGAACACCGGAAACCGCAGCCGAATACGTCAACAATCTGCCTCTCGGCACCGCCCCCATCACACCGGACGTGCTGACGCAGGCAGCCGAGGCCGTCGGGGAAGAATCGATCATCTCGAGAACCGGCGGCGCTCCGACGCTCGCGTTCGGCATGTCCGAAGTGCTCAGCGACGTCTTCGGCGGTGACTCGCTGAAATCGTTCTGGTACCACTTCGCGATCATGTTCGAGGCTCTCTTCATCCTGACCACGATCGATGCCGGCACTCGCGTCGCTCGATTCATGCTCTCGGACTCGCTCGGCAACTTCGGCGGTCCGGCAAAGAAGTTCAAGGACCCGTCGTGGCGCGTCGGCGCGTGGCTGTGCTCGCTGATCGTGGTCGCTGCGTGGGGCGCGATCCTGCTCATGGGTGTCACCGATCCACTCGGCGGAATCAACACGCTCTTCCCGCTCTTCGGCATCGCCAACCAACTTCTGGCCGCGATCGCACTGACGGTGGTCATGACGATCGTCATGAAGAAGGGCCTGTTCAAATGGGCCTGGATCCCCGGCGTGCCATTGGTGTGGGACCTGGTCGTGACTATGACCGCGTCGTACCAGAAGATCTTCTCCGACAACCCCGCGATCGGTTACTGGGCTCAGCACAACGTGTTCAAGGATGCGAAGGCCGCAGGTGAGACGGCGCACGGTTCTGCGAAGACTCCGGAGGCCATCGATGCCGTCATTCGCAACACCTTCATTCAGGGCACGTTGTCGATCATCTTCGCGTCACTGGTGATCGTCGTCGTCATCGCCGGGATCATCGTATGTGCCAAGGCAATCCGAGCGGGTGGGCTGCCGACCACCGAGTCCCCGGAGGAACCGTCGAAGATCTTCGGTCCCGCAAGCTTCATTCCGACGCCCGCGGAGAAGGAAATCCAGAAGGAATGGGACGAGCTCATCAAAGCCGGGAAGGTCCGGGCACCCGGCGCCGCGCACGGAGGTGGGCACTGACCATGACCATGACGGCAAAACTCACCACAGCGTTCCGCGGAACGCTGTGGTGGGTTCGCTCGGTGATGGGTGATCTCGACTATCAGCGCTACGTCGAGCACACCCGACGCCACCACGCCGACTCACCGGTGATCAGCGAACGAGAGTTCTGGCGCCGCCGGCATGCAGCAGCCGACGCCAACCCGGGCGCCCGCTGCTGCTGAATCCGGTCAGGGGCAGGTGGCCTTCGCGAGGTCGTAAATGTGGCCGGCCTGCTCGTCGGTGGGCTTGTTGCCGTTGTTCTCGGCCAGGTCGGTGATCTTGGACTTGACCTCCGCCTCGTCTGTGCCGTTGGCGACCTCGTTGCACGTGGTCGTCAAGATCTCCTCGATGTCTGCGTCGTCGCGGTTCTCCGCCAATGGTGCGTAAGCCCCACGGAAGGTGGCGACGAACAACGCCGTCTTGCCCTGGTCGATGGCGTTGCCCGCTGACTGCTTCGCCGTCTCGAGCGCCTGTTGCCCGCTCGTGACTGCCTCGCTGATCTTGTTCTGCGCGTTGTCCTGATCCTCGGTGCTACACGCGGTGAGCCCGAGAACGACGATTGCTGCTGCCCCGACTGCTGCTGCGATTCTCATGACGGAAATGTTAGTCCGCCTGGCATGCTTCAAAACACAGTATTGAAGCGCAACACACGAGTTATCGCATGCAGTCGTTACGATCAGCTCAGCTAGATCACCGGATTCGCACATCGGCGAGGAGATCCCTGCGCCGACGGAAAGGACGATCAGTGAGCGAGCAAGACAAGGGGACGTCCGCAGGGGTGCGAAAGCGCGACCGCGGCGAGATCATCGGGCAAGGGGGTATGTGGCTCGCAAAGTGGTCGTTGGTGTTGGCATCGATTTCGCTGGGCGCCTGGATTTTCGGTTGGCTGATCGAAAAGCTCTGGGTCATCATCCTGCCGGTGGCTCTGGCAATCGTCGTTGCGACAGTCATGTGGCCGCCGACCCGCGGAATGATCAAGCGCGGTATGCCACCGGCCGCGGCAGCCGGCATCACCCTGGTCCTCTCGATCGGAATCTTGGCCGGTGTGATCGCAGGCATCGTTCCGTCAGTGGTCAGCCAGGCCCCCGAGCTCGCGAACAAGACCACCGAGGGCATCAATCAGGTTCAGGACTGGCTCCAGGGTCCGCCACTGAATCTGAAGGACGACCAGATCGACAACGCAGTCCATGCCGTCATCACGAAGGTGCAGGAAAGTGGAACCGCCATCGCTTCAGGCGTTTTCAGCGGTGTGAGCACGGCGAGCTCGTTGTTGGTCACGCTCGGTTTGGTCCTGATTCTCGCCTTCTTCTTCATCAAGGACGGACCGAGGTTCATCCCCTGGCTGCACGCTGTCGGCGGCGGCCGCGCCGGTCGGCATCTCGAAGAGGTCCTCACCCGCATGTGGGACACGCTCGGCGGATTCATCAGGACTCAAGCACTGGTGAGCCTGATCGACGCGGTCTTCATCGGCGCCGGATTGCTCATCCTCGGGGTCCCGCTGGCACCGGTGCTGGCAATTCTGACGTTCATCGGTGGATTCATCCCGATCGTCGGTGCGTTTGTCGCCGGCGCCCTGGCCGTGTTGGTTGCGTTGGTGGCAAACGGCCTAACCACCGCCATCATCGTGCTGATCATCATCCTGGCCGTTCAGCAGATCGAAGGAAACGTCCTTCAGCCTGTGCTGCAGAGCAAGTCGATGAAACTCCACGCCGTCATCGTGCTGCTTGCCGTGGCCGCCGGTAGCTCGCTGTACGGCATCGTCGGCGCCTTCCTCGCAGTGCCCGTCGCCGCTGTTGCAGCAGTTGTCATCCGCTACATCGGAGAGCAGATCGACGAACGCGCAAGCGACAACGAGCCGATGCCCGCCGGCGATGCCTCGGACATCCTCGAAGATCAAGACGACGACGCCGAGTCAGAGGTAGAGAATAAAAAGGCCTGATCAGCCCGCGATCACCTTCACCGAGGAGCCTGCACGTCCGCGAATGACGTGCAGGCGACTCGGGATTCGCTGCCTCATCTCGTCCACGTGACTGACGATGCCCACCACTCGTCCTCCGTCGCGAAGCTCGTCCAACACAGCCATCACCGAGTCGAGGGTGTCGGCGTCGAGGGTGCCGAATCCTTCGTCGATGAACATCGTGTCGAGAACGATTCCGCCGGACTCCGCCGCAACCACATCGGCGAGTCCGAGCGCCAAAGACAATGACGCCAAGAATGATTCACCGCCCGAGAGCGTCTTCGCCGAGCGAACGACGCCCGTGAAGTCGTCCCGGATGTCGAGTCCCAGACCGCCGCGGCGACCCCGAGATCCTGCCTCGTCACTGTGCACGAACTCGTACCGTCCCCCGGACATCCGCTGCAGCCGAACCGATGCCGACACGGCGATCTCTTCCAACCGCGAAGCGAGCACATACGCTCGCAGCGACATCTTGCGACTGTTCTGACCTTTACCGGCGATCACGTCTGCGAGGGCAGCGAGTTCGTCGTGCAGTTCACGCTCAGGTGCAACCGCCTCGTAGGCCTTCTCGAGTTGTCCGCTGAAACGTTCGAGATCCGACACACGGTTCTCGGCCAGGGAAGCGGCCGCAACAGCCGAGTTCACCACCTCGGCGCACTGAAGCGCGAGGCCGCGAGGGCCGTCCACGTCGACGGTCTCGACTTCACCCACCGCAACAACCTCGGGGTCGTCGAGGACAGTCCGGGCGGCAACCTCGAGGTCACGCGCCTTGGCGAGTTCCGTTTCGATCGCCGCTATTCGGGCAGGCGCTCTCACCCCTCCGATCGCAGCCTCGACCGAATCGAATCCGGCAGCGGCCGCCGCAGCGGCCAGTTTGGCCGAAAGTTCCGCCGATCGGGCCTGCGCACGAACGGCGTCGTCGCGCATTTCGGACGCCGCCGTGGCAGCGGAGGCAAGGCCGTCAAACCGCGAGCGCCGAGCAGCGATGGTCGAATCTTCTCCCACCGCAGCAACGATCGCCGCTCGAATCTGCACGACCGTCGCTGACAGAGTCGTCCTACGCTCGGCAAGTGCCGCCAATTCGGCTGTCAGAGAAGCGGATTCCTGCTGCAGTTCGGTGTCACGCCCATTGAGTTGCGCAAGTTTTTGTGCCAGCACTCCAACCTGACCGGCAGAGTGTGTCGCCTCGTCGACGGCGTTCCGTGCCTCGGCGCGGAGCCTGTCGAGTTCTTCGGAATCGCCGTCTCCGCCGCGCGCGATCACCCGGTCGATGTCACGTTCGACGGTTACCTGGCGATCGGCCACCTTGCTGAGGGCTTTCTCGGCCGCACGCTCGGCCGCTGACGCGGCTTCCAGATCGGGCTCGGTGACCGTGACGACATCCGACTGAGCCAGCGCAGGGTGTTCACGCGAACCACACACCTGGCATGGGTCACCAGGCGCGAGTGAACTCGCCAACTCCGCCGCCATGCCCTCGATACGCTTTTGCACGAGGTCGAGCCAGCGCCCGCGAGCACTCTGATGGGCGTCGCGCGCATCCAACACCTGCACACGAATCTTCTCGGCTTGTGCACGCAGAGAAACGATTTCATGGGCCGCTGTCGCAGCATCCGACGCTCTTACGAGTGCAGCCTCGAGGCCAGGCAGAGCCGCGTGCGCGCGTTGCGCATCCTCCAGTCGTTGGCCGGCCGAGCGCACCATTTCTGGCAGTTGAGTGCGTTCAACCGCGATGGCATCGATGCGCTCGGACAGGGAGTCCCGCCGAACTCCGAGTTTCTCGATCTCGGCTTCTGCCGCATCGGCTCGTCGAGCGTCCTCCGCCATTGCGTCCAGGCGAACGATCTCGTCACGCCAGGTCCGGATCCGAGCTACGACGCGTTGACGCTCATCGTCGGTGGGTGGCCACACCTCCGGCACGAAAATCTCCGGACCGTCGAGTGCGGAGTAGGTCGACATCGCTGTGGTCATCGATTCGAGTGCGGCAGCGAGATGCAAGCCGGCAGCGTCCACATCGCCGGCGACAGCGGCCACCGGTAGTGCACGCTTGGCGGTCTCGAGTTCGGCGCCGATCACAGCTCTTTGGGAGGCGCCCGTATTGAATGCTGCGAGTTCAGCGGTCGCACGATTACGGCGAGCTACCAGATCTGCGGTTCGCTGCGCCGCCGACAGAACCCGATTAGCCTCGGCTGCTGCATCTTTCGCGGTCACCAGCTCCGCGAGACTTGCATCGCGGGTGTCCTGAGCCTCGGCGAGGAGTTTGCGCGACCATTCCAGTGGGTGTGCCTCGGCGCCCACCTCGAGTCCCGCAGCTGTCTCGACCTTCGCGAGCAGCAGTCGTACGGATTGCTCCCTGGCCGCGAGCGCGGTCGCACTTGCCTTTCGTTTGGCGTCGAACCATGCCTCGACGGAGACAAATCGCTTGGTGTCGAACAGACGCTCGAGCAGTTTGCCTCGCTCGTCGCTCTCGGCACGCAAGAATTTGGCGAACTCACCCTGCGGCAAGAGCACCACCTGGAAGAACTGATCAGCGCTCATGCCCATGAGGCGGTTGATTTCGTCACCGATGTCAGGGATGCGCGAAAGGTTTTCGCCGCGGCCGTCCAACCACGTCAGTGTGGCCTTTGCATTCTCTGTGATCGAACCGGTGCCACGCTTCTTCGGGCGCGAATACTCTGGACTACGAACAAGTTTGATTCTGCGACCACTGATGGTCGCTTCGAGTTCCACGCGCGGCACCGAACCGGCAGGCGCATGATCGGACAGTAGCCGTTTGCCCTCGTTGCGCGCACCCGGAACCCGCCCGTACAGGGCAAAGGAAACCGCGTCGAGGATCGTGGTCTTGCCTGCACCGGTGTCGCCGTGCAGAAGGAACAGCCCGTCTGCACCCAATCGGTCGAAGTCGACCTCGACAGTGTCGGCAAAGGGCCCGAAAGAGCTGACTTCGAGTTTGTGAAGCCTCACGCGGTTTCACTCAGTTCTACCGTGGACTCCTCGGCGCGCGCGGCAGCGCTGAGCGCTTCGGCCATCAACGTGACCTCCCGCTCGGATGGGTCACTACGCACGGCCGAGACAAAGCCACGGGCGATCTCCATGTCGGTTCGACCCCGTACCGCGTCGCGATACTTGAGATCCGATTGTCCTTCCGGCCTTTGCCATTCGAGGTGAACGGCAAAGGGGAAACGTGCCTGGAGCTGCCTCATGGCATCGACGGGACGAACCGGATCAGTGAGCAAAGCGGAGACGTAGCACTGCTCGGAATCGGCGTACTTCGACTCGGTGAGAAGTTCCTCGAGAGTTCCCGTCACCTGGCTCAGCCCTCGAATCACCGGAAGATCGAGGCGCTGCACCGACGACAGACCGGCTGCGTCGAGTTCGATCAAAAGAGCAGCCTTGCGGTGGCTGCGCTCACCGAACGAATACGGCAACGGTGAACCTGAGTAGCGGACGCTCTCCGAGAGCATCTGGGGCGAATGCAGATGCCCCAGCGCAACGTAGTCGACACCGGCAAACTCGCCCACTGCGACAGTCTCCACTCCGCCGACCGAAATGGAGCGTTCCGATTCAGACGCCTCACCGCCCACGACAAAGGCATGCGCGAGCAGTACCGACCGAGTCGACGGATCGGTAGCTGTTCGTTCGGCGAGGTCTCGCCGAACACGCGACATTGCCGCACCGAGGATGTCGGAATGAGTACGAGCCCGGGGCACGTCCAACTCGACGCGCGTGATCTCCGGCTCGAGATACGGAATCCCGTAAAACGCGACAGGTCCGAACTGATCACTGAGCATCACCGGAGTACCGATCTGGCCGACTCGGGTGATCAAATGCAATCCGCCGGCAGCTGCAAAGGACGCCCCGGCACCGAGCCGCACCGCGGAATCGTGGTTGCCGGACGTGGCGACGATGACCGCTCCGGCCGCCCGGATTGCCTCGAAGCCTCGATTGCACACCGTGACCGCGTCGGAACTGGGAATTGAGCGGTCGTAGATGTCACCGGGCACGACCACGACGTCAACACCGTGTTCGCGGACGGAATCCGCGATGGAACCGAGCACACTAGCCTGATCGGCCAACAGATCGACGCCGTGAAACGTGCGACCTATGTGCCAATCGGAGGTGTGCAGAATCTTCATGAATCCGACGGTAGAGCAGCCCACCGACACTGCCGATCTCCCACGCTGACGGCTTCGACGGTGTGCCCCAACCCACGAACGTCCGGTGACCCTGCACACAATCCGTCCGGTTCGTTTGGCGAAGAACCCGAAACCATCGCGCCATCGCGCCGATAAATGCGCCAGCCACGACCCGCACAAACACGGCCGACAACGCAAGAACCGCTAATGTCGTTATGTGTCTGCAACCCAACGTGCTCGCTCCGGGGTACCGCTGGACAAGCGATCGCTCATCGTGACCGTCCCCGGCCTGCCCTGGTGGGGAGTGATCCTGCTTGCTGCCGGTGTCACCGCCGTCGGCGTACTGATCGATGCAACCGGAGGCGGCGGCGAGCTCACCGCGGTGTTTTCGACGTTCTACTTCCTGGGCTGTCTCTTCGCTGTGGTTGCCGCTTCGAACAAGGCTCTTTTCACCGCGATGGCCCAACCTCCGTTGCTGCTCTTCGCTGCGGTGCCGATCGGGCACACGCTCATCGGCAAGGACAACAGCACCGCACTGCGCGACATCGCGATCAACATCG
The DNA here is from genome assembly GCF_056945715.1 of Rhodococcus sp. MurmanLake-1. Taxonomy (NCBI): domain Bacteria; kingdom Bacillati; phylum Actinomycetota; class Actinomycetes; order Mycobacteriales; family Nocardiaceae; genus Rhodococcus; species Rhodococcus sp. MurmanLake-1. The sequence continues at coordinate 170,838 of NZ_JBWZNF010000006.1, read as the reverse complement.
CGTACCCGTTGGTCAACCGCTTTCCGATCATGTTGGCCGCAACCGTCGTCGTGCTGATAGTCGGCGGTTTCCGGTACTTCCTGCTCAATCAGCGTCCCACCGGGCCTGCGCGCTCGACCCGCTCCCGCCGCTCGGCGACCGCCACTCGAGAATCCTCTGCGGCTGCCACGCGAGAACAATCCGCGCCCGAGACCGGGCGTCGCCGCAGAGTCTCGGACGCGCCCGTCCCCGGGCCCCCGCGTCGCCGCGCCCCCGAGGTGGACGAACAGCCCGCTTACCGAAGCGCTCCCCGGCGCGAACCGATCGAAGACGATCGCCCGCTGCCGCCCCGGAGAAGCCCACTGCCACCCAGGGTCGATCGCACGCACCAACCGCCTACGCGTCGCCCTCAGCCGGACAGCAGACCGACAGCAGACGACGACTACCCGTCGTACGGTCGCCGCCGGGCGCCCGAGCCCAGTCCGTCGCCCAGGCGTGAGGAGCGGATGGAGCCCTTCTTCGCTTCGGGTGACGACGTATCGCCGCCGCTGCCCCCTCGGCGCCGCCCACCCGGAGTCGATCTTCCGGCGTATCCGCCGCCGCGAGTTCGGTACCGCGATCGCGAAGAGCCCTGACAGACGAGCCCAGCAGCAAAAAATGCGGGGCACCTTCCAGATGGAAGGTGCCCCGCATTTTCTTGTTCTAGGACGTGCGCGCTGCTCGCAATTCACGGGGAAGAGCGAACACCAAGGTCTCGTTGGCTGTGGTGACGGGCTGAACGTCGTTGTATCCGTGCTCGGCAAGAAGTTCGATCACGCCGCGCACGAGCACCTCGGGCACTGATGCGCCCGATGTGATGCCGACGGTCTGGACACCCTCGAGCCACGCGAGATCGACCTCACGGGCGTAGTCGACCAGGTACGACGCGGCAGCGCCCGCCCCGAGCGCGACCTCGACCAGGCGAACCGAGTTGGACGAGTTCCGCGAACCCACCACGATCACGAGATCGCACTCGGGAGCCATCGCCTTGACCGCGACCTGACGGTTCTGCGTGGCGTAGCAGATGTCGTCGGACGGCGGGTCCTGCAGATTGGGGAAGCGCTCACGCAGGCGCGCGACAGTCTGCATCGTCTCGTCGACGCTCAGTGTGGTCTGGGAAAGCCAGATGACCTTCGACTCGTCCCGAACCGTGACTGCGTCGACCGAATCCGGACCGTCCACGATCGTGACGTGATCGGGAGCCTCACCTGCGGTGCCCTCGACCTCCTCGTGGCCTTCGTGGCCGATGAGCAGAATGTCGTAATCGTCGCGAGCGAATCGCTTTGCTTCCTGGTGCACCTTCGTGACCAGGGGGCACGTAGCGTCGATCGTGCGCAGGTTCCGCTCGGCAGCCGAGTCGTGGACGGCCGGAGACACACCGTGCGCCGAGAAAACGAGGAGTGATCCTTCCGGAACCTCGTCGGTTTCGTCGACGAAGATCACGCCTTGATCCTCGAGCGTCTCGACGACGTGGCGATTGTGGACGATCTCCTTACGCACGTAGATGGGTGCGCCGTGCTTCTCGAGCGCCTTCTCGACGGTCTCGACCGCGCGGTCGACGCCGGCGCAGTAGCCGCGAGGCTCGGCGAGGAGCACGCGCTTGGCGCTGCCCTTGCGGGTGGACGGCGAATCAGCCGAGTGCGCGATACCGAGATTGAGAGGAACAGCCGAAGACATGTGACCAGCCTACTGGCACCTCGAACGTGAGACACTCCGGCAAACGTGAACACCTCGGTTTCGGGCTCCGATCGAAGGTTCCGAAGTAAACGAGTACGGCCGTCACAGGCAAGTCGGCTACCGATTGTCGGAGCTTTGCGGCAAGCTGTGGGAATGATCCGACCACCGTTCGTGGCGCGCGTTGCCGCGGGACTCGCCGTCACCGCGATGGAAGAGGCAAAGAAGTTGCCCACCACCGCTGTCGCCCTGCCGATGACCGCCGTGAGCCAGATGCTGCAGACAAGCATGCGCGTGCAGCAGTCGATCACCTCGTTGGCGATCAAGGGCGATCAGGCATTTGCACTGATCAACTGGTCTTCCGAGGACGAACAGCCCGAGTGGGCGGTCTTCGACGAGGACGCCGACGCTCCCGCGGACTCGGCGTCTTCCACCGGGTCGACCACCGCTGACACCCCGACCAATGCCGGACGCTTCGCGCTCTACTCGCTCGAGCCGACTGCCCCCATCGAGGAGCCCGCACCCGGCGCCGAGTCCGAATCCGCGGCAGCTACGACGGACGGACCTGCCGAAGAGCCCGAAATCGTCACCGAACTCGACTACCCCAACCTCACACTCGCACAGCTCCGTGCGCGCATCCGGACGCTCAGCATCGACGAGCTGACCGCCGTCCTGGACTACGAGAATGCGACGCTCGCCCGCGCACCGTTCCAGACCATGCTCACCAACCGCATCACCACAGCCAAGGCAAAGTGACTTCCGCAACGCCCCCCGCTTCATCGCAGCGATCGTCCGGCGCCAGCAGCGCTGAACAGCCGTGGCCGGTCCGCACGGTTTCCGCCAAGGTCGCCGGCTGGATCGATCGACTCGGCAGCATCTGGGTCGAAGGTCAGATCACCCAGATCAATGCACGCCCCGGTACCCGAACGGCCTTTCTCGTTCTGCGTGATCCGTCGGCAGACATGTCGCTGTCGATCACATGCTCACCACAGTTGTTGCACAACTCTCCGGTGCCGTTGACCGAGGGCTCGCGTGTCGTGATGTTCGGCAAGCTCTCGTTCTACACCGGACGCGGAACGGTGTCGTTGCGTGTCACCGAGATTCGCGCCGTGGGTATCGGTGAGCTGCTGGCCCGCATCGAGAGACTGCGCGCCTTGCTCGCCGCGGAGGGCTTGTTCGATCCGAGACTCAAACGGCCTCTTCCGTTTCTGCCCGGCACGATCGGCCTGATCACGGGCCGAGCCAGCGCGGCCGAAAAGGATGTCGTCTCGGTCGCCCACCGTCGTTGGCCCGCAGTGGCTATCGCGGTGCGTAACACCGCGGTGCAGGGCCCGACTGCTGTTCCCCAGATCATCGAAGCGCTGAAGGAACTCGACGCCAACCCGGTAGTCGACGTCATCATCCTCGCTCGCGGCGGCGGTAGCGTCGAGGATCTCCTGCCGTTCTCCGACGAGGCGCTGTGCCGCGCCATCGTGGCCTGCACGACGCCGATCGTCAGTGCCATCGGCCACGAGCCGGACAGCCCGCTCAGTGACCACGTCGCCGACCTGCGCGCAGCCACACCCACCGACGCGGCCAAGCGCGTCGTACCCGATGCGGTTGCGGAAGCTGCTCTGGTTGCCGATCTTCGTGACCGCAGCGCTGCGGCACTGCGCAGTTGGGTCAAGCGTGAGTCTCATCTGATCGAACAGTTGCGCACTCGACCGGTCATGGCATCACCGCTGCTCGCGGTGGACCGTCGCGCCGAAGAGGTCGAAAGGCTCCAGGCCGCCGGGCGACGCGATGTAACTCGGTTGATCGACTCCGAGTCCCGAACGATCGAGCATCTGCGCGCCCGGCTCACCACTCTCGGCCCCGCCGCGACGCTGGCCCGCGGGTACGCAGTCGTGCAACGTGTTGTCGCCGACGGCGATCCGGAGGTTCTGCGCTCGGTCGAGGACGCGCCACCCGGAACCCAGATTCGAGTTCGACTTGCAGACGGCGCCGTTCGCGCCGCAGTGATGGGAAGAGAAAAATGAGCAACGCCACCGACACCGACATCAACGAACTCGGCTACGAAGCAGCCCGCGACGAATTGGTGAGCGTCGTGAAGATTCTCGAACAGGGCGGCCTGGACCTCGACGCGTCACTCTCACTGTGGGAGCGAGGCGAAGCGTTGGCCAAGCGCTGTGAAGAGCATTTGGCCGGCGCCAGGGCTCGCGTCGAAAAGGCTCTGGCCGAAGCGGACGAGTAACGTCCGCTCCGACCGGAAATCCTATGGCGTGATCGGCTGCGCTGCGCCGACCTTCTCGGCAAGAATCCGGAACTCGTCCGGCGTCGCCGCGCCCGTGAGCAACAGGCGAACATCCCCGACGTCCGTGACCCAGATCGACTCGACACCCTCGCCGCCGAAGACGTTCCACGTGTCGGCGCCGACGGTCTCGACTCCGGTCGCGAATCGCTGTCCACCGGCAACGTGTGACACCAACGGGAATTCCTCGGCGTTGCTCTGTGTCAGCTGAATGTAGCGACCGCTGGTCGTGATGAATCCCACAGTGCTCGAATCTCCGCCACCGTCGCCGGAGATGATTTTGCGACTGCCGGAGTTCGGGGTCCACCCGTCCGGAACACCGGGATTACGGATGGGAAATCCAAGTTCCTTCGCGTCGTAGTTCAGAGCTGCGTCCACGTCGACGCTCGGGATAGGCCCCTGCGTCGGGCCGCCAGGACTGAATGTGCACTGGCTGGCGATGCCCGCAATGATGATGCAGAACAGCACCAACGGTACGAGAGACCAGACCATGTCTTTGTTGTCTTCGAGAATGCGGGGTTTCTTCGATGCCACACCCCCAGTATCCAGGTACTGCGCAGTAGATACGATTCCCGGTCCCCTTCGAGCGAGACAAAACGTCGCAGCAGCGACCCGACAGCGCACGTAGCCGCTCCCATCTGGGACAATGACGCCTGAAGAAACCACTGCGTCGACACACCCCGTCGACCGCGACCGCGCCAGGAGGCACCGCACATGACGGCCAGCAGCACTCATCGTGAGACCCCGGACCGTAACCTCGCACTCGAATTGGTCCGAGTCACCGAAGCCGGTGCTATGGCTGCCGGCCGCTGGGTAGGCCGCGGCGACAAGGAAGGCGGCGACGGAGCAGCCGTCGACGCTATGCGTCAGCTCGTCTCCTCCGTGTCGATGCGCGGCATCGTCGTCATCGGTGAGGGCGAGAAGGACGAAGCGCCGATGCTGTTCAACGGCGAAGAGGTCGGAAACGGCGACGGCCCCGACTGTGACTTCGCCGTCGACCCGGTCGACGGCACCACCTTGATGTCCAAGGGCATGCCCAACGCGATCTCCGTTCTGGCTGTTGCCGAGCGCGGCGCGATGTTCGATCCGTCGGCCGTGTTCTACATGGAGAAGATCGCTGTCGGACCGGATGCTGCAGATGTCATCGACATCAGCGCACCGATCGCCGAGAACATCAAGCGCGTCGCCAAGGTCAAGAAGGCGTCGGTCTCCGACATCACGATCTGCATCCTGGACCGCCCGCGTCACAACCAGCTGATCCAGGACGTGCGCGACACCGGCGCTCGTATCCGTCTGATCTCCGACGGTGACGTTGCCGGCGCCATCGCCGCAGCGCGTCCCGAGTCCGGCACCGACATGCTCGTCGGCATCGGCGGAACGCCTGAGGGCATCATCGCCGCAGCAGCCATGCGCTGCATGGGTGGATCGCTGCAGGGCAAGCTCGCACCCACCGACGACGAAGAGCGCCAGAAGGCCATCGACGCCGGTCATGATCTCGATCGGATCCTGACCACCGAAGATCTCGTCTCCGGCGAGAACGTATTCTTCTGCGCCACGGGCGTCACCGATGGTGACCTGCTGCGCGGTGTCCGCTACTACGGCGGCGGCGCCAGCACGCAGTCCATCGTGATGCGCAGCAAGTCCGGCACCGTTCGCATGATCGACGCGTACCACCGTCTCGAGAAGCTGCGTGAGTACAGCTCCGTCGACTTCGACGGCGAAGAGGGCGCGGTTCCCCCGACGTTCTGATCGGCTCCGCCCCGTGAGCGGTTAGGGAGTCCCTGCACTCCTTAACCGCTCACGGGGGACGTAGTCCCCTACCCGCCCTCCAAAAGTGGCAATGTGGAGCCATGACGGAGAGCAACGATCAACAGTTCCGAATCGAACACGACACCATGGGCGAAGTTCGGGTGCCCATCGACGCGCTGTGGCGGGCACAGACCCAGCGTGCAGTCGAGAACTTCCCGATCAGCGGGCGCCCACTCGAGCGCACCCAGATCCGCGCAATGGGCTTGCTGAAAGCAGCGTGTGCGCAGGTCAACAAGGACCTCGGACTGCTCGACGCGGACAAGGCCGACGCAATCATCGCCGCCGCGAACGAGATCGCCGAAGGCAAGCACGACGATCAGTTCCCCATCGACGTCTTCCAGACCGGTTCCGGAACCAGCTCGAACATGAACGCCAACGAGGTCATCGCATCCATCGCGAAGGCCGCCGGTGTAGACGTACATCCCAATGATCACGTCAACATGTCGCAGTCCTCCAACGACACCTTCCCCACCGCCACGCACGTCGCAGCTACCGAAGCAGCGGTCACCGATCTTGTTCCGGCACTGGAACATCTGCACGCTGCACTCGCCACGAAGGCGTCCGAGTGGAAGACCGTCGTCAAATCCGGACGCACCCACCTGATGGACGCTGTGCCGGTCACGCTCGGTCAGGAGTTCGGTGGCTACGCACGTCAGATCGAGGCCGGCATCGAGCGCGTCAACGCAACACTCCCCCGCCTCGGCGAGCTGCCGATCGGCGGAACAGCAGTCGGCACCGGTCTCAATGCTCCGGATGGATTCGGCCCCAAAGTTGTTGCCGAGCTGGTCAAATCGACAGGCGTCGACGCGCTGACTCCGGCGAAGAACAGCTTCGAAGCACAGGCCGCGCGTGACGGACTGGTCGAGGCGTCGGGCGCGCTGCGGACCATCGCAGTCTCACTGACGAAGATTGCCAACGACATTCGGTGGATGGGATCGGGCCCGCTGACCGGACTCGGCGAGATCGCACTCCCCGATCTGCAGCCGGGTAGCTCGATCATGCCCGGCAAGGTGAACCCGGTCCTGCCCGAGGCAACCACTCAGGTTGCGGCTCAGGTGATCGGAAACGACGCCGCCATCGCGTGGGGCGGCGCTGCCGGAGCTTTCGAACTCAACGTCTACATCCCGGTCATGGCTCGCAACCTGCTGGAGTCGTTCACCTTGCTGGCCAACGTCTCTCGACTGTTCGCCGACAAGTGTGTCAGCGGACTGGTCGCACACGAGGAGCACCTCAAGACACTCGCCGAATCGTCACCGTCGATCGTGACGCCCCTCAACTCGGCGATCGGTTACGAGGAAGCCGCGGCCGTCGCGAAGCAGGCGCTCAAAGAGAAGAAGACGATCCGCCAAGTCGTCATCGAGCGCGGACTCGTCCCGGACAAGCTGAGCGAGGAAGAACTCGACAAGCGTCTCGACGTTCTGGCGATGGCGAAGGTCAAGGACTGAACAAACAACAGAGTGGCGGTTTCCACTTCGGAAACCGCCACTCTTTTCCCTACACCGTAGTGGTTGCGCGCCACTCGTCGGTGCGATCGGGGCTCGCCTCGGCCAATGCCTTCAACGTCGCTTCTCGATCGAAGTCCTTGCCGTACACCGGAGTTCCCGGCTGCTGACGCCAGGAATCGTCGATCGTTCCCGCATCGACAGGATCGAAGCCCAACTGATTGATCAGATCGAACACGACCTGCTTGTTCGCGTCGTCGTCGCCGGCGATGGGTAGCGCAATGCGCCCCTCTGCACCTTCGGGGAGCCCCTTCTCGAGGAGATGCTTCCACCAGATTCCGTTGAACGCCTTGAATACCGGTACACCCAGGCGCTCCTGCACCCATCCGCTTTCGGTCTGTCCGTCCTCGATGGCCGAGATCAGACCGTCACGCTGTTGCGGGTAGTAGTTGTTGGTCTCGATGACCGGGGCACCGGCGACCGCACCGCTGAGGATCCCCGCCGGTAGATCGACCACGTTCTTCTGCGGGATGCTCACGATGACCAGCTCGGCGCCCTCGGCGGCCTCGGTGCTGCGGACTGCCTTCGCGCCCGTCTCCGCTTCCAGTTCTGCAAGGGTGTCCGGTGTCCGCGAGTTCGAGACGCGCACGTCGTGACCGAGCGCAGCGAGCCTACGTGTGAGCGTGCCACCGATCTGACCGGCTCCGATGATTCCGATGCGCATGACCCTGCTCCTTCGTCGTGTGCAGTGGCGATCGCGCCACCGCTGCATTCGTCAACGACGAGAACGCACCGGGTCATTCCGTACCGACTACTTCAATTCCCGTTGATTCAATCGGTTGACGGATCGAGTTCGAGCCTGATGCGAACACTGACCGGATCGGTCTGCAATCCGCGAAAGGCCGAGGCCGTCAGCGCCGATCTGAACTTCCCCGACGTGAATGTCTTCACCCGCGCCGGGACGTCGTCGTCCGGCATGATCTGGGCCTGTCCGTCCACCCACTCGCCGCGGCGACGGATCCGAACCTTCGGCGTCGCAGAGATATTGGCGCCCCAGCCCCTGTCGATGCCGTGCTGCGCGATGACCCACGCCTCGTCGCCGTCGTAGGTGATCGCAACGGGCACTCGGCGGGCCAGACCGGTTCGGCGTCCAACCGTCTCGATCTCGGTCATCAACGACGGCATCAAGCCGATCCGATTCAATCCGGTGACCAGCGGATTGGCGAAATACTTCCCGACTGCGACTTCGATTCTTCGTTTTCGTGCAACTGACGTCGGTACCGGCATGCCGTTTCCTCTCCTCCGGAGCTGGCGCTCGAAGCAACAGCTCTATACCGCACGATATAACCACTGATCCGGGAGTTTTGCCACCATGAATATCGATCAATACCCACTACCTGCACACAACACTTGACTGTGTCTGTCGGTTACATCTAGTCTCAGATTCGTTCCTATACCGATCGACATACTGGGAGGCAGTGATGAACACACCTCGAGACACCTCGTTGCCATGACCGGCCCGCAGACGCGTTGTCCGATCGCCGCAGCGCGTCGCAAGTGGGGAGTACCAAGAGAACCAGCGGCACCAGATGAATCGAACAGCTCTGCGATTGCATACGATGGCGGGATGGCCGACTCCGATTCCCGCACTCTGATGCTGGTCGGCGCCATCAATGCCTTCCGTGAACACGGGATCGCGACGACCTCGCTCACCGAGATCGTCGAACGCTCGGGAGCTCCCCGCGGGTCGGTGTACCACTACTTTCCCGAAGGCAAAGGACAGCTGGCCGGCGAAGCAGTTGCCTACTTCGGCCGAGGCGTCAGCGCCGCCATCAGTTCGATGATCGCTCAGTCTTCCCCACCGGAGATCATCGACGCGGTTGTCACAATATTTCGAAACAGCTTGGTAGAGAGCGATTTCACCTCCTCCTGTCCGGTCGCAGCCGCGGCGGTGGAGGGCGCGTCGACGCCGGCGGCATTAACTGCTGCGGGCGAATCCTTCACCTCGTGGGAATCGCTTCTCACATCGTTCTTCTGGCAGCAGGGACAGCCGTCCGAGACTGCAGCACAGTGGGCAACCGTCGTGATCGCGTCGATCGAAGGCGCGACTCTGATGGCAAAAGCTCAGCACACCACCGCGCCTCTCGATCGGATCGGCGCGCACCTCAAGGCTCTGGTCTCGGCCCCGAGCTGACCAACCCCTCTACTTCCAACCGCTGCTGCCGTCCGCGCAGGAGCAGAGATGGCGTACAAACATGTCTCACACACTTGCACCGGCGCCCTCGGCGCCTATGATGACCAAGTCCCGTCGATTCACTGCGCTGATCTTCATCTGCCTCGCCGAACTCCTTGTCGTGCTGGACAACACAGTGGTCAACGTCGCACTGCCGACGATGAGCGTCGACCTGTTCGCCAGCGTCAGTGACCTGCAATGGATCGTCGACGCGTACACGTTGACCTTCGCCGGGTTCCTACTCACTTTCGGCCACCTGGGTGACCGCTTCGGACGCCGCCGAGTGATGATCATCGGTCTGATCGGCGTCGGCGCGATGTCGCTCGTCGGCGCTTTGGCTTCCAACCTCGAACAGGTGATCATGGCGCGCGCTGCCATGGGTGTCTTTGCCGCAGCGGTCTTTCCGGCCACCCTGGCCATGATCACGAACATCTTCACCGACGCCAGAGAACGAGCCATCGCCATCGCTGCCTGGACCGCAATGGCCGGCTTCGCGATTGCCATCGGCCCGACGGCAGGCGGTTGGCTTCTCGAGCACTTCTCCTGGCACTCGGTGTTCTGGATGAACGTTCCGGCTGCGTTGCTGGTCATCGTCGGTGTGCTGCTGGTTGTTCCGGAATCGAAGGCGCTTCACGTCGGCCGATTCGATTTCGTCGGAACAATCTTGTCGCTCCTCGGCATCGTCATTCTGGTGTGGACCATCATCGACGCGCCACATCGCGGATGGGTGTCGCCATTCAGCATCACGGGATACCTCTCTGCAACAGTGTTGTTGGCGGCATTCGTCGCATGGGAACTGCGCACCGATGCGCCGATCCTGAACATGAATCTCTTCCGAATCCGGCGGTTTTCATTCCCCGCCTTGGCTATTGCGGTCAGCTACTTCAGCATGTTCGGGTTCTTGTTCCTGATCACGCAGTACTTCCAGGGCGTTCGCGAATACTCGCCACTCGAATTCGGCATCCACTCTTTGCCTTTCGCCGCCGCTGTTGCGGTGGGCGCCCCAGTTGCCACCTTGGCGGCACAGAAACTCGGCACGACCGCAGTGATGGTGTTCGGCCTCCTCGTCCTCAGCGGCGGCATGTTCCTGGCCGGCCAGACGACCGTCGAGACGCCCTACCTCGGACCCGTCGTGATCTCGATGGTTCTCATGGGTCTGGGCCTCGCAATTGTCCAGGGACCGGCTACCGACTCCATAATGTCCTCGGTGCCCCTCGACGAAGCCGGCGCAGGCTCGGCAGTCAACGACACGACGCGGGAACTCGGTGGGACCCTGGGCGTCGCCGTCATCGGCTCGATCGTCGCCTCGTATTACACGTCCAAGGTGGCTCCGATCGTCGACGCCATTCCCGACGCCGTGATGTCGGCACAGGAGAAGGGCTTCGCTCGTGAGTCGGTGCTCAGCGTCATCGAGATCCGCTCGCGCGACATCAGTCCGCTCTTCGAGCAGCAGAAGGACAGTCTGATCTACACGATGAAGACCGCGTGCCTGGAAGGCTTCGCCATCGCGTCGTACTTCACGGTCGGCGCAGCACTGATCACCGCGCTGCTGGTCGCGTTGTTGCTCCCCTGGAAGCCGGTCACAGAAGGCTCCATTCTCGGCAGTCTGGCGACCAAGACCCCGAAGTAGCTACAAGGTTTCCCGATTTGTCCGTATCTCAGCCCGCCGTTCCCCGATACTGGATTGACCGAGTGGTACCGACGACAGCCCTGCTAGGGAGAATCTCGTGTCCATCACCAGTAGAAACAGCTCGCGACTGTCGGCAGCGGCGGTTCCGGTAGTACTGACGGTCGCCCTGCTCGCCGGATGCTCGTCCGATTCAGACACCACCTCAGCGCCCGGGCCGGTCGTCAGCGACGCCAGCCCCGGTCTCGACGCCGGGGTGCCGATCCCGGACGGGCAAATCGACGACGCGGTCGGGAAGCTCGACGGCCTCGCGAACGATCTCATGGCAAGTTCGGGCGTCCCCGGCATGGCTGTGGCCGTGGTGCACGGCGGTAAGACTGTGTATGCAAAGGGATTCGGGGTTCGCGAGTTGGGTAAGAGCGCCACCGTCGATGCCGACACCGTGTTCCAACTGGCATCGGTGTCGAAATCGGTAGGAGCCACGGTGGTCGCCCACGAAGTCGGAATCGGGACCGTCGACTGGGACACTCCGGTGATCTCGAAACTGCCGGGGTTTGCGCTTGGCGATCCGTGGGTGACCGACCACCTCACGATCTCCGATCTCTACACGCATCGGTCGGGATTACCGGACCACGCCGGCGACGGGCTGGAGGACCTGGGCTACAACCGGGCCCAGGTGCTCGAGAAGCTTCGCCAACTACCGCTCAATCCATTCCGAATCACATACGAGTACACGAACTTCGGCGTCACAGCCGGCGCTGAGGCCGTTGCAGCTGCGGCGGGCACCGATTGGGAAACGCTGTCGCAGAACACGATCTACGGCCCGCTCGGTATGACATCGACGTCTTCGCGGTTCGCCGATTACCAGGCCCGAGAAAATCGAACAGTGGGCCACATCCTCGAAGACGGAAAGTACAAGGTAGGGCCGGTTCGGGACGCCGACGCCCAATCCCCCGCCGGTGGAGTCAGCTCCTCGGCGAACGACATGGCCAAGTGGTTGGACATGGTGCTGTCCGGCGGTCAGTATCAGGGGCAGCAGGTCGTTCAGACGGATGCGCTCGTGCCCGCAGTGAACCCGGAGATCGTCTCGCGCCACGCGCAGCAGATCGGGGAACGCTCCGGCTTCTACGGCTACGGGTTCAACGTTTCCGACAGCGCCGCTGGCCGTGTCACCGCCAGCCACTCCGGCGCTTTCCTGGTCGGAGCCGGGACAAATTTCGTGACGATTCCCTCCGCTGACGTCGGCATCGTCGTTCTGACCAACGGCACGCCCACCGGCGTCGCGGAGACCTTGACCGCCGAGTTCGCCGATCTGGTGCAGTTCGGGAAGATCACCCGCGAGTGGCGCCCGCTGTACGAAGCGGCGTTTGCCTCACAAGCCGATCCCGAGGGCGAACTTGCCGGGAAGACACCGCCGACCTCCCCCGCGCCTGCCCCACCGACAAACCAATTGACCGGCGACTACGGCAACCCGTACTGGGGTCCCGCACTCGTGACGCAGCAGAACGGTGCGCTGACCTTGACCATGGGTCCCGCGGCGGTGACGTATCCGCTGACCCACTGGGACGGAAACACCTTCACGTTTCCGCTCAGCGGCGAGAACGCACCGGCCGGGACGGTCTCGAAGGCCACCTTCGACGGAAACTCGCTAACCTTGGAGTACTTCGATCACGATCATCTCGGTACCTTCATCCGGGCAACACCGGCCGAATAATCAGCCAAGGACACCCCATGAGTAGTTCGACAGCCACGGTGAACGCAATGTTCGCGGCCCTCACCGATTTCGACGTGGACGCCGCAGCCGAATTGATGACAGACGACATCGTCTGGCAGAACGTCTCGCTCCCCACTCTGCGAGGCAAGAAGACCGTCGTGCGAGCGCTTCGTCTGGTCACCAAGCCTTCACTGAAATTCGAGGCCGAGATGCACCACATCGTCGGCGACGAGTCCACGGTGCTCACCGAACGCACCGACATCCTGACCGTCGGGCCGCTGCGCATCGAATTCTGGGTGTGCGGAACTTTCGAACTGCGCGACGGCAAGGTCTCCGTCTGGCGTGACTACTTCAGTCTGCGAGACGTCGCGTGGGGTGTGGTGACCGCGGTCGGCCGTGCAGTCGTCGGGAGCGGGACACGAAGTAGGCTTGCTCCGGCCTGAAATCACCTGCCGAAAGCGAGCGAACCTGCCATGCCCGAGAACACCACGCCTGACTCCTTCGACGCCGGCTTGGCTGTGCGCACCGAAGTCATGGGGGCCGATTTTGTCGACGCCGCCTTCGAGCGCACCCGCGGCACCGACAGCGAAGAACTGCAGAACTTCGTGACGGCCAACGTCTGGGGTTCGGTATGGACGCGTCCCGGACTCGATCGCCGCAGCCGCAGTCTGATCAATCTGGGGATGCTGATCGCGCTGCGCGCGGAGAACGAACTCAAAGGCCACGTACGCGGAGCACTACGAAACGGCTTGACGCGCACCGAGATCGTCGAAACCGTGATCCACGCGAGCGCGTACTGCGGCGCACCGGCGGGGCTGGCGGCAATGCGTGTGGTGCAGGAAGTTCTCGACAACGAACTCGGACCGCTGCAAAACTGAACTACTGAAAACCCAAGAATCTCCCCGTGCAGACCGAAGTCCGCACGGGGAGATCGCTTCTCAGGAAGTAGGGCCGAACTCCTCGAGCATGTCGGTCACCAACTCGGCGATCGGCGACCGCTCACTGCGCGTGAGTGTGATGTGCGCAAAAAGCGGGTGCCCCTTGAGCTTCTCGATGACGGCCGCAACTCCGTCGTGCCTACCCACTCGCAGGTTGTCACGCTGCGCGACGTCGTGCGTGAGAACCACCCGCGAGCCGGTTCCCAGACGAGAAAGCACTGTCAGCAGAACATTTCGTTCGAGTGACTGCGCTTCGTCGACGATCACGAACGAATCGTGCAGCGACCGACCGCGAATGTGCGTCAGCGGCAGCACTTCCAGCATTCCGCGGGCGAGAACCTCTTCGAGAACCTCTGGCGAAGCCAACCCGTCGAGAGTGTCGAAAACGGCCTGAGCCCACGGGCCCATCTTCTCGCTCTCACTACCGGGAAGGTAGCCGAGTTCTTGTCCGCCAACGGCATACAGCGGACGGAAGACGACGACCTTGCGCTGGGTGCGGCGCTCGAGAACGGCTTCCAAACCTGCTGTCAGAGCCAAGGCCGACTTACCGGTGCCTGCCTTGCCGCCGAGAGAGATGATGCCGATGCTCTCGTCCATGAGGAGATCGAGCGCAATGCGCTGCTCGGCGGAGCGGCCGTGCAGCCCGAACGCCTCACGCTCACCGCGCACCAACTGAATGCGCTTGTCGGGAGTCACCCGACCGAGGGCGCTCGACGAGCCACCGAGCAGACGAAGACCCGTGTGACACGGCAGATCTCGTGCTTCGTCAAGGTCCAGGAAACCCTCGTTGAACAGCTCGTCGATGTCCGTCGAGGCGACGTCCAGCTCGGTCATGCCCGTCCATCCCGATGGCACGACGTCGTGAGCGTGGTACTCGTCGGCAGGTAGTCCCACCGCGCCTGCCTTCACACGAAGCGGTATGTCCTTACTGACGAGGACTACGTCCTTGCCCTCCGCCGCAAGGTTCAGCGCGCACGCCAGAATCCTCGAATCGTTACTGTCCGTGCGGAATCCGACGGGGAGGACCGCAGGGTCGGTGTGATTGAGTTCGACCTGCAGTGTCCCGTTCTCGGTGCCGATCGGTACCGGACGGTCGAGGCGGCTGTATTCGATCCGGAGATCGTCGAGCATGCGGAGCGATTCTCGGGCGAACCATCCCAGTTCGTGGTGGTGTCGCTTGCCTTCGAGTTCGCTGATCACGACCAGTGGCAGTACCACGTGGTGTTCGGCGAATCGAGTGACAGCCCATGGATCGGACAGTAGTACCGAGGTATCCAAGACGTACGTGCGAAGTGCATCTCCCGAATGATTCCCGGCTGATAGATCAGCCCGGGCCGAGTGGGCAGAGACGGAGCGTGATGCAGTCACGTTGGGCTCCTAGGTCTGCGCGGCACCCGCGCAAACTCAGCTCGCTGGGCCGGACGGCTCTGGTGTCAGGTGACGCTGTGTCAGCTGAAACAAGGGCCGGGCGCCGGCCCTCTCGTACTGAGTGTTTCAGTCACGATCAGAACCTCCCGCACAAGTAACTTCTGGTTACTCGTTACTGCCGACGGTACTGCGGATCGGACACTCGCGCCACGGAACGAGCCGCACATCTGGTGAACGCCAGGTAACAAAATGCCACTCGTGTGATTCAGCGTCACTCAGGACTCGATCAGACCCCACTTCGCGGCGCGCACCGCTGCCTGAACCCGCGAATTGGTTCCGGTCTTGACGAAGATGTTCTCGAGGTGGGTGGCGACAGTGCGACGGCTGACGAACAACTCCTCGGCGATCTCGACATTGCCCGCGCCCCTGGCCACCAATTGCAGTACTTGGATCTCCCGTGGGCTCAGATGGACACGATCGAGCGCCACCTGGTCCCCCACGACGCGCGAGCAGGCCGCGCTGGACGCCGCCACCACCTCGCGCACGCGATCGACGACGCCGGAATCCGCGAAGCTCATGTGCAGCAATCCGGTCACCTCACGGCCGGAGAACCCCAATGCGACCGACGCGCCCTCGGCGTACCCGGACGGCCGCAGAACATCGGTAACCATCTCGACCTGCTCGAATCGTGGCACGTCCTGCCAGAACACTGGCACGCCCGAAGCCTCGCGAATGATGCCGAAGAGATTGCGATCGGCGACGAAGTCGTCGAGCAGGAACTCGAGCACCCTGGCGTCGTATCCGGAACTCGCCAGAGCCCGATGCCGTCCGCTCGACGGGTCTCGGTACGTGACCGCCGCAGCCGAGTACGCGAGTCCACGTGCGCGAAGTTCTTCGGCGCACAGGCCGAGAATGCCGTACGCCCCGGCCGCCGGCGATCGCGGCGCGAACATGTCAGGTCCAGCGCCGCGATCAGGCAGTACAGACGTCATCACACCAATCTAGCCAATCGTGTGAGCTAGGCCACCACCAGTGAATCGGCCGGCTTCCTGTCCGCCCACGGACGCACCGCTTCGAAGTTCGCGGCAGTCCGCAGAACCAGTGCGTCCTGGCGGTGGCGTGCGGCGATCTGCAGCCCCACCGGTCGACCGTCGGCGGTGAATCCGGCGGGCACGGTGATCGCGGGGTTGTTGAGCATGTTGTACGGGTAGGTGAAGAGCCAATCGAGCAACTGCTCACGCAACGACGCACCTTCGAGCCATGACGGCGCGAACTGACTGAGCGGGAACGTGGCCGAAGCCAAGGTCGGCGAGACCAACACGTCGTAGTCGTTCATGAACGTGGTCCACGTGTCCCACATGACGCCGCGGAATGCGTCGGCCCGCCCGACGTCGACACCGGTGAGCCGCTCGGCCTCGTGCATGATCTCGATCAGGTTGTCGTCGACCTCGCCGCGCTGGTTCTCCCAGTCGAGCAAGTCGTATTCGGAAGCGAAACCGGGAACCCAGATGCCGTTCCACATCGACTCCGACGGATTTCCCCACTGCGGGGTCGCCTCGGTGATCTGGGCACCCAATTCCTCGAATGCCGCCAGCGCGTCGAGGCACACCGCCAGCACCTCCGGATCAACATGGCCGAGGCCGAGATTCGTCGACCACGCGACGCGAAGCCCCTTCACGTCACCCTTCGCCGCTTCGACGTACGAGGTCTCCGCACGCTCGATCGAGAGCGGATCCGCATTGTCCGGCCCGGCCATGATGTCGAGCATCAGCGCGTTGTCGGCGACGGTCCTGGTGATCGGACCGTGGTACGCCCAGTTGTAGAAGCGCCCGGCCAGGATGGTCTGAGGAATGACGCCGGTGGTCGGTTTGAGCCCGACGACCCCGCAGAGCGCCGACGGGATACGCACCGATCCGGCGCCGTCACTGCCCTCGGCAAGTGGCCCGAGGCCTGCAGCCACGGCAGCCGACGCACCTCCGCTGGACCCGCCCGCGCTGTTGCCGAGCTTCCACGGGTTGTGCGTCGGCCCGTACAGGTGGTTGTCCGTGCCACCGTAGTAACCGCTTTCGGGAGTGTTCGTCTTTCCCAGGAACAGTCCGCCGGCGCCGCGCAGCCTGTCCACGACGACGGCATTTCCCGTCGCGATGTTGTCGGCCATCGGCTTCATCCCGAACGTGGTCGGCAGCCCGTCGACTGCCGTCAGATCTTTGATCGTGAACGGAACGCCGTGCAGCGGGCCGAGTTTCTCGCCCGATTCCTGTTGCCGTGAGAGTTCGGCCGCGTCGCGCGTGACCTGCTCGCGATCGAACTGCACTATCGCGTTGATCGACGGATTGACAGCGTCGACGCGCTGGATCATCGCTTCGGCAATCTCGTTGGGCGAGAGACTGTTCGACGCGACCGACGCCGCCATCTCGGTAGCGGAGAGCCAATGCAGATTCTGTTCGGTCATGGGGTTTCCTTCGCCGGAGGGGTGATGCTCTCAGGCTAGGAAGCGCCGAACTCGGCCACCATCGGTCATGTGACCGATGCCACAATCCGCGACTGGCAAAAAACCAGCGGCCCGGCCCCTCGAAAGGGACCGGGCCGTCGGTGAAGGAATACCTAGACGTTCTTGCTGAGCAGGCCCCAGTTCTCGAGACCGTCGTACAGCGGAAGGTCGAGGGCGAGCTTGGCGACGCGCGCACGCAGCGCCGGCAGATCCGCGTTGCCGGCCAGAGCGGTACCGATGATGTCGGCGACCTCGGTGAACTCGGTATCGCCGAATCCGCGGGTGGCCAACGCTGCGGTACCGATACGCAGACCGGAGGTGGTCATCGGCGGGCGGGGATCGAACGGAACAGCGTTGCGGTTGACCGTGATGCCGATTTCGTGCAGAAGGTCCTCACCCTGCTGGCCGTCGAGCTGCGAGTTACGCAGGTCCACGAGAACGAGGTGGACGTCTGTGCCGCCGGTCAGGACGCTGATGCCCTGGTCTGCGACGTCCTTGTTGCCCAGACGCTCGGCAAGGATGCGCGCACCGGAAAGGGTGCGTGCCTGACGATCCTTGAACTCTTCACCGGCAGCGATCTTGAAGGTGACTGCCTTGGCCGCGATGGCGTGCATGAGCGGTCCACCCTGCTGACCTGGGAAGACAGCGGAGTTGAGCTTCTTGGCCCACTCCTTCTTCGCCAGGATCAGGCCGGAACGCGGTCCACCGAGTGTCTTGTGGACGGTCGAGGACACGACGTCCGCGTACGGGACGGGCGACGGGTGCAGGCCTGCGGCAACCAGTCCGGCGAAGTGAGCCATGTCCACCCACAGGTACGCCCCGACCTCGTCGGCGATCGCACGGAACGCCGCGAAGTCCTGCTGACGCGGGTATGCGGACCAACCGGCAACGATGACCTTCGGCTTCTCGGCGAGGGCGATCGAGCGCACCTCGTCCATGTCGATGCGGTGATCTTCCTTGCTGACGCCGTAGGACGCGACGTCGTACAACTTGCCGGAGAAGTTCAGCTTCATGCCGTGCGTGAGGTGACCACCGTGTGCAAGGTCGAGGCCGAGCAGCTTCTCACCCGGGTTCATCAGTGCCATCAGAACAGCAGCGTTGGCCTGTGCGCCCGAGTGCGGCTGAACGTTCGCGAACTCTGCACCGAAGAGTTCCTTCGCACGGTTGCGCGCCAGATCCTCGATGACGTCGACGTGCTCGCAACCGCCGTAGTAACGACGTCCCGGGTAGCCCTCGGCGTACTTGTTCGTCAGGACGCTGCCCTGAGCCTGCAGAACCGAGCGGGGAACGAAGTTCTCCGACGCGATCATCTCGAGCGTGTCGCGCTGACGAGCCAATTCACCAGCCATCGCCTCGGCGACTTCGGGGTCGAGTTCGGCGAGTGATGCAGAGTTGACGTCGGAGCCGGGCACAGCGGTCATCGAGGAATCTCCAAGCTGGATGCGGAAACGAATGCGTCCAGTCTACGAAGTTCGCTCCCGCCGTCTCCACCCGGCACTAGGCAGCACGCAGAGAGCTGGGGACCAGCGGCTCGTCGAGCAGCCTGCGGAAGCGTTCGGTGCGCTCTGCGCCCACCGGCACCTCGTCCAGCCAGCCCCCGAGCAGCCGGTATCCCTCGACATACGTGCTGGTGTACGCCCGCCACAGCGGTGAAGACAGGAACTTGAGCGATTGGCGAGCGCGTTCCGGCGTCGACAGCGACCACCGTTCGAGGAACAGTGCCACGTCGTCGAGGCTGCGCCCCTCGTCGTGCAACATCAGAGCGGCATCCTGACGAACACTCAGCAGTTGCCCCGACGCGGCGGAGAGCCGTTGCGCCTTTTCCCCGTCGAAAGACAAGCCGAGATCGGCGTAGATGTCCTGCGCCCACAAGCCCCACTCCGGACCGACGATCGCTTCCAGCGCCAGATCTGCGAGGCCTTCGGCCATGATGCACTGCGGCGTGTTGACCAGGAACAGTGTCTGCTCGAGCTGACCCGAACCGACCAGACCGGCTTCCTTACGGCAATGCTCGGTGTGATGGCCGGGGTAGGACTCGTGCGCGATCAGCCGCGGCAGGTTGGCCATGAACTGCGGCAGATCCGAATTGATCGCAACCTTGGAGCGGTAGTCACCAAGGTAGTAGTTGAAGCCGGACCACGGCTTGTCCCCCACCACTTCGTATTCGACGGTTTCCGACGCCGGAAGCCCGAACGTGCCGCGGACCAGATCGCGCAGCGCACTCGACATTGCCTCGACGCACTCGTTCAGTCTCACCGCGGGGATCTCGTCGGCCTTGCGATGCGCCTGCACTCGCTGCGCCAGCGGTCCCGGACCGGGCAGAACTTCACCCATCAACCGGTGCGCGTCGCTGTAGGCGTCCTCGTTTCCCTTTTCGATTCGTACGTCGAAGTACGCCTCCACCTCGTCCACGAAGCCGATGTCCTCACCCGCGAACTTGCGCCCGGAGCATTCAAGGGCGCGAAGGTGAACGTCGATGAAGTGAGCGCGCTCGGCATTCAGACCACTTCCGGCCAGCTCGCCCCGCAATTCACGTGCCGTGCGGGCAAGTTCACGCGGATCGGGCTTCGGGGCGCTCTCGATCTGCTTACGCAGCGCGGGGTCACCGGTGAACGCGTCGACGAACCCGTCTTCGAGACGGTCGAAACCCAGTCCGAGCAGCAGATATTGGCGAACAAGTGTGTCTGGATCCATAACGACCGAGCCTAGCCGCTCGCTCCGGAATGCCACCCGGCGAAAGTCCCGGACGTGGCACCGAGCACAATCCGACTATGCACTCGGATCGTGCGCACACGCGCCTGGCTTGCTCGCATAGCTGTTTCGTCCGCCGGGCCCCGGGTTCACTACATGCCGGTGAGCTGGGCTGATGGCGCGCACCAACGAATCGAGTCCCTACGTCGAGTTCGACCGCAAGCAGTGGCGGACACTGCGTAAGTCGACGCCGCTGGTGTTGACCGAGGACGAGTTGTACGGCTTGCGTGGTCTCGGCGAGCAGATCGATCTCGAAGAAGTTGCCGAGGTTTATCTCCCCCTCGCACGTCTGATCCACCTGCAGGTGGCGGCACGCCAACGGCTGTTCGCGGCCACCGCGACGTTCCTCGGTGAGAAGCATCCCGATCGTCAGGTGCCCTTCGTCATCGGTGTCGCCGGTTCGGTCGCGGTCGGAAAATCCACGACTGCTCGTGTGCTGCAAGCTCTCCTGGCCCGCTGGGACCACCATCCACGCGTCGACCTCGTCACCACGGACGGATTCCTCTATCCGACCAGGGAACTCCAGCGTCGGGGCATCATGCACCGCAAGGGTTTTCCCGAAAGCTACGATCGCCGCAAGCTGTTGCGCTTCGTCACCGAAGTCAAGTCCGGGGCGGAAGAGGTAGCGGCGCCGGTCTATTCGCATACGTCGTACGACATCATCCCGGGCCAGTACCACCTGATCCGCCAGCCTGACATCCTCATCATCGAGGGCCTCAACGTCCTGCAGACCGGCCCGCGTCTGATGGTCTCCGATCTGTTCGACTTCTCGATCTACGTCGACGCCCGCATCGAGGACATCGAAGCCTGGTACATCCAGCGGTTCCTCGCGCTACGCAACACGTCGTTCGCCGATCCGAACGCTCACTTTCACCACTACTCCGGCCTCTCCGACCGTGACGCGACCATCGCGGCGAAGGAGATCTGGAACTCGATCAATCACCCGAACCTGGTGGAGAACATTCTCCCCACCCGCCCCCGCGCAACCCTGGTACTGCGCAAGGACGCCGATCACACGATCAACCGGCTCCGACTGCGCAAGCTCTGAGACGGCTCAGGCGCCGAACCGGCGGTGGCGCGCCGCGTAGTCACGCAAGGCTCGAAGAAAGTCGACTCGACGGAACTCGGGCCAGTACGCCTCGGTGAACCAGATCTCGGAATAAGCGCTCTGCCACAACAGGAATCCGGAGAGCCGCTGCTCGCCGGAGGTGCGGATCACCAGATCCGGATCGGGCTGTCCCGACGTGTACAGATGACCGTCGATGCCGTCGACCGTGACGGCCTGGATCAGTTCGTCTCCGCTCAGACCCGCACCGATCTTGTCACGCAGGAGCGATTGGACGGCGTCGGCGATCTCCTGACGTCCGCCGTATCCGATCGCGACGTTGACATGTGTCCCGGTTCGGCCACTGGTCCCCGCCGCCGCTTCCCGCAAGCGCCTGGACTGCTCGGGGGGCAGAAGATCGAGAGCACCGACGATCTGCACACTCCAGTTCTTGCCGGGCCCGGAGATCTCTTCGACGACGTCGGTGATGATTTCGAGGAGCGTGTCGAGCTCTTCCGGCTCGCGGCGCAGGTTCTCGGTCGAGAGCAGGTAGATGGTTGCCATCTCGATTCCGGCGGCGTCGCACCACTCGAGCAATTCGGCAATTTTGAGCGCGCCCATGCGGTGCCCGTGACTGACATCGGTGAAGCCGTTCTCGCGAGCCCATCGCCGGTTTCCGTCACACATCACGGCTACGTGCCGTGGGTGCGCGAGACCGTCGAGATGACTGAGGAGCCGTCGCTCGTAGATGCTGTACAGCAGTCCGCGCAGATTCACCGTGACATCACCATGGTGTCAAAGACTACGCCCGGCAGTGACAGCCACATGCGAGCGCCGTCACGCTTTTTGTACGCGTCGAAAACCCGCAGGTAGGTTATGCTACTGGTGCGTAACCTACGGTACCGTAGGTTACGCAGTTCGCAACAGCACGGAACGAGAGGGGTTGCACATGACGGCATTCGGGCTCGACGAGCTTCCGGTCAAACCACGCATGCGCGGTTGGATCCATCTGTGGGCGCTCGGTGTCTCCGTCGTCGCGGGCATCGTTCTCGTCTCCGTAGCCGGCGCTCAGGTGGGCGCCAAGGCGGCTTGGGCAACCGCGATCTACAGCATCACGATCTGCGGCCTCTTCGGCATCAGCGCGACGTATCACCGCATCCAGTGGCAGACCGTCAAGGGCCGTACGTGGATGAAGCGTGCTGACCATTCGATGATCTTTCTCTTCATCGCCGGCAGCTACACACCGTTCGCCATGCTCGGCCTTCCCACCCACACCGGCAAGATCATTCTTGCGATCGTGTGGGCAGGTGCACTGGCCGGCGTTGCCCTCAAGATGCTCTGGCCCACCGCGCCGAAATGGGTAGGGGTACCGCTCTACCTTCTCCTCGGCTGGGCGATCGTTCCCGTGGTCGGTGAACTGACACACCAGGTCGGTGTGGCGCCGATGGTGCTGCTGCTCGTCGGCGGAATCTTCTACAGCGTCGGCGCAATTCTGTACGCGACAAAATGGCCCAACCCGTGGCCGACGACGTTCGGGCATCACGAGTTCTTCCACGCTGCCACTGTCATTGCAGCGATCTGCCACTTCATCGCGGTATGGCTCGTCGTGTTCAACTGATTCGCCAGTTCCACCACCGTCGTCACCGGCCGATCACACACGAATCCCCGACAGATGTACGCGGCTTCACCGTCGTCGACAAGGGGGCGATCTGCAAGCAGCGGTGAAGAATCCGGCGCTCCGCCGACAACTACTGCACCGCCCGGGGCAAGCCGCCGGGCATCGGCCAACAGCGAACCTTCCCCGACGACGGCAACCTGTATCGGACCACGCAACGATGCTTCCGCCACTGTGAGCCAGTGTCCCGCCGACCGAGGCGCACGCTCGAGCGGCAGCGTGGCCCTCGCCAGCGCGTCCGCCGCGGCCTGGGCGTAACGAGAGGATCGATCGGCATCGGTCAACGCCGCCGCGGTCAACAGAGCCTCCGCGACGCTCGACGCACCGGACGGCGTCGCGCCGTCCAACGGGTCTCGGGGCCGTGTGACGAGGGACTCCGCGAAATCGGCCGTGTCGAACCAGCTTCCCGGCTCGGCCGGATCGGCGAAGTGGTCGAGCGTGACGTCGAGCAACTGCTGCGCCGCATCGAGCCACCGCGCGAATCCCGTTGCCTGGTAGAGAGCCAGGAGGCCGGTGGCCAACATTGCGTAATCCTCGAGCACTGCCGTCGGGGTGCCGACAGCCCCGCCGAGGGAAGCGCGACGCAAATGACCGTCCACCAGGTGAAGGTCGAGAAGAGCGCCAGCGCACTCGGCGGCCGCCGCGATCCAGTCGGATCGATCCAGGGCAAGTCCCGCTTCCGTCAAAGCCGTGACGGTCAACCCGTTCCAGGCCGTCACCACTTTGTCGTCGCGGCCAGGCTGTGGACGCTGAGCCCGGGCGGCGCGTAGAGCGTCGGAGACCGTCTGCCAGCGCGACCAGTCATCGGGGTCACGGAGCAATTGCAATACCGACGCACCCTCTTCGAATGTTCCGGTATCGGTGACCCGGAACAAGTCCGCCGCCCACTGCCCGTCCTCCGCACCGAGTACCTCGACCAGCTGCGTCGGCGTCCATACGTACGTGAGGCCTTCGACGCCGTCGGTGTCGGCATCGAGAGCCGAAGCGAAGCAACCGTTCTCGGTCAGCAGATCGGAGAGCAAAAATGCTGCGGTCTCCCTGGCTATGCGGGTGGCCAGGTCCGATCCGGTCCGCCGCGCCCAGTGCGCGTAGAACCGCAGGAGCAACGCGTTGTCGTAGAGCATCTTCTCGAAGTGCGGAACCACCCACTCGGCATCGACCGAGTAGCGCGAGAATCCTCCGCTCAACTGGTCGTAGATACCGCCACGTGCCATTCCTTCGGCGGTGCGCTCGATACCGCCGAGGATCTCGCCCGAACCCGTTCGCTCGAACTGTCGGAGCAGCCCCTCCAGTAATGCCGACGGTGGAAACTTCGGTGCCCCACCGAATCCCCCGCGCGGGATGTCCTCGTCACCGAGGATCGATCGACCCGCCGCGTTCAGCAACTCGGCGTCGATAGGCGCTCCGGCGTACGGAATTCCGCCAGACGCGCGCTGAAGTTCCGTGACGATCGACTGTGCCGCGTTGTCGACCTCGTCGCGCCGATTCGTGAAGGTGTCGGCTATCGCTTCGAGAAGCTGTGTGAACGACGGCATTCCGCCGCGAGGCGTCGGCGGGTAGTAGGTGCCGCAGTAGAACGGTGAACCGTCGGGAGTCAGAAAACAGGTCATGGGCCAGCCGCCCTGACCGGTCATCGCGACCGTCGCATTCATGTAGACGGCGTCGATGTCGGGACGCTCTTCGCGGTCCACCTTCACACAGACGAAGTTCGCGTTCATGACGGCCGCGATCTCGGCGTTCTCGAACGACTCGTGCGCCATGACGTGGCACCAGTGGCACGCCGAGTATCCGATCGAGAGAAGGATCGGCACGTTGCGCTCGCGCGCCCACTCCATCGCCTCTTCGCCCCACTGTTGCCAGTGGACCGGATTGTCGGCGTGCTGACGCAGGTAAGGGCTCGAGGACCCACCCAGGTTGTTCCGCAGCCGTGGGTCCATCGTCGCTACCTCGTTCGTCTCAGGATTCTTGCTTCGGCTTCTTCTCGGTAGAGACGTTCGGTTCCGCCGGGCTCGGAGCTGTGATCGCTCCCCGGTCGGTGCCTTCGTCTGCCTGCTGATCGAGTTCGGGATGATCCGGTTCGAACGTTTCCGGCAGCTTCTTGAGCTGGCGATTCATCGACCGAACCAAGAGGATCACACCGATGAGCAGCGCAAGAATCACCAGCAGGCCGACCGGAGACGACTTTCCGAACTCCGGGCCGGATGGGTTACTCGGGGTCTGAGCAAGAAATTGTGTGGTGCCGAGAACTACCTCGGCGGACAGAGCATTCACTTCTGAGCGTCCTCTTCGAGACCTGCGAACAGGTCGGTTTCCGGAATGGACGTGGTGACCCGCGTCTTGGCGAGCTCGAATTCCTCGGTGGGCCAGATCTTCTGCTGAATATCGAGCGGCACAGCGAAGAACGAACCGTTGGGATCGATCTGCGTCGCGTGCGCACGCAGAGCGTCGTCGCGCTGGGGAAAGTAGTCGCCGCAAGTGACCTGAGTGGTCACCCGAACCATCATGTCGCCGCGCTCGGTCTTCCACTTCTTGAGCCAGTCCGCCATCGGGAACGGCTCACCGCGACGCTCGTACTCCTCCTGGAAGAGTTCGAGGCGCTTACGGATGAATCCGTGCGAGTAGTAGACCTTCTTGATTTCCCACGGCTGACCGTCCTCGGGGAAGTACTCGGGATCGGCAGCGGCCTCGTAGGCAGCCATCGACACCTCGTGGCACCGGATGTGGTCCGGGTGCGGGTATCCGCCGTTCTCGTCGTACGTCGTGACGACGTGGGGACGGAACTCGCGAATCACCTTGACCAGAGCGCGCGTCGACTCTTCGAGCGGAACGAGGGCGAAGCACCCTTCGGGCAGCGGCGGAAGAGGATCACCCTCGGGGAGCCCGGAATCGACGAAACCGAGCCAGCGCTGCTTCACGCCCAGGATGCGAGCGGCCTCGGCCATCTCCTCCTGGCGAACTTCGCTGATTCGATCGCGGACACCGGGAACGTCCATGGCCGGGTTGAGAATGTCGCCACGCTCGCCCCCGGTGAGCGTCAGGACCATCACTTCGTGGCCTTCGGCTGCATAACGGGCGGTGGTGGCCGCACCCTTGCTCGACTCGTCGTCGGGATGGGCATGGACGGCCATGAGCCGGAATCCGCTCACGTGTTCGTTCACCTCAACTTCACCTGTAGCCGTTGCCGGCAGTTCACTTGTAGCCGTTGCCGGCAGTTCACCTGTAGCCGTCACCGGCAGTCTTCGAGTCACACGCTGTGCACCGCTCGGATTACTCCGGGCGGTTGCCGTCAAACGTACCGACTGCCGACAAACCTACCGACGGCGCGACGGGACACGTCCTCTATAGTTCCACCCGAGAGTTCCTGGCGCAGCCGTGACCCCTTCGGTAATTCGGCGGGACACAGTCAGTTGCTGCACGACACGTGAACTCGAGTCTTCGAGAGCAGAGTGATGAGCAAACCGCTTCCCCAAGATCGGTACCCGAGCACAACTCGCACGAGCAGTCCCCGCAAGTGGATGGTGTGGGCTCTGACCGCACTCGTCATCGTCGTAGGCGGCGGAATCGCGTACTACGCGTACGGAAAATTTGCGGTCAAGGAAATCGAGACCGAGACCATCTCGTTCGACATCGCCAACGACTCCACGGTGAAGATTCGCTTCACCGTCACACGCGACGACTCGTCACGTGACGCGATGTGCATCGTGCGCGCTCGCTCGAAGGACGGATCCGAAACCGGACGACGTGAGGTCTACGTCCCGTCCTCCGAGCATCAGACCCTCGAGTTCAACACCGAGATCAAGACGTCCCAGCCGCCAGGCATGGCCGACGTCTACGGCTGTAGCTTCGACGTTCCGGAGTACCTGACCAAGAGCTGACCTCGGAACGCATCCACCCTGCCGGACGTTTGGCGCCGGACAGGGCGGGTAGTCATGCGTGATAGAATTGCCCGATACACGGTTCCGGGTGGAACCGTGTATTGCTGCATTGACGCAAGGTTTGACGGCAAGGTTGCATCCCTGGTGGTGCTTCCGAGTCGTTGTTCGCTGCTGTTGCAGCGATCGTCGAGGGAGCCCCCGGCTCCGACTACTAGGGAGTGATCGAGATGACCGAGACCCAGGTGACCTGGCTTACCCAGGAATCACATGACAGGCTCAAGAACGAACTCGACCAGCTCATCGCCAATCGCCCGGTCATCGCCGCCGAGATCAACGAGCGTCGCGAAGAGGGTGACCTGAAAGAGAACGGCGGCTACCACGCTGCCCGCGAAGAGCAGGGTCAGCAGGAAGCCCGCATTCGCCAGCTCCAGGAGCTGCTGAACAGCGCAAAGGTCGGCGAGGCCCCCACTCAGTCCGGTGTTGCACTGCCCGGATCCGTAGTCAAGGTCTACTACGACGGCAACGAGAGTGACACCGAGACGTTCCTCATCGCTACCCGCGAAGAAGGCGCACGTGACGCCAAGCTCGAGGTCTACTCCCCGAACTCACCGCTGGGCGGCGCGCTGCTCGAAGCCAAGGTCGGCGACACGCGTGAGTACAACCTGCCCAACGGCAGCACCATGAAGGTCACGCTGCTGAGCGCGGAGCCTTACCACAGCTGATCGGCTGTACCAGCTCTGAAAAGAAGCGCCACCCGACTCGGTCGGGTGGCGCTTCTTGCTCTGTCGGCGTTGCAGTTCCGGCCCACTCACACCACGCGGCGAGCCTTCATGCCTGCGAAGATCGGGCCGACCTTCACCACGTCACCGAATGTGGGTGCGTGAAGCATCTGTCCGTTCCCGACATAGATCGCCACGTGGCCGGGACCGCCTGCCTGCCAGTTGCCGAACAACAGGTCACCGGGCTGCGCCTGATCCAGCGGGACCTCGACGCCGACGCCCCACTGTGTCTCCGAGGTCCGGGGCAGAGTCACTCCGGTGGCCGCGTGGATCGCGTACGACGTCAGACCCGAGCAGTCGAACCCGCCCATCGAGGGCCCGTTGATGTTTCCGCCGCCCCACACGTACGGCAATCCGAGAAACTTCAGACCGGCCTCGACGACGCCGCCAACGGCAGCGGCGAGGTTGTTGTAGTCGAAGGGTGCGAGCATCAGAGCGAACGAGTCCTGCAACGATTTGATCTGTGCGACAAACGGAGCGGCGACCGCCTGCTCCGCGGGAACCTCGCCCGCCTTGTCGGCGGGGACGCCGCCCGCTTCGCGAACTGCGTCCGGCCCGACGTCGTAGGCAGCGAGCGCGAGGTCGACGGTATCGCCCTCGACCTCACCGGACTTCTGCCAGGACTGCGCTTGCTTCACGAGATCGCACAACCGGTATCCGGTTGTCATCACCGGATCGGCAACGCCCAGGATGTCCATCTTTCCGTCGCCGTCACCGTCCTTGCCGTATGCCGTCCACGCTGCGGTGGTGAAGCGGCCAGGCCCGCGCCCACCTTCCGGTGAGATGTCGGTATCGGGTCCGTACTTGAATCCGTTCTCGACCGAGTACAGCGAAGCGATCACCGCGGGCGTGATCTCCGAGCACAGAGCACCGGCCTTCTTGATCCACGGCGCGAACACCGCCACCGCTCCAACGGGCGCCAATGTCGCTCCCGGAAAGTTGGAGGGTACGGAAGGCACGATTCCCTCAGGTGTGTCCTGAGTTCGTGCCGGTCCGTTCCAGGCTGCAAGTGAGACTGCAGCATTCGAAGACTCGTTCTTCTCGACTTGTGCGGGCGCTCCGAGAGTTCCACTCATCACGCCCAGTGCGGTGCCGATCGACACAGCGATCGCCAGGACACCGACTGCCATCCGAACCTCCGATAAACCTCTGAAAATCTACGTACGTGGTCGTACCCGAAACTTGTCGGTGCGAACATCTACCCTTTCGAACATGCATTCGACACGGCTCAGTCTCGCGACTCCTGTAACCAATGTCTCATTTATCTCCGTGGGCGTTACGCAAATGACTACAGACACCAAGGCTTTTCTCAGGTTCGGCGTGCAAGCTGAGTGCATGAGCGACGATCGGCCACGACCCGCCCGGGGACGCACTACGGTGTATCGACCAGTTCGCCTCGCCCTCGCAGCCACGGCTGTGGCGGGAGCACTCGCAAGCGGCGGACTTTCACTCGTTTCTTCTCCCACTGCCACGGCACTCGCGCCGGACACCTCGGCTTCTCACACCAAGAATCCCGTAGCGAAGCGGCCCGTCGTGGTCGCCGGATTCGGAACCCCGGACGCCGTCTCCAACGGTTCGTGAGCACTCCGCGCTCGGCCTCCGAGTGGCTCACGTGGGGTGTGCAGGCCCGGGTCGTAGTCACCGACCCTGAGGTCCTTCCCTCCGCGGCCAGCCTGGTTCGCGGATACCTCACCGCTGCCGACGCTGCCACCAATCGAGATCGTGCCGACTCCGAGATTCGTACCTATGTCAGCGCCGCTAGCAACGTCGACGGCGTCGCCGTGACTCCGATGTTCGCGCACTTCCTCGAAGACGCGTTGGCCGTCGCACGACTGACCGACGGCAAACTCACGCCGACGGCCGGGTCGGCAGACCCTCACTCCTGGTGGAAGATCCGCGTCGAGAACAACCGCGTGTACAGCCCGGACGACGTCGTTCTCGATCTGTCCGCGACGGCCCGCGCCAGTTCAGCGGACCACTGCGCGGCATCGACCGCCACGCTTCTCGGGTGCGGAGTACTGGTCGGCCTCGGCGGGGACATCGCGGTTGCCGGCCCGGCGCCGGAAGACGGCTGGCAGATTCAGGTTCAAGACCTGCCCGGCGACCCGACGTGCCAGGTAGCGCTTCCTTCCGACTGCGGGATCGCCACGGCCAGCACCGTCAAACCACTACACCGCGAATCGACGGCGACGCCGATGTGGCGCACGGTGTCGGTGATTGCGCCCTCCTGCGCCCAGGCCGCCGCATTCAGTCGGGTTGCGGTCGGCATGGGCGGTTCGGCCATCGACTGGCTACATCAACTCGACGTACCCGCCAGGCTGGTCGACCAGGAGTACCGCGTAACGGTTCTGGGCGGCTGGCCTGACGAGTAAGTCGCGTCAGTTCTGCAGTCGTAAGGCGTAGCCGGCACGGTCGAAGGCGGTGAGAAGTTCCGCCTTGTTGTCCGGACCCCGCGTCTCGACGGTGAGGAAGACTTCCACTTCGTCGAGCGCGAGTTCGCCACCGGTACGGGAATGGATGACGTCGACCACGCTGGCGCCGTTCGCTCGAACCACTTCGAGCAACGAGACCAGTGCGCCCGGCCGATCGTCGATGGTGATGTGAACGCCGAGGAACCGTCCGGCCGCTCGCAGACCGTGCGAGATGACGTGCGTGAGCAGTAGCGGATCGATGTTGCCGCCGGAAAGCACGGCGCACACCGGCCCTGTCAGTCCCAGCTCCTCCGGAGAGCAGGTCATCAAGGCCGCGACGGCCGCAACGCCGGCCGGTTCGACGATGAGCTTGGCGCGTTCGAGGCACAGCAGGAGCGCTTTGGACAGCGCTTCCTCGCTGACCGTCACCACGGCATCGACATGGGCGGCAACTTCGGCGAACGGAACCTCGCCAGGGCAGCCAACGGCGATACCGTCTGCCATCGTGGACATCGACGCCAAGGCGGTCGGCTTCCCGGCTGCCAACGACGCCGGCCAGGCAGCCGCGGTCTCGGCCTGCACTCCGACGATGCGGACCTGCGGGCGTACAGCTTTGACTGCTGCGGCCACTCCGGCGATCAAACCGCCGCCGCCGGTGGGGACGAGGATAGTGCCGACCTCAGGCAGTTGCTCGAGGATTTCGAGCCCCACAGTCCCCTGCCCCGCCACGACGTCCTCGTGGTCGAACGGGTGGACCAGAACTGCTCCCGTCCGGTCCGCGAATTCGCGAGCGGCCACGAGCGCTTCGTCGACAGTCGAACCGTGCAGGTGGACCTGAGCTCCATATGCCTTGGTGGCCACCAACTTCGGCAGCGGCGCACCCGTCGGCATGAAGACGGTCGACTTGATTCCCAGTTCTGTTGCAGACCAGGCAACTCCCTGCGCATGGTTACCGGCACTGGCCGCCACCACGCCCGCTGCCCGTTCCTCTGCGGAAAGATTGGCAATGCGGTTGTACGCACCGCGCGGTTTGAAAGAGCCGGTGCGCTGCAGGTTTTCACATTTCAAGCTCACGGCGAAGCCGGTGGTTTCGGACAACACTCGCGAGGCCACGACCGGGGTGCGTCGCATGACCGGGGCGAGCAGTTGCTGTGCAGCCTTTATCTGTTCGAGATTCACGCATGCCTCCAGAAAGTGCGCCTCCACACCCTCGTGAGGTGTGAAGGCGCACTGCAGATTCGAAGTCGAATTACTGTAGAGCGAAGATCAGGACAGCGCTTGCTCGATGTCGCCGACCAGATCGGAGGCGTCTTCGATGCCGACCGACAGGCGAACCAGATCGTCGGGAACCTCGAGAGCGGAACCGGCCGTCGAGGCGTGGGTCATCGCGCCGGGGAACTCGATGAGGGATTCGACTCCGCCGAGCGATTCTGCCAGCGTGAAGATCTCGGTGCGCGAGCACAGGTCGAGAGCTGCCGCCTTGCCGCCCTTGAGGCGGACGGAGATCATGCCGCCGAAGCGTCGCATCTGCTTGGCCGCGACCTTGTGCGACGGATGCGAAGCCAGGCCCGGGTAGATGACGCTGGCAACCGCGGGGTGGCCGTCGAGCAATTCGACGACCTTCTCCGCGTTGTCACTGTGACGCTCCATGCGCAGCGCCAGCGTCTTGATTCCGCGCAACGTCAGGAACGCGTCGAACGGGCCGGGAACGCCGCCGGATCCGTTCTGCAGGAAGGCAAACGCAGTGTCCAGTTCTTCGTCGTTGCAGACGAGAGCGCCACCGACCACGTCGGAGTGTCCGCCGATGTACTTGGTCGTGGAGTGCAGCGCGATGTCGGCACCGAGCTGCAGCGGCTGCTGCAGGTACGGCGACGCGAAGGTGTTGTCCACCACGATCTTTGCGTTGCCCTCGTGGGCGACCTCGGCAAGGAGCTCGATGTCACCGATATTGAGCAGCGGGTTCGTGGGCGTCTCGACCCAGACCAGCTTGGTGTTGGACTTCATCGCCGCGCGCACCGCATCGACGTCGGACACCGGAGCCGGGGTGTACTCGATCCCCCACTGCGTGAACACCTTGTCGATGAGACGGAAGGTTCCGCCGTACGCGTCGTCGGGGATGACCAGGTGATCGCCCGGTCGAAGCACCGAACGGAGCAGGCAGTCGGTGGCCGCCATTCCCGAACTGAACGCTCGGCCGTAGGTTCCGGATTCGAGCGCGGCAAGGTTCGCCTCGAGCGGGCGACGGGTGGGGTTGCCCGTTCGCGCGTACTCGAAGCCACTGCGCATTCCACCGACGCCGTCTTGGGCGAAGGTGGAACTTGCGTAGATCGGCACGTTGACCGCACCGGTCAGCGGATCGGGTTCGTAACCCGCATGCACCGCTTTCGTGGAGAAACCCTGCCAGCTGATGTTGTCGGCCTTGCTGCGTTGCTCACTCATGGTCCCCAGCCTAATGGCGCCGGCACCGGCGCAGGAATCCGAACTCAGGAATCCGAACTCAGGAAACCCAGGAGATCGTGGCGCGTGATGACACCGACCGGCTTGCCGTCGTCGACGACCATGAGTGCGTCGGTGTCACCGAGCGCCTTCGTGGCAGCCGAGACCGGCTCGCCGGAACCGATGAGCGGGAACGGCTTGCTCATGTGCTTCTCGACGGAATCCGCAAGGTGCGCACGGCCTTCGAATACCGCGCTCAGCAGATCTCGCTCGGACACGCTTCCGGCGACCTCGCCTGCCATGACCGGCGGTTCCGCACCGACGACGGGCATCTGGGACACGCCGTACTCGCGCAGGATCTCGATCGCGTCGCGCAGAGTCTCCGACGGGTGAGTGTGAACGAGGTCCGGCAGCTCGCCCGACTTGCCGCGCAGGACGTCGCCGACGGTCGGGACGTTGGTCTTGCCGTCGAGTGGGGTGCGCAGGAATCCGTACGACGCCATCCACTGATCGTTGAAGATTTTGGACAGGTAGCCGCGGCCGCCGTCCGGGAGGAGGACGACGATCAGAGCGTCGGGGCCTTCGCGCTTGGCTACTTCGAGGGCAGCGACGACTGCCATACCGCAGGAACCGCCGACCAGCAGTCCCTCTTCGCGGGCGAGGCGACGCGTCATCTCGAAGGAATCGGCATCCGAGACGGCGATGATCTCGTCCGGGATGGACGGGTCGTATGCCGACGGCCAGAAGTCTTCGCCGACGCCTTCGACCAGGTACGGGCGACCGGTGCCGCCGGAGTAGACGGAGCCTTCGGGGTCTGCGCCGATGACCTTGACCTTGCCGCCCGAAACTTCCTTGAGGTAGCGGCCGGTGCCGGTGATGGTGCCGCCGGTGCCGACGCCCGCGACGAAGTGCGTGATCTTGCCGTCGGTGTCGGCCCAGATCTCGGGACCGGTGGTCTCGTAGTGGCTCTCCGGTCCGCCCGGGTTGGAGTACTGGTTGGGCTTCCAGGCGCCGGGGATCTCACGGGTGAGGCGGTCGGAGACGCTGTAGTAGCTGTTCGGGTTGTCCGGTGCGACGGCCGTGGGGCACACGACCACCTCGGCGCCGTAGGCACGCAGGACGTTGCGCTTGTCTTCGCTGACCTTGTCGGGGCAGACGAAAACGCACTTGTATCCACGCTTTTGCGCCACGAGTGCCAAGCCGATTCCGGTGTTGCCCGAAGTCGGCTCGACGATGGTGCCGCCGGGCTTCAGTTCACCCGAAGCCTCGGCTGCGTCGATCATCTTGACGGCGATGCGGTCCTTGGAGCTACCGCCAGGGTTGAGGTATTCGACCTTGGCTGCCACCGTGCCGAAGTTTTCGCCCGTGACGGACGTGAGCTTGACGAGTGGGGTGTTGCCGATGAGGTCGACGACGTGTTCCGCGATGCGCATTCGTCCATGTTCCCAGATGAAAGAAAACGGTGCGCGCGGACGTCGGGCGAAGGTGGTGCAATCCGGCTAGATTGGCAAGTGTGAGTCGAACCGGACTGAAAGCGTCGGTGGCCACGGTGGTGGCCGGATCGAGTGCAGGCACGCTCTCCTGGTTGGGCTACAACTATCTGATGTCGCAGGCGGGGGCGGCCCGTGGGGTGATCGGTCGCAATATCGCCAAGCCACCCGAGGCGGACGGGGTGTACGCACCCGGCGCCGACAACCCGGAACTCTGGTGGCGGGCCGTGCCCTTCGATCTCCACTTGATGATCTTCGGCGATTCGTCTGCGGCCGGCGTCGGCGCGCTGACGGCGTCGGAAGTTCCGGGTGTGCAGGTCGCGAAGCTGCTTGCGAGTGAAACCGGGAAGCGAATCCGTTTGAGCACCAAGGCCATCGGCGGCGCCACCTCACGCGGGTTGAGTGGGCAGGTCGACGCCATGTTCGTCGCCGGCCCTCCCCCGGATGCTGCCGTGATCCTGATCGGCGCCAACGACGTCACGGCGAAGAACGCAATTCATGCTTCGGCAAAACGCCTCGGCGACGCGGTACGACGGCTACGCGAGAGTGGCGCCGTCGTTGTTGTCGGCACCTGCCCGGATCTGGGGGTGGTCACGGCTATCCCGCAACCACTGCGCTCCGTGGTGCGTGAATGGGGTCATCGTCTCGCGCTCGCCCAGGCGTCCGCGACCAGAAACGCCGGGGGTCATCCCGTTCCACTAGCCGACCTGCTGGCCAAGGAATTCCTGGCCTCGCCCGACACGATGTTCTCGGCTGATCGTTTCCACCCGTCGGCGGCCGGCTACGAGCTCGCGGCGAAGCAGATCGTCCCGGTTCTCGCGTCGGCTCTGGGTGAGTGGCAGGGTGGCCCGCTACCCGAACTTCCCCACGTCTCGGAGGCGGCGCAAGCTCGCACCGTCGCGGCCCGACTGACGGCAGCGGCAACCCAGTGGAAAGCCTTCGCGAGACGCACCAAACCCGCAGTTCAGCGCCCCGACGTCAACTGAGTGAGACTGCGTGACCACCATCTGGGAGCGGCAACGTAAATTGTAAGTCGAAGCTGCATTCAACTTGCCCTGCTCGACGGCGTTTCAAGCCGCCCACGAGCAGTACACAAAAGGAGTTTTCATGCCCGAGGCAGTAATCGTCTCAGCAGTACGGTCGCCCATCGGCCGCGCAATGAAGGGTTCGCTCAAGGACATCCGCCCGGATGACCTCGCAACTCAGATGGTTGCCGCCGCGTTGGCAAAGATCCCCGAGCTCGACCCCACCGAGATCGACGACCTCATGCTCGGTTGCGGCCAGCCCGCCGGACAGTCGGGCTTCAACATCGCCCGCGTCGTCGCCGTTCAGCTCGGCTACGACTTCCTCCCCGGTGTGACGGTCAACCGTTACTGTTCCTCCTCGCTGCAGACCACCCGTATGGCACTGCACGCCATCCGCGCAGGCGAGGGCGACGTCTTCATCTCCGCCGGCGTCGAGTCCGTCTCCAGTTTCATCACGGGCAACGCCGACGGCCTACCCAACACCAAGAACCCGCTCTTCGACGCAGCGCAGGCTCGTAGCGCCAAGCTCGCCGAGGGTGGAGTCGCCTGGACCGATCCTCGCGAAGAAGGCCTGATCCCCGACGTGTACCTGGGCATGGGCCAGACCGCCGAGAACGTCGCTTCGGCCACCGGCATCACCCGCGAAGACCAGGACCGCTGGGCAGTGCGCAGCCAGAACCGCGCCGAGG
Organism: Rhodococcus sp. MurmanLake-1; assembly: GCF_056945715.1. NCBI lineage: Bacteria > Bacillati > Actinomycetota > Actinomycetes > Mycobacteriales > Nocardiaceae > Rhodococcus > Rhodococcus sp. MurmanLake-1. The sequence continues at coordinate 135,058 of NZ_JBWZNF010000006.1, read as the reverse complement.
AAGCCATCGCTCGCGGCTTCTTCGAGCGTGAAATCACGCCCGTCACCCTCGCCGACGGCACTGTCGTCTCCAAGGACGACGGCCCCCGCGCCGGCACCACCTACGAGGGCATCAGCGGCCTCAAGCCCGTCTTCCGCCCCGACGGCACCGTCACCGCCGGCAATGCCTGCCCGCTCAACGACGGCGCAGCCGCACTGGTGATCATGTCCGACACCAAGGCGAAGGCACTCGGCCTGACCCCGCTGGCTCGCATCGTCTCCACCGGCGTCTCGGGCCTGTCCCCCGAGATCATGGGCCTCGGCCCGATCCAGGCCGTCAAGAACGCCCTGAAGATCGCCGGCAAGTCGATCTCCGACATCGACCTGTTCGAGATCAACGAGGCATTCGCCGTGCAGGTCCTCGGATCCGCTCGCGAACTGGGCATCGAAGAGGACAAGCTCAACATCTCCGGTGGCGCGATCGCCCTGGGTCACCCCTTCGGTATGACCGGTGCCCGCATCACCAACACCCTGATCAACAACCTGCAGGAGCAGGACAAGACCTTCGGCGTCGAGACCATGTGTGTCGGCGGCGGACAGGGCATGGCAATGGTGATCGAGCGCCTCAGCTGATCCCCTGAGCACGTAGAAAGCGGCCGCCCGGCTTCTGCCGGGCGGCCGCTTTCGTGTGGTCGTGTTTCAGGTAGTCGTGAATTTCCGAGCAAAACTCCCCAACTCGCGAATCAACGCTCGTGCAGCGTCGTCCTCACGCTGCACAGCGGCGCGGGCGTCGTCGGCCCAACCGTGGCGGAGCAGTCGCTTGGCGGCAAGGACTGCCGGTCCGATGTTGGCGGCAATCTGCTCGGCACTCTCGCGGGCACGTGCCTGTACCTGGTCGGCCGGTAGGGCAGCGGTCGCCAGTCCGTAGGCGGCAGCTTCGATGCCGCTGAGCCACCGGGCCGACAGGATCAGCTCGGCGGCGCGCTGTGTTCCGATCACCTTGGGCAGCAACCAACTACTGGCAGCTTCGGGAGCTGTACCCAGCGACGTGAACGGTGCCCGCAGACGTGCGTCCTCGGCAACGTAGACGACGTCGCAGTAAAGCAGCACGGTCAGGCCGATACCGACGGCAGCGCCGTGTACCGCGGCGATCAAGGGCTTCGGGAACTCCACCAGCGCGACGATCAGCGGCGCGAATGCGTGGCCGAAGTCGGCGTTGTCTGCGCCTGGTTCGGCGAGTGCGCGTAGGTCGACGCCACTGGAAAATGCCTTGCCTGCGCCCTCGACGATCACCACGGCCACGGCCTCGTCCGACGCCGCGTCGTCAAGCGCCTTGGTCAACGCTCGAAAGCCGGCCGCATCGAAAGCGTTCAGGCGGCCCGGATTGTTGAAGGTCAGCGTTCGCACTGCTCCGGCATCCGCCACCAGCACGGGTTCGGTGGTGTTTGTCGACATTCGCTCCCCTTCGCTCCAAACCAAGCAGTTGCTAGGCATCCAAGCACCGTAACCGCCCACAGACGACAAAAGAAGGGCCCCTCGCGGGGCCCTTCTTCGTGTTACGGAACGACTCGAGAACTAGTCGTTGTTGAAGTAGCTCAGCAGACGCAGGATCTCGACGTACAGCCAGACCAAGGTGACGGTGAGGCCGAATGCGACGCCCCAGGCTGCCTTCTCGGGCGCCTGTGCGCGGATCAGCTGATCAGCGGCATCGAAGTCGAGCAGGAAGCTGAAGGCTGCGATGCCGATGCAAACGAGGCTGAAGATGATGGCGAGCGTTCCGCCGTCACGCAGTCCCAGCCCGCCGTCGACGAAGAAGCTCGCGACGAGGTTGCCGAGCGCCAGAACGACAACGCCGATCAACGCGCCGATGATCATTCGCGTCAGACGCGGTGTCACCCGAATCGCGCCGGTCTTGTAAACCACGAGCATGCCGAAGAACACGCCGAATGTTCCGAGGACCGCCTGAGCGATCAGTGCCGATCCGCCGACGCCACCGAATTGAATATCGGTGAACATGAACGACAGCGCACCGAGGAACAGACCCTCGGCGACGGCGTACGCCAACACGATTGCCGGGTTGTCCATCTTGCGACCGAACGTCGCGACCAGAACCAGAACGAGGCCGACGAGACCGCCGCCGATGACCAGCGGGGCTGCAAGGTCGGCGTTGTTGTTGACGAGGAAGTACGACACCAGCGCCGAGATCGTCAGCACACCGAGCGTGATGCCCGTCTTGGTGACGACGTCGTCGATCGTCATGGCCCGCGAGGTGGGACCGGTCTGGTACGGCTCGGCCGGAGCGTACTGCGGCTGACCGAACTGCTGGGTTGCCTGCGAGGCGCCCGCCGTCGCAGATCCGAACGAGGCGTATCCGTTGCCCTCTTGCTTGGGCAGATTGCGGAACACCGGGTTGCTGGTGGTGCGCACCGTGATCATCCCTTCATCGTGGTGGCCTACGACGGGTGCGTCGCGGGTTCGCCGTACGGATCCGAGTTTCCGACACGGTCCGTGTACCTAACTAAAAGTAAAGCACTCGTAATTTACAACGTCGAAGCGTCGGTTGTAGTTCCCGGCGCATTTCCGGAAGATCAACACTCTTCGATACTAGGACGGTTTGACCGACTTCATCACGATGAACTTCGCGTTCTTCGCCATCGCCTCGCTCGGACCCACCGCGGCTTTCAGCGGTTCGCGATACCCCAGATGCGCGTTGTGAACAGTCCACAACTCGCCACCCGGACGCAGGACGCGACCGGCGGCTTCGAACATCTTGAGTGCTCCGCCGGTGTGCACCGCCGCGCCGACGTGGAACGGCGGGTTCAACAGAACCAGATCGGCACTCGCACTGGGCAACGAACTCACGGCGTCGTCGCGCAGGCCGCTCACCCGATCGCCGACGCCGTTAGCAGTTGCGGTCGCCAGAGCGGAAGCGACGGCTGCCGAGGACTGATCCGTTGCGATCACGTGGACATCCGGGAACTTACGCGCGATCGCCGCCGCGAGAATGCCGCTGCCACAACCCAGATCGATCACGTCGCTCAGCGGATCGACCGCAATCTTTCCGAGGTTCTCCAGGAGCAACCGGGTGCCGATGTCCAGGCTCGCACCGGCAAACACGGCGCCGTGAGCAACGACGTCGAGGTCGAACTCGTCGAGGCGTTCGGTCATCGGGAACGTGATGGCAACATCGGTCTTCGGTTCCGATGCCTTGAGTACGCGGGACTTCTGACGCCCACGCGAGGCGCTGACGTCGGAAAACGATTCGCCGAGAACCTTGTTCATCGCCGGGGTGATGTGCTTGTCACGCCCACCGGCGAAGACACGAACCGCCGGGTCGGCGTGGAGCGCGATCAGCTGAGCGATCTCGGCAAGTTCAGCGAGGCTACGCGGCAATTGCATGAGCACGACGCGGGCGCCGCTGAGCAACTCCTCGTCCAGTCCGTGGGAGGTGAAGGCATCACTGAAACCGAGTTCGCGCGCATTGTTCGCGAGGGCCAACTCTCCGGTGAGCGGATCCTGGTGAACCCGCACGCCGGCGATTCCGTGAACGAGCGCAACACCGGCGGTCAGCGCACCGTAGTGATCGCCGATCACGACGACGGTGCCCGCCGGTGCCGCGGCAAGAGCGTCGGCGGCCTCGTCGAGGATCAGACGATCAGCCGCGTCGACGGCAAAGAGATTGGGTGCCTCGACATCGGGGAATCGGCGCAGACGATCGAACAGTTCGGGTGTGTCGGACATGCAACCAGTCTTTCAGGTGAATCAGCTCAACACTCAATCCCTGGAAGTGCAGGTGATCAGTTCGACATCCACATCAGTTCGACATCCACTGCACGACGTTGTCGACGGTTTCGCGTTCGGTGCGGAATCCGTTCACCGGGTGGTCGGTATCGGGGTATCCGAACGAGATCGCGCACACGACCTTGCGAGTGTCGTCGATGCCGAAGTGCTCGTGAATGAACTTGGAGCTACCCGCGAGCGCCGCCTGCGGAATGGTGGCCACCCCCAGGCTCTGGGCCGCGAGCAGGAAGCTGTTCACGTACAACCCACAGTCGACGGCGCCGTAGGTGCCCAATGCCTCGTCGGTGGTGATGATCGCGACGTGGGGAGCGCCGAAGAGCTCGAAGTTCTTCATCGTCTGTGCCGCGGAACCGGCGCGGTCACCGTGCTCGATTCCGACGCTCGAATAAAGCGCCATCGCACAGTCGAACCGACGCGACTTGTAGATGCCCTGGTACTCGCGGGGGAACTCGAAGTCCGACTCCTGGGCGTTGGCCATCACGTACTCACCGAGGCCGGCGCGGAATCGTTCGGTGCCCTCTCCTTCGGTGATCGCAACCTGCCACGGTTGCGTGTTGCACCACGAGGGCGTCTTCTGCGCCAGCCGAAGGATCTCCTCGATCACCTCACGTGGCACCTGACGGTCCTCGTAGGCGCGGCAGCTGATCCGGGCATCGAGCAACCCTTCCAGGCTCGTATCCACGACGATGCTCTCGGTCATGTGTTCTCTCCTCGATCAGGCTGCACTACAACACTTCGCACGATAGAACTATCGCTTCAACGCAATAGTCATCGGGTCACCTTTGCGAAGGCCGACACCAGCTCGCCGAACTCCGACATCGCCGTGTCCGGATCCGGATCAACAGCTGCCAGCGCGACCAGCACATCGGTAGCACCGGATTCGAGCAGCTGTTCGGCACCGATCATCGTCGCCGGGAGATCGATCGAACCGTCAGCCCCGCGAACAACGGTCAGTCGCCCACGGACCTGCAATTCCGCTGGATCGCGTCCGAGATCCGCCATGGCCTTCCCGATGACATCGATCCCTTCACGTAGGTCGTCGTTCGCGGCGCCCATGATCGGAATCCACCCGTCACCCCAGGTTGCGACGCGTCGTACGACGGCTTTGGAGAGCGAACCGGATACCCAGATCGGGATTCCAGCGGCTGGACGGGGCGCGCAATACACGTCGTCGAACTTCAGACGAGGAGTGTCGATGCTCGCCGGCGCCGAACTCCACAGGGCCCGGCACACAGCGAGAGCGTCGTCGAGCAACGGTCCTCGTTTACCGAAGTCCATACCGACCGCGTCGTATTCGCGTTGCTGCCAACCGGTTCCGACGCCAAGGTCGAGGCGGCCACCGGACAGCAGATCGAGTGTCGCGGCAGTCTTGGCAAGTACCGCTCCCCCGCGAAGCGCCGCGATGACGATTCCGGTCCCCAAGCGAATTGTCTTCGTCTGTCCGGCAACAAAAGCCAGGACGGTCAGCGGTTCGAGCCAGTTGGCGTCAGGCTCGGTGGGGAACGCCGACCACGTATATGCCGAGTTGTCCGAGCCCATCACCACATGATCGGTGACGAGGACCCGGTCGAAGCCGGCAGCTTCCGCGCTCTGACAGACCTGCACGAGTTTCCCGTAGGAGTTCTCCGCGAGAGTGGTGCCGAAATTAGGAACGTTCAGACTGAAAGTTGTCATGTGTCAAGCCTTTCGGGGCCGGTTGGTCCAGCCGCCTTCTTCGGTGGGGAACCAGCCTCCGGCAGCGTGCGAGCCGCCGTCGACGTGGATGACGGTTCCGGTGATGTATCTCGCCAGGTCTGAAGCCAGGAACAGCGCGGGGCCGGCAATGTCGACCGGCTGGCCCGGTCCACCCAGCGGCGCCCACCCCGGCCACTTGTCCCAGTCGTCGGCAGGGACGATCCTGCGATACGGCACCTGTACCGACTCGATCAGATCCGGGGCAATGGCGTTGACGCGCACTCCGGTTCGACCGATCTCCACACCAAGACTTCTGGTGAACTGCGTCAGCGCGGCCTTGTATGCCGAGTACATGGTGTGGCCCGGGATCGCTCGATGCGCCTCCACCGTCGTCAGGTTCACGATCGATCCACCGACTCCGCGATCGATCATGCCGGGAAGCAGGGCATGGGTCAGGCGCACGACGTGATCGAAATTGATGTTGCCCGCCTCGGACCAGAATCCTGGATCCGTACCGGTGAACGCCGTCGGCGGGTTCAGGAAATGACCCACATTGTTCACCAGAACGTCCGGCGCGAACTCGGTCAACGCGACGGGGACCTCCTGTGCACGCACGTCGTACTCGAGATGGTTGATCGAACCACCTGCAGCTGAGTCGAATTCGACCTCGCCCAGCGGTGCCATGTCCACAACCAGAACTGACGCGCCATGCGAGGCAAATGCTCGAACGATCGCTGCGCCGATTCCCTGGGAACCGCCTGTGACCACTGCCTTCTTACCCACCAACATCGGCCCTGGGAAGTACGCCGATCCGACCACCACGAAGACACCCTTCTGCAGTTCGATGTGAATCACTTCGGCGTACCGTCACACATCGATCGCCAAAACGGGCGCAAAGTTCTCACTCAGTGGTAGCCGCGACACCCAGCCTGCTCGGACCGCCTGGTCGCTCATTCAAATAGTCCGGAATCTCGGCTGCCCGTATCGGCATTCCCTCCAGGTACCCCTGGATCACGTCACATCCGCACTCCGTCACTATCGCGCGCTGCCTCTCCGTCTCCACGCCCTCGGCGACGGTGTCCAGCCCGAGAGATTTGGCAATCGCGATGACGGCTCGCAGGACAGCGAACCTCGAATTCGAGGGATCCGCGTCCAGCGGTGCGACGAACGCCCGATCGATCTTCAACCGATCGAGCGGCAGCCGGGCCAAGCTGGCAACCGAGGAGAACCCTGTACCGAAGTCGTCCATCGCAATCGCGATTCCGAGCGCCGAGAGCTGTACCAACACATCTCGGTCGGCGTCGTCGATGACCAGCGATTCGGTCACTTCGATCTCGAGTCGGCTGGGGTGGAGGTTCACCTCGGTCAGTGTCTGGCGTACCGATTCGACGTATCGACTCGAACGCAGTTGCACCTGAGAAACATTGACGGCAACCCGAATGTCCTCCGGCCACGTTGTCGCTGCCGTGCAGGCAGCCCGCAAAACACCTGCACCGATCGGCACGATCAAGCCAGTTTCCTCGGCGACCGAAATGAAGTCTCCCGGCGAGACGAGACCTGACGTCGGATGGTTCCACCGCAGCAGAGCCTCGAACCCGACAACAACTCCCGTCGCGGCTGAAACCTGCGGTTGATAGACCAACTCGAACTCTTCGTCGATCAACGCACGACGAAGATCCAACAGTGCTCTGGCCCTACCTGTCGCACGATCCCGCAAAGTCGCATCGAAGGCGCGGATCTGGTTCCGACCGCTCTCCTTTGCGTGGTAGAGCGCGAGGTCCGCAACAATCACCAGGTCTTCGAGGCTGTCGGCGTCGTCGGGCATCGAGCCGTACCCCAGACTGGCACGAATGCGAATCTGGTTGCCGACCAGTGAAAATGGTCGTTCGAATGAGTCGAGAATCGTTTGGAATCGTTCCTCGACCTCATCTGCACTCGCGATGTCGTCGAAGGCGGAGTCGTCGAAGGCGATGGCAAACTCGTCACCCCCCAGTCGCCCACAGATCTCGTTCGATCGCAGAACGCTGTGCAGCCTGCTCGCAACATCGCGAAGCACGTCGTCTCCGACGTGGTGTCCCAACCGGTCGTTGATCGACTTGAAGTTGTCCAGGTCCAGAATCGCCAACCACACTCTGCGTCCGTCCCGAAGCCTCGACGAGAGCTGAGAGTTGAAGCTGTACCGATTCCTGAGTCCGGTCAGCGAATCGACTTCCGCCAGTCGCAAGATATTTTGACGCTGGTGATAGGAGTGCGTGATATCGGATCCGACACCGCGCCACCCGTAGTCTGCCCCGTCGCCGCTGCCCGGGTGACCTGACATCGACCACCAGCGAGTATCGCCCCTTACGACAACTTGCATGGTGAGGTCCCGAAACGCCGTCCCGGCTTGAAAATTCGCGGTGAGAAGATCAAGGGACTTCCTGCCCGCATCTGTTCGAGATGCGCCGATCCCGATCAGGATCTCGTGCATGGTGCGGCCCCGAATCTGCGCTGCCGGTAAACCGACCTGCTCGGCAAATCGGTACGACACGGTACTGGCGATACCGCGCGAATCGGTTTCCCAGAGCCAATCCTGTGCTCCGTCTTCGAGATCGTTGAGCAACAATTCGACGAGATCTCGTTCGTCCTCGGCTACGAGTTCGGCGCGTAGCCGTCTCTCGAAGAGGTTGGCCAACAGCAAAGTTCCGCTGTAGAGCGAACCTACGAAGATGACCAGCACCCCGATCAGCACGAAACGCGATGTACCCGGTTCCGTCCAGAACGCCCCGGCCAGCCCGACTCCCACCAGGCTGATCCAGACGACAGTGATTCCGCGAAACATCATGGTGGGAAACACGCCGACCGCGATCCCACCGATCAAGGTCGAACTCAGTACCAATTCGTCACCAGGATCGAGCATCGGGAAGAGAACGAGAGCCAAGCATGCCAGGAGCACTCCCCAGACAATGATTTCGACTGTGAGCACCACCAATTCGGTGGTCTGGGACTCTGAGACTCCCATACGCGAGCGCCGGAGCCAATAGACACTGAACCCAGCGCTCGACAACAGCATGACACTCGACCAGGCGAAGCTGAACCATCCGGCATCCACCGGCAGGAGCACCACGATCGCTGACAACGCAACCGCTGCAGTCAGAAACGACCACGGAAGTACGCGCGCGGTGAACCGCAGGCGTCGATCGAGTAAGCGACGGCGATCGTAATCCGAGAGGTGTTGTTCCGTGCCGCTACGACCGAGCTTGCGCACAGACGTCTCGACACGACGCCTACGGAGTACCGCCGGGTCATCCACGTCGGCCTGCTACCGCCGCTGCGACCGCGTCGACCGACATGACCCCTCCGGCGATGTATCCCTGAACAGTCCTCACCCCTGCAGCGGCCACGGACTTCAAGTCCTCCTCACCGTCGACTCCCGAGACGACGACCTCCATTCCCAGCGCGTCGACCAGATCCACGACAGCTTCGAGAATCGGCCGTCCACCAGGCGCTGCACCCGAAATGGAGCGTTCTATCCGGACTCGAGTGAACGGAAGGCCGGACAGTGATGCGAGCGAGGAGAATCCGGCACCGAACTCGTCCACGGTCAGCGCGATTCCCATGTCCGCGATCGCGTGCAATGCAGACTTGGACTCGTCGGTGATCGCCGAGGATTCGTTGAGTTGGAGCTCGAGCTGATGTGCGCTGGCGTCCGATCGTCGAAGCGAATCCCCTATCGAGTCGACAAAGGAATCCGATTCGAGCTGACGCGTCGATACCGCGACGGCTACCCGCAGGTGATCAGGAAGACGCGACGCCGCCTCGCACGCCAGCTCGAAGACGGTCGTTCCTAGTGAATAAGCCAAACCGGTGTCGTCTGCGACGCTCATGAATTCGGCGGACGTCACAGCTCCGAGGCGGGCGTTGTGCCAGACCACGCGGACCTCCACGGCCACGATCTCGCGGGAGAGCACGTCGATCCTGGGCAGCAGCTCGAGTTCGAGGTCCTTCTCCGCGACGGTGTTTCCCAGATCTTCGAGTAGGCGGGCCCGCCGATCGGCCACGGACTTCATCGAGTCTCGATATTCACGCACGGCCCCGCGCCCGGATTCCTTTGCCGCGAACAACGCGAGGTCCGCAGCGCCCATCATTTCGTCGGCGGAGGACGGCAGTTCGGCGGGGAGGTAGTACCCGATGCTGCATCCGATCTCCAACCGCGTGCCGGCCACTGTGATCGGCTCATGCAGAGTTTCGATGTAGCGGCCGAGCAGAGTACGAACTTGCGAACTGTCACCTACATCGGTGAAAAGAATCGCGAACTCGTCTCCACCCAGACGTGCGAACAACTGTGACATTCCGCCGGCTTCGGACAGGCGATCCGCGACCTCTCGCAGAACCGCGTCGCCAACGGTGTGACCCAGTGTGTCGTTGACCGATTTGAAGTTGTCGAGGTCGAGCATGGCCAACGCGAGACCACTTTCGCTTGTGTACGGATCGCGCAGCAGTCGCTCGAGCTCGGTCCAGAAGCTGTGTCGGTTCGGCATGCCGGTGAGTGCGTCCACCCGACCCATCCGCACGATCTCGTCACTCTGCAGTTTCACTTCCGTGACGTCGGAACCGACTCCCCGCCAGACGAACTCGTCGGGCGCGCGGCCGGGGCGCGGGCGTCCGGAGATCTGCCACCACCGGATTTCACCGTGCACTCGGACCGGAACGAGCACGTCGACGAATGCGGTCTTCGTGTGGCGGGCTTTCTGCAACTCCATGAGCGCATCGATTCCGCCGGGGATCCGTAGGGTGCCCAACTCCATGAACAGGTCCTGCCACGCCGTTCCCTGCAACTCGGTGGAGTCCAGCCCCGCTTCGACCGCGAGCCGCGTCGGGATTCGGTTGAACTTGCCTTTCTGGTCCGTCTCCCACACGAAGTCCCCCGCGTTGCCTTCGAAATCCTCGAGAAGCATCTGCACAACCGATCGTTCCGACGCGGCGCTCAATTCAGCTCGGTAGCGAGATTCCAGGTTGCCCGAGACCACTATCGTGCCGCCGATCAGAGCTGCGCCGTAGGCGATCATTCCAATGAGAATTCGTTCGAACTCGGGCCCCGGTTGAAGCCAGAATGCCACCCCGAGGATGACCATATTGGACAGGATCCAGGTGACCCCCACCATCCGCAACATCGCGGTGGCCACGGCTCCGGCTCCGGTGATGGATGTGGTGACCGCTATCAGGATCAGGTCGCCGGAATCGTCCAGGATCGGGTACAGGACCAGGGCGAGCGAGGAATACAGGATCCCGACTACAGCAAATTCGATGATGAGAAACGCGTAGGACATCCGGTACGTGGGTGCGATCAGGTTGAAATGAATGGCGAGACCGACGCACATCCCCACCAACCCGATCACTCCGGACAGGAATGGCCACAGACGCGGCAACGGTCCGCTGTCCGGCGGAATCACATACAACGTCAGCCCGAGTGTGACGACGAGGTGGACAGCAGCGGCCCACGGCAGCACGCCGAAGGTGACGGCTATCTGCTCACGAGTGACGTCATCGCGCTGCGCAGGCGTCAATCTTTCTCTCTGGTGGGGTTGCAGAAGAGACAGGACCGACATCACTTACCTCCCGCTCCCACGACGCAATTCGAATCGGACGTCCGACTCAGCAATTCTCTCGTAATTAGGCACTGCGGTGTCAACCAGTACGTCCGACCTATTTCGGAGTCAGGTCTGCCCACAGACACAGTAATCAGCAAACTACTGGTCTGCCGGTAGTTGGTGCGGCAAGTTTGATGCCGATGGGTTGAAATCAGACATGAGGGACAATGGCCGGAGATCGCCGATCACGTCGGTGGAGATTCCTCGACGGGTAACACGATCGGACTCATTCGAGTTCAGACAAGGACTATCACGATGGCAATCGACTACACCCGACGTTCCGGCGAGTCCACTCCGTCGCAAGCACCGGTCAGCCTGAGCAAGATCACGCTCACCAAATCGGCACCGACGGTCAACCTCGCGAAGGCGGGTGAACGACAAGGCAATATGCGCGTGAACCTCAACTGGTCGCAGGGAGCACCACCGAAGAAGACCGGTTTCCTCGCCAAACTCGCCGGCGCAGGTTCTGGCGCGGTCGACCTGGACCTCGGATGCCTGTACGAACTTGCCGACGGGTCCAAGGGAGTAGTTCAGGCCTTGGGCAACAGTTTCGGTTCACTGACTTCTCCGCCCTACATCTCCCTCGACGGCGACGACCGAAGTGGTGCGAACACCGGCGGCGAGAACATGCACGTCAATCTCGGTGACCCAAGCGCTTTCCGGCGAATCCTGATCTTCGCGATGATTTACGACGGCGCCCCCAACTGGGCGGCCGTGGACGGCGTCGTCACCCTGTATCCCACCAACGGCCCCGAGGTGGAAGTGCGGCTCGATTCGGCCAGCAACCAGCAGCGGTTGTGCGCAATCGCTCTCATCCAGAGTTCAGGTCAGGGCGTGACGGTGACCCGCGAAGTTCAGTACATCAACGGCAGTCAGTCAGATCTCGATCGGGCCTACAACTGGGGAATGAAATGGGCGGCTGGACGAAAGTAGGTGTCGCGGGCGGGGTGTCCCCCATCCGAATGACAATGCCTGAATCGTCCACAATGTCGCAAATTACTGGATAGTGTCGAGAAGTGGGGTCGGACATGAGGGGTCACGCTCGACACCGATAGTGGGTCGGTGACGCTATGTGCTTGGCGACACCGACGTTCGACCGGAAAGGCCCTCGATTTCCCCCGAGATCGAGGGTCTTTTCGTATCTTGCGTCACTGTTCGGACCCCTTTTATTAGTTGATCATTAAACTAAGCGTTCGTCCAACATGTACCGATGGAGAACGTGAATGTCCACGAATTCAGACCGACGCCCGCGCCTGCCCGTGAGAATCGCCTACCTCACCGCGGGAGTTCTCTTTGTCGCCGCCATGCTCCTGCTGGCAAGCGTCGTCAACCCTGACCGGGACCGCGATTTCTCCATGAACCACGTCCCCGCGGGGACGTCGGTGACTTCCGTCGTCGCCACCACTGACCTCGGCTAACGAAGGTACTGGTACGTAAGTGGCGCGCGTCACGAACTGTGGGTACCTTCAACGCCAATGGTTCGCCGTAGGTCGGTATTGAGAGGGACGGCCAACCACTGCCCTGCCTGGTTGCCCCACCCAAGCAGGCAGGGCACCCCTTCAACTCCATCGACTTTTCTGCGGATCCACGCCGACGCACTCTGGCGTCCGGACAGTTTCACCGCAGCGCCTGCAGTAATGGGTCCGATGCCCGCCATTCTCGGTCGAGGCACACCCGCACACCTCCCAGCCGACGAGGCACGTATTGGCCGTCAGCGGGTGTCCGTTCGGGCAGCGGTCCGGGGATCGCTCGGTTAGCCGCACCTCCACATTTTCGCACACACGTTCGATGCCTTGGTACTGCACACTGCAAATTCGATTGCACCGGCCGCTTCCGGTCAGCCCGAGCGCAACTATCCCTTCTGTCACTTCGGTCTGCTTTAATACGAAGGCTTTGTCGGGGGTTTACCAATGTCCGAAGTTGTCGAGTTTCTGCGAGCACACGCAGGCGAACACGGGGTTGAACTATGGGTTTCTTCAAGAAGGCGGCTGTGACTGCTCTAGCGGTCGCTGCAGTCGGAGCATCAACAGGGATCGCATCAGCTGATCCGTCGACCGACGTGAATTACGAAGCGAAGATCGTCGACAAGTCGATCGTCACCACTATCGACGCCGGGCTGTTCAAGGTATCCGGCGACGGCCACTCCGTCGTCTTGCAGGACAGCAAGGGAGCCGACCTTGTTTCCCTGCCTCTCGCATACAACCTCGGGGATCTGCAGTTCCCCTTCGATCGCACGATCAGTGAAGACGGTAAGACCCTCACACTGACACCGATCACCGATTCGGCGAAGGCAACACCTCGACCCGAGAGTGCTCCTGCGGCAAAGGAATGGACGCCGGTAGCGTCACCCGAGGAAAATGATCGGGCGATTGCGCACTTCCAGAGTCAGCTCGGTCTCGGCACTCAGGTCGGCAGCCTGCTCGGCACCATCGTCGGCGCCGGAATCGGTTGCGCTGTCGGTGCTCCGCTGGGCTTGACCATCGTCGGACTCCCCGTCGCTGCGGCACTGTGCCTGGGTGGTCTCGCAACAGGAGCCGGAATCGGCGGTGTCGCCGGAACGATCCTCGGTGGCGGCGGCGCGGCTGTCGTAGCCGGCATCGACCTCGTCAACACACTGAATGCGCCTGCAGGGACGACTGTCTGGGCCCAGTAGCCACTTGGTGAGCAGTCGTTGCTTCACGGAAAACCCCGCCCGTCCGCATGAGGACGAGCGGGGTTTTCAATACCTCACTGAATGTTGGACTGCGCCCCGTCGGGCTCGAACCGTTACTCACTGCAGTTAGGGCACAACGACCACATTGAGTTGGGACCCGAATTCTGCGGGCCTGCCAGTGACGCAGCGCACGAAGATCCAGAATATCAGGCCGCGACAAATCCTGATGGCTTAGCGAACTCGCAATCGCGTACAGCAAACTCATGGGTGAAAAAATTAGACCTGACCAAGGCGCAACTACTCGTTGGCTATGTGATTCAATTATCGAGACCACGATACTGAGCGACGAACTCAATGTGGATCAACAGAATATCGTCGACGAATCGAGCCGCATCGACGTGCTCTACGGTACGATTCTCATGACTTTGTTCGTCTCGAAAGCCTTCGACTCGATCCACTCATGACCGTGTATTCCAACTGATGATTCTTCCTGCACCGGGATACTCGACCGATCGGTAGAAGTGGGCGCGCTCCGATATCGACTCGTTCAGATAGCCGGAACCGACCGTGATTTAGAAGTGGAATCTCCAGCGCACGCCCCTGGCTGCCGATGGCGCGGCACCGAGGCGTCATCGAATGTCAGTCCAGTAAATGAGAGAATTTTAAGAACACCTTTGGAACTTGCGGCGGCTGTCGTGCCCGACTGGCCAGTCCATTGGCACTCACGGCACCGAGCTAGCAGGACGCAGAGCGGAGCCCGGCGTTGCGCGGTCAGAACTTTGCGGCGATCGCCGATTGAGGCCGTAACGGCGGAAGGTATAACGCCGTCACTGCTATTCCTCGATTCGCTTGAGTCGTCGGGCGGAAGAAACCGAGAGAACGGCTGAACATTCAGCTGATAAGTGGCACGATTTCATCATCTTTTCGTAGTTGCCGTTCAGCGACCAAAGTCGCTGCAATCGCTACCAGTCCGGCGACAAGTAGATACGCGCCGCGCATGTTCATGATGTTGACGCATGGATCATAGCCTCGCGTGGTGCAGATTTCGGTCATGTGGTTTCCATCCCACCAAAGGAGGGCGATACCGATTACCGTGACGCAACCTGCAATTGTCCACAGTCCGCTGATCACTGCCTTCTGGTTCTGATTCATAAGCTGATTAGTACCAGATCGTTTCGGACCCCTATTCGATGCGGGTGGTTTTTCGATCGCGTGCGGGTTATTTCACCCTCCGACAAATACGGATCACGGACCTTCTACCAGCAATTTCACTGTGCCCCCAGCCGGACTCGAACCGTTCTGGGCATGCAGGTTAGAGGAAATCTCTTGTGCACCTTACTTTTTCCCGCCTGATCTTACCTCAACTCGAACGTCCTTACTGCAACAATGTGGGCAGAGACCACAGAGAGCCACAGTTGGGTTGATGCGACCAACGTCAGTGATCAATTCAGTGATCGTGGTCAAACTGCTCATGCTCTTTGATATAGCGCCACAGTTCGACAGTCGACACCTTCCTCCCCCCGCCCGATGCGGACACACTTCAACTTGCCATCTCGCCATAGCTCTCGAACGGTTGTCTGGTCCCCCCGAGGAACTCGCCAGCTTGAACGGCGGTGAGTAGACGCGGAGTTATGACGTCACGGTCTACTGGCTCGGTGACGTCCGGTTGTCTGCTCAACGCAAGTTTGTCGATCGCGAGGCGCGTGAGGATCATGCGAAGTTCGCTGACGATAGCCGGCGAGGCGAGATAACAATCGGTTCAGTTTTGGCCATACACCGATTGAAACTCAGAGCACCGGCCATAGTATTTCCACATACACCTTCACGCGTGTCCGGACGGTCTGGTATGTATTTGTCACCGATCTGTTGAGAGGACCCAGGGCAATGGGCATCATCCGCAAAACCATCAGCATCAGTACTGCAGGCGTCGTTCCGTTCCGCAATACCGAGGAGCGCACCGCGAAATACACGAAGCAGACCCGCAATGCTGCACGCGCTCAGGTCGTTCAGCAGGGCGTGAATCTAGACCTTCAGCGTCAGCAACTCGCGGCACTTAACCACGCGAACACTCGCGAGGAACTGCGTCCGAACACCACACCCGCGAACTGGTATCCGGACCCCGGAAACCCTGGCTACATCCGGTGGTACGACGGCGCCCAGTGGACCTCCCACGTGCAGCCATCTGCGACTCCCCCACCGCCTCCGAGTTACTAATTCAGACAAGGTATGCATTTGCGATGAAGAAGACTCTCACGATCGCCGCCCTAGCCGGCGCGCTGGTCCTCGCAGGTTGCAGCAAGAACGAACCGCAATCGGTATCCGAGCCGGTCATGCCTTCCACTTCTGCCAGCGAAGTGGCAGCCACAACGTCGGCAGCCGCCACGACCACGAAACCCGGAAGTGGCGTTCTCGCACCCAATGAAATTGGTGTCTCGAAGAACTACGGCATCGAGACCAGCATCCTCTCGGTGACTACCGAACAGTCATCGTCATACGGGCCGCTCACTGTTTTCACACTTCAGCTCAACAACGGCAGCGACGAAATCTTCGAGGGATACAACTTCCCAACCCCTACCCTGACGTACGGGGAGGCTGGGTTGCCTGCCGAATCGCAGTTCTCGATTTCTGATGGTTTCGGCGACGGTGTTAAGGGATCGATTCCACCAGGATCCCGACAAACCGTGAAATATGCCTACGACGTCGACATCGCAGAATTGAATCCCGCTGTGGTGACGATCGGGTCGATCGTCTGGAAGGGCGACTTCACCGCCTTCTCACGCTAACCAGCTGTTACATCCGAAGGCCCCACCAAACGGTGGGGCCTTCACCGCATGCAGACCGAAAAGCCCGGTTCGGATGATGCTGACAGATTGCTGCACGCGATGATTCTCGGACAACAGAGAACAGCCCCGGCGGATACGGCAAACACCCCCAAGGCCCGGCCGACAGGCGAAATGTCGACATGAAAAATAGAAGCGCCTTGTCGCGACGGCTTAGCGATGCCAAGGCACTAAGGTATGACCCCGCCATAGCCGCGCGGAGTGTGACTAGTACGCCGACCTGAGGTCGGCGACACAAACCTCTGACGGCCATGTCCCCTTGAGATATCCAGCGGTCTGAGTGGGCCATCGTTGAGAGGTGTCATGCCGAAGTTCAGAAACAAGTTCGCCATGACAGCACAGTTTTCAATTCTGCTCAGATGTTTCGACCGAACAACGGAAAGGTCCGCGGGCGCACGACAAGGAATGACTCCTGGCTCAGTGGAGCTGTAGCTCGATGACAGGAAGGCTGCCGCTGCCGCACGCGAAGCCGAGGGTAAGAACCCGACAACTCCCCCATTTCCTCGCGTCACCGCGCACGACCTCCGGCACACGGCCGCTTCCTTGGCAATCTCCGCCGGCGCGAACGTGAAGGCAGTAGAAGATGCTCGGGCACACGAGTGCAGCCATGACTCTCGACGTCTACGCCGACCTTTTCGACGACGACCTGAATGCAGTCGCGGCGAAGTTGGATTCAGTTGTGGGCAAATTGTGGACAGAGACTGCGTGAGCGTTCGAACTAGCTACCAGAAAACGCCTCTGAACTACATGTTCGAATATCCAATTCTTGTGCCCCCAGTCGGACTCGAACCGACACTTGACGGATTTTAAGTCCGTTGCCTCTGCCAATTGGGCTATGGGGGCCTTGACGCACCCGACTGGTCGGGTGCGTCGGGAATCAGACTATCGGGTGGGTCTGAGCTATCGACATCGCGATGCCGTCGAGGATGTCGTGTTCGCTGACAACCAGTTCGGTGATCCCGGCTTTGGCTTCGAATGTCTGAGCCAGCACCGTGGTGATGATCGCTCCGCCGCCGATGACGTCCACCCGCCCCGGATGCATCGGGCCGAAGGCGGCGCGATCAACCCGAGGCATGGCGGTAAGTCGCTCGCACACCTCGAAAAGTTGCTTGAACGGAATCCTCGACAGGTGCACCTTCTCGGCGTCGTACTCCGGAAGTTCCTGAGCAATCGCGGCCAGCGTCGTCATGGTTCCAGCGACACCCACCCAGGTGTGAGCCTTCTCGACGGGCACGGCCTCGAATGCCTCGGCCAATTTCGCGGTCGCAAAAGCCGTCGCCTCGGAAACCTGCTCTGCCGTAGGCGGATCCGACGGTAGGCACCGCTCAGTGACGCGCACACAGCCGATGTCGGTGGAGTACGCAGCCTGGACGCCCGACGCGTCGCCGAGGACAACTTCGGTGGACCCGCCGCCGAGATCGACTACCACAAAGGGGCCCTCGGACGGATCAAGTTCTCCCACAGCACCACCGAACGAGAGTCGCGCCTCTTCGTCGCCGGTGATCACCTCCGCTCCGGATCCGGGAATCACCGCACCGAGCACGTCCCGCGTCATCGTGAAGAAGTCTTCCCGATTCGCAGCGTCGCGAGTAGCCGACGTCGCGACCATCCGAACGGCGGTTGCTCCGGCATCGGCGATCATCGACGCGTACTCGACCAGCGCGACCCGGGTGCGTTCGATGGCCTCGGGCGCGAATGTCCCTGTCGCATCAACACCTTGACCCAGTCGCACGACGCGCATCTCGCGCCGGACATCCACCAGACGGCCGTCGGCGCCGACGTCGGCGATCAGCAGTCGAATGGAGTTGGTACCGCAATCGACTGCGGCAACACGGCGAGTCACCGGTCGGCGGTGTCGGCGTCGTCGATGCCAGGCCAGTCCGCGGGAATTGCAGTTCCGCGGAGCTTTCCGTGGCCGGCCAAGGCAACGGACTCGTCACCGAGCGGATTGACGCCGGGACCCTTGGCAAGCGAATGCGCCATCAGCACGTGCAAGCACTTGACGCGATCCGGCATCCCGCCACCGGCAAAGTCGGTTCCGAGAGATTCGATCGCGTCCCGCTCGGCAAGGTACGACTCGTATGCCCGTCGGTAGGCCGCGGCAAGTTCCGGATCCTGGGTCAGGCGTTCGGTCATTTCACGCATGACGCCGGCGGATTCCTGACGGCTCGCTTCGGCAGTCAGTCGCGGGTCGGTGAGGTAGTACAGCGTCGGGAACGGTGTTCCGTCCGGAAGTTTGGGGGCAGTCTTGACGACGCCGGGCTGACCGTCCGGGCTGCGGTACGCGATCTCGATCACTCCGCGTGGCTCACGGCCCAATTGAGCGGCAACGGCGTCGAGATCCGCTTGTGAAACCTGTGGGGAATTTTCGGACGTGTTGCTCACCCGGTGGGTACTCCTTGTTCTTCTGGCTCTATCGGCGCCAACGGCATCGGGGCCGGTGTCGTCGTCTCGGGAACCACTGGCGGTTCCGAAATCGTTTGCCACAGATCGCGATACCACGGACCTGTCAGCGGTGTTTCCTTTTCCTGCTTCTTCTCGGGTTCCTTGTAGTCGCCGGGAAGCTGAACCTGAAACGGGGTCTCGCCCGGTTTGACGTACCGAAGGCGTTCTCGTGCAAGAGCTTCGATGTACGCAGGGTCGTCGAAGCGCGCGTTCTGGCCCTGCAGCTTTCGCAGTTCTTCCTCGAGCACCTGACGTTCGGCCGCCACCTGCGCGGCATCCGAACGCTGGCTGATGTACGTACGCAGCGGCACTGCCAGTGTCAGCGCCAGCATGAGCACAACCATCGCGAGCACAACGGCCCGACTGGTGGACAAGCCGAAAATGGTGTTGTCCGACTTCGGAAGCCGAGACCAGAACTTGTTGGTTCCGCTCTTCCCCCGGGCCGACTTCGACCCACGCGCCGACGCTTTCTCGGCGGAGACCCCCGGTTGCGCGGGGTCTGTCGCAGCGGAATCAACTGCTGCCGGATCGACCGAAGATGCCGGTTCCGACGCGCGTGGGCGTCGAGCGCTGTCACGACGCGCACGCGACGGTGTGTCCCCACGACGGGAACCACGACCCCCCGGACTTCCGCCGGGGGATCGTGGCTTACCGCGCTGTGCAGACACTACTGAATCTTAGATTTCCGTCAGGCCTCGAAAGCGAAGCGCGGGAACGCAACCTCGCCGGCGTAACGTGCTGCGTCGCCGAGGTTCTCCTCGATACGCAGCAGCTGGTTGTACTTGGCAACGCGCTCGCTGCGGGCCGGAGCACCGGTCTTGATCTGACCGCTGCCGACGGCAACCGCGAGGTCGGCGATGGTGGTGTCCTCGGTCTCGCCGGAACGGTGGCTCATCATCGTCTTGTAGCCGTTGCGGTGAGCGAGATCGACGGCGTCGAGGGTCTCGGTCAGAGTGCCGATCTGGTTGACCTTCACCAGGAGTGCGTTTGCCGCACCCTTGACGATGCCTTCTTCGAGGCGCTCGGGGTTGGTGACGAAGAGGTCGTCGCCGACGAGCTGGACCTTGTTGCCGATCTGATCGGTGAGTGCGACCCAGCCGTCCCAGTCGTCTTCGTCGAGCGGATCCTCGATGGAAACGAGCGGGTAGGCGTCGATGAGCTCGGCGTAGAACGCCGCCATCTCGGCCGCGGTGCGGTTCTTGCCCTCGAACTTGTAGCCGGTGCCGTCGGTGTAGAACTCGGTGGCGGCGACGTCGAGAGCGAGCGCGACGTCGGTGCCCAGCTTGAGGCCGGTCTTGTTCACGGCGATCGTGATGAGGTCGAGTGCTTCCTTGGTGCCCGCGACGTCGGGAGCGAATCCGCCTTCGTCACCGAGACCGGTGGAGAGGCCCTTCTCCTTGAGGACCGACTTCAGGGAGTGGTAGACCTCGGCACCCCAGCGCAGCGATTCCTTGAAGCTCGGTGCGCCGATGGGAGCAACCATGAACTCCTGGACGTCGACACCGGTGTCTGCGTGCGCGCCACCGTTGAGGATGTTCATCATCGGGACAGGGAGAACGTGAGCGTTGGGGCCACCGACGTAGCGGAACAGCTCGAGGCCCGAGGACTCGGCAGCGGCGCGAGCCACGGCAAGCGAGGCACCGAGCAGAGCGTTTGCGCCCAGACGCGACTTGTCCGGGGTGCCGTCTGCGTCGAGCAGCGCCTGGTCGACCGTGCGCTGCTCGGTTGCGTCGATACCGATGATGGCCGGAGCGATCTCGCCGAGCACAGCCTCAACGGCCTTCTCGACGCCCTTTCCGCCGTAGCGTGCGCCACCGTCGCGCAGTTCGACGGCTTCGTGCTCACCGGTGGAAGCACCGGACGGCACCGCAGCCCTGGCGAAACTTCCGTCTTCGAGCAGAACCTCGACCTCAACCGTGGGGTTGCCACGTGAATCAAGGATCTCGCGAGCTCCGACCTGCTCAATACTGGCCACTGTGTGGTTCTCCTTCGAATGGGCTTCGCATTGGGGCACGCTCTGCGTGCTTGACACTTGGGCTCCGACCCCTCCGGTCGAAAGAGGACCACGATCGCGGCTGGGCCTCTGCAGTGCCAGCACCTCTGTAGTGCCAGCACACAGCCTAACCGCACGGGCCGAAGGCTTCTTTATCGACGCGCGGTCACGGGCCCGACCTGCGGATCGATCGCCGTCAGTCCGGCCGTACCCCGACTGAATACGCCGACGCACGATCACGAACGAGCGCGAGATAGTCGCCCGAGAGGTTGTACGCCATGAGCGCCTGCTGCCACCCGGCAGCGGCAGTGAGGTCTCCCCCGCGTGCACACAGGTAACGAGCGGCGGTGAGGGCAGCGTCGTCGATGTTGTCCGGGTCCACCCGGCCGTCGCCGTTGGCGTCGACTCCCCATTTGAGCCACGTCTCAGGGATGAACTGCATAGGCCCCATCGCACGGTCGTGCACTGGATCGCCGTCCATCGCCCCGCCGTCGGTGTCGGGGATCTCGGCAACTCCCGGGCCACCGTCCAGAGGGATTCCCCGAATGGCCGGGGCGACCTGGCCGAACGCATCGACCGACGAACCGTCGTAGGTCCCGTGGCGGCTCTCGACGCTGCCGATACCGGCCAATGTCGTCCACCCGATTCCGCAGCTGGGAAGCGTCTCGGCCATGACCGCAGCGGCGTACCCGTATGCCTCGAGTGCCGTCGTCCCGATCCCGATGTCGTCCGACAATCCCGCGGCCCAGTCGGCGAGTTGATCAGCACTGCGGCCGGGGGCATTGATGTCGATCGGCGGCGTCGGAGAGCCTGTACCTGGGGGTATGCCCTCCGGAATGGCTACTTTCGGTTCGTTCGATCCACACGCCACGATGCCTGCGCCCAGCAAGGCTGTTCCGGCAGCTACTGCGGCTACGACTCTCGAGAGACGCCGGGGACTTCTGCGGGCTGCGGGAGTTCGGTACACCCTTCCATCATCCACATGCGAGCGAAGTACTCCCGAACCCATTGGTAAAGAACAGCAAAAGTACAGGTCAGGGCGTGGTTCACCACCGATTGTGGAGTATCTTCTTCTGAGTTAAGGCTGGCCTAGCCTCATAAGTTCGTCAGAAGCTGTCGCACTCACTCAGTCAGGAGTCGCCCGTGCCCGTGTCGGTACTCGCTGCCGCGAGCACACCATCAGTTGCCACCCAGTTATTCGGCAGTGGCCTGATCGGTCTGCGCGAAGGCCTCGAAGCGGGCATCGTGGTGATGATTCTCGCTGCCTACCTCGTGAAGGCTCAGCGCAGGGACGCACTCAAATGGGTGTGGCTCGGCGTCGCCATCGCCGTCGCGATGGTGGCGATCATCTTTTTCGCGATCCACTACGGAACGTCGACGGTCGACGGCCTGACCGCAGAGATCATCGCGGGCGTTGCCTCCCTGGTCGCCGTCGTCATCGTCACGATCATGGTCCTGTGGATGCGCACGGCCGCGAAGAACATTTCCGGCGATCTGAAAGCGGGGATGGAGAAGGCGTTGATCGCCGGCCCCGTCGCCATCTTGTCGCTGTCGTTCTTCGCGGTCGGTCGTGAAGGCGTCGAGACAGCGTTGCTCATGGTCGGATACGCCGAGAACACCGCAGGCAGCTCCTGGCCGTTGGTCGGACTGCTCCTCGGAATTCTCCTGGCCGCCGTCTTGACCGTCGCCATGTACTTCGGCGCCCTCCGTCTCAACCTGACGACATTCTTCCGGTACACGGCGATCTTCCTCATCGTCGTCGCCGCCGGAATCCTCTCGTACGGTGTTCGCGCTCTACAGACCGGAAATGTGCTTCCGGGCGGTTCGAATCTCGCGTTCAACCTGACGCCCGGCTACGACCCGTCGACCTGGTACGGCACCGTCCTCGCCGGAATCTTCAACTTCCGCCCGGATCCGACGGTCCTGCAAGCCGTCGCGTGGGTCGTCTACCTCGTAGTCGTCCTAGCACTCTTCCTGCGTCCCCTTCCGTCGAAGCCAACCGAGCCGACGGCCCCGCCTGCGCACGACACACACGTTCCCGAAAAATCCTGAGAGGCATTGCCGACATGCGTAAATCCACCCTCGTACTGGCCACGGCTGCGGTACTTCCCTTCTCCCTCGCCGCGTGCACCGAGAAGACGACGGCGAGCGACGGCGACATCGTCGTCACGGCCACCGACGATTCGTGTGACGTCAGTGCCACCACCGGGACCACTGGCAGTTCGACGTTCCAGGTGACGAACAACGGCTCGAAGGTCACCGAGTTCTACGTCTTCGCCGAGGGTGATCGAGCGATGGGCGAAGTCGAGAACATCGGCCCCGGCCTTACCCGGCAGCTGATCGTCTCTCTCCCCGAGGCTGCGACCTATCAACTCGCGTGCAAGCCGGGCATGGTCGGAACCGGCATCCGCCAGGACTTCGTCGTCACGGGCGATTCGCAGGCGGCCACCGACGAGAGCGGACAACTCGCCGAAGCTGCCGACGGCTACCGGCGGTACATTCGCAGCCAGATCGTCGCACTGCAGGACACCGCAGCTCAGTTCGTCGCCGCCGTCCAGTCCGGCAACATCGACCAGGCGAAGGCACTGTTCCCGATCGCACGCACCTACTACGAGCGCATCGAGCCCGAAGCCGAGAGCTTCGGCGAACTCGACCCCAAGCTGGACCTGCGCGAAGCGGATCTGGAGCCCGGTCAAGTCTGGACGGGATTCCACCGCCTCGAGAAGGATTTGTGGGTCACCGGACTTCAGCCGGATACCAACGCAGTCGCCGATCAACTGCTCGAAGACATTCAGTATCTTGCCGACCAGGTGAACGCCGAGGACTACACGATCGATCCAACCAAGATCGCCGGCGACGCCCAAGGACTGCTCGACGAGATCTCGACTTCCAAGATCACCGGAGAGGAAGACATCTTCTCGCACACCGACCTGTGGGACTTCCAGGCCAACGTCGACGGCTCGCAAGCGGCGATCGCGGCACTGAACCCGATTCTGCAGGAACGTAATCCCGAGCTGGCCCAGCGCATCGCTGACCGATTCGCCGACCTCGACGCCGCTCTGGCGCAGTTCCGCGTCGGCGACGGATTCGTGTACTACGACACCGTCACCGAGGCGCAGCGTCAGGAACTCTCGCGTAAAATCGATGCTCTGTCCGCCGAGGTCAGCCAGGTCCAGGAAGTAGTTGCGGGACAGTAGATGACTGATTCACCAGAAGGCACACCCGCTGCGGAAAACGCAGCACCGCATGCGGTCTCACGGCGCCGACTGTTCGGCGCCGTGGGGGCCGGCGCCGTCCTGGCCGGTGCCGGTGCCGTCATCGGGCGGGTGACCGCCGACGAGAATTCCGGCACCGATCACGCAGACGTGGTGGCATTCCGCGGCGAGCATCAAGCAGGCATCACAACGCCGGCCCAGGATCGCATGCACTTCGTCGCTTTCGATGTGACGACGAAGTCGCGCGACCAACTGATCACGCTGCTGCAGACGTGGACGGCGATGGCCGAACGAATGACGGCGGGTCAGGAAGCAACCGAGGACGGAGCGACCGGCGACGGTCCGTACGCGCCACCGAGCGATACCGGTGAGGCACTCGATCTCGCGCCGTCGCAACTCACCCTGACCATCGGATTCGGACCGTCACTTTTCGACGACCGTTTCGGGCTCGCAGACAAGAAACCTGCTGCCCTGCTCGATCTCCCCCACTTCCGCGCGGACAACCTCGATCCGAATCGCAGCGGGGGCGACATCGCCATCCAAGCGTGCGCCAACGATCCCCAGGTTGCCGTCCATGCGATCCGCAACCTCGCGCGAGTCGCTTTCGGGACCGCGTCGGTCAAGTGGTCACAACTCGGGTTCGGGCGAACGTCCTCGACCTCGACGACGCAGGCGACACCACGAAATCTGTTCGGGTTCAAGGACGGAACAGCCAACATCAAGGCGGAAGATCCAAACGCACTCGCCCAGCACGTCTGGGTTGATCCCACTGACGATCAGGCCTGGATGGCAGGCGGCTCATTCCTCGTCGCCAGACGAATCCGCATGCTGATCGAGCAGTGGGATCGCGCAGTACTCAAGGAACAGGAAGCTGTCATCGGCCGCTCCAAACGCAGCGGAGCGCCACTCGGCGGCAAAGACGAGTTCGACGAACTCGATCTCGATTCCAAAATGGGCCACGACTTCGTCATCCCGGAGGATTCACACGTGCGCCTGGCCTCTGCCGAGGAACTCGGTGGGATTCAGATCTTGCGCCGCGGATACAACTTCACCGACGGCTCCGACGGCTTCGGCCACCTGGACGCGGGACTGTTCTTCGTTGCGTACTGCCGGAATCCGGTCGAGCAGTTTGTTCCGATGCAGCAGAACCTTTCACGACACGATGCGCTGAACGAATACATCCAACACGTCGGTTCTGCCGTCTTCGCGTGCCCCGGCGGTCTCGCCGACGGACACTACTGGGGCGAAACACTGTTCGCGTAGCCGAACACCGGAACACCGGTCCAGGTTGCGATCTCGGAACGAAATCTGCGCACGGAGTACTTCTCGTACGAGCGTGCACCATTCACATCCACCGCGGCGACATCTCGGATGCACTCGGCCACCGATTCCCAACTGTCGTCGTGGAAATGGAGTCCGTCGACACCAGGTGTCACGGTTTCCGAAGCTCCACCAATGCTGTTCGTAATCACGCGCGCACCCGCAGCCATCGCCTCCACCGGCATGATTCCGAAGTCTTCGATCGCCGGAAAGACGTATGCGAGTGCCTGCTGATACAGCGCAAAAAGCAACGCATCCGAGGGGCGACCAACAATTCGAACGGGAACCGACGCAGAGTCAGCCATCGCGCGGAGCCGATCCTCTTCCGGGCCCGACCCTGCGATGACAGCAGCCGTCCCGGCCCGCTCGGCTGCCCGGATCACCCAGTCCAAACGCTTGTACGGAATGAACCTCGAGGCACCGAGAACGAATGGTGAGGGCAAACTGGATAGTAGCTGAAGTTCGTTTTCGCTCAAACGGGACCGCCAATCCTCGACGGCAGAGATCCGGTCGACGTCCACCGGGGGGTGGATGACCCGTGACTGCACGCCCCAGGCACGCTCAACCCGTCGACTGACGAACTCGCTGTTCGCTGCGAACGAGGCCCCCTCCGACGCTCTCTTGCGGTCAATTTTGCGCAGAATGGGTGATCCCAGCCTCGCGAGTGGCGAGTTTCCACGCTCGTCCAGTTCGGGGTTCCACACGTACCTGGCGGGGGTGTGCACGTAGACGAATTTCCGGAATCGCGCAGACTGCCCCCTGAATGTTGCGTGATGGGCAAACACGTGGGAGCTGATCAGCGCGAAGTCGTAGTCGCGGTTCTCCAACCCTCGCCAGGTAAACGGCATGACAGGCAATGAGAGCGCTTTGCTACGACGCAATGGCGTTGCAGCGAGCGCACTTTCGTTGACATCGGTTGTCGAGTAACGCCCGGGAGCATCGTTCCACAGACAATACAGGTCAGCGTCCGGATAGCAGTTGACGAACTCGTCCAGCACCTTCTCTGCGCCGCCCGAACGCTCTATCCATTCATGGACGAGTACACCTGACATTTTCGGACTCCTATGCGCTTTTTTGGCGCTCCACAAACCTAGAGATTGCCGGATCGGCACCAAACAGACTACTGGTATGTTTACTAGCAACATACAGGCAACCGATCTTGACCGGAGTGATCACCATCGAGACTCAACTGGCCACGTGGTTCGGGTCGGCAGACAGGCCGTTGCTCGGATTCGTTCACGTGCCCTCTTCAGGAACTGTCCGAGAAGCCGTGGTCATGTGTCCCCCGCTGGGCAAGGAGCACATCGACACCTATCGCGGCATGCGACTTCTCGGCGAAAAACTCGCGGCACAGGGTATGGCCGCTTTTCGTTTCGAGTACGCGGGAGTCGGCGACTCGGCCGGTGCCGAAGACGATCCTGACGCTCTCACCCTCTGGCTGAAGAGCATCGTCAGCGCTGTGGACTATGTCCGACGAGCGGGCGCGGAATCCGTCAGTATCGTCGGACTGAGAGTTGGGGCCCTCCTGGCAGCGTCGGCATTGCAGGAGTGCGGAGCCGTCAACTCGATAGTCCTGTGGGACCCAATTCTGACCGGCCGCAACTACCTCAGGGAACAACGTGCGTTCTACGCGATCAGCGTCGGAGAGGACGATCCCGCCGACTCACGTGTGTCGATCATGGGTGGCGTGCTGGCACCCGAATGCGCCGACCAACTGTCACGTCTCCGCATCACCGGACCATTTCTCGGACGTCCACGCACCCTTCTGGCCGTGAAGTCTTCGGTACTGGACAGCAGGGCTGTCGTCGGGCTCGCAGCAACTCTTGATCCCGAGATGATGATCTTGGAGAACCACGACGCGTTCACGTCGCCTCCCAGTTTCTACGTCGACATCCCCTACACACACATCAGCGAAATCGCACAGTGGTTGGATCGCCACGCGCCCACGAGTTCCTCCGCGTTCACTCCCGCGATCACCACCACAGCTCGCGTCGCGATCACCGAAGTCGGCGAGGAGGTGTTCGAGACGTTGGAACGATTCGGTGCTCAGGAGCTCTTCGCGATCCGCACGCATCCCGCAACTTCTCCCGAATCCGAGGCAGGCAACATATCGACCACCGATGCGCCTCCCGAGCGCGGACTACTGTTCTTCACTACGGCAATCGAGCATCGAGTCGGGCCTGGCCGCTCGTGGGTGACCATCGCTCGTGAGGCCGCGGCTCTCTCGGTCACGAGTCTCCGATTCGACCGACGAGGGGTCGGCGACTCGGGCCCGATCGACGCCGACAATCCGACGTCGGTCTATTCACACGCGGCAGACGAGGACGCACGTACTGCCGTTGCTGCACTCGGCGCAGATCCGAGAAACCTCGTGATGACCGGATTGTGTTCTGGGGCATGGACCTCCGCGTCCATGGCGCTCGAGATGGGTGCGAGATCGACAATACTCGTGAACATGATTCTGTGGTCGGTGAGGCGCAAGAAGTCCCTGATGGATGCTGTCTTGCCGGAGGCTCCTCGAATCGATCCAGGTGCCGAAACCACGAAACTTCCCCTCCGCGGACGGGTGAAAGGCGTACTGCAGTCCCGTCTCCCCTATTCAGCGTGGAAGCTACTGGGAATCAGAGGAATCACGCAGGTTCCTGAGGTAATGCTGGAGGCACTCTGCAAGCGTGGGGTGGATACCACCGTCATCCTCTCCCCCGCGGACGCCGCATGGTTCAATCAGCAACGCGGACCCGAAGGCGTTGCCCGGATGACTCACCGAGGACAAACGTTCAACGCGATCATGCCACCGGTCGGCGATCACCCGTCCTACCATCGTGACCTCCGAAATATCGTGCAAACAAAGACGATTTCTTCGATAGCGAAAGCATTCGGAATTGCGACGGCTCCCCGGGCACACACGGCGAATGCGAACCGGTTCATCGCGTGAACACATCATTCATGATTGTTGCTGCAATCTTCGCAGTACCCATCGTCGTTGCGATCTACCAGCGACCACAACGCGGCTTGCTGCTTGTTGCACTGTTCGCTCCGCTCCACGGTCTGTTGGCGATCATTCCCGGCGGGACATCGATGGCCGGTTGGAAGGAGGGGTTGCTCCTGCTCACGTTTGGATGCACCTTCGTCAGCCCCAATCGCCTTCGGGTAGAGCGCCCCTCGATGCCTTGGTGGCCTGCTGCCGCAGCCTGGGTAGCATTCGGTTCCGCGTCAGCACTGCTTCTGTCCGGTATCGCCGGGGTGACATCGATAAAGATCACCTACTTCTACATCTTGATACCCGTCATTCTCTGGCGCGCACCGTTCTCGCGGGACGACCGAGATCATCTCGTGTCCGTCTTGATGGGCATGGGGATATTGACAGCAGTCATCGGACTCCTTCAGCAAGCAGTAGGGCCTGCATACCTGGTGGATCTCGGGTACAGCTACACCGAGCAGATTCGAATCACCGGCTCGATCTTGCGAAGCTTCAGCACTTTCACCGGTCCGTTTGCGTTCGGCCTCTTCGTGATGCTGAGTTTGATCGTCGGCATTTCGGTCGCTCTCGCAGATCCGAAAAGGCTGCGCAACATTATCTTTCTGGCCGCAACTCCGATCATGGTCGTAGGCATGGGAGTCTCGATTGTGCGGGCCAGCTACATCGGGTTGGCTGTCGGGCTTCTCTGGATCGCCGTATACAAGTATCGGTCTATCTTGATGTTGTTCGGCGCGGCTGCCGCTGCCGTTCCCTTTGTACTTCTGTTGGCACCACCATCAATCGTCAAACCACTGTTCTCGTCGTACAGTCTCGAAGAACGCGGTAGCGGATGGTCGTCGACAATCAGCTCGCTGTTCGTGCATCCACTCGGGCAAGGTTTGGGCGCAACAGGATCCGCGGCGGCAAAGGCGGCGGAAGCAGCGCAACCGATGCTCAACACGATGACGATCAAGGCCGCGACAACACTTGGGCTGATCCCCTATCAGCCCGACAACTACTACATGAAAGTCGCAGTCGAGCTCGGACCGATCGGCTTGTGGATTTTTGTCCTGGTCCTCATATCTTCCGGAGCGTCCGCGCTGAGGGCATCGCGTGTGCTTCCCGGCTCGGACGGCGCTTTGGCTCTCGGTGTCAGCGCCTCGATCGTCGCGGCCGCGGTCGCTTCTGTCGTCTCGACATATTTCGAGATATTTCCCCTCGACCTCTACTTTTGGCTACTGATTGGAACCGTGGGATGCGCACTGACTCAACACCACTCGGAGAAAGAAGCGATATCCGATCACGAATCACCCTCGGAGCCATGGCACTCCGACCTGGTGGGGGCGGCGTCCAAACCTATGCACGCGAACTACTCCGAGAACTCTCCCCACTGATCAGCGAATCGACGAACCTCAGCGCAACAGTGCAAATCGACGCTGTCGATGAGATTCCAACCGGAGTGCGCGCCGTGACGCGCCCTGTCGCCTCCGGAGCACGCAGAGCAGCGTGGGCGATGGTGCCGGTCGCGGGCAGCGACTTGTTCCACAGCCTCGACGTCGACCTCCCGATCGGGCAAGGCGGCCTGAAGATCTCGACGTTTCACGACATGTCGGTATTCGACGTTCCGTGGGCCTTCAGTCGATATCGAGCAGCTGGCGAACGCCGACTCCTGTCCGCAGCGCTACGCAAGGCCGACGTCGTCATTGCAGTATCGGACTTCACCGCCGAACGAATATTCGCACTGAGCGGTCGGCATGCCGTTGTCACGCCGCTGGCACCCGCATCCTGGGCCACGATCCCCACCGAAGCTGCAGTGACCGAAGTTCGGCGGCGATTGAAACTACCGGAGCGATTCGTGCTGCAGGTCGGAACGATCGAACCTCGAAAAGATGTCGCTCTGGTCGCCGAAGCGTGCACGGAGCTGTCGATTCCTTTTCTGCTGGCGGGCTCCGGCTCGACGGGCCCCGACGCGCCCCGTTCCGCCCGAGGATTGGGTTACGTGGCGACAGAAGACCTTCCGGCACTCTATTCCGCCGCAACTGCTGTCGCTTACTCCTCCCACTACGAGGGGTTCGGTCTGCCGCCACTCGAAGCCATGGCGTGCGGCGCGGCAGTGGTTGCGAGTGCGGTCGGAGCACTGACCGAATTCGCCGACAACGCCGCCGTGCTTGTCCGCAAGCACGACAAGGCTTCCTGGTTGGCCGCTCTTCGCTCAGTCGTCCTGGACGACGATGTCAACACCGCACTCCGTATATCTGCGCCACGTGTCGCGGCCCGATCGACGTGGACCCGAACAGCCGAATACACGGTCGACGCGTACCGCACTGCAGGGCTGAGCGTGTGAGTTGCTCATGACGAATCGCAATTCGACGGGCACCGAGCCCGTATCGCCGCGAGAGTTCGCCGAATTGCGCCAGGCCGCTATCGACAAATTCGAGAAGGAACGTCGCGAGCGAGAGACGAAAATCCACGGGCCGGCCGCTCCGGATTTGACTGCGAACGATGCACGCCGAAGCACTGCGATCATGCTCGGAAGCCGGATCGCAGTGGCAGCGATGGGGTGGACCGGCTCGGTTCTGATCGCGCGTTCGATCAGCCCTGACGAATTCGGTCAGTTCTCCCTCATCTTCGGATTGCTCGGCTTGTTGTCCGTCGTCACCGATCTAGGCGTCGGCCGAGTGGTGCTCGCGAAGTTGGTCGAGTGCAATCCGTGGGAAGTTTCGCTGGTCACCACCGCGTTCATATCCCTACGGGTCGCCCTTGGTCTTTTCGGATACATCGTCGCGGTGGGTTATGTCTGGATTCTCCGCTACCCCGCAGAAGTGGTAGAAGCAACGGCGGTCGCTGGTTTGGTCGTTGTCGTTGCCACTCCCAGCCATGCACTTTCCGTCATGTACCAGAGCCGCCTGCGCATGACGTATGTCGCGATCGCCGAGGGCGTCGGGCAACTCGCCCAGCTTGTCGCGACCATCGTCGCGGTTTTGTGGCAGCCGATCCTCCTCGTTCTCGTCATCCCTGCGGTCATCAACGAAGTGGTCGCGGCCGTCGTGAAAGTGCGCGGTGTCCGAAAGGGCGTCGCCGGGCCAAGGCCGTCGTCACGAGCGCAGTTTCGTAGGTGGCGGGAAATGCTGATCGAAGCAATCCCTTTGAGCATCGGCTTCGCTTTGGTCACGCTTCTGTCCAAAGTGGATGTGCTGCTCTTGGGCAAGCTCGATACTTTCGATTCGGTCGGCTTGTACACCATCGGGTACAAATTCGCGGACCTTCTGCAAATCGTCGCAATCACCGTAGTCACCCCGGTAACAACACTTCTCGTGTCATATTGGCCCGACAGCGTGGAAGTGTTCCGAGAACGAAGCCGCGAAACATTCATCGTCCTGACAGTTCTCGGGAGCGCATCGATCGCCGCGTTCTGGCCTGCTGCCACCGGAGTGCTCACCTTTCTGTACGGAGAGCGGTTCGCAATTGCAGGGACCTCGACGCGACTGTTGGTGCTTGGCGCATGCTTCTCGATGCTCACCCAGTTGGGGTTGATGATCCTGGTTGCGAGCGGCCGGCATCGAATATATCCGTGGATTGCATTGGGCGGCTTACTCTTCAATATCGTGGTCAACATCGCGTTGATTCCTCGAATGTCATTCAACGGAGCGGCAGTTGCGACCGTATCGACCGAACTGCTTCTTTTCGTTGCAATCTGGATTGTAGTGCGGCGAAGTCTGCCGGTTCACAGAATGTTTCCGATGCTCCCGCTCGGAGCGGCCGTCGCCCTCTGCGCGGTGGTCACAGTGGCAGGAACGATCTGCGTCGAAAGGTTGGGCGTGCCATGGCCAGTCGTTTCGGTTCTCGCTCCACTTGGGACAGTCGGAATCTATGCACTTGTATCGCTCGCGGGCGGGAAGTCGCCACTCGCAATGCTAAAACCCGACAGGGAAGTAAAATGACACGAACGATCATTTTCGTCAGCCACACAGGAGAGATCTCCGGCGCCGAACTGGTCATGCTCCAACTGATGCGTTTGGCACGCGAGCAGGGTTTCACGGTAACGTTGGCTTGCCCGGAAGGGCCGCTGAGGGATCGCGCACGCGCGTCAGTCGACTTCGAAACGGTCACGCTACCAACCCTGTCGCTCAGAGGCGAAGGGGGTCTGGCACGCGTCCTGGCGATTCTCGAAGTTGCAAAGAATTGGCGAATTGCCGGGCGCATCATTGCGTCTCGGGCTCAGTCGGCCAGCTCGACCGTGATAGTCAACTCACTGTTCGCATTGCCGGTGATCAGGCTCGGCCGCGTACCGCAACGTGCAACGTGGCTTGTACACGACACTCTCTCGAGCACAAAACAACGAATCGTCGTACGGATTGCAAAACCCGGGATCCGACGAGCAGTCGCCGTCTCCGGACCGACCTCGCTTCCTGTTCTTTCGCTGGGAATTCCCACCTCGGTGTCACGACTTGGTGTTGTAGTTCCCCCTGAGGTAACGGAAGTTCGATCACCGGCACGCCGAGTTGTCGGAATCATCGGGTCACTGACGCCGTGGAAAGGCCACTTGGTGTTGATGGATGCCATCGCCCGCACAGTAGACGTCCAACTCGAAATCGCCGGACTTCCGTTCCCGGGCGACGAAATGTACGCACAAGTACTTCGTGAACGCGCACAGCAGCCGGATCTGGCGGGTCGCGTCACATTTCTCGGATATGTCGATTCACTGGCAACTATCAAAGGATGGGACATCGCGATTTCTGCGAGCACCTCTCCCGAAGCCGGCCCACTCGTAGCACTCGAAGCAATGAGCATCGGAGTGCCAGTCGTCGGAACCGATCTCGGCGGCACCAGCGAGCTGCTGGGGGACGGCGCCGGATCGCTCGTCGAGCCATCTGATTCAGTAGAACTCGCAGCCGAGATAACGAGACTGTTGGAGGACGGGAGTGCACGATCCGAATTGTCACGCATCGGCCGGCGGAAGGTAGAGGACCGATATGACATCCAGAAGAATCTTCCGGCTCTGCTGAAGGAGCTCATCGATGGCTAAGGCGCGTCGAGTCGCCGCAGTCGCAGTGGTCTTGTTGATTGTCGGATTGGTAGTCCATTCTTCGATTACCGCAACCGGCGAACCTTGCGCAGTTCAACCTTCGTCAGACAATACTGGCATCGCACTTGGTTCCGGCTATACCGCAATGAGTGACGCCGAAATGGATCGAACGGTGGAAGCTATTCGATCATCGGGTTCGCAGTGGGTCAGATTCGACATCGACTGGTCCGCCATCGAAAGTACCGAGGGCGCCTTCGACTGGTCCGGAACCGATCGCCTCGTGGACATCGCGAAATCTTCCGGGCTCGAGATTCTCGGTCTCATCACCTACACGCCTGCCTGGGCAAGAGATCCGGCAGCGACGAGTCCAGACACGCATACCCGTCCGGCCGACCCGGACGAGTTCGGTAGGTTCGCGGCGCTTGCCGCTGCCCGCTACTCGAATTCCATTTCGTCATGGGAGATCTGGAACGAGCCCAATCTCCAAACATTCTTCAATCCGACGCCGGATCCTGAGTATTACTCGAGGCTGCTCGCCGCATCGAGCGTAGCAATCGAGGCAGTGCAACCGGGGGCAACAATTGTCTCCGGTGGCTTGTCCCCCGCAACTGACAACGGCGCTGACATAAGCCCCACGACGTTCCTCGCGAACATCTACGAATATGGAGCTGGACAACACTTCGACGTTGTCGGAATGCATCCGTACACCTACCCGGCACTGCCCTCGGACCCGTTGACTCGAAACTGGAACTCTTTCTATCGAATGCGGCTGATGCACGACACAATGGTTGCAAACGGCGACTCGACCAAATCTATTTGGGCGACCGAATTCGGGGCACCAACAGGAACTGGTCTCGACGCTGTGACCGAGTCGATGCAAGCCGAGATACTGCGTGACGGATTCAACGAAGCACGTAGCCTCGGGTTCGTTCAGAAGGTCTTCGTTTACAGTCTCCAGGACCGCGGCTCCGATCCCGGTGATCGCGAACAAAACTTTGGCCTTCTGAATCTCGACTTCGAACCGAAGCCCTCTATGGCCGTGTTGCAAGATGCAAACGAAACTGGAGGATGCCTCTGAACTATTGATCATTTTCGACCACAGTCACCGAGAAAATCGGACAATACCAACCGGCGCATTTCGCAGTAGCACCCAACCGGACGGAAGTACTGCAGAACCGACTTCGAGACTGGTGCCAAGTGACCCAATTCATGCAATTCTTTGATTTGTCGGATTGGTCATCTAGTTCGGCTTCCAACTTGTCTGTCCCGCACCGGTTTCGAGTCACTGTGGAAAGAAGGTGGTCGACGTGAGTCGACTTCGATTGTCCCTCGCCTGCGCCCTGTTGACTGTCGGGTCATTGAGCGCGTGTGCACCGAGTCCAGTTCCAACAACAACCCCAACCCCGAACTCGACGTGCAGTTCCGTTGGTTTAGGGATCGCCGCGGGCGCCCCACTCAACGGTCTCTCTCAGAATGATCTCGATGCAGAACTGACCGCAATGAAGAATGCCGGCGCGACCTGGCTCAGGTTCGACGTCGATTGGTCCGCCGTCGAATCCACCAAGGGCCAACAGAATTGGAGCGCAACCGACCGCGTCGTCGATCGAGCACGTCTCCAAGGATTGAGCGTCTTGGGAATCGTTACGTACACGCCGGCTTGGGCTCGCGTCGCCGGGGTCAACGATACCCACGGGTATCCATCCGATCCGGCCGCGTTTGCCAAGTTTGCACAACAAGCAGCACAACGGTACTCGAACAGAATCAGCACTTGGGAGATTTGGAACGAACCGAACCTGACACAATTCTTCCGCCCCAAGCCGAATGTGAACACCTACACTGCACTCCTGAAAGCCGCATCTGCAAGTATCCGTGCGGTACAACCGGGTGCAAAGATTCTCAACGGCGGTTTGGCACCGGCCGTCGACAACGGATCCGACATCTCACCGGTCACGTATCTCAAGGGTATGTACGCGGCAGGAGCAAAGTCTTCATTCGATGTCTTTTCGATCCATCCGTACAGTTGGCCTGCGCTACCTTCGGATTCGTCCACCCAGAATTGGAACACTTTCTACAGGATCCGACTGATGCGAGAATCGATGGTGCAGAATGGGGACAGCGGAAAGAAAGTCTGGGCAACCGAATTCGGAGCTCCGACAGGTACAGGCCCGACCGCCGTCAGCCCGCAATTACAGGCCAACATCATCTCGGATGGATTCGCGCAAGCAAAGGTGCTCGGTTACATCGAGCGCATTTTCATCTACAGCATGCGTGATCGCGGAACCAACACTTCGGATATCGAACAGAACTTCGGTCTGGTCACGATCAACTACACTCCGAAACCCGCACTCGCGGCGGTGAAACAGGCAGTTGGAGGGTGCGGCACACCCAAGATCTAGTGAAAGCCCGGTCCTTCAGGATTCCGACTGTCCGTCTGCTGAATCCGAACGTATAAGGCTCACGCGAGTTCTTTGCCTCCTCTTTCGAATTTCCGCTATATCCTTGGAGGTCAACATAATTCGTTCGGTCGAGGCTTCGGAGTCGATGCCGTCGGCTTCCCCGGACGCCTTGACACCAGTTGCATCAGTGCTGGTCGTCTCCGCTCCGGAAGTTTCCACTACGGACGCCTCGACTCCGGCCCCCTCGACATCAACAGTCTGCACGACCTGCGGCTCTTCGAGCTCGACCCCTGCGCTCGACTTGGGCGTAGCCGTGCCCTTCGGCAGGTTCTTCTTCGCAATACTGACCGTTTTCGCATCCACCAGGCTGGCGCGATCCCTCCTCGAAACCAGGTCGGAAGTATCCATTCCGTAGGGCACGGCAACGGAAGGCTCGTTCAGCCGCGGCGCACCGGACTTCACCCAGGCGCTGTCGGACGGGGTCTGTGAGTTCGTGGCCGAGTTGGTCGGCTCGGCCGCCAGTTTCACTGAACTTGCGGGCCTGCGTCTGCGACGCAGCACCGCGAGGGTAAGTACGTCGAGGAGAGGCTCGGGAGCAGACGGACCCACGAGTACCAGTGTTCGCGCAACATCGACTTCGGCCAAGGCCCTGAGGCATTCGACGATCTCCCGTTGGTTGGATTGCTGTGCGGAGACAACAACCAGGGCAAACCCGGTTCCATTGGAGTCAAATCGGCTCCACCAGTCCGACTTCAGCGAATATCGGGAGACCCCGGATCGCACGTGCGCAGGAACATCCCATGATGTCGAGGGGACGCCGTCACCCGAAAGCACCAGGACATGATCACCGAGACTTGCACGCTGGCATATCGTCAGCGCGAGGTTCGGTGGAAACTCAGCGGCTTCGGAGTGCTGCAGGAGTAGTGAGGCTCCGTATTTCCGGGCCGTTCGACGTGCCCACGCGTCGGTCACTCGCGAACTGAATCGACCCCGGCAGGCAGAGAGGATTTCGGCAGCGAGAATGAGGACCACCAAGAACGCAACCGCCGACTCGACGAGTGGCTTCGGTGCAACCGGCAGACCCGTTCCCGCGGGGGCGGAAAGCAACTGCAGTCGGTCGGAACCGGATACGGTCGATCTCAACTGGCGCAACTGCTCCAGCCTCGCGTCGAGATCCGCCTTGATAGTCGGATCGTCGGCGGGCGTCTCGTATTCGTCCAAGCTTTCTCGCCGCGCTGCGTCCAAGTCCCCGTTCAATCGAGCGATGTCGTCGGTGAGAACTCGGGTACGACGATCCAGCGTGTCTGCATTGCGTCGCGCCTGCGCGTCGCTCAAGGTGGCGACGACTATTCGTGCCAGCGCGTCCGCGTCAGCCTGACTGAAGGCAGTCGCCTTGACGAATACCAATGCCGGAGAAGTACCCGGCGTCACCGAGATGTGGCTCGAGACATCCGCTGTCGTCCACCCGTTATTCAACTGGCCGCGGATGGCGGCAACCACATCGCTATCGGTGGCCAGTGCGACATAGGGGGCAACCAACTGGCCGAGGTTCGCGTCCGTCACGACGACCTGAGAGGCAGACTGAACCTCCGCGACGATGTCGGATTGATACACCGGTGTCGCGCTTCCCCGCACAGCGTAGACAATCCCACCGACGAGCAATGCGATGACAAGAGCGGGGAAGAACACTCTTGCAAGGTTTCGTGCATGCCTCACCAGGTCGAAAGTGGGCGGAACGCCGAGTTCGCGACGTATCGCCGCATCCCTGGTACTCGAATCTGCCATCTTGAGTACCCCCGACTGGATCGCGCGTTGAAGCGTAGCTGAAAGAAACCAAAAGTTTGCCGAACGCACACAAACATACCTGACGGCTGATGTCAGCTACCAAGTAGCCATCGCGGTCGCGACCACATCTGCCAGTACTCGACGATTTCGGCTCCGCTCGCGTCGTACAGAGCATTGCCGGCAGCGCTGGCGAGACCACACACGGCGCCGTCGCCGACAGCCTCGAATGCGGCTGCCGACACTTGCCGAAGGACCCGCAACCCATGTCCACGCCGCTGTCCTTGCGCCCTGGTGCCGGCCGCCCACACAGTGCTGATGGGCCTACCGAACGACAGCATCGCTGCGGTCTGCAGCGTGTCGAGTTCGAACAGGCCGACGACTGAACGCTCACGTGGTCGGTCGGGGGCCGCCTCCGGATACACCAGAGTCGCAGATTCGCGATCGATACCGAAAACATCCTCCGCAAGTTGTCGTGCTGAACGCAGGTCGCCATCTTCCAGGATCCGCACCGCAGCATCCGGCGCTGACGGAGAATTCGGTAGCGCGCGCAGCGAACTCGAACCTACGCACACCCACCCTGCGTCCGCGAGGACGGTCGCGGCATCCAGACCCGCCCCGGCGAGCATGACAACGGTGCGCAGTCGCTCTGCGAGCACTCGTTCCACAACGGCGACCGTGTTTTTCCGCACATCACCCCCATGGACCAATGCAAGGTTGTAGCTGGGATCGGGTGCACCCGTGAGAGCGATCCACCAACCGTCGTCAGCGAGATACACACCGGTCTCAGGTACGAGTCCAGACATGTTCTGCCCATAGGCATCCCGTAAGGCGGTCAACCCCGCCACCGTCCGAAGTGGTTGCCATCCGATCATCGTCGTCTCCTGGGTCCAGGTATTGTGGGGCCATCAAACAGATCAAATCGGCCTTGAAGATTGCGGGCATACCTCTATCACTCCTCGCCCTTGGTGCGGCGGCGGGTTGGCCCGTCTTCGTCTCACCCAAGATCGATGCACCACGAAGTGCTGACGCTATCGTTGTCCTCGGCGGAGCACACGACGGACGCGAGGAGGTCGGAATCCAACTGATGAAAGACGGTTACGCACCACGCCTGATCTTCTCGAATCCTTACGGCGACAACGACAAGAAGATGCGGTCGATCTGCGAGGGTACGTTCGACTTCCCTGTCGCCTGTTTCGTCCCGTCACCGTCCACCACCGAGGGCGAGGGGTTCGAAATCGAGAGAATGGCCAATGCCAACGGATGGAAGACTGTCATCGTCGTGACTTTCGTTCCTCATATCTCGCGGGCGCGGCACATCATTTCGCAGTGTTATCAAGGAGAACTGGTCATGGTCGCAAGCCGTCCGGAACTCTCGATCGGGACGTGGGCATTCAACTACGTTTACCAATCTGCCGGCTACGTCAAGAATCTGTTCTCGCATTGTTGAGCTCGACAGCTGACAGGAGGGTGCCCGGCGCGGATATCCGCGCCGGCACCAACCGCGTAGTCAGTACGCTCCGTCGCTCTTCGCGACCGCTGAGACGGTACGAGTAATGATCGAAAGATTTTGCAGGATAGACCAATTCTCGACGTAGGAAGAGTCCAGTCGAACAGATTCTTCCCACGAGAGGTCACTGCGACCACTTACCTGCCAGAGACCGGTGATACCAGGCTTGACCAGCAGGCGTCGGGCAACCTCGTCGTCGTACATCTCGACCTCACGCCGCAACGGCGGCCGCGGACCGACAACGCTCATCTCGCCGCGAATGACGTTGAAGAACTGTGGTAGCTCGTCGATGCTAAATCGACGAAGGATCTTGCCGACGGACGTGATTCGTGGATCCTCCCGCATCTTGAACAACACGCCTCCCGCGCCTTCGTTGTCCCCCATCAGATCGACAACCTGCTGATCGGCGCCTTCCACCATGGTACGAAACTTCAACATAGGGAACGGTTTCCCGTTGAGGCCGATGCGTTCTGCCTTGTAGAACACCGGGCCTTTCGACGTGAACTTGACCGCAGCGGCGGCGGCGACCATGACCGGCGCCACGAGGAGGATCATCAGCATCGAGAACACCGCGTCGAAAACAGCGGGCGCAAGCCGGTTGGCGCCCTGGTAGCGCGGTCGCGCAACGTGAATCAACGGGAGTCCTGCCGCCGGGCGAAACATCAAGCGAGCCTTCGACACGTCGGCTACGACCGGTGAAACCGCCATGTCGACGCCCTCGGCTTCGAGGTCCCACATCAGCTTGCGTATGCCCACCTGCCCGAGGTCTTCGGTTCCGGTGACGATGACGGTGTCTGCGCCGCTTGCGCGCATCGCCTCGACCACCTCGAACTCGTTGCCCAATACCGGGACCGCTGCGCCGTCGACGACGATGTGATCGTCCAGCGCGGTCGCCCGACGCGGAATGCACGCTCCCACAACGTCGTAGCCTGCCGAGGAGTCCCGCACGAAGGCTCGCGTAGTAGCAACGACGGACGCGTGTCCACCGACCAACAGCACCGAGTTGCGGCAATCCCCGCTCGCACGCTTCTTTCGAATGTCGCGTCGCCAGAGGTAGCGCCCGAGAAGCAGCGCAGCGAGCCCGACGGGCAGTGCGATCATGAGATAGCTACGCGCGATTCCTACGCCGAGAATGATCCCGGCCAATGCGCCCACTCCGAAGACTTGGCCGGTAGCGAGCAGCACCTTCTCGTACTCGTCGCTGCCCTCGCCCAGCATCGACTGATGACGGCTGCGTCCGCGTGCGAGCGCGATCATCCACAGCCCTCCCAGCGCTGCAGACGCAATCACCTTGAGTGGTGTCAGCCACTCGATCGGATGCGGCCACATGCTGCCGATCTGTGCGAGCGCGATCACGAACAGAACCGTGATCGAATCGCTCACGGCAATCCGCTTCCGGTATGCCCGACGCCAGTCGGTGCCGACATGAGCGGAATCCTGCAATGCTGCCGACCGGCTCTCCACCTCAGCATGAACGCTCATTTGCCATCAGTCCTTCTAGTCATTCGAATGACTTCAGCGGGTCGAACGGATTCAGCGGATCGCTGATCGGTAGCCACTGCGAGCCTCCAGGTACGGCAACACCCCGCCGGTTGCCGTACCTCGCTGCTCGCAGTGCAGAAACGAACCGTCATCGGACCCCCCTACATAACTGCCGATCAAAGGCCACTTCGTGCGACAAAACGACCCAGTGTTGCTCATTTCGTACGTAAACATACCTTAGGTTTGTTTCAACTGCACTCACCGAGTCCAGGCTATTTCCCGGTTGCCAGATGATTACCGGGCAATTACGTCAAAGTGGGCTAATCCTCCACGTTTTGGAAACGTCTTCCCTCACGAATCCGAATGTCGGCGATCAGCATGTCCAGGGCGCCCAGGAGTGCAGTGTCGGCGCGTCGGCACTGTTCGATCAAAGCTTCCAGATCAGCTTCGTCGGCGCTTTCGATCACACCGGCTTTGGCGGCCCGGCTCAGTACTTTTTCGGCGAGGAGCAACGGCGGCTGCGACCGAGCGATGCCGTCCATGGACGACGCGCGCGCCTTCTCGGCAGCCTTCAAAGCGTCCCACGCCCGCTCCTGCTCAGCGATGTCGACCACTCCGGAACTGACCAGGTGCGGGCTGCGGTGCACAAGTTTCGCGATCAATGCGCCGGCCACGTCGTCCAATTCGAAAACGTCGTGAGATTGAGCGATCCGCGAGTGGAACAACACCTGGAGCAACAGATCGCCGAGTTCCTCACGGAGATCGCTCTCGTCGTCGCTTCGAATCGCGTCTAGTACCTCATAGGTCTCCTCGACGAGGTAAACCGAGAGGCTCTCGTGCGTCTGGGTCGACTCCCAACCGCCGCGATTCCACAACCGGTCCATGATCGACGCCGCTTCCACCAGTCGATCGCCGTGAATGGGTTCGGCGCGAATCATCTTTACCCCAGCGGCAGACAACGCCTCGATCTTCGGCTCGGCGGTGTCCATCATCACAGTCACCGCGGCGCCGGGCGTCGTGGCCGGCAGTGCGCCGCGTACTGAGTCGGGAACGTCCGGGTCGATATCGATCGCGCCGGACAGGAACGGGAGCGCCTCCAGCGGAAAGACATGCGGCCGCAAAGGATCGAGCAGTACGACGACGGGCGATTCGTTCACCGTGTGCTCACGCCTCGACCAGGACGGCACCGGCAGCGCGCCCGTCTATCGCCAGGATGAAGTCCGCGATGTACTGAAGTAGTTCGACGTCCCGCAGGCGATCCGAGCCGACTCCGCCGGTGCGAGGCAGCGGGAGTTGCACGAGCCCGGTCGTTGCCCGGTACTGCGCGCTCGGATAGATCCTCTTGAGCCTGATCTGCTTGGAATCGGGCAGTGACATCGGCGAGATCTTGAGCTGAGTTCCGGTGACGGCGACTTCCTCCAGTTGGTACTCGCGGCAGAGCAGTCGAAGCTTGGCCACCGAGATCAGCCGTCGAACCTCTTCGGGCAGTGGGCCGTAGCGATCGACCAGTTCTTCGACTACGGCAGCGATGCCGTCGGAATCAGTTGCCGCAGCGAGCTTGCGGTACCCCTCCAACCTGAGCCTGTCACTGGTGACGTAGTCGGGCGGGATGTGCGCGTCCACCGGTAGGTCGATCCGGACTTCCTTCGTGCCCTCGTCCATGGTGATCGGTTTGCCGTCGGCTGCAGCCCGGAAGGCTTCGACCGCCTCACCGACCAGCCTGACATACAGATCGAACCCGACACCCGCGACGTGGCCGGACTGCTCTGCGCCCAGAACGTTTCCGGCTCCACGGATTTCGAGGTCCTTCATCGCGACTGCCATACCAGCGCCGAGGTCCGAATTCTGCGAAATCGTTGCCAGCCGATCGTATGCCGTTTCCGTCAAAGGCTTTTCGGCCGGGTACAAGAAGTATGCGTATCCACGTTCACGACTACGCCCGACGCGTCCGCGAAGCTGATGCAACTGCGAGAGGCCAAGCGAGTCCGCACGTTCGACGATCAGTGTGTTCGCGTTCGAGATGTCCAGACCGGTTTCGATGATCGTGGTACAGACCAACACGTCGAAGTCGCGTTCCCAGAAGCCCTGCACGGTCTTTTCGAGAGTGTCCTCGTTCATCTGACCGTGCGCGACGACGACGCGAGCCTCCGGGACGAGTTCACGGATCTTCTTGGCCGCCTTGTCGATCGAGCTGACACGGTTGTGTACGTAGAAGACCTGACCGTCGCGCAGAAGTTCACGCCGGATGGCCGCGGCAACCTGCTTGTCCGCATACGCGCCGACGTAAGTGAGGATCGGATGACGTTCTTCCGGCGGTGTGAGGATCGTGGACATCTCGCGGATCCCGGCCATGCTCATCTCGAGAGTACGAGGAATCGGGGTAGCCGACATCGTCAAGACGTCGACGTGGGTGCGTAGTGCCTTGATGTGTTCCTTGTGCTCGACTCCGAATCGCTGTTCCTCGTCGACGATCACAAGCCCGAGGTCCTTCCAGCGAATACCGGTCTGCAGCAACCGGTGAGTACCGACGACGATGTCGATCTCGCCTTCGGCCATGCCGGCGATGATTTCCTTCGAGTCCTTGGCGTCGGTGAAACGGGACAGCCCTCGCACCTTCACCGGGAACGACGCCATTCGTTCGGTGAATGTCTGAAGATGTTGCTGTGCAAGCAGAGTCGTCGGGACCAGTACCGCCACCTGCTTGCCGTCCTGGACTGCCTTGAACGCGGCACGAACGGCGATCTCCGTCTTGCCGTACCCGACGTCACCGATCACCACCCGGTCCATCGGAACCGGCTTCTCCATGTCGGCCTTGACCTCACTGATGACGGTCAACTGGTCGATGGTCTCGGTGAAGGCGAATGCGTCTTCGAGTTCCTTCTGCCACGGCGTGTCCGGGCCGAACGCATGCCCCGGGGCCGCCTGACGCGCAGCGTAGAGCTGAACCAACTCACCCGCGATCTCACGAACCGCCTTGCGGGCCTTACGCTTGGTGTTTGCCCAGTCGGATCCACCGAGCTTGCTCAGCGCAGGCAACTCTCCACCGACGTACCGGGAGAGTTGATCGAGCGATTCCATCGGGACGAACAGACGATCACCCGGGTGACCACGCTTGCTCGGCGCATACTCGATGACCAGGTATTCACGACGCGCCCCGCCGATGGTGCGTTCGACCATCTCGACGAACCGGCCGATACCGTGCTGATCGTGCACGACCATGTCCCCTGCAGACAGCGCGAGGGGATCGACCTGATTCCGGCGCTTGGCCGGCAAGCGCTTTCCGTCGCCGACCGCAGCAACGCGGTTGCCCGTCAGATCGGACTCGGTGACGATCACCATCCCCGGCGTCGAGTCGTCGCCGGCGAGTACCAGTCCGTCGTGCAGAGACCCGCGGAGCACCGCG
Source organism: Rhodococcus sp. MurmanLake-1 (assembly GCF_056945715.1). NCBI lineage: Bacteria > Bacillati > Actinomycetota > Actinomycetes > Mycobacteriales > Nocardiaceae > Rhodococcus > Rhodococcus sp. MurmanLake-1. The sequence goes on along the minus strand of NZ_JBWZNF010000006.1, from coordinate 90,951 downwards.
ACCTGTCCGCGGGCAGGGGTCGCTCCGCCATCGAGCATCTTGGCGGGTACTTCGGCTTCACCGAGTCGCTCGACGACTCGGCTTGCTGTGCCGGCGCCTGCCACCACGATCGCCGCGCGACCGCCCGTGCTCACGTGTGCCCGGAGGCTGACGAACAGCTCGGCCAAGAGGTCGTCGGAACCACGTACCTGCGGTGCCGCCTGAACCGGGATTTCCAGTTCTTCACCATTTCCCGAAGCCAGCGGGCTGACCGTCCACCACGGACGGCCGGCAGCTTCGGCAGATTCGCGAACATGACGAAGCGACCGGTATGCGGAGGCACCGAGATCGACTCCCCCGCCGTTGAGGATCGACGTGTCGAGCGGTGCAGCGCCGCCGATCGACGCCGCCGTCCACGATGCTTCCAAGAATTCCTGGCCGGTGCGCACCAGATCGGTGGCGCGGGTGCGCACCTTCTCCGGATCGCACAGAAGGATGTGCGCCCCTACCGGAAGGACATCGGAAAGTAGTTGCAGTTCACCGGGTTTGAGAACCGGGAGCAGAGCTTCCATCCCCTCGACGGGGATGCCTGCCGAGATCTTGTCCAGCATCTCGACCAACGACGCGTCAGCCTGATTCTCAGCAGCGAGTGCCGCAGCTCGATCGCGAACATCAGCTGTCAGAATCAGTTCACGACACGGCGGCGCGATCACGGAATCGACGTCGACGTCCGGTAGCGAACGCTGATCGGCGACAGAGAAGTACCGAAGCTCCGATACCTCGTCACCCCAGAATTCGATACGTACCGGATGATCCGCCGTCGGCGAGAACAGGTCGAGAATGCCGCCGCGGACCGCGAACTCACCACGCTTTCCCACCATGTCGACACGGCTGTACGCCATCTCCACCAGACGAACCAGAACAGAATCGAAATCGATCTCGGTGCCGACGCGCAACGTGATCGGCTCGATCTCGCCAAGACCCGGCGCCATCGGCTGAACGAGAGAGCGCACCGTGGTCACGATCACCCGAAGAGGCGAGCCGTACGAGGCGTCGTCTGGTCTGGCGAGCCGGCGCAGTACCTCCACCCGTCGCCCGACGGTGTCCGCGCTCGGCGACAGTCGCTCGTGCGGCAATGTTTCCCACGACGGGAACTGCGCGACGCCTCCACCGAGCATCTCGGTGAGTTCTGACGTCAGATCGTCGGCTTCGCGACCGGTGGCCGTCACCAGCAGCACCGGAGTGCGCGCGGCAAGTGCAGCGGCGATGAATGGTCGAGCCGGCTTCGGCGCCACGATGTCCAGGGCAGGCGCACCGATGGAGTCGATCACTGGAGTGAACGCGGCGTCTGCGAGGGCGACCTCGGCGAGTCCAGCGAGCGCAGTCTGGGCAGAGGACAAGGAAGTCAACGAACGCGCTCCTGAACAGTGATGACGGGTTGCGGACGCACAGCCCGAGCGCAAGATCTCCACCGAGGCAGAGTTGTGCGCCGGTTCGATTCTATCGGTGCGCGATCTCGCAGCGCAGTCCGATCCGTTCAGTTTCCCGTAACGCTCGGCTTCTTCGTCGTCCGCTTGGCCGGTGAAGATCGGGTGGCCGGGGCGCTCGGCGGTGCCACGGCCACGCTGGTGTGAGAGTTGAGCGCCCGAACCCGGCCGATTACCTTCGTCGCCTGGCTGGTTCTCCGTAGACGTACAGTCCTGCGACCGTTCGGCGCGAGGTGGAACCAGGAGTCTTCGGGCTCGAAGCCCTGCAGTTCGAGGGCAACGTATTGGGCGGAAGCATCCGTCGAGACGTCGACTACCCACTCTTCGTCGCCGACGTTGCGCGCCGTGGCGACAAGTCCGACCGACCGCTCGAGGGGCCGTGCCGGACTCCCCAGGAGGTGCACCACTTCGTCCACCATCTCTCCGTCTTCGTCTTCGAGTGTGACGGTGACGGCGTCGTATGTCCGCGCCCCGAACTGAAAGACGTGAGTGAGGTCGGTGAAACGGCCGACAAGGCTGTCCACGGACCAGGTCAGACTCGAGTGCGATTCCACCTTGACCGGTAGCGCGACGTCGACTGGGACGACACCTGACCGACTGTGCGCTCGAAACCTGATCTCGCCGACGACAGGTTCGGCAGTCTCGTTGATCGCGTCGAGCCTCAATCCGTCCATACCGTCGTCCGTGACGAGGAGCGCGATCGGTTTGGCGCTCCTACGGAGCACGAACCACGGAGCCTTGGGGCTGCCGCTCCAATCGAGGACCCCCCATCCCGGTCCGGGCTCCAGGTCTCGCAGTGCGAGTGTCAAGGCGCCGTCGCACCGAGAATCCGGGCGACGCCAGTAGCCGAGCGTCGAGGCGAACGCCTCACATACGGCTGCTCGCCCCAGGTCGAGATAGCGTTCCGGGTCGGACCACCGGACTTCACGAGCGTCTTCGCCGAAAAGCGCGTGGACGTAGTGATCCCGAACATCCTCGAAATCCCACGACGATCCGTTGTCCCGCGGCACCGCGGCTTTCCATGCCGGGTGGTGCCCTGCGACGGCGAGCGAACCGAATTCGTTCTCGATCACGGCATTCGACGGTGGAATCGAAAATGCCAGTGATTCGGTCGCAAAACGTACTCGCGCGCTGAGCACGTCGGCCAGTGGACGACGATAGGCACCCACCCCGAAGTAGTGAGCGACCCCGCTTCCGACATGCGTTGCCAATTGCTCTCCCCCGCGAGGCGCCGAGGGCGACGACGTCACGTATTCGAGTTCAGGTGCCACCGCCGAGATCAGCTCCGGCAGTCTCGAATGAATGAGCGGGATGTGTTGATCGACCAAGCCCAGCATGGTCGGCTGCTGTTCGGTCTCGCTACCGCCGCAGAAGACTGCCAAAGCGGGATTTCCACGCACTCTGTGCAAGAACGCGGTGACCTCTGCTGCAACGAGTTCGAAGAATTCGTCGGTGTCGGGCGGATCAAGAGTCGCCAACATCATGTCCTGCCACACGAGAATGCCCAGTCGCGCGCATTCCTCCCAGAAGTGGTCGCTCTCGTAGACCATCGTCCCCGGGATTCGAATCATGTTCAGGCCCGCCTCAGCCAGGCGTTCCAAGACACGAGTGGTGCCGGCGTCGTCTTGAAGCGAGATCGGGTCGGTCGGCACCCACACCGAACCACGGCAGTACACCCGGATGCCGTTGATATTCAAACGGAATCCACCATCGGATCTGTCGGCCTCCACCGTCCGGAAGCCCACTGAACCGAGATGCTCGGAGACTCCGACCGTTTCTATCGTCACCGGATACGTGCGAGGAGCGCCATGAGTGTGCGGCCACCACAACTGCGCGTCCGGCACTTCGACGACGCCGGACACCTCGAGGAATCCGTCCGGTCCGGCAATTACAGCCAACTGTCGCGAGTGTTCGCCGACGCGCACGGTCACGTGCTCCAGCGAGGCCGGCAATCCGGTGAGCCGAGCACTGACGGCAACGTGACCGGTTGTGCCGTCAACACTCGCGTGCTTGACAGCCGAGACTACGGCGGCAACTCCCTTGTCCAACAACCGGATACCCCGCCACGGTCCCACCGGTACCGGAACGCCACTGAATACGGGAGCCATACCGAGCATCGTGGTTCGGATCCACCGAAGACCCTGTTCACGAACCATCGACGAGCGCCAACGTCCTCGAGGACGCCTCGATCTCAGAATCGCGGACAGAGAATGAAAATGAATAGCGACCTGGACGCGTTTACCAGCGCCGACTACGGCCGGAATGCTCACTTCCCCAGGCGTGAACATGGATTCAGTGGACGCGACATGGACGCCGCCGATCCAGACATCGGCAAACGCCGTCACACCGTCGAACTGGAGCAGCCACGACCCCTCACCGGTCGTGGCCACGGTAGTCACGAACCACCAGTCCGATGATGAAACCGACGACGATGAAACCGACGACGATGCAACGGACTTCGTGCGTCCGGCGTCCGTTTGCGCCGCCTGTATCGCACCAATGACTGTCCCAGGCACAGACGCTGCGACCCACTCGGTCACGGTTTCGAGGGCATCCGGATCAGATATGGATCCGGGTTCGGTTGCAGCGCATCGCCATATCGCGCCGGCCAGCAGGTCTGCTGACGAACGAGGCACTGTTAGACCAACCTCAAGTGTCGATGCGAGTCGACGCCGACTGTGTCGGCAACGACTTCCATCGCCCTCTTCCACGACACGGCCATCTCGTCGAGTTGTTCACACGGGTCCACCGCGCGGCCCCTGGAGGCACGCGCCATCTGAAACTGCACGCTCTTGGCCCCGGACGCCACTTTTCGGAAATCTGGCGCAGCTTCGCCTGTCCCGGAGAAACCTGCAGTGTCCAAAAACTCGCTGGCGTCGGCTGCCAACTCCGCGCTGGCACCGCACTGACGAAGTAGCCCGAAGGACCAGAGGTGAAAGGCATCCATGCCCGCCCCCTGCACCCATTCGAGGTCGTCGATCACCCGGCGTCCCAGCTCTCGCACGGGATTACCCGCCGCTCGAACCGCTACGTTCCGCCGAGCCACTTCGGCGATGTTTCCGGCGTTGGTCGCGTGAACCGGATTCAACCTGATCTGTTCGACGTAGGGCACGAACGAAGGAAGTGAGGAACGATCGAGATCGAAGACACCGGAGAAATCGTCGCCTCGCAGCACGTAGTACCCGCTGTTGTGGAAGTATTCGAGCTCCCCGGCATCGCGATCGATCCGATTGGGCACGATCGTGGTCTTGGTGTGCCCCTCGTGATAACTCGTTCCAAGAGTGTCGGGAAGCCAGTATCCGTCGACTTCAACCGTCGACAGCATCCCAACCGCGAGGTTGTCCTCGACATGGATCAGCGGGGCCCGCCAGACGTTCATCTCGGCGACTTCGATTCCGTACAGCGCGTAGATGTCCTCGGCCTTGAGCTTGAGGAACGTCCACTGAGTCCCGTCGAACCGCGATGAGAAGGCACATGCCAGCGCCGGGACGGGGTCCAATCCCAGCGAATGCAACACTTCGATCCACAGATCCGTATAGCAGTTGGTCTGCGCCCACACCCGGTCGTCCTGGTGCAACGAATGGGGTTGGTAGCGATCAGGTGAAATGTCGATGAGCCGGGACATCAGATGCCCATTCGTTCGCGTACGGAGGTTGGCCACGCAGCCACATCAAGACCATGAGTCCGCAACAAGGACAACGCGATTCGCTCCATCCCGAAGCCGACGCACGAGCTGTGCGCCACCTCCCCCTCCGCCGTTCGGATGTCGAAGTTGACACCGAAATGGTCGAGATGGTTGTTCGAGGACACGATCGCCGTGCCCTCGTCGAGATCTCCGTAGAGCCGAACCGTCAGTTCCGTCTTGAGATTCTCTTCACGCTGGTTAGCTGCAAGCATCTTTCCGGCGCGTCCGAAGAAAGGATCATTGGCAATCACCGGGGTGGCGTCGAGTTGGAGCCGGCCGAGCACCTCGAGCCCCCGCTCGATCCAGTGCTCGCGATGCGCTCGCGCTGCCGCGGCGTCACCGATCGTCACGAACTCGTGCATCCGAAACGCTTGCATGCGAGCCGGATCGATCGCCGGTTCGTGCCGGAAGCAAAAACCGTAGATGTCCAGCAGTACCCCGCCTTCGGGGAGAACTCCGGTGTATCGCGCATAGGCAGGATGGCACGCTGCGGAGACGAGCATGGTATCGGTCGGCTCGAGGTGGCGATCCCACGATTGTCCGTCGGCGCGATCGGCCAGCAGTCGCGCGTGATCGCGATTGGAACCAGCGAAGGTGTTGATGGCGCCGGTGAGGTTGGGAAACGAAGCGATGTAGTCGGTGCGCTCGAAACTGCTACGCGGGAACACCGGCGGGAACCGCAGCCGAGTCGCGGCGTCGCCTGGCCCCGCTGCAACCACCACTCGGTCGATACCGTCGACGATGTCCTCGAACACGCCGGAACGCCCGTAGAGTCCCGGTACCTCTGTCGCGACGAGTAGTCCTTCGACGAGCAGTTCGCGTTGAAATGCAGCCCGAGCCCGATCCAGATCGGTCTCGCCTGTCACAGTCTCGGTTGTCACATTCTCCGTCGTCATAGCGTTCCCCGGTATCCGATAGCCATGTGCGCTGAACCTGCCATGATTCGATCGTTGTTCACCATCACCGCTGCGCCGTGCGCGTCACGAAGGTGCCGACCGAGTGAAAATTCGGTGTCCTCGCGATATCCCGAGATGCCACAGATCAGCATTGTCTGCCCCACGATTTCCACCACCGCGGTGGAGGCTGTGACTTTCAGGTTGTTCATCGCGAGCGAAAAGCCCACCGCTCCCGTCGCCTCGAAATCGGCGGCGCCTTCCGCAGCGTGAACTGCGCGGTCGTACCTGCGTGCAGAGGCGTCGACGAGATCGGCGAATTGTTGTGCCGAAGCAGCAACTTCGGCGAGCCGCAGCGCTCCGGGGGAAGTGACTCCGGGCTGCTTGCGGGCGGCGGCACGCACGTACTTGCGTGCCTTCTCGACTGCAGCGTCGGCAATTCCCAACCACACCGAACTCCAGACGACGTGCGAGACCGGAAGCATCGTATGGGTGGAGATATCGGAATACGGTACGTCGGCGACCATCTCGGGCGTCGAGGTGGCCCGAAGGATGTAACCAAGACTGCAAGTTCCCCTGAGTCCCAGCGTGTTCCACTCGGTGGTGCGTTCGAGCGTCAGGTCTGGGGTACGACACACAACGAGAACCTGATCGTTCGGCTGACTCTCCGGGGTTCGCCGAGCCGTCACGACTATCGCGTCGGAGTGTTCGCCGTACGAAATGACAGGCGCGTTCTTGATCAACAGCAGATGACCGCCCAAGTCTTCGACCGCGCAATAACTCCGGCTGACGTCACCACCGATTCCCAGCTCAGTGGTTGCCGATGCCAACAGCAGTTGCTTGTCGACCGTTTCTTCGACAAACCCGCGTAGCGCTTCGGTGTTGCCGTGCTTGACCAACGAGTAGATCTGCGTCTGATGCATCGCGAAAATCATTCCGCTTGCTGCACAGCGTGTTCCGATCACACGGGCGATCTGCGACACTTCCTGCAGCGAGAGTCCTTCGCCGCCTAGTTCCCTCGGCACAGCTACCGACAGCAGCCGTTCGCTTCGCATGGCGTCGACAGCTTCACGCGGAAACCTTGCCTCGGCATCGACTTCGTCGGCCCACACCGCTGCAACTTCGTCGGCCAACCGTGTGGCCCGCTCGAGGGCTGTCCCGGTGGCGCACTGCGATTGCGGAGCGTTCATGCAGCACCCAACTCCGTCAACGCACCCTCGATCGCCTTGACGCTTGCGAAAGTACTCTTCCGCAACAACTCGTCAGGAAACTCGATGTCGAACGAATCCTCCAGCGCCAACATGACATTCACGCTCGCGTGCGACGTCAAACCCAACTCGTAAAGATCGGCCTCTCCATCGATCGTGCTCACGTCGACTGCCAGCCGACCGTGCTCGACGAGCACTTTCCGAATTGCCTGATCAATCATCAGCGATGTCGTCCTTCTTTTCGATGCGAGCGCCCGAGCGTGTTGCGATCACCATTGCGATGGCCACGTCCGCTTCGTGCGAGATAGATACTTGAAAATCGTGCAGATCCTGGGCCCGCGCGAGTTCCGCGGCATTACCGGACAGCGTCACCCCACAGCCACCCCACTCGGCCCGAGTGATTTCGATGGAATTCCACGGAACGGGGACGTCACCGGGCCGCAGTACCTTCACAACAGCCTCTTTGGCGGCGAAGCGTGCAGCCAATCGCTGATCCCGCGCCGGCCCGGCGCACGTCTGCAATTCGTGCGGGGTGAAGGTCCGATCGAGATACCTCCGCCCGAAGAGTTCGATACTTCGAGTGACATCCACGACGTTCACTACGTCACAGCCGATCCGCGGGCCGATATCGAGCATCGGCGTCGGCGCAGTGTCACCCATCTGTTGACTCCCCATCTGGGGTCGTACACGCCGGGCAGCCCCCTATGCTGCCCGGTGCGCCGACGCCGTCACCCTGCCCTGACAAACCTTCATTCTCAGCAATTCTTCAGCTACCAGTAGAACATACCGCAATCCGAAGATGATGGGCAAGATCAGACTTCCAGATTCCCATCAACACTATAAACATACTCTTAGTTTGTTTCGAATGCAGAACAAAGAGAACAATGTCGCTACCAGGACATTTGCAGCAAACTGACCAAAGGAGCAGTGCGGAGGGCCAGTGATTTCAGTGATCGCTGGCAAGGCGGCGGGCCGCGAATTGCCTGAAGTACTCCACTTTCGATTCCGGGACCACGATCGGGAGTATCAGGTTCCACGATGCCTTCATGGAGTCCGAAAGCTCACGAACGGTCCCGGTCGCGGCTGCCATCAGCCGAACTCCGGACGCCACTTCCAACAGGAAACGAGCGATGTCAGCAGAATCCGCGTCCGAACGCAGATCACCTTCGTCTGCCGCACGGCTGGCAAGTTCACGGTAAATATCGAGCCACACGTCCAGAGTCGCCGGCCCGGAGCCCCGATAGTCCCCGATCTCGACCAACAAGCGGAACGTCGCTCTAACCATGGCGTCATGCGCACCGATGTCGACGATGACCGACGAAATACCGATCAGCGACTCGAGTGCGGGAGTGCGACGGTCCAACCAGAGCTCACATTTTGCGTCGAAACGCGCCGAACCCTCGTCGATCACCGCCCGCGCGAGTTCTTCCTTGGACCCGAAATGGAAGTACAGCGCGCCTTTGGTCACCTGCGACTCAGCGATGATCTCGCTCAAGCTGGCATTGGCATAACCCAGGCGCAAGAACACACCCGCTGCTCCGCGCAGCACCGAATCACGGGTGGCTTCTGCCCGTTCTTGCCTCACCATCGATCCGGCCTCCAATCACCACACATCGAACGAATCCTTGGTCTTACCCGTTCACAGCGTCAAAATGGAAGGCACGGTTCGGCATTCAACCCACCCTGCAAACAAATGAGACATTTGCCCATCAAACGATCGTGATACAGCGAACACAGCTTAGACCGCGATCCATCTCTGCGCGGCAGGCGCGCCTGGTTAACCCTCCAATTGTGGGTCGGCTTCCAGATTCGTCAGCCCATTCCAACACAAATTCACAAGGTGAGCGGCGACAACTTCCTTCGACGGAGTCCGTTCGTCGAGCCACCAAGTAGCCGTAGTGGACACCATGCCGACAAGCGCCTGTGCGTACATCGTTGCTAGTCCGGGGTCGAAACCGCGTCTGGAGAAGTCCCCCGCAAGCAGGTAGCCCACCTGACTGATCGCATCGTTGAGCAAGCTCGAATACGTCCCACTGGGCGCGACGACGGACGAATCGCGCACGAGTATCCGAAATCCGTCAGTGTGCTCTTCCACGTAGGTGAGCAAAGCCAACGCAACCCGCTCGACTCGAACTCTCGAGCGATTTTGCGAGAGCGAAGACGTGATCATCTCGAGGAGTCGCGACATCTCCCGGTCCACTACTACGGCGTACAGCCCCTCCTTGCCGCCGAAGTGCTCGTACACGACCGGCTTGGACACGTTTGCTCGCTGGGCGATCTCCTCGATCGACGTCGCTTCGTATCCCCGTTCGGCGAACAATGCCCGCCCGATCTCGATCAGTTGTTGCCGACGTTGGGTACCGGTCATCCGGATCCGTGTCACTCGTTCGGGAACTGGATCCCCGCCACCCGAACCGGACACCGCCGCCATTGTCTTCCTCTCGCCGACACACAAATTACTGCTGTGGACGCTCAGCCTATCGGGACTTCGGGGACCCAATCAGAGGAGCGGTTCGACCTACGGCGGGTCGGCATGCGATTATTCTTGCGCGCGTTCGGCCGCAAGGCTCGGCAATGCGTGGCAATCCGCCGTGGTGTAATGGCAGCACCTCTGATTTTGGTTCAGATAGTTCAGGTTCGAGTCCTGGCGGCGGAGCTGGTGAACAACATGCATTTTCCGAGCGGAAATGCGTGTCTTGATCGACAGCTTGATCGACAGTTTGATCGACAGAGGGAGCTCAAACCAGTGCAGACCGCCGTGATCGTTCTCGCAGCGGGTGCCGGTACACGAATGAAGTCGAAGACTCCCAAGGTCCTCCACACTCTTGCCGGACGCAGCATGCTGGCACATTCGCTTCACGCGGCAACCTCACTGAACCCCACGCACCTGGTTACCGTCGTCGGTCACGATCGTGAGCGTGTCACCGAAGCAGTCAACGCAGTCGCGGGTGAACTGGGCCGGCCCGTCACCGTCGCCGTTCAGGACGAGCAGAAGGGCACCGGGCACGCCGTCAGTTGCGGACTCGAGGGTCTGCCGGCCGACTTCGCCGGAACCGTACTCGTGACGGCCGCCGACGTGCCGCTACTCGACGGCAAGACCATCGCAGACCTCCTCGCTCAACACACTGCCGCTCCCGCGGCCGCGGTCACGGTGTTGACGTCGACGGCCCTCGACCCCACCGGCTACGGACGGATCCTTCGTACGACGGACGGCGAAGTCAACGCCATCGTCGAAGAGAAGGAAGCCACCGATTCGCAGCGCTCGATCACCGAGGTCAATTCAGGTGTCTACGCCTTCGACTTCGAGACTCTGCGCGATGCGCTGGCGTCTCTCGACTCCAACAACGCACAGCACGAGTTCTATCTCACTGATGTGATCATGATCGCCCGTCGCGCAGGCAAGCGTGTTCGCGCGCAGCACATCGCGGATTCGGTTCTCGTCGCGGGCGCCAACGACCGCGTGCAGCTCTCGACGCTCGCCCGCGAGATGAACCGTCGGATCCTCGAGACGTGGATGCGTGCCGGCGTCACCGTCGTCGATCCGGCGAGCACGTGGATCGATTGCGGCGTGCACATCGCACAGGACGTGACGCTCCTGCCCGGAGTTCAGTTGACCGGCACAACGTCGGTGGGCGAGGACGCCGTGATCGGCCCCGACACCTCCTTGGACAACGTGAGCGTCGGGGAGCGCGCGCAAGTCGTCCGCTCCCACGGGACCGACTCCGTGATCGGAGCCGACGCGACCGTCGGTCCTTTCGCCTACCTGCGGCCGGCTACACGCCTCGGTGACCACGGGAAGATCGGCGCATACGTGGAAACGAAGAACGCGGACATCGGCGAGCATTCGAAGATTCCGCATCTTACCTACGTCGGCGACGCCACCATCGGCCATCACAGCAACATCGGGGCTTCGAGCGTCTTCGTCAATTACGACGGCGTGAACAAGAGCCGTACTGTGGTGGGGTCGCATGTGCGAACCGGCTCCGACACGATGTTCGTCGCCCCGCTCACCGTTGGTGACGGCGCATACACCGGGGCCGGAACCGTTCTGCGAAACGACGTACCGCCAGGGGCGCTTGCCGTCTCCGGTGGTTTGCAGCGCAACATCGAGGGCTGGGTTCAGAAGAATCGTCCCGGCACGCCCGCGGCCGATGCTGCAGCAGCAGCTGCACAACCTGACGGCCCTGCAACAACCTGACAGCCCTGCACGACCTGACAGCCCTGCAACAACCTGACAGCCCTGCACGACCTGACAGCACAGATCACCACCAGATCGACCGGCAAGTACAAAAGGATGGCATGAACCAGTGACTGCGAATTGGATCGACAACCAGAAGAACCTGATGTTGTTCTCGGGTCGCGCACATCCCGAGTTGGCGGAGCAGGTGGCGAAGGAACTCGACATCCGCGTCACCCCGCAGACCGCGCGCGACTTCGCGAACGGTGAGATCTTCGTTCGATTCGAAGAGTCGGTTCGCGGCTCCGACGCGTTCGTCCTGCAGAGTCATCCGGCACCGCTGAACACGTGGGTGATGGAGCAGCTCATCATGATCGACGCTCTCAAGCGTGGATCGGCAAAGCGCATCACTGCCGTTCTCCCGTTCTACCCGTACGCCCGCCAGGACAAGAAGCACCGCGGACGCGAGCCGATCTCCGCTCGCCTGATCGCTGACCTGCTCAAAACTGCCGGCGCCGATCGCATCATCACGGTCGACCTTCATACCGATCAGATCCAGGGCTTTTTCGACGGCCCCGTCGATCACATGCACGCACACAGCCAGTTGGCCAACCATATTCGCGCGGGATACAACCTCGAGAACATCACGGTGGTCTCCCCCGACTCGGGCCGCGTTCGTGTCGCCGAGAAGTGGGCCGACTCGCTCGGCGGAGCGCCGCTGGCGTTCATTCACAAGACGCGCGATCCCTTGGTACCCAACCAGGTCAAGTCCAACCGCGTCGTCGGTGATGTCGAAGGTCGCACCTGCATCCTGATCGACGACATGATCGACACCGGCGGAACCATCGCCGGCGCGGTCAAGGTACTCAAGGAGGCCGGAGCGGGTGACGTCGTCATCGCTGCAACCCACGGCGTCCTCTCCGACCCTGCTGCCGAGCGTCTGTCGACGTGTGGCGCAAAGGAAGTTGTTGTCACCAATACACTTCCGATCGACGAGTCGAAGAAGTTCCCGACGCTGACGGTGCTGTCCATCGCACCGCTGCTGGCTCGCACCATCAAGGAAGTTTTCGAGAACGGTTCTGTGACTTCGCTGTTCAACGGCAGCGCCTAGTCTCACGCTGTTCTACGGGCGCGTACCTGTGACTTCACGGTCACTGGTACGCGCCCGTCGTCGTCTTCGTGAACACCACAGAAACAGACCACCCGGTCATCATGAAACCACCTGTGGGACACACGAATACCACCGAATACGGCATTCAGCATGATCTTGATCACGCCCACGACCAGAAACCCAGGTCGATGTTGGGGCGGTGTTCACCGCGCCGCAATCTTCGCCTAGTGTGGCTCGTCGTGATCGACGCGCAAACCCTGGAATCCCGGCCCGAATCTCATTCCCTGAATTCATCAGTTCCGACGATCCGGCGGTGGCGCCCAGGATCTTGTGTCTGGTGCGGAGACGACAACTCCGTGGACATGTTCCGCAACGAACCCCGCTGTGGAAAATGTCGTGAAAACGAAGGCATCATCGACGACGCGAAGCGCTTCCTCGGTATGTACGGTCTGCGCCCGCTCGGCGGCACGCTGCAGTCCGACGACGACGAAGAACGCGAGTACCGCGTCAACGCTCGCGAGGCTCGCCGAGTTCTGAACGAGATCCGCATGGACGTCCTTCCCGATGCGGCCGCCGTTCGCAAGGCAATTCGACCCCGTGCCGCAACGGTTGTCGCCGACACGTCACCCACACGGGCTTCCCGCCCCGCCAGCACGGGCACAGCGACGCGCGTTGCCGCTCCGGTCAAGACGGACACCGTGGACATCGACACGCTCCAGGCTCGCGTCCTAGGGCTTCTCGATCAGCTCGGTTCGATCGACGAGCAGATCAAGGTCGCCGAACTCGCACAAGGGTTGCCGGCGCGCGCGCGACTGAGCGATCTCAACAAGCAGAAGGCCACGGTTCTTCGCACGCTGGCCGCTCTCGAGAAGGCTCGCATCGCCGCCTCCAACTAATTCCTTCGCGTCCGTCCCACGGCCCCGTCTCCCTTGCGAGACGGGGCCGTTCTGTATGAGCAGGTACCTTTACGAATCGTGAATGACATCACCATCACCTTTGTCGTGCTTGCACTGGTCGTGGCGCTGTTCGTGATCGGCCGAATCCCGGTCGGCATCATCGCGATCGGCACTGCCCTGGCGCTCTACGCCACCGGTGTCATCACGATGGAGCAGGCGCTTGCCGGATTCGGCGATCCCACGGTGGTGTTCATCGCCGCGCTCTTCGTCGTCAGCGAAGCCCTCGACGCCACCGGTGTCACCACGTGGGCGGGCGAGAAATTGCTGGCAAAAGTCGGTGAATCCCGAGTCCGTCTCTTGAGTGCGATCATGTTGCTGGTTGCCGCGTTGACCGCATTGATCAGCGTCAACGGAGCCGTAGCCGCGTTGGTGCCGATGGTGGTCGTCTTGGCAGTGCGTCTCGGTAAGTCGACGTCACAACTGCTTCTGCCGTTGGCATTTGCCGCCCATGCCGGTTCGATGCTCACCTTGACCGGAACACCGGTCAACATCATCGTTTCCGAAGCCGCCGAGGAATCCGGGGCCGGTGCTTTCGGGTTCTTCAGTTTCACCTTGGTCGGTGCGCCGCTCGTATTGGGGACGATCGCGATCGCCGTACTTCTCGGTCCTCACGTCCTCCCCCATCGTGCGGGGACGTCGATGTCGCCTGACCTGAGCCGGCACGCCAAGACCCTCGCGAAGCAGTATCAGTTGATGGGCAGGGATGCGCCGTCCGCAGAGCCCTTGATCACCAAGCACGACGGTGTGGTCGAAGTGATAATCCCGCCGCGCTCGGAAATGATCGGCGACAGGGCTTTTCCCGGCATGGTGACCGACAGTGGCGATCTGGTGATCCTCGCGGTCCAGCGTGCCGGTGAGGACTGCGGCCCGAAGGGCGTCAAGTTGGCGGCAGGTGACACGCTCCTCCTGCAAGGCAGCTGGGACGATCTCGACACGCACACCGCGGTCGATCCGAACGTCCTCGTGGTCGACGCACCTGGTCAGATCCGTAAGCAGGCAGCGCCGTTGGGAACTCGTGCGGTCATCGCCCTCGTCGTCGTCGCGGCGATGGTCGTGATGTTGACCTTCGGATTGGTACCGTCGGCGATAGCCGGACTCCTCGCGGCGTGTGCAATGGTTTTGTTACGAGTGATCAGCGTGGAGCAAGCGCATCGGTCCATCTCGTGGACCACGTTGATTCTCGTCGGCGGAATGATCCCGCTCTCGACCGCGATCCAGCAGACCGGCGCAGCCGAGAAACTCGCTCATGCCTTCGTCGACGTCGTCGGTGGTGCAAGCCCGTATGTCGTCGTCGCCGGACTCTTCGTCGTGACGGCGACGCTGGGTCAGCTGATCAGCAACACCGCGACCGCGCTGATCATCACGCCGATCGCCATCTCGGTCGCCGGCGAACTCGATATCTCGGTGCTGCCCCTTCTGATGACGGTGACTGTCGCTGCCGCAGCCTCCTTCCTGACACCCGTCGCCACTCCCGCGAACATGATGGTGATGGGACCTGGCGGATACAAGTTCGGCGACTACTGGAAGCTCGGACTCCCGATGTTGTTGTGGTTCCTGGTAGTTGCGACGGTGTTGATCCCAGTGATCTGGAGTTTCTGATGTGCTCACCGAAGGTGTTGTCGGAGGTCTACGAATCGATCGGACGAGAGGGCAGGAAAGTCAGCCGACGATCGATGTTCGCGGCGCTCGGCACTACTGCGCTCGGCGCGACCGTCGTGGCCGGCGCGGTGCAGCCCACTGCGTCGGCAGCGCCATCGGGTCGGACCATCGTCGATCTGACCCATGTACTGACCCCGGATTTCCCGGTGTGGCCGGGCGCGCGCTCGTTCGAGATGAGGAACCTGGCGAAGATCGCCGACGCCGGCGGGTCCATGGGCTCGCTCGGGTCCGCTGGTTTCGGCGGAAACTTCTACCTCAACGAACTCCGCCTCGAGGAACACACCGGTACGCACATCGACGCGCCCGCGCACGCCAGTGCGGACGGAATCACCGTCGAGAAGATTCCGGTCGCCGACCTCGTCGTACCGATTGCGGTCGTCGATATCAGCGTCCGAGCCGCCGTCGACCCTGACTCGTTGCTCACCCTCCAGGACATCCTCGATTGGGAAGCCGTCCACGGGAAGATCTCTCCTCGCAGCCTGGTTGCGATGAACTCGGGTTGGGATACTCGGGCCGGTGCCGGTGGTTCCTTCACGAATCGAGATGTACACGGCGTGCAACACACTCCGGGATTCGCCCCCGAAGCGATCGACTTCCTCGTCCGCGAGCGCGACATAGTGGCCGTGGGTTCGGACACCCTCAGCATCGACGGGGGCCGAAGCACCACCCACGGGGCTCACCGAAGCGCTTTGGGCTCAGGAAAGTACGCAGTCGAAGCCCTCGCGAACCTGTCCGCACTCCCGGCCGTCGGCGCCACGGTGATGGTGGGAGCGCCGACGCATGCGGGTGGTTCGGGTGGTCCGTGCCGGGTCATCGCCTGGTATTGAAGATCAGGGCGTTGGCGTCACCCGCAGCACCTTGTCGCCTGCTCCGTTGTCGGTGGTCACCAGGAGCGAGCCGTCCGGCGTCGGAGTCACCGAGCGCAAGCGCCCGAACTGGTTCACCAATCCGAAGGTCTGCGCGTCGACCGAGCGTCCGTCGGCACTGAGGCGGAGGAAGATCAGTTCCTTGCTCTTGAGACCACCCATTACGAGTGCACCGTCCCAGGCGCCCCACGCCGCTCCGCCCGTGAAGGCAGCGCTGGCGGTAGCCAACGTGGAGCTACCCGAACGCCACACCGCCGCAATTGCTCCCGGCACTCGCACGGGATCGGTCATCGGCACGGATTCGTCGTACGTTCCGGGAAGCCGATCCGGGCGGTAGCCGTAATTTCCGCCGGGGGTAAGCAGGTTGACTTCGTCGTCGACGCTTGTGCCCTGTTCAACCGAGTAGACCCGGCCGGTTCCAGGTTGCACGGCCAAGCCTTGGACGTTGCGATGCCCGAGCGTGTAGACGGGGCTGCCTGCATTCGGATTCCCCCCTGCTGGAGATCCGTCGGCATTGATGTGCAAGACCTTGCCGCCCAGCGAATTCGGATCCTGCGGAACGCTCGGCGTCGCGGTGTCACCCGTCCCGACGAACAGCGTTCCGTCCTGGGCCGCCAGAATTCGGCAACCCCCGTGACGCCCGGACGAGACCGGGATTCCTGGCAATACGGTTCCGGTTCGAGTGAGGGCGGTCCATCCGGCGTCGACGGTCCACGAGATCACTCGAACGTCCGTGACTCCCCCAGCGCTGAATCCCTGGCAGGTGTAGAGGGTGCGCGACTGAGCGAAGTCACGGGCAAGCGCGATGCCCATGAGCCCGGTTTCGGACTGAGCGTAGAGATCCGAAAGGTCAGCAGAGACTGGACCTGTCGTGTTGTCGCCTCGGCGAACGAAGAATCCGCCGGACCGTTCCCCGGTCAGGATCGCGCCGTCCGGGGCTGCCACGACGTCCCAGGGGTGGTCGAGTCCGTCGACGAGTGTGGTGACCGACAGCTGCGGGAGGGTGTTCTCGATGGGGATGTCCGGGTCGTCACCGCCCAGCGATCCGGTGCTTCCGTTGCCGAAACTGCCGGGGTCGAAGGGGAAGGGTTGAGCCACGCTCTGCGTTACCGGCATCACCAGTATTGCAGTCAGGGCCACGGTCAATGCGGCGAGCTTCGGATGACGCACGCGTTCTCCTCGGGTCGGAAACCGTTCTGCGCCTCACTATAAACAGACAAACACCATTTTTCGGGCCCTCTCGCTATACCCGCAGGCCACAGGAGAAACGAAACCCCTTCAGAAGTCGGCAAACTCCGGGAAGGCGTTCGCCAGTGGGGACGCGTTACGTCTTGATGCAGATCGTGCCTTCCGCCAGCCGGGCACACTCCAGTCCAGGAGGTATTCGAGATCCGCTTCCGCTCCCCTGTCCCGAAGTCCGAAACGTCGTTCCAGCGCATCGTCGTCCGTCAAATGCAGTCTCGCCGCGTCGGGCACTCTCGGTTCCGGGTCACAGAATGGGCCTACGGGCGCGGTAACCGTTCGTCGTCCTGACGGATCTTTCCACTCCAGAAGACCACCTCCGATTTGCTTCACTGTCCACCTGCCAAACGTCTTCAGTCGGTGATGTTTTCGACACAGACAGGCCAAGTTTCGTTCTGCAGTAGGCCCTCCCTGAGCGGGGTTGCCGTGATCGAACGGCACCGTGTGATCGATATCGCAACTATCCGAACGCACAACACAATTCGGAAAGCGGCACGTACCGTCTCGCGTCCTTACAATCGTCGCCAACGCCGCGGACGGCTGGTACGTGGATTCACCGCGCCGCGAACCACTGTTCCTTCTCGAGCGATTATCCCTTGCCGCAGCGGGCAATATCTCCGGTGAGCGCATCGACCGACCCACGCCGAGCACCGGTCCGACTGCCCCCGCAGTCGAACAATGTTGCACCTCGGACGGTGCAAGGGTGAGGACTCTCTGCCAGGTGGCGTCCGCGGCGATCGCGCGCGCAAGGTCGGCATCGATGTGGCCGTACCCCTGCAAATAGCCTGGCAGGTCGTCGAATCCGAGCAGGGTGGAAGCGTTGACACCCACAAGAATTGTCGCAATCGGGAGCGCGGAGGTCTTCGTATCATCCCTACGGGTGCAATCGCCGTCGCACTGACAATCCAACGACGTCTTTCCTTCCGCCAATGCGATCAGTGCATCGGCACGACGTTGCCCGAAAGTTCTCGGATCGGAACCACACACCTGCATCGACATCGCTCGGAGCCTGGTGGCCAAAGTCTGAGCGCCGACCGCTGGAAGCATTCCGTCCAGAGTCGACATACCGTCGTGCGACGCGCACGTTCGAACGTCCCGATCCGCCTCCGCGCGAACTCGCCTGGCACGCACCCCATCAGGGTCGTACCGAGCAATGAGACCTCGTGCGCGCGCCTTCAACTTGTTACCGGTTGCACGGCAGGCACCGTCCACGAGGAGGCGCTCGATCTCATCGAGCGCGTGCTCGGAAACGTTGGCGAGAGCTTCGGACAGTGCCGTCGCTTTGGCCAGATCGATGTCACCGCAAGCAAAAGCGGCCGCCACCCGCGGAAGTCGCCAGCGCAGGTCACATCCCAGTGCAATCATTTTCTGCGCGGCGTACTCCGTAATGCTCAGTATCGAAGCGATCTCCACGTGCGCGAATTGCCCCGAAAAGCCTCATTGACTCCAACCGCGGCATCCTCCTCACAACGGTCCAAGTACAGCGCAGTGACCGCATCGATCTCGAGGAAGTGGGCGCGCGCGATTTCCGCATGCTGCCGAAACAGCGCGCCCGCGGAAGTCTTCGATTCGAACATATGAGCGATTCTACGGGCGCCCTCCGACAAGTTTTGCGGAATCCCGGGGTATTCACCGATACCTTTTGCGCTCCGATGTCACTACGTTCAATCGCATGACTCAGCATCCGACACGAGATCAACCGTACTTCGGCATAGCGATATTCGAGTTGGGGAAGAATGACGGGGTCGGGTGCTTCTACCGAGAGGACTGTTATCTCATCTGGGCTGGCGACCCCGCTGAGGCGCAGTCAAAATTCGAGCGCAAGGCCGGCGAGCAGGAGTATCCGCTCGGCGCGAGCGATGACCAGTCCTATGTAAAACTCGCGCATCTCGTGGATCTTGCGCCGGTGTCCGACGCTGTCCATACTGGCACCGCCGATCTCTACTCTCGACACTTCTCAAATATTGCCGCCTACAGAACTTTTGAGACACTTCTAGGAGGAGACAGCATCCGCTGACATGCGCTCGCTTCACGCCCGCTGCGCGCACAACAACGCGAAGCGCTGATCCTGATCTGTCCACACCTTCCGTACCCCGAAGCCCGCGGACGCGAGCTCCGCGGCAATCCCGTCCTCGGTGAACTTCGCCGAGATCTCGGTGCGCAGCTGCTCGCCCGCCGCGAAGGTGATCTCCAGATCCAGGTCGTCGATATGCACCGAGAGTTCACGAAGTGCTTCCAACCGCATTTCGATCCACTGGTTCTCGGCATCCCAGAGCGCGACGTGACGGAAGTCTTCCAAGGGAAAGTTCGCTCCCAGTTGCTTGTTCAGGACCGCGAGAACGTTGAGGTTGAACTGGGCAGTCACGCCGGCAGCGTCGTCGTAGGCGGGCACGAGAACCGCCGGATCGATCACCAATCCCACACCCAGGATCAGGTTCTCCCCCGGAGCGAGCACCGCTGCGATCCCCGAGAGGAACTCGGCTCGTTCTGCGGGAACGAGATTACCGAGAGTTCCGCCGAGAAAAGCGACCGCGCGCCGTCCACCACCGGGCAGATGATGCAGCGAACCGGTGAAGTCGCTGACCACTCCGAGCACGTCGATTCCGGGAAACTCGGCACCGACTTGCTGCGCCGCGCCTTCGAGGGCCGTCACCGAAACATCTTGCGGTACATACATTCGCAGAGTTCCGCGAGCCGTCATCGCGTCGAGGAGCAACCGCGTCTTCTCCGAGGAACCTGAACCCAGTTCGATCAGGATCTCGGGTTCGGTCAACGCCGCGATCTCGTCGGCGTACCGAGCGAGAAGGCCGCGTTCGGTACGGGTGGGGTAATACTCGGGTAAGGCCGTGATCTCCTCGAACAGTTCACTTCCACGCGCGTCGTAGAACCATTTGGGCGAGAGCCACTTCGGCGTTGCGCTGAGCCCTTCCCTGGCCTCGGCTCGCAGTGCGTCGACCGATTCGGCCGGTGTCAGATAAACCTCGAGCGTAGGGGTTTTCATTTTTCTCCCATCGGGATCGGGGTGATGATCACATGGCCGGGACGCGCGCAGACGATGTGCCGGTCCGGCACCTGCTCCCAGTCCGGGGATCGATCGAACGGTTCGGAAACGATCAGGGCCCGCGACTCGTCGACCCGCGTGTACAACGTGTGGCCCCAAGCCGTGGCCCACAGTTCCTGCCCGTCGCCGAACAGGAGGTTCAATCGTGAATCCGGCGCCGCCGCCGCCACATCGTGAACGAGGCTCGTCACGGCGACCTCCGCGGGCTTCGACTTCAACCGATGCCGAAGCACTGTCCACAACAAGGCAGCATCCGTCGGGGCGGGCATCTTCAGCAGTTCGACGGCCGGAACTTCTGCCGCCAAGTCGGCAAGTGATCCAGGCCAACCGGATACCGCTCCGTTGTGACTGAAGGCGTAGGTTCCGTCGACGAACGGTGCGCAGGCACCGATCTCGACGGCCATCCCCTCCGTCGCGGAACGCACGGCGGCGAGGACGGCTCCGGAACCGATGTGGGACAACGTCTCGTCGACTGTCGGGTCCGACCAGATCGGCGAGATACTGCGGTACCGTCCCTGCCTTCCACCGTTCCACCACACCGCACCGAATCCGTCGGCATTGATGGTCCCGCCGCCACGCATCTCGCGAGGTGCCCACGACTGTCGCATCAGTGAGTTCTCGCCGTCGTGGATGAGTTCACGAACCGAACGTGGCGGCCCGAGATACCCGAGGTGCCGACACATGTCAGGGTCTACCCGAAATCGTTCTGGCGCAACGAAAACCAGAGAAGATCTGGCGCCTGATCGGATGGTCCCAGTTACGGAACGTCCCACGACAGGCAACGCTGTCGGTCCCGAACGATCCCCCTCGCAACACCTTGTAGTCGCCGCCGAAGAATACCTCCGAGTACTCCCGATACGGGAAAGCCCGGAAACCCGGATACGGATGGAAACCCGAAGACGTCCACTCCCATACGTCGCCGATCAACTGCTCGACACCCGCTGCTGACGCCCCTGCTGGGTAAGAACCGACGCCGGCGGGGCCGAGATGGCGTTGACCGAGATTGGCGAGATTCTCGTCTGCGGACGCGTCCCCCCACGGGAACCGTCGTGATCTTCCGGATTCCGGATCCCAGCGCGCGGCCTTTTCCCATTCCGCCTCGGTGGGAAGCCGTTTGCCTGCCCAGCTGGCGTAGGCCTCGGCCTCGTAGTAGCTCACATGCACGACCGGCTTGTCCGGCGGAACCGGAGCCTCGACGCCGAAAGTCTCGTGCCACCAACCCGAACTGTCGTGTTCCCAGAACAGGGGTGCACGAAGTTTCGCGTCGACGCGATGCCGCCAACCGTCGCGAGACCACAGTTCCGGTCGGGAATACCCGCCGTCCTCGATGAATTCGACGAACTGCCCGTTGGTGACCGGGAATCTGTCGATCGCGAAGTCGGTGACATAGACCTGATGCGCAGTGCGCTCGTTGTCGAGTGCCCACGGTTCGTCGTCGGTCCCCATGACGAAGGGGCCGGCCGCGATGGTGACCTCGTCGAGTTCCGGCATGCGGGCCGCTTGCGGAGCGGGAGTCGCAACGAGTGCCGTGGGCCCCGAACGCAATTGGTGGGTCGCGAGCATGGTCTCGGCGTGTTGCTGCTCGTGCTGCGCGATCATCCCGAAGGCAAAACCGTCCACGTCGAGTTCTGTACGACCGAACGTGCTGGCTTCGAGCACATCCCAGACCTTCCCACGGACCGTACGTACGTATTCGCGCGCCTCGGCCGGGTTGAGCAGGGGAAGTGTGGGTCTCGACGATCTCGAATGCTTGAAAGCGTCGTACAGCTCGTCTATGTCGCTACGCACCGGATCGCGGCCACCGACATCACGCACCAACCAGAGTTCCTCTTGATTACCGATGTGCGCCAGGTCCCACACGAGTGGACTCATCAACGGGGAATGCTGAGCGATCAATTCGGTATCGTCGACGCAGTCGGTGAGCAGCGTCGACCGCTCACGCGCTCGCAGAAGTACGGCCTCGACCGCTTCCTTGGTGATCTCCCCCGTCATGTGTCGCTCTCACCGGGCACGATTGCGCGACAACACCGTTCGGCTGCGGCATCGAGAAGACGAACGAACTGCGGCTCTGGCGCGTACGACGCGGCGAGCGACATCAGAGAGGTTGCAGCCGAACGCAGTTCGACATCGTCCAATCCGTACTCCGCCGCGTCTCGCCACCGCCCGGCCGTAGATGCTGCAGCATCACTGGCCTCCCTCATCACGGCAGGCCCGGACAGCAACGCGTCGATCGCTGCTACCGGTACTCGCCACAGATCTCCCGGCTGCGCATCGATGTAGCGAACCTCCAGATGCCCGACGGCGCGAACCGGCGGGAACAGCGTGGACAGGTGATAGTCCAAGTCTGCCCAGACGGGTCGGCGTCCGATCTCGGCATCCACAGCGCCGTCTATCCAGTCTCCGAAAGTGGCACCCCGCGGAGCCGTCCAATCGTCACCCTCGTTTCGCACACACATCAGCGGAACATCGAGCGCCCAGCCGGCGTAGTCCTGCACTTCCGGGACTGCGACCGTTCGCCAGGAATCGAGTTCGAGCCACGTCCGCATGCGTTGGGACGCCCAATCTCCCTTCGGAACCCCTTGCAAGCGTGGAGAACACGCAAACGCTGCGATGAGAGCCGGGCCCATGTCCCCGAGGAGCCGCCAACGCTGGGCGATGGACTCCGGGCTGCCGCCGGCATCGACACTGATCTGTACTGCCGCGGTATTGCACATCATCAAGGTGCCGTACGGTCCTATCCCGGCGAAGCGGGATTCCATTGCGCAATAACGCGGCAGCCGGAGAATCCGGGAAGGTGGGCGGGCGACGTCGGCCGCCGCCGAACTGATTTCGATGGAGTACGGCGCGAGGAGTGTTTCGAGAGTACGACGGTCGTCGTCGAGGCAGTCACACAGTTCGCGAGCGGACGTGCGCGGCGCTGAGGAGAGTTCTATTTGTCCGCCAGGTTCTACGGTGACGAGGCTGCCACGCGGAAGCGGTGCCGCCGGTGAATCCGGGTCGATACTGGTGGGTGCATGTCGCCCGAGTGCCCTTGCCAGAGTCGCGGCTGACGGCCTCTCTCCACCGGGAACGTGGCTGGTCAGCCACTCGAGCTCAGCTCCTACCAAGCGGGGTGGCCCCTGTTTGAAGCACACACCACCGACGTAGGCCTCGGCCGCAGGACGCGAATCCACCTGCGTGGTCTGTGCTGCTGTCAACGCTGCTGTCACCATTCGACTTCCCCTTCGGGCGGTCTTCGCGGTCGCTACCGACGATAGAACGCCAACGTCCGAGATGCACCCTTTGTGGTGTTACGTGTCGTTGAATTTCTTCAGTCGTATCCACCGGTACCCACAACCGGCCAGAACAACACCTACCCCGAAAACAACCGCAATCCACGGAAGTGTGACCACCAGAACGACACAACCAGCCGCGCCGACCGCTTGCAGCCACTTCGGATACATCCGGTCCACCCCGCGCTGGCTGTACGCACTCACGTTCGCGACGAGGTAGTAGAGCAGCACTCCGAACGACGAAAAGCCGATCACCCCACGAAGATCGGTTGTCGACACCAAAACGATCACGACAGCACCGACCACAAGTTCCGCATGGTGAGGTACCTCGAACCGTGGGTGGACGGCCGACAGGGCAACCGGCAGATCACGCTCGCGTGCCATCGCCATCGCCGTACGGCTCACCCCCGCGATCAGAGCCAGCAGCGCCCCCGCCGACGCCGCCGCGGCACCGATCACCACTACGGGAACTGCCCAGTTCCACCCGGTCGCGCCCACTGCATCGGCCAAGGGCCGTGCCGAGTTCGCCAGCCGATCAGGTCCCAACGTCACCAACAGCACCACTGCTACCAGTGCATAGAGGATGACGGCGACGGTGAGAGCAATCAGGATCGCCCGCGGAATCGTGCGGCGCGGATCGCGCACTTCCTCCCCCAGCGTCGCGATCCTGGCGTAGCCGGCGAAGGCGAAGAACAGCAGCCCCGCCGATTGCAGGATTCCGTACCACGACCCGAACGCGAGATCCGGGAGCTCGCGCACTGCACCAGGACCGACGACGGCAACCAGCAGCGCTACGCACAGTGCAGTCGCCGACACAGCGACGATCACCCTGGCCATGTGCGCCGTCCGTGTCACTCCGCGGTAGTTGACTGCAACCAGCACCGCCACCACCAATACCGCGACGGGAACACGCCAGGCGGTAGGCGCAACATACGTCGCGAAAGTCAGGGCCATTGCCGCGCAACTCGCGGTCTTCCCGATCACGAACGACCAGCCTGCGGCAAACCCCCACCAGGGTCCGAGCTGCTCACGTCCGTAGACGTAGGTCCCACCTGACGTGGGGTATCTGGCCGCAAGCTGCGCCGACGACGTCGCGTTGCAGAATGCGATGAACGCTGCAATCGCCAGGCCCACAAGCAACCCGGTACCGGCCACCGCGGCAGCGGGCGCGAACACCACGAAGACTCCGGCGCCGATCATCGCGCCGAGGCCGATCACCACGGCATCGGACGTGCCCAGTCTTCGCTCCATCGGGACAGCTTCGTTCACAGGTAGTTTGAACCACACCGACATGAACGGAAGGTGCCATGTTCGATCTCGACACGATCCGCCGCGACACTCCCGGATGCCTCGACAAGGTGTTCCTCGACAGCGCGGGATCCTCGCTCCCACCCGAGCCTGTGCTGACCACGATGATCGAGCACCTACGACGTGAAGCCGACGTCGGCGGATACGTCGCAGCTGCTCGTCAGAGCGGCGCCCTGGCTGCTGTTCCGCATTCGCTGGCCCGGGTCATCGGCGCTCAGGCAACCGATATCGCGTTGACGGACAGCGCGACCCGCGCGTGGAACGACTTCTTCGCTTCGGTTTCGCTCGGACCTGGTGATCGAATCCTCATCAGCGGAGTCGAATACGCGAGCAACGCCATCGCCGCGCTGGGTCGGGCGCGTTCGACCGGCGCCCACGTCGAGATCATCCCGAGCGATCAGTACGGACGCATCGACCTCGACGCACTCGAGAACATGCTCGACGATCGGGTTCGCCTCGTCTCCGTCGTCCACGTCCCCACCAACGGCGGCCTGATCAACCCCGTCCGCGAGGTCGTCGAATTGGCCAGAGCCCATGGCTCTCTCGTTCTGCTCGACGCGTGCCAGTCCTTCGGCCAGTTGCCCATCGACGTCACCGAACTCGGCATCGACGCCCTCAGCGCCACCGGCCGCAAGTGGCTCCGCGGGCCACGCGGAACCGGATTCCTGTACGTCCGCCCCGGACTCGTCGACGCGCTCGAACCTGCTGCGATGGACCTGCACGGAGCGGAATGGACGAGCGAGAACAGCTTCGTCCCTGCACCGGACGCAACACGATTCGAACTCTGGGAGACGAGTGTCGCTGCGCGCCTGGGTCTTGGCGTCGCCGCCGATTATCTGCTCTCGATCGGCACCGACACGGTGTGGGCACAGATCGAATCCAGAGCAGTCGCGCTGCGGCAAGGGCTGGCATCGATTCCCGGAGTCGACGTCCACGATCGAGGGACCCAGCTGAGCGGCGTCGTTTCCTTCACCGTCGAAGGTATTTCCGAGCACCTCGTGCGGGATCAGCTTGCAGCACAGAACATCACCGTCACCGTCAGCGGTCGCGGGTCCACGCTCCTCGACATGGATGCACGCGGGCTCGACGCCGTGGTTCGCGCATCGCCGCACTACTTCGTCGACGAAGCGGACCTGGACGCATTCCTTAGCGCGGTCAGGAGATTACAAACCTCCCGTTGACCGGGACCACGCCTGATCCGCGGAAGTCGAAACTGCAACTGTGTGGCGATCAGTAGTTTCGTCTTCCGAAAGGACGCTTCGCATGGCCGACCCGACCGTCAGACCGATCTCCGCTGCAGACATCACCACCTGGGACTACGAGGCCGACGTCGTCGTCGCGGGATACGGCATCGCCGGCGTCACCGCTGCGATCGAAGCAGCGCGTGCGGGCGCCGAGGTGCTCGTCCTGGAGCGGACGGGCGGTTGGGGCGGAGCCGCGTCACTGGCTGGTGGATTCATCTACCTGGGCGGTGGAACGCCGTTGCAGAAGGCGTGCGGGTTCGAGGACTCGGTCGAGAACATGAAGACGTTCATGAAGGCAGCGCTCGGCCCCGGAACCGACGACACGAAGATCGACGCGTACTGCGAGGGCAGCGTCGATCACTACAACTGGCTCGTCGACGCCGGCGTCCCGTTCAAGGAATCGTTCTGGGGTCAGCCCGGCTGGGAACCGCCGTACGACGACGGCCTCATGTACTCAGGCGGCGAAAACGCCGCACCGTTCAACGCGCTCGTCGATCCCGCGCCTCGCGGACACGTCCCGCAGATGAGCGAGAAGAAGACCGGCGAGCAGGGCGGCGGCTACATGCTGATGAAGCCACTCGTCGAGACGGCCGAAAAGCTCGGTGTCCGTGCAGAATACGATCTGCGTGTCCAGACTTTGGTGGTCGACGGCGATCGGGTCGTGGGAGTTGTCGCGAAGCGCTACGGCAAGGACGTCGCGATTCGTGCCCGCAAAGGCGTCGTGCTTGCGATGGGCAGTTTCGCGTACAACAACGAGATGGTGCGCTCGAACGCACCGCGTATCTTCGGCCACCCGGCGGCCTCGATCGAAGCGCACGACGGCCGCGCAATCCAGATCGGTCAGGCCCTGGGCGCCGACACCGCACACATGGACGCCACCGAGGTCGCGTTCTTCTGCGACCCACAGTTGATGGTGCGCGGCATTCTTGTCAACGGCCGTGGTCAGCGATACATCCCCGAAGACACCTACCCGGGCCGCATCGGACAGGCAACACTGTTCCAGCAGGACAACCAGGCATTCCTCGTGATCGACGAAGCTGCGTATGACGAAGGCATGAATGCCGAATCGTCCAGTGCGCAGTTGCGGGCGCAGCCGACCTGGGTGGCGGAAACCGTCGAGGAACTCGAAGCCGAGATGGGGCTTCCCGCCGGATCGCTGCAATCGACCGTCGACCTCTACAACCGTCACGCGGCTGAAGGGTCCGACCCGGTGCTCGGCAAGAAGTCCGAGTGGGTCAAGCCGATCGTCGGCCCGTTCGCGGCAATCGATCTACGTGGCCGCACAGGCGGATTCACGCTGGGAGGATTGAAGACAACCGTCGATTCCGAGGTTCTGCACGTCTCGGGTGCGCCGATCCCCGGACTGTTCGCAGCGGGGCGCTGCACGTCCGGTGTCTGCGCAGGTGGTTACGCCAGCGGAACCAGTCTCGGCGACGGCAGCTTCTTCGGACGTCGTGCCGGAATCAGCGCAGCGCGCTAGGTCACCACAACCCGCACGCCGTCGGCAAAGCGGTACGGCTGAGTCTGCAGAACCGCGCCGAGGTGTTTCCTCAATCTGGACACCTCGGCGCGCACTGCCACTACATGCTCGCGATCACCGAAGAGCACTTCGCTCAGGCCTGCGGCATCCACGCCAGCCGATCCCACGGCTGCCAGCGCACGCAAGATCTGAGCGTGACGCGGCGAAAGCGCGCGCGTCCAGTTTGCATCACCACGCACCGTCACCTGCGGCGATGCACCGAGCGACAGCTCGAGCTCGATCACCGGCCCGCCGACGCCGGTGCGCAACAGCCAGCCGTCACCGAGCGGCTCAGGCAGACACATCCCGAGACCTGGCACGATGACGGGCTTTCCCGCACTGGGTGCCGCCACCCGGTCAGGCGCGGCAATCCCGCTGGCGCCGGCCACCCAGCCGAACTCGTCGACCACCAATGCCGGACCCGTGCCCGCCGCGAACAATGGCGCCGCCCGCGAGCGCAGGCGATCGAGCTGAGCTGCATGCTCGCGCCACAGCGTCGCCTCCGCGAGGCGAACCGCGGTGCGAACCAGCGCGACAGTGGTGGGATGCACCGAGGCTGCTGACCCGCTGATGTCCACCACACCCAGGATCTCGCCTGTCCGGGGGTCGTGCACAGGTGAGCCGGTACATGACCAATTGTGATGCGTCGGCGCATAGTGCTCGGCCGAGAAGAGTTGCACCGCAGAATCTTCGATCAGCGCGGTACCGATCGCGTTGGTACCCACCGACTGCTCCGACCAGCGCGCGCCTTCGGCAAACCCGAGTGCGTCCGCCGCACGTTTGACGGTCTTCGCCCCTTCGCGCCAGAGCAGGACACCGTCGGCGTCGGCAACGACCACGATGAAGCCCGCGTCCTCGGCGACCTCGGTGAGCGTGGTTCTCAGTTCGGGCAGAACGCTGCGCAGCGCGGTACGCGAACGCCTCGACTCCAACTCGGAGAAATCGGCGACAGCGGACGCGCCGCAATGATCGGGCGCGAGCCCACCCGCAGCCACCCGCGACCACGACCGCGCCACGACGGTCCGCGGCTGCGCCGGTGGTTCCTGCCCCGAGAGAACTGCGTCGTGCACCCGGCTCAGTAGGCGCGCATGTTGCGACAGGTCGGTACCCGGCACGACGGCACCGAGCCGACTGCCTTCGGGAGCGCTCCCCACGGTGGTCACTCCGTCAGGCTACCGCTTTCGATGTGACGCGAACCACGTCCACACGGCCAGGTCCCCACCACCTGCGATTAGCGGCGGGGAGCAAACTCCGGTAACGTATCCAAAGTTGTCTCGGCGAGGGTGAATCGCAGCAGTTCCACACGTTGCAGGTTTACCGTGATCGACGCGGCTACGGCTCAGCTCGAGCGTTTCGCTCCTGGCCGTGTGCGCGCCTGTCCGCCTTGCCGCAGGCAAAACCACACGTCAGTAAACCGAGCACGAACCCCGTGAGTTGTAGGAGCCGTTTCATCATGTCTGAAGAAAACAACCTCGTCGCCGTCGTCCGCACCGAATTCGGCAAGGGCGCAGCTCGCCGCGCACGTCGCGACGGCCAGGTCCCCACGGTTCTGTACGGCCACGGCGAAGATCCCCGCCACCTCAACGTGCCGGCTCGCGACTTCGCTCGCATCCTCCGCGCACAGGGCACCAACGCCATCCTCACCCTCGACATCGAGGGCACGGAGCAGGTTGCACTGACCAAGTCGGTCGTCGTGCACCCCATCCGCAGCTACATCGAGCACGCTGACCTCCTCGTCATCAAGAAGGGCGAGAAGGTCACCATCGACGTTCACGTCGTAGTCGTCGGTGACGCTGCTGCAGGCACCATGGTCGCGCAGGATGCATCGACCATCTCCATCGAGGCAGACGCCCTCCACATCCCCGAACAGATCGAGGTCTCGGTCGAGGGCCTCGAAATCGGCACCCAGATCCTGGCAAGCCAGCTCGAACTGCCCGCCGGCTCCGTCCTGCAGGCTGACGCCGACACCCTGATCGTCAACGTCGTTGCTGCACCGACCGAGGCTGACCTCGAAGAGGGCGCAGAAGCTCCCGCCGCCGACGAGGCTGCAGAAGAGGCCTGATCCTCTCGGTTCCAACAGAACTCACTGCGCGCGGCGCGTCATTCCGATTCGGAGTGACGCGCCGTTCGTGCGTAGCAGGAAAAACAAGCCAGAAAGTAGCGTCCGTTGAGCACAGATACCGCCCTCGTCATCGGCCTGGGTAATCCCGGCCCGCAGTACGAGAAGACCCGGCACAACGTCGGCTTCATGGTCGCCGGCACCCTTGCCGGGCGCATGGGCGGAAAGTTCAACGTACACAAGAAGAGTGGCGCCGAAATCGTCGAAGGTCGCCTCGCCGGCCGACGCGTGATTCTCGGGAAACCACGCTCGTACATGAATCTCTCGGGTGGCGCGGTCGCCGGTCTCGCGCGATTCTTCTCGGTCGATGCCGCGAACATCATCGTCGTCCACGACGAACTGGATCTCGATTTCGGGACCATCAGACTCAAACTCGGCGGCGGCGAAGGCGGACACAACGGTCTGCGGTCCATTTCGAGTTCGTTGACCACCAAGGACTACCTGCGCACGCGCGTCGGGATCGGTCGCCCGCCGGGCCGCATGGACCCGGCGGACTACGTTCTCAAGCCGTTCTCGTCCACGGAGCGAAAAGAACTCGATCTCGTGTGCGAAGAAGCTGCGGATGCAGTCGAGCTACTGCTCGAACTCGGGCTCGAAGCCGCACAGAACCGCTTGCACTGACAGTCAGTTACCCAGCAGGGCAGCCGAATTGGCGCGGCGGAGCTTTCCCGACGACGTCTTCGGAATACTGCCGGGGCCCAGAACCGCAACGGCGCGAGGTCGGACACCGACGTCGGCAACCACGGCGTGGACCACTTCGCGCTCGATGCGCTTGACCTCTTCCGGATCTTCGAAAGCGTTGGTCTCGACGGCGACCGCAAAGCTCTCACGCTTCTGGCCGGCATCGAGACGGATTGCGACGGCATTTCCCGGGCGCACACCGGCAACGCTTCCGGCCGCCCGTTCGATGTCTGTGGGGTACACGTTCCGGCCGCCCATGATGATGACGTCCTTGACTCGCCCGCACACCACGACCAGTCCTTCTTCGGTGAAGTACCCGACGTCACCGGTATCGAGCCAACCGTCGGAGTCCTGCGCCGGCTTGTGACCTTCCACGGTGACGTAACCAGGGGTCACTGCCTTGCCGCGAACCTCGATGATTCCGACGCCGCGGGCCGGAAGCACCTGGCCGTCGCGGTCGACGATGCGTCCCTCGAGGTCAGGCACCATCTTTCCGAGTGTGGCGAGGGCACGAGCGTTGGGGCGATTGGACGGCACCGCCCGAGACATCGACTCGAGGAAGTCGGGATCGACGTAGTCGAGGACCTGACCTTGATCGGGATCCGGAATCGACACGGCGAGCGTGGTTTCCGCCATTCCGTACACGGGAGCGAGCGCGGTCGGGTTCAAACCGAAACGCGCACCGGCCTCGGCGAGGGCATCCATCGTGTCGGGATCCACCGGTTCGGCGCCGTTCCACATGTATCGGACGCTGGACAGGTCGACTGCCCCGTCTTCTGCCTGTGCGAGTCGACGAGCCAAGAGCGAATACGCGAAGTTCGGTGCGGCGGTGACAGTTCCGCCGTACTTGCCCATGAGTTCCGCCCACAGCACCGGGGTGCGCAGGAAATCCATCGGCGTGATGCTGATGACCTCGGCGCCCACCTGCATCGGAACCGTGAGGAAGCCGACCATGCCCATGTCGTGGAAGAGCGGAAGCCAGCTCACCATCACGTCGTCCTCGATGGAGAACTTGATGCGGTTGATCATCGCGTACGCATTTGTGTAGAAGTTCTCGTGCGTGATCTGCACGGCCTTGGGCGAACCGGTGGAACCTGACGTCAACTGTTGGAGTGCGATATCCGATTCAGCCGTCTCCACGGGATCGATCGACGTTCCGCTACGAAGCTCGTCCACCGTCACGACGGTGATGCCTCGCTCTTCTAGGAGCGGCTTGGCCGCGTCGAATGGTGCACCCAGAATGACGGCTTTTGCGGAGATCATGTCGATCACCGTCTCGGTGTCCTGAGCCCAGACGCCCAGATCCGTTCGGGGGGTCGGCTGATGCAGCATCGTCACCGACGCACCGCGCATCCACGTCGCCTGGCAGGCAGGCGCGATGTCGACGGGCTGTCCGGCGAGAATGCCGATCGCGACGCCGCGATCGATGCCGACCTCGGCCAGGCCACCGGCCATGCGCCGAGCTTCCTGGTGGATGTCGCCCCAGGTCTGACGGAAAGCGTTGTCGGGCTCTCCCGTCACCAGGCCGCGGTCGGTGACTGCGGCGGTCGCGTACATCTCTTCGGTGAACTTGCTCAACGCAACTCCTCGGTCAGTGTCACTCTTCGATTCAGTGCAACTCTTCGCAGGACACAAATGGCTGTGTGTTCGAACACACACATACATTGATAATCAGCGATCCTTCGCCGAGTGTTACGCCGCAGTGGCTACTGCCTCGTGGTCTGCGAGTATCCTTTCTCTGTTGTGCTGCCGCACTCTCCACCTGTCCGCGCACCGGCACGTCGCCGGCACCGACGCCCACTTCGAGAGGTTCTTCGTTGACTACCCCGTCCGACTCGACCGTCCCTTCCGACTCGACTGTCCAGTCCGACACCGAAGGCCCCGATTCAACCGAGAGCGGGTCGGTCGCGGTCACGACGACGACCAAGGGCTTGTCCGCCGAGGCGGAGCGTCGCCGCACCTTCGCCGTCATCTCGCATCCTGACGCCGGTAAGTCGACACTCACCGAAGCGCTGGCACTGCACGCGAAGAAGATCTCCGAGGCTGGTGCCGTCCACGGCAAGGCCGGACGCAAGTCGACGGTCTCGGACTGGATGGAGATGGAGAAGGCCCGCGGCATTTCCGTCAGTTCCACCGCACTGCAGTTCAACTACCACTCGTCCGAGACCCCGGACGAGCAGATCAACGTCATCAACCTCGTCGACACCCCCGGTCACTCCGACTTCTCCGAGGACACGTACCGCGTCCTGACCGCCGTCGACGCAGCCGTCATGCTCATCGACGCTGCCAAGGGCCTCGAACCGCAGACCCTCAAGTTGTTCCAGGTGTGCCGTCACCGCGGCATTCCGGTCATCACGGTCATCAACAAGTGGGACCGTCCCGGCCAGACTCCTCTCGAACTGCTCGACGAGATCAGCGAACGCATCGGCCTCACGCCCACTCCCCTGTACTGGCCCGTCGGCATCGCCGGCGACTTCCGAGGACTGTTGCGGCGCGGCGAAGACGGTGAGGCTCGCGAGTACGTCCGCTTCACCCGTACCGCAGGCGGCGCGAAGATCGCCCCCGAAGAGGTCATGGACGCCGACGCGGCGCTCGCCAAGGAAGGCTCCGAGTGGGAGACCGCGGCAGAGGAGAGTGAACTGCTCTCCGCTACCGGCCAGGACCACGATCAGGAGATGTTCCTCGCCGGTCAGACGTCCCCGGTGATCTTCGCGTCCGCGATGCTCAACTTCGGTGTCCGCCAGATCCTCGACACTCTCGTCGAATTGGCGCCGCCGCCGCGGGGCCGCGAAGACCTCAGCGGCAAGCCGCGCGAGGTCACCGATCCGTTCAGTGCGGTCGTCTTCAAGGTGCAGGCCGGTATGGACACCGCGCACCGTGACCGTCTGGCGTTCATGCGCATCGTCTCCGGCGTGTTCGAGCGCGGCATGGTTGTCACACATGCTCAAACCGGCAAGCCCTTCACGACCAAGTACGCGCAGACGGTATTCGGCCGTGAACGTTCCACCGTCGAATCCGCGTTCCCCGGCGACGTCGTCGGCCTCGTCAACGCCACCGCACTCGCACCCGGCCACACGCTGTACACCGAGAAGAAGGTTGAGTTCCCGCCGATCCCGTCGTTCGCGCCGGAACACTTCTCGATCCTGCGCGCCGAAAGCGCCGGCAAGTACAAGCAGTTCCGCCGTGCAGTCGATCAACTCGATTCCGAGGGCGTCGTCCAGATTCTCCGCAACGACATCCGCGGCGACGCCT
Organism: Rhodococcus sp. MurmanLake-1; assembly: GCF_056945715.1. NCBI lineage: Bacteria > Bacillati > Actinomycetota > Actinomycetes > Mycobacteriales > Nocardiaceae > Rhodococcus > Rhodococcus sp. MurmanLake-1. The sequence continues at coordinate 57,232 of NZ_JBWZNF010000006.1, read as the reverse complement.
CCCCCGTCATGGCTGCTGTCGGCCCGATGCAGTTCGAGGTCGTCGCAGCGCGCATGAAGGCCGAGTTCAACGTCGAGGCCAAGATGGAACCTCTCGGCTACGCATTGGCCCGCCGTACCGACGCCGCGTCCGAGGTCGAACTGAACCGTCAGCGCGGTGTGGAGGTCTTCACCCGATCCGACGGTGTCCTGCTCGCCCTTGTCAGTGACAAGTGGCGCCTGCAGTACATCCAGAAGGAACTCCCGGATCTGACGCTCGAACCCCTCGTCGCTGCTGCGGACTGATGAGCCTGATCGAGGCGCTGTTCGACGCTGAACTGCACATCGGCAGCGCCACGATTCTCTGGCGAGAGATCATCGGAAACGCGTTCGGAATAGGCTCCGCGATCGCGGGCGCACGACGCTCGGTATGGGCGTGGCCTGTCGGTATAGCCGGAAATGCCTTGTTGTTCACGGTCTTCATGGGCGCACTTTTCCACACGCCGCAAGAGCTCAATCTCTACGGCCAGGCCGGCCGTCAGTTGTTGTTCATCACCGTCAGCGTCTACGGGTGGACCCAGTGGCGACGTGGGGCACGTGACTCCGGTCGCGCAGTCCTGCCCCACTGGGCGACAACTCGCGAGCGAGTCGCCATGATCGCCGTCATGGCAAGCGGCACAATCGCTTTCGCCTGGATCTTCGACCTTCTCGGCTCGTACGGAGCGTGGGCGGAGGCCTGGATCTTCACCGGCTCGATCCTCGCGACGTACGGGATGGCACGCGGCTGGACCGAGTTCTGGCTCATCTGGATCGGCGTCGACGCTGTCGGCGTTCCCCTTCTATTCCGGGCCGGGTACTACCCGTCGGCGATCCTCTATCTGGTCTATGCATTCTTCGTTCTGTGGGGCTTCGCGATGTGGCTGCGCATTCAACGCCGAACTCCACAAGGGGTGTAACAGTAAACAGACTCCTGGTATGTTTGCGTCGATTAAGCAAACCAGCGGTCTGTTTACGGGCATCAGGAGCGAACAATGGAAGACAAGAATTCTCACGGAATAACGGGCCCCAACGGTTCCGGCAACGGATTGAGAGCCAGTAGTTCCGCGAGTAATGGTTCTGCGAGCAACCTTCCCACGGGTAACGGTTCTGCGAGCAACCTTTCCACGAGCAACGGTTCCAGCAGTGCCACCGCCACAGCGGATTTTCTGTCGACCGCACCCAAGCAATCGGATGCATTCACGTTTCCGCTTCCTACCCGAACCACGGCCGCACACAGCAGCGGAGAGGACCTTTCAGTGCCAGCTTCAACACGCGAATCATCGAGGACACTCGAGACTCGGAGTCGCACCGTCGTACGGCGCGACGCGATGGGTGTAGCCGCCGTTCGAGTGGCCGGTCGACTCACCCACACCGAACTCATCGCGAATCAGGCCTCACCCTCGAGCACGCATTCCTCCGATCCCACGATGGATCTGGACGAGTTGCTCACGATGCTCGGCAGCTACCTGTTGTCCTCGGGGTTCGAACATCCCGAAATCCACGCCAAGCTCGGTGGACAGTCGATCGTCGTCAACCTCGTGTCGCCGGAGATCAGCGCCAGCTGAGCTCGACCCAGCTGTTCAGGGCCACAGCACTGCTCGTGTCCATGCTCGGTCCGAGCCGCGCCGGTACAACCATCGCTGATGCCGACGCCCGGAGTCTGCCTGCCAGAACTCGACAGACTCCGGCTCGAGGCACCACGCACGCCAGTCCTTCGACACGAACCCTGGGTCGTCACTGATTCTTGCTTCCGCAGCCGCCACCGAGGCGTCGTACGCCCCTAAGTCTTCGAGCACCTCGCTCTGCTTACTTGCGGTCGCCACCGCTCTCGCAGTGACGGAGCGTTCGACGAAGTCTCGGCTTCGAAGTGCGTCGTCGCCCTCGCGAACCAACCCGCGGATCCGGACCTGCTGGCCCGTCTCACGCCAGTAGAAGGCGAGCGATGCTCGCGGATTTTCTTTCAGCTCAATGCCTTTCGGCGAAGCAGCTGAACCAGAAAACCAGAACCCGCCCTCGGTCACGTCCTTGAGGATGAGGAAGCGGGAATCGGGCATACCGTCACTGTCGACGGTCGCGAGCGCACATACGTGTGGCTCGACGACGCCGAAGGCCACGGCCGCACGGAGCCAGTCGAGGAACAGCTCTCCCGGCTTTTCCGGAAAATGTTCAGGCGCGGGCGGCGGAGTTCCGGTCAGTGCGGGGATACCGCGAATCCACGTCCGTACGTCAGGCAGCGAAAAATCTGCATCAACCATGAGCCGACTCTAATCGCGGGCGGCCTCAGGAGACGTTGCGAACTACCGAGTCGCCGAACGACGGTTGCTGCAGCAGTGCCCACTTGTTGGACGTCAATCGGAAACTCGGCATGTCGGCGAGCGCCACCACCGATTCCCAGGTTCGCTCGTAGCTCGTGTGGGAGATTCGCCATTCACCGTCGCTGCAGCGGGTGTATCTGTCGTGATAGAAGGCCGATCCGCGAAGAAGCATGCCGTCTTCGGGGATCACCACAGTGTCCGCGAGGCACCAGATCCCGGTTGCGGTGTCTCCATCGACGTCGATCTCGGGTTGCCCGCACTGATGTTCGGTGATGACGTGTGATCCGAGGGTGTTCTCGAGGAAGGAGACGAACGAATCTCGGGAATCGAAACTGAGTTGTTCTCCGTAGATCGCGGTGGCGTCGACGGTCAGAGTGTCGGCAAATTCGACCCACGATTTGGTGTCCAAGGCGCGTGCGTATCGGTACTTGAGTCTTTGGATGAGAACAATCGCTTCGAGATCCATGATCCCCGCCTCCCGGTGCAGCAACCACCCGTCCTATGTGTGCACATTAGCCTGTATCACGCCGAAACGGGCATTACTCTCAAAGCTAGTAGAAATGTCAGCCGATAACACGCTTTTCCAGGCCGTCGAGCATGATCGTGATCTTCTCGTCCAACCAACCTCGCCCGTGCCACGTCGATTCGTCGCCGATCCCCTCGACCAACGACTCCGACGCATTCCAACTCTCCTGATACGCCTGGCGCGCAGAACGCGAATCCGCGGAGCTCACGGTCTTGTCCATCGCCGCCATCATTGCGAACTGCGTCATGGTCACCTCGGAGATGAAGTCCACCGCCAGGACCGCGTCATGTGGTGTGAAACCCTGCGCAGTCAACGAACCGACCAGTTTCTCCACGATCTCGATTATCGCCGGTGGCGTGCCCGGAACTGCGAGACCGACCTGGGCTAGACCTGGATAGCGCTCGAACGAGGACCACAGAACGTCGCACAAATCCTTCAGAAACTCACGCCACGGACGATCCGTGTCCGGCCATACAGTCTGACGCACAACGTGATCCGCGCAAGCCCGCAGCAGCGCTTCACGGTCCGCGAAGTAGCGATAAAGTGCAGAATGACTGACGCCCAGACGTTTTGCCACACTCGGCATGGTCAATTCACTCAGATCACCAGCCAGGGCGGCCTCGACGATGTCCACTGTCGACAACGTCGGCGGCCGCCCCGTCTTCTTTCCGGTTTGCATTCTGCTCAGCCTGCCACCTGCTCAGCCCGCTACCAACCGCCATCCCGACGCACGGTGGCGCTGGTTCCAGAACGCGGCGTAGTTCCCACCGGCTGCGAGCAGAACTTCGTGGGTTCCCACTTCGACGATCGATCCGTCGTCACCGAGCACGATGATCTGGTCTGCGGCCACGACGGTCGACAGTTTGTGAGCGATCACGAGCAGTGTGCTTTCATTGGCGAGTTCCTGCATCGCACGCTGTACATGGGCCTCGTTCTCGGGATCGAGCGCGGCCGTCGCCTCGTCGAGCAGAACGATAGGCGCGCGTTTGAGGAGTGCGCGCGCGATGGAGACCCGCTGCCGCTCTCCACCGGACAGTGCCGTCCCGCCCTCACCGACGCGGGTGTCCCAACCCCGCGGAAGTCGCTCGACGATTTCCGCGACGCCCGCGATCCGAGCCACGTCGAAGACCTCATCGTCCGTGGCTTCGGGGCGACCGAGGCGGATGTTCGCGATCAACGTGTCGTCGAAGAGGTACACGTCCTGGAAAACCAAGGACAACTGCGACATCAGATCGGCACTCGTGAGGTCCCGCACATCGACGCCGCCGACACGTACCACCCCCGAGTCGACGTCGTAGAAGCGCGAGATCAGCCGAGTGACGGTGGTTTTGCCAGACCCTGACGGACCGACCAACGCCGTCAGCGACTTCCGCGGCACCTCGAAGGAGATGTCCCGCAGCACCTGCCCACCGTCCGCGTAGCCGAAGTCGACGGCGTCGAACTGCACGGCCGTCTCCCCCGTCGGCTGCCCGCTGGTATCGGGTTCTACCAATGGTTCCACTTCGAGGATCTCGGACATCCGACGGATTTCGTTGCGTGCCATTCTGATTGCACCGCCGAACTCGCCGATCTCACCCAGCGGCTGGATGAACCGTGCGGTCAGGCCGAGTAGCGCGATCAACGTGACAGGGTCGATGTCGCCGCCGAGCGCGAGGAATGCACCCAGGATGATCACTGCAGAGAAGACGAATTGCAGGGCGATCCCGTTGACCACGGACCCGATCACCACGAACCACAGTTGTGAACGACCCGCAGTGTGTTGCGCTTCGATCGCGTCGTCGAGCGGTTCGTACACCCCGTGTGTGCGTCCGAAAGCACGCAGGACCGGTTGGCAACGAGCGTATTCGAGCACTCGATTGTTCGATTCGACGGCTGCGGCATGTGCCCGATCGTCGGCCTTGGCAGTCATCGTCGAGGCAAATCTTGCTGCCGCGAACAGAATCGGAACGCTGACCATCAGTGCCAACCCGAGCCGCCAGTCGAAGAACAGCATGCACACGACAATGGTTGCCGGGCTGGCAATTCCGGAGATGATCGGTGTCATCAGGTGCGCAGCCGCCCCCATCACCGAGATGGTGCCCTTGCTGGCAACCTGCGATACCTGGCCGAGTCGGCCGGCACCGAACCAGCCGAGCGGCAGAGTGACGAGATGATCTCCCAGGCGCAGATGCATAGTCCTCAGCAGCGTGAGGGCCGACTCGAATCCCTTCATCGCCTGCAGGTAATGCGCAATCGAACTGATCACGGCGCACACGGCCATTGCGGCGAGCCACCGAAGGAAACTGCCCCAGTCCTGATCGAACAGTGCCTGCACCGCCGGGACCAGTAGCGCCACTGCCAAACCTTGCATCACGCCGTACAACACTGCCCACACCAAGAACTCGCGATAGCGGCCCTGATTCTGCGGGCCGAGTATCCGGAAGAGGTCGCGAATCATGAGTTGGCCTTTCCTGCTGCGTCAGACGTACCAGCGATGCTGTCGGCCCGACTGTGACTCGCCCACATCCGGGCATAGGTTGAACCACTCGCCACAAGCTGATCGTGTGTGCCCTTCTCCACGATCCGTCCGGCGTCGAGAACCACGATCTGATCGGCGCTCACGATCGAAGCCAACCGGTGCGCGATCACCAGCACGGTGCGCCCCACCGTCAAGCGCGACAACGCCTCCTGGATATCGGCTTCGGACTCCGGATCGGCGAAAGCGGTTGCTTCGTCGAGCACGAGAACAGGAGTGTCCGCGAGAATCGCACGCGCAATGGAGACCCTTTGGGCTTCACCACCCGAGAATCTGGCGTCGACCCCGACCACGGAGTCGTAGCCTCTCGGGAGCGCTTCGATTCGGTTGTCGATCTGCGCGGCTGCGGCAGCGGCCTTCACCTCGGCCGAAGTCGCCTGCGGTCGGGCAAGCCGAATGTTGTCGAGCACGGTCGCTTCGACCAGCTGCACGTCCTGCAGAACGAATCCGACGTGGCGGTACAGCTCGTCGGTCGCCACGTCCCTGACGTCGGCACCACCGATGGCCACGGATCCGGCACGCACGTCGTGGAACCTCGGAACCAGCGTTGCCAGCGTCGACTTACCCGAACCCGAAGGTCCGACCAACGCCGTCACCGTGCCCTCCGGCAGCGTCAGATCGATGTCGGTCAGAACGTCGGCGCCGTCGTCGTAGGCGAAAGAAACTCCGGAGAATCGAACTTCATTCCCCGCGGGACTTTTCGGATGATCGGTTTCCGGCAGCGCCTCGGTCGAGAACAGCGCAATCAGTCGCGCCGCAGCGGCGGCTGCCTCTCGGCGAGCCTGCATACCGAAACCGATGGTCGTCACCGACACCGGAATCACCATCGCGACAAGAGAACTGGTCAGCACATCGATGGGTGACACCCATCCGGAGTGGACGAACCACGAGCCGAGGCCAAGGTTGACCACCAGCACTACCGGTGCGCTCAATGCAATCGAGGCCAGCGCCTCGGTCCGGAGCATCGGGCGAACCCAGCCCTCGTACGAGAGTGCAAATGCCTTGGCGGCGTCGCGGTACCGGGAGTGTGACTGCTTGTCCTGACCGAAGGTCTTGACCACTGCGATACCGGTGACGAACTCGACGATGGTGTTGCTGATGGCCGCGATGCCCTCATTCATCCGGCTCATCTTGACGGCCATGTCCTTGGTCATCATCGCGTAGGCGATCATGTAGATCGGGAGCGTGGCAATCGCGACCAATCCCAGACGCCAGTCGATCGAGATCACGTAGCCGAGTCCGACGAGCGGCACTGCGATGGCTCCGGTGGTCTCGACGGCGCTGTGCGCAACCAGGTAATGGAGATCGGAGATGTCGTTCTGCGCGGCTTTGCGCACGGTTCCGGACGAGTGGGAGGTGAACCAGCCCAAGGGAAGTCGACCGAGAGTCGCTGCGATTCGACGCCGCAGCACCGCCTGCAGATTCACATCGGCGAAGTGCGTCACGATCAACGCACCGCCTCCGAAGAACGCACGCATACCCAGACCGAAGACGACCACCCACACGATCGTCCAGACACGGGACGAGTCGACGTCACCGCCCACGATCAGCGTCTTACCCAGTTCGGCGATGGCCACGTACGGCACGATGGCGGCGACCGCGGCGATCACCTGCATCACCATCGCGATGGTGGTCCGCGTGCGCACTGGAGCAAGGAGTTCGCGAAGCGCGCTCTTGTGCTCCGCCGCTTCAGCTTTGGCTTGCGAGGCTTCGGCCGCCGCTCCTTGTGATACGTCGGCCTCTTCAGATGAAATGTCTGCTTTCGTGGCCTGTGTCGTCGTCATTTCGAGAACGCCTTCCATCGGGTAACTGCGTCGGATGCGATGCGTCCTTGGAGCTCCGCGCCGGTGAGTGTGCGATCGGCAAGTGCCTCGAGGTCTTCGAGGATCCAGTAGACCGCGAAGGGATAACTGCCGAAACAGAGTTCGCCGCTGACGTCTGCCGTGCGCCCGGCCTGCACCGCAGGGATCTCGTTGAACAACGGATTTGCGTGTACCAGTGCGCCGTCGTAGATGTTTTCCGAGGTCACGACCATCGCGTCCGCCGCGTGCTGCCCGACCTCCTCGCCCGACACCGAAGACGTGGCAACACCTGTGTTCGGTCCGATCTTCGCGTCGAGTTCGGCTTGTGGACGCCTGAAACCGGCTTCCTCGATGATCGAGGACATCGGCGACTGTGGGATGACGGTGTAGATGCCGCCGGAGAATTCCACCAGCACGGACAACGTCTGCGGTTGCGCCTCGACCGTTCCGGATACTTCGGCAAATTTGGTCTCGAGCCTCGACACGATTTCGCGAGCTTCGGACTCTCGACCCAGAGCAGTCGCCGCGGTATTCAGAACTTCGCGCCACGGCGCCGCATAGGCGAGCACCGTCGTCGGGGCAATCTCGTTGGCCTGAGCCGTGATCGACGTCAGCGACCCGACGTCACTGAGCAGGATTCTGTCAGGATCGACTGCTGCGATCTGTTCGACGTCGGGTGACTCGAAGAACGTCGGTTTGTCGATGACCTCTACGCCCTCGCTCTGCAAGATCTCCTTCGCCGCCTGTGATTGCAGGGTGGCAAAGACCGTATCGGGCTTGACCCCGAGCGTGAGCGCGTTGAGTGCTGCGAACTCGTCCAGTGCGCCCCACTGCTGCCGCATCCTTCTCTCCCCGCTTTAGTTACACACTGTCTCGATTAGGGGAGCCTACAATAACTCAGGCCGTTTGTGCAGCCCTCGTCACCGGAAGTGCAAACGCCGGCAGACACGCGACAACACTGATGACTGCGCCCATCACGAACGCCGCCCCGAACGAATCACCGGAAATACCGATCGCCAGGACTGCTGTGGTCACCGGCGCACCCACCGCCGATCCCACGGTCCTGATCACGCTGTTGACACCACTGGCCGCTGCCATCTCCGATGGCGGGACGATCGAAGCAACCAACAGAGCACAGACCGCGAACCCCACGCCGTTCCCCAACCCGACGAGGGAGAAGAACAGCACGATCGCAACCACCGAACTCGGCCAGATTGCAAGTCCGATCGCGCCCGTCGCCATGAGTGCCAGCGCTGTCACCGCCGGTACTCGCGGCCCGTATCGCCGCGCGAGAGCCGGCGTCAAACGCCCGCCGAGAAAGACGAGTACAGCGGCAGGCAAGAGCGCCAACCCGGTCTGCACGACAGTGAATCCGCTTCCGTACGTGGACGTGTCCGGCGCCTGGAGGATCCGCGGCAGGCAGAGGTAAAAGATGTACGGCACGAATCCGAACACCAGAGTGAGTGCGCTGGTGATCATCATCGGCTTGTCCCGAAAGACTCGCATGTCGACAATCGGCGCGTCGTGGCGGGAATCGACGGCAATCAGTGTCGCGAACGAAACTAACGCGATCACAACCAGACCCCAGAATCCGAGCGACAGAACTCCCCAGTCGGAGGCTTTGGTGATCGCCAGGAGCAGGCTCACCAACCCGAACGCCAGTGCTCCGGCACCGGCCCAGTCCGTCGGCATACCCGGCCGGCGATGCGAACCCGGAACCACGGCCACCACCGCGACCAATGCGAGCACGATCAAGATCCCGGTGATCACGAACAACCACTGCCAACTGAGATACTCGAGAATGACACCGCCGATCACCAGTGCACTTCCGGCACCGATTCCCAAAGTCCCAGCGAGCCAACCTATCCCCGAAGACAACTCGGCGCCCACTACCGTTCTCCGCAGCACTGCCATCGCGAGCGGGAAGCTCGCCATACTCACTCCCTGGACGGCCCGAACGACGAGCAGCACCCCGATGTTCGGCGCTGCCGCGGCGGCGAATGTGGCGAGGGCAAAGATGATCAGAACGATCACCAGAACTCGCTTGTCGCCGAACCGGTCACCCATTGCCCCGACGATCGGAGCCATCACCGCGGCCGCCAACAGATAGGACGTAAGAATCCACCCGGTCACCGCCACGGACGTGTCGAAATGCTCACCCAACACCGGCAACGCCGGTACCAGCATGGTCTGCATGAGCGAGTAGACGAGTACCGCTCCAGCCAGGGCTGCGATCACCCGGCTCCCGGATCGCGTGGGCGCCTCTGCCAAGGTCGTCATCGACACCTTCCTCCAATCATGAATCGAATCGGAACGGAACACTCCGTTCCGATTGAGTAAACCACGCATTGCTAGCCTGTGGGAATGGCGAAAGAGAATGCGAGCCTCCCCGGACGCGCCCGAGAAGCCGCAGACAACGACGTCACCGTGCTGCGAGCAGCGCGCGAGATTTTTGCCGAACAGGGTTGGAATGCACCGGTATCGGCGATTGCCGCACGGGCCGGAGTGGGCGTCGGCAGCATCTATCGCCGATACCGAGGCAAGGAGGAACTGGCGCAATCCCTGCGCGTCTGGGCGATCGATCACCTCGCCACCCTTGCCCGAGAGTGCGTGAGCACCGCGAAAACCGATGAAGCCGTATTGAAGACGTTCTTCTCGCGATATCTCACCGAATCGGTGGGACCGCTCATTCCGGTCCTCGGCGGCAGGTTGCCTGAACACGCCGAAGTCACTCGTGCCGCCGAAGAATTGGAGGCCGCCTTGCAATCCATGGTCGACGTCTGCGTCGACGCTCGCGAAGTCCCGCCCGGCTTCACTGCTGCAGACGTCATGCTCATGACAGTGCATCTGCGGCCGACTCTGCCGATCGAGGGCGATCGAGCCACCGAAATACACACGCGTTATCTCGATTTCATGCTCGACGGACTTCGTGGCGGAACACCTCAACCGTCGATCACTCCCCCATCCTGGAGCGAATGGCTTCAGATGTGGCAGGGCGCCTGACCCGGAGAACACCCGAACGGAACATCAGGTTAGGCTTACCTAGCTTAGTTCGCCATGTTCGGAAGGTTTTCATGAAACTCACCCGCCGGTTCGCCGGATTCGCCGCACTACCCGCCGTCGCCGCACTCCTGCTCACCGGTTGCGGAAGTAGCGACGCATCACCTTCTACCGAGACCAGGTCCGCCGACCAGTCCTGGAGTTACACAACGGGATACGGAAACACGATCACCCTCGATCACGCCCCGGAGCGGATCGTCGTCGACGCGTATTCCGCTGCTGCGCTGTGGGACTACGGTATTCGGCCGGTCGGCATCTTCGGTTACGGCGTCGGCAATCCCGACGTCACCGATCATGCCGACGAGTCGACCATGACGGTCGTCGGCCGTGAAGGCGAACTCAGCGCGGAAGCACTTGCGGCACTGGACCCCGACCTCGTCATCGGGTACGGCAACAGCGACGACCCGACGCGATGGACTTGGTGGGACGAGCCGATGGGCAACACCGTCAACAATGTTGCACCGTTTGTCGGCGTCAAGTTCTCCGGAGCCTCGACACCGGACGTGTTGAGCGAATACGCCTCACTCGCCGAAGCTCTCGGCGGGAACACCGACACAGCCGCAGCACGCGAGGGCAAGGAAGCATTCGAATCCGGTGCAGAGCGAATCCGAACTGCCGCGGCCAAGTTCGACGACATCGAAGTCCTCGCCCTGAACGGTGACAGCTCCGAGTTGTACGCAGGCACAACGGCGCTCGCCCAGTTCGGCTATCTGAAGGAACTCGGTGTGAAGTTCACCGGACCGGGAGGCGACAAAGGCTGGGCCGATCTAAGCTGGGAGCAGGTGCCGGATTACCCGGCGGACATCGTGTTCCAGTTCGCGAAGTCGGCAGAAGCATTCGCAGCATCACCCGTGTTCGTCAAGCTGCCCGCGGTGACCGCGAACCAGGTGATCGACTTCGACGACAAGCGTCCCAACACCTACGCCAATTACGGCGCCTGGTTCGAGCAGGTTGCACAACTACTCGACCAGGCCCGCAACGTCGCCTGAATTACTGCCCAGCAGTGATTCGCCCGGCCGCTTCCTCGAGAACGTCGAGGAAGATGGCCGCGGTGAGCGCAAATCCTTGGTTGTATCGCGCGTCGCTGGTCAACACGTTGCCCGCTTGAACTGCAGGCAACCGCTGCCACGTCGGCTGCGACTTGATCGCGTCGAGCGCTTCCTGATCGCGAGCTTGGGCGATGATCACATCCGCCGGAGCCAAGGTGTCGAGTTGCTCGAACGACAACTCGAACGAGTTCTCTGCATTGTCGTCGTCACGGAAAAGCACGTCCAGGCCGGCATCGATTGCAACACTGATCCGCAGATTCCGCTGATGCACAAGGAATCCGGTCGGCGTCTGAACACCCAACACGATCTTCTTTCCGCCCAGCTTCTCCTGCAACATGGGTCGCAGTCTCGCGAGCTTGTCGTCGTACTCCGCGATGGAAGCCTCGGCGATTGCCACACGGTCGAGTTGGCTCGCCTGCGCCATCAGCGCACCTCGCCAGTCGACCGGGTGTCCGGCGATCGGTTCGACGTCGTCGCCGACCACCAACAGTGGCGCGATCGAAGACAAGCGCTCGGTGCCGTACCAGTCACTCGTGTAACCGATCGCAGTGATCACGATCAGATCGGGTTCGAGAGCGAGCAGAGCCTCGAAATTGGTGGAGAAATCGCCGGCTACGTTGACGAAGCTCGCGTCCTCGATGGTGCGGCCGGGAAACTGGAATCCTGCCTTGGCATCGGGGAACCAGAAGTTCCCCGAACCGACGATCGGGTAGTCCATCATCATCGCGAATTCGAGGTCGACGCGTCCGTCCAGCACCACAACGCGCTTGGGGTCGCGCGGAACGTCGCCGCTGAACTCGCCCCACGTGTACGGGAGAGTGTCACTGGCCGAGTCCGACTCGGCATCGGAAGTTCCACACGCACTCAGCGCCAGTGCTGCAGCCACACCGGCTGCGCCACCGAAGAATCGGCGCCGTGAAATGCGGTCGACGATCTGAGCCCACTCCGAATCGGTGACCTGCGTATCCAGGACGAGTGTCATACCTTTGCTCCTTCGATGTTTCGCTGACGCTCGCGTCCCAGCGGAATGACAAGTGGTGTGTGGGAAACCGGATCGTCGATGATGCGGCACGCCATGCCGAACACCTCCTGCACCAGTTCTTCGGTGATGATCTCCGCGGGCGGGCCTTCGGCGACCACGGCGCCGTCCTTCATCGCGATGATGTGAGTTCCGTAGCGGCACGCGTGATTGAGATCGTGAAGCACAGCCACCAGCGTGTGCCCGTCGTTCTCGTTCAGATCGCGGCACAACTCCAGAAGCTCGATCTGATGCGCAATGTCGAGGAACGTCGTCGGCTCGTCCAGCAGCACCAACGGAGTCTGCTGCGCGAGAACCATCGCGACCCAGACACGTTGGCGCTGACCACCGGACAGTTCGTCGACCGGCCTTGCCGACAGATCCGTGACCTTGGTTGCCTCCATCGCCTTGATGACGGCGGCCTCGTCCTCTCGCGACCACTGACGGATCAGCTTCTGATGCGGATAACGTCCTCGCGCAACCAGATCGGCGACCTTGATACCGTCCGGGGCGATCGACGTCTGCGGCAGAAGCCCGAGCCGCCTCGCAACTTCCTTGGCCGGGTACGACGTGATCGCTTTGCCGTCGAGAAGAACCTTGCCGGTGGTCGGCTTGAGCAACCGGGACAACGCACGCAGAAGTGTCGACTTGCCGCAGGCGTTGGGACCGACGATGACGGTGAAGCCACCGTCGGGGATCTCGACGTCGAGGTGCTCCGAGATGACGCGCTTGTCGTACCCGATCGTGACGTCCTCGGCGCGAAGCCGATTCGTCTTCTCAGCCACGACGCCCGCCGCACTTGCCTCGTTCACGCTGTTCCTCGTTCCTTCACCGATCACTGCTTACGGGCCTCTCGCGCGAGAAGCCATACAAAATAGATGCCACCGATGGAGACCGTGACGACGCCGACCGGCAACTGTGTCGGTGCAAAAGCTCGCTGCGCCACCCAGTCGCTGACCATCAACAACGCGCCACCCATTGCTGCCGACGGCAGCAGGGTCACTCCGGCACTACCGGTCAATCGCCTCACCAATTGCGGAGCCGCCAGCGAGACGAACCCGATCGGTCCGGCCGCTGCTGTCACCATGGCCGTCAGAGCGACTCCGAGAACAACCAGGGAAAGCCGCGTGGGTTCGGCCCGGACGCCGAGCGCCTTGGCGGCGTCGTCGCCCATCTCGAGCATCTGCATCCGCCTGCCCAACACCAGGATCAGCGGAACGAGGATGGCCAGCACGACGACCACCGGCCACACCTGAGTCCAGCCGAGACCGTTCAACGAACCGGCACCCCACACTGCGGCGGCCATGGCGTCGTCAAGTTTCGCCTTGAGAATCATCCAGGTGTTGACCGAGCCCAACATCGCGCTGATGGCGATACCGACGATGATCAACCGGAATCCCTGCACACCACGCTTGTACGCAAGGAGGTAAACCACTGCTGCGGTCGCGATTCCGCCCACCAGAGCACCGACTGCGATCTCGTAGTAAGTACCACCGATGAGGAGGATGACCACAAGAGCGCCCGTGTACGCACCGGAGTTGAAGCCGATGATGTCTGGGCTACCCAACGGGTTCCTGGTGAGCGATTGGAAGATCGCACCGCTCATGCCGAGTGCCGCACCGAGCATCAGCGCCAACAGAACTCGGGGCAGACGCCATTCCACGACGACCATGTGGATACGCGCGGGCGCTTCGCCGAACAGTGCGCCGAGGACGTCCCCGATCGGCACCTGGTAGTCACCACTACCGAGGGCGATGACACCGATCGCCAGTGCAAGCGCAACGAGGATGAGGCAGACCGTGACCGTGCGGACGTCGATCCGCGCGGACCACCCTTCTTTGGGTGAGCGCACCACCGTGGTGGGGCGCCCGAAATCGATGCTCACAGACCGCTCACCTTGCTTCGACGCACCAGCATGATCAGCACCGGAGCTCCGATGAATGCCGTGACGATGCCGACCTGAAGTTCACCCGGGCGCAGCACGATTCGGCCGACGACGTCGGAGAAGAGAAGAAGAATCGGCGAGCACACCAATGTGTACGGGAGAATCCATCGCTGATCCGGTCCGACGAACCATCTCGCGACGTGCGGAACCATCAAACCGACGAATCCGATCGGGCCGGCCGCCGCTGTCGCTGCGCCACACAGCAAGGTCACCGCGATGACACCGAGGATACGAGTACGAGTGATGTTGGCACCGAGCGAACGTGCCAGATCGTCACCCAAGGCCACCGCGTTGAGTTGGCGCGCCAACGCGAGCGCCAGGAAGAGTCCGATGAGAATGAAGGGGGCAACGGCCAGAACGATTTCCAACGAACGTCCGCTGAGTGAGCCGGCATTCCACTGGCGCATCTGGTCGAAGGCGGTCGGGTTGAGCAAGGTGATGCCGGACGAGATGCCGCCGAGCACGGAGCCGATGGCAACACCGGCCAGCGTCAGCCGAATGGGCGTCGCACCACCTCGGCCGATCGAGCCCAGCGTGTAGACGATCGCCGTGGCTATCACCGCTCCGAGGAACGCGAACCAGATGTACGACCAGATGCTGGTCAGGCCGAAGACCGCGACGGCGACAACCATCGCAAAGCCTGCTCCGGCATTGACACCGAGAATTCCGGGGTCAGCCAAGGGATTTCGTGTCATCGCCTGGATGAGGCCACCGGCCACGCCGAGCGCCATGCCGACTATCAGACCGAGCAGAGTACGCGGCAGCCGCAGGTCACGGATGATCACGTGATCGTTCGAGTCGTCGTAGTTCACCAGCGCGTCGATCACGGTCCCGAACGGAATGGTCTTCGATCCCACCGCGATACTCAGAAGGAGCACGGCGGCGAGCACCACCAGGCACACCAGAAGACCCGCCATACGACGAGAGTTGGTCGATACCAGGCCGTCCGGTTGCTTTTGCTTCTCTTGCAGCGACTCGTCGATCAGTTCTTCGGTGTGTTTGTCGACGGCTCTCTCGTCAGCCGCACTCTGGTCGACGGCACTCTTGTCTAATCCAACGGTCACAAGCCGGCGCTCTCTAGAGTCTTCTCGACCTCGTCGCGGATCTCTTCCTCGTCGCGGTCCGATTCCCAGGCCGCATCGAGTGCCGCGCGGACACTCTCGTCGAGGGCCTCGTACTTCGCGTTCCAGACCTCGGCCTTGTACGTCCAGTAGCCGATGACCTTGTACTGCTCACCCGGCAACTTCAGTTCGTGGCGAAGGTACTTGCGGATGTCACGGAGCATCGTGCTCTCGCCTGCAACCCACACGTATCCGAGTTCGGTGGGCAGGTTCATCGCGCGAACCGCGTCCGGCAGCTTCGACGGTGCAACACCGTTGCCACTGCCGACCAGCCAGATGAACTCGACGTCGGCGTCCGAGGTGATCTGCTGCTTGTGCGACTCGTCCACCACCTCGACGATCGCCTTGGCCGACATACCGGCCGGCAACTGTTCGATCAAACGACCGAGTGCGGGGAGTCCGGTTGCGTCGGCGACGAACACCTGCCAGCGTGCGTCGGCCGGCGGCTCGTAGAGGCCACGAGACTCGCCGATCGCCAACTTGTCACCGATCTCGGCTTTCTGCGCCCAGTCGCTGGCGATTCCGCCCTCGTGAACGACGAAGTCGATTGTCATTCGGCTGGTTTCGGCATCGAACCGTCGCACGGTGTACGGCTGGCACGGGGATGGTTCCTCGCCCTCCGGGTACCGCCAACCGCGCGGTGCGTCCGGATCTTCCGCCGGTAGAACGAACTCGCCTGTAGCCGGGACCGGGAAGTGGAGGCGCAGGTATTCGTCACCGGTACCGGTGGTTTCGAAGGCGGTCAGCTCCTCCCCTCCGAACACGATACGAACCATTCCCGGGGTCACGTACTCCTTGTGAAGTACCTCGCCGAACACAAGACTCACAACAATCTCCAACATCGATGGAACATGAACCGGACCCGAACACGAGGATCAAATCCGACTTCCGGACATAGTTAACCCGCGCTAAGTAAGGTAGACCTTAATTTATTGCAGTGTTGTCGATGAGTCGATGCCTTCTCAGCTGCAACGGGGCCAACTACTATCGCAATTCGGCCAACGCAATACATATGGCCTGTTCACGACAAGTATTGGCACCGGTGTGACTTCTGACTACCGCCCACGATCCCTAGCGTGGACCCAGTGCCTTCGACACCACTTCTTTCGGCCGAGACAAACGGTCCCCCAACCGGCCCGGCGATCACGCCGCGCCAGGTAATCACTCGCGCGATCGCTTCCGAAGGTCGCGGAGCCAAGCTGGCGGCGGCGTCCGTCGGCTTCACCGGCCACCAGGTCGCGGAAGCGTTGGTGCCGGTAGTGATCGGTGCGGTGATCGACCGTGCTGTCGCGACCAGCGATGCCGCCGCACTCGGAAAGTGGATCCTCGTTCTCGGAATTCTCTTCACCGGCTTGTTGCTCAGTTGGCGCTTCGCTGCACGCATCTCCGATTCCGTCACCGAGCACGGTGCACATCGCTTGCGGATGGACATCGCGCGCCGAGGCCTCGATCCGCACGGCATGTCGCCGCGGCGCATGCCTGGCGAGGTCTACTCGATTGCAACATCCGACGCGGGTTCGGTGGCCGGATTCACCCACACGCTGAGCACCAAGCTCGCCGCGGCTTGCGGAGTGCTGACCGCCGCGATCTCGCTGCTGGTGATTTCGGTGCCACTCGGCCTGCTCGTCATCCTCGGCACTCCCCCGGTGCTGGCTCTCATGCAGTTGGTCAGTCGGCCGCTCGAACGCCGAGCCGAAACCGATCAATGGCAGGGCGCCAAGGCCGGTGCCCTGGCCGCAGATCTGCTCTCCGGACTCCGAATCCTCTCCGGCATCGGCGCCGGAGATGCTGCAGCGCAGCGGTATCGGGGAGCCAGCCGGACTTCGTTGGAAGCAACCCTTCGCGCACAGAGATACCAAGCGATGTACTCCGCCGCCAATGTTGCGATCGCCGGCGCTTTCCTCGCTGTCATCGCGTACGTGGGTGGACGGATGGCAGCGTCCGGGAGCATCTCGGTCGGTGAATTCGTTGCCGTGGTTGGTCTGGCACAGTTCCTTCGCGGTCCGTTGATCGACATCATCTACTTCGGCGCCGGCCTGGCACGGGCGCGTGCTTCCGCCAACCGCGTCGCAGCACTTCTCGGGACCACCGAGGCTGTGACTCCCGCGGGTGAACCTGTGCCCCTGAATCACTCCGAGTTCCTGACGCTGCGCGACGTCGTGTTGGCCGGAGCGTCACCAGTCGATCTCGACGTCAAACGCGGCGAGATCATCGGCATCGTCACCGAGAATGCCGCATGGGCGGATGCGTTGGTCGACGCACTGGCGCGTCGAATCGAGCCTTCGAGCGGAACAATTCATCTCGGCGACAACGCCATTCACGAGCTGCACATCGACGAACTTCGCACTCACGTTCTGGCAGCACCGCACGACGCGGCACTGTTCATCGGCACAGTCGGCGACAACATCGACGCCCTCGCACCGATCGGTCGCCGCAACGACGAGGCCATCGCCGCTGCCGCCGCAGATCAAGTGATCTCGGCACTGCCGCTCGGCCTCGCCACCCGAGTCACCGAGCAAGGGAATTCTTTGTCCGGCGGACAGCGTCAGCGCATCGCGTTGGCGAGGGCACTGGCGAGCGAAGCGCCCGTCCTGGTGCTGCACGATCCCACCACTGCCGTCGACTCCGTCACCGAAGCGCGCATTGCTCGCGGGATCGCCGAGGTACGCGGGGCGCACGCCACAATACTCCTGACCAGCAGCCCCGTGCTGCTCGATATCTGCGATCGGGTGATCGAGCTGTGAACGAACTACTCCCCACCGCAACACCGAAACAAGCTCGCCGCGCGGCACTTCGGTTGATGGGACCCCACCGGATTTCCGCGATCGCAGCAGTCGTCACCCTGACCGCCGCGACCGCGATCGGTCTGCTCACACCGCTGGTCCTCGGCGCCATGGTCGACGCCGTGACCGACGGAGACGGCGACGCTGTCTCTCGCATCGGCACACTGACTCTCGCGTTGGTCGGCATCGCGGTTGCCTCATCCCTTCTCGTCGGAGTGAGCAACTACCTGCTTGCCGGTGTCGGTGAACGTGTTGTCGCCGACCTGCGCGAAGAAGTTGTCGTCCGGGTTCTCGATCTTCCCCAGAGCGACGTCGAACGCGCCGGGCGCGGAGACCTGGTCTCCCGCATCACCGGCGACGTGCGGTTGGTGACTCGGGCCGTATCCGAAGCACTTCCGGTTTTTGCCACCGCGGCACTGACCATCGTGTTGACGCTGATCGGATTGGGTAGCCTCGATTGGAGATTCGCCGTCGCCGCGGTGATCGCGGCACCCATCCAGATCCAGGCACTGCGCTGGTACCTCTCGAGGTCGGCACCGGTCTATCGCGAGGAGCGAGAGGCGGAAGGTGCACGTGCGCAACAGCTCCTGGACTCGCTGAGCAACTCCGACACCGTCGGATCGCTTCGCCTGGCCCAGCCGCATCTCGAACAGATCGAATCTCGATCGATGGCCGCCGTCCGCCTGAGCTTGTTGACCACGCGTCTACGCACCAGGTTCTTCGGCCGGCTCAACATCGCGGAGTTCATCGGCCTGTCCGCTGTGCTGATCACCGGCTTCTGGCTGGTGAAGGACGGTCAGATCAGCATCGGCGCCGCCACCGCCGCAGCCCTGTTCTTCCACCGCCTCTTCGATCCGGTGGGCGCGGTTCTCAGCGTGTTCGACGAATTGCAGGAAGGCACAATCGCGTTGGCTCGCCTGGTCGGAGTCACCCTTGCGCCCGTGCCATCCGCACCGACCGATCCGCAGGAACCTGTCGACAGCTCGGCGTCTTTGGAACGCGTCACATTCTCGTACCGAAGCGGCGACGCTCCTGTTCTGCGAGACATCGACATCACCCTTCCGGCAGGAACCGTCACGGCACTCGTCGGCGCTACCGGAGCCGGAAAATCGACAGTCGCAAAGCTGGTCGCGGGGACCTACGAACCGACCGAAGGCGTCGTGAAGATCGGGACGGTGCCCCGGAACGAACTGCCACCGTCGACCTCTCGGAGCGCGGTGGCCCTCGTGACTCAGGAGGTCCACGTCTTTGCCGGCACGTTGGCCGACGATCTGCGGCTGGCCGACCCGTCGGCAACCGACAGCGACATCATCGCAGCGCTCGATACCGTCGGCGCCTCCGATTGGCTGCGGGCACTCCCGGACGGACTCGAAACCGTCGTCGGAGACGGTGGACACCGGCTGACCGCAACACAGGCCCAACAACTTGCGTTGGCAAGAATCGAATTGTTGGATCCGCCGCTGCTGATTCTCGACGAGGCGACCGCCGAAGCGGGCAGCGCCGGAGCCAAGGTCCTCGACGATGCCGCTCTGGCTCTGACCCGGGGTCGCACTGCTGTCACAGTGGCACACCGACTCTCACAGGCCGTCGACGCCGATCAGATCCTGGTGATGGACGACGGCCGTGTCGTCGAGCACGGCTCTCACGACGAGTTGGTCAACCTCGGGGGTCGGTACGCGGAACTGTGGGAAGCGTGGTCCGCGCCGCGGCGTTGACCGCGACGGTTGCACCGGGCACTTCCGCCCGGTGCAACCCAACTCAAGCGTGCAGGAGATACGGCACCGATTCGGGAGCCACGCTCCCCTTGTTCATCATGCTGCCGGGTGTCCGGCCGGTGACCCGGCGGAACACTGCGACAAAAGCACTCGGAGTTTCGTATCCGACCCGCCTACTGACAACCGAAACCGGCACGCCAGCAGCCAGGTACGTCAGTGCTGCGCGGACTCGAACCTGAATTCTCCACTGCGCAAAGGTCATTCCCGTACCCTGAGCGAACACACGCGTCAGCGTACGGACGCTACCGCCGGCCGTCAGCGCCCATTCGGACAGCGACCGCTGGTCTGCCGGATTGGCGACCAACGCTTCGGCAACGAACAACGCTCGCGGATCGGTCGGCATCGGAACCTCCACCGCAGCAACTTCGAGCGGCTGCAACATGTCGAAGGCCACCCGCTCGGCGCGACTGCGCGCCTCGTCGGGCATGTTCCGCCGATGCATGTGCAGGAGTACCTCACGCAGGAGAGCGCTGACACCGAACAAGCCCGGAACACCCGACGGCGCGGCGTGCGCCTCAGGCCGGAAGTACGTGCAGAAGAACTCGGTACCTGGGCCCGCCTTCACGGCATGCAACGCACCGGCAGGCAGCCACAGTCCGGCCGAAGGCGGCACCTCCCAAGTGATGCCGTCGGCAACAACGGTGAGCATTCCACCGGAGTTTCCCCAGATCAGCTCATGTTCAGGATGACGATGCGGGGCCCACTGCCGCTGATGAGAGAGCTTCAGAGTCACCGTTGTCATCGAGTAGGGGTGATCGATGGAACGCGGCCCCACGGGCACCGAAATTCTCTCTGCCACAGCTGTCATGAAGACGAGTATAGGACTTTCGTTAGGCATACCTAAATAGGAACCCGAAAATTGTTGACTGTGACCCCAGAGTTACACATACCAGGGTCCCCGATATCGTGACTGCAACTCCCGGCTACGGGTCGGCAACGAGAGGTACATGATGGTTGACGCATCACGAATCCCGGTCATCGTCGGCGTCGGCGATCTGCGCTGGAATCCTGCCGACGGGCACCGCGAACCTCTTGACTTGATTCACGACGCCACCGTCGCCGCATTGAACGACAGTGGACGCGCTGAGCTGGGAACACAGATCGATTCCGTGTTCGCGATCAAGACGGTCAGCTGGTCGTACGACGATCTCCCCGGGCTGCTTGCCTCACGATTAGGCGCGACCCCCACTGTCACCTCTACCTCGCCGATCGGTGGCCACTGGCCGGCGGCACTCCTCGATCGGATCGGCGCGGCCATCGCTCGCGGTGAATCCTCGGCTGCTCTGCTCGTGGGCGGCGAATCGCACGCCAGCAGCACCGCGCTGCGAAAGTCCGGAGTCGCTCCCGACTCGATCGGGTGGACCGCTGCGCCCGGTGGGCCTCCCGGATTCGATCCGGCCGACCTGGGAAGCCCTGAAATGCAGCGCGCCGGTTTCATCGTGCCGACGCGCGTCTACCCGCTCTTCGAGAACTGTTTCAGTGCTTCCGAGGGCCACGGCGGCCGCGAATCGCTCGCCTGGTCCGCGAAGATGTACGCCGCATTCTCGGAACTGGCATCGAAGAATCCCGCCTCCTGGACGTCGGAGATCCGATCGGCAGACGAGATCGGCACCGTCGGACCTGGCAATCGGATGGTCTCCGAGCCGTACCCGCTGATGCTCAACGCCATGCCCTTCGTCAATCAGGCTGCGGCCGTTGTCGTCTGCTCGTTGTCGACGGCCCGCGAGTTCGGGATCGATGAAAGCAAACTGGTGTACCTCTGGGGCGGCGCTGGTGCGAGTGATCCGTTGGACATCCTCAGCCGCAACAGCTTCGACAGCTCGGCCGCGATGCATGACGCCGTACATCGCGCACTCGATGGTGCCGGAGTCGGCGCCGACGCACTCGACATCGTCGATGCCTACAGCTGCTTCCCGATCGTGCCCAAGCTGTTGATCCGCGAACTCGGACTTCCCGATACCGCGATCCCAAGCGTCACCGGAGGTCACTCGTTCTTCGGCGGACCGCTCAACAGCTACACCCTGCATTCCGTCGCTGAAGTCACCAGGCGAATTCGCGAGGGCGCGAACCTTGCCCTCGTCCACGCCAACGGTGGATTCCTCACATACCAGCACTGCGTACTGCTGTCGGCCGCCGCTCATGCCGACGGGTACGTCGGTGATCCCGACGCGCGCGCTTTGACCGCGGAGCCTCCGGAACTGATCACCGATTACCAGGGCACTGCGGAAATCGTCACTGCCTCTGTCGAATACGGTCGCACTGGCGAACCTGAGATCGGGTTCGTGATTGCAACAACGCCGGACGGCGGCCGTGTCGCCGGTCACACCGGTCCCGAGAATGCCGCCGAACTGACCCAGCTTCGCGGTGACAACCCGGCGGCGATCGGGCGGACCGTTCATATCAGCGACGAGAACGGGAAGCTCACGCTCACGTTCTGACGGTCGACAGCCGTGAGCACCGGGGCATGTTTGTGCCCCGGCGCTCACGTCTTCAGTTGTCGCGATTCACGCCGCGGTGGGCGGACTGTTCCCGCCGATCGGATGCTGGTGCGGATCGATCGACATCGGCGGGTAGAACACCGTCTTCCGATCCGGGCCGATCTCGACCCGCCACTCCGTGTGATGCATCGTCCGATGATGATGACCGCACAACAAGACCAGGTTGTCGAGATCCGTTGGGCCACCATCGTTCCAGTGAACAATATGGTGAGCATCGCACCACCCCGACGGAGTCCCACACCCCGGGAACGCACACCCACCATCCCGAACCGCCAACGCCCGCCGCTGCGGCACCGTCGCTGTTCTTACTTCCTTACCGCAGTCGAGCGGAACACCGTTCTCATCCAACAAGATCCGCGTCACGGTGCAGTCGCACGCCAGCATCCGGGCAGTGTCGAGGCTGATCGAACCCACCCAATCCGTCCACGCGAACCCCAACTCCTCAGTGGACGGCAGGAGGTCTTTCAGAACTTTAAGGTCCGTCATGTCCTTGGCCGACGCGGTCACCGTGATGTGTGGTTTCACTCCGCCTTCGATCGGACCCAACCCCGCCCGCTCATACCGGCGCAACAATTCACAAAACCCGTCCGCACGCCGTAATGCCGGAGTACGCGTGTCCTTGACACCGTCCTTCTCCGGCGTCGGCGCCGACAAACTCGACAACAACGTGATCAGACGGGCCCCGTTCACAGCATCCAAGTCGCCCTTCACCGTCACTCTGCCGTACAGGCCTTTAGAGGCGTAGAACTCGTTACGTTCGGAATCCTCGCCGACCGGGACGCCATCCTCGCGTTTTCCGTACTGCTTCTCGATCCTCCGGATCGCTGCCCGCACCGCATCACAATCCGCAATGTTCTTCGATGCCAGATCAAGCAGAATCCCGCGGGCCTTGTCCACGTCCGCCAGGGTCATGTTCTTGGGCGGATGCTGACAAAACGACGCCACCTGACGGGCTTTCAACGCATCAACGTCACCACGATGAAACGCATCCGCCACAACAGGTTCGAGCATCAACAACCGCGCCAACCCGACCAGCAGACTGCACTCACCGATCTCGAGATTCGTCGAACCATGCAACCACTGCGCGATCGCCCGAAAACCCTTCCCACCGAGAACCTCCCGGGAAAACATCTCCACGATCAGCAACACCAACCGCGACTGCAACTCGTGCCGGGCACGCACCAGATCCAGAACCTCACCCTTGAGGCCCTCACCATCCAGCTGCCATGCTTCCCGACTATCCATACCGAAAGTTTAATCGAACATATTTTCGATAGCCAGAGACAAAGCGGACAACTTCGGGAACATGAAGACTCGAGACCTGTTGAAGTACATCAACATTCACCTAGTCGTCCAATATCACGCGATAGAAGACATACCCCGCAAAACACACAATCGCAACAACACACAGCACGAGCAGGATGTCGAAAAAGACGGGCCGGATTGGGTTTCGAGCCTGGTCGATGAGAGGCGTCGAAGACGAGGCAGGCGTGCCACACGGCAGCGCACGGCACTACTTCGCAAATCAACGTGGACTGATAGTCGAGGTGGTGCGACACCTTCTGGACGGCGATCTTCCTCGCCCAGGCGAGACGCCGAAGCAACAAGTGGCCCGGTGGCTGGGGCCTGAATCCGGCCGCACCCGGCCGCGTTACGAACTGATCATCGCGTCATTCCACGATCCCGACCTCGCAGTGGAACTGGTGCGTGGTCGGGATCGGTTTGTCGACATCTTGGTCGAACGCGGCATGACATCGTCCGATGCAACGGAGTTGGTCGCAGCACTGGACGGGATCGTGCTGGACGCACTGCTACGCGAGCAAGCACCGGAGAGTGTGGATCCAGAGCGAATCTTCAAGAAGTTCGGAGCGAAATTCCCCTAGCCGTCCAGCTCGGCGAACAGCTCCATCCACTGCTCCTCGGCGGCTTCCTTGTCCGCGATGACCTGCTTGAGTTCAGCCCCGAGCTTCTGCAGCTTGTCCGGGTCGGTGGCTGCGTCGGCGAGGGAAGCGTGCAGCTTCTTCTCGCGGTCGTCGAACTTCGCAATGGATCGCTCGAGCTTCGAAAGTTCCTTGCGTGCAGCGCGATCCGCGGCACCGTCGCGGACCTGCTTGCTCTTCGACGCACCACTCGCCGTCGAGGCCACCGACGGGTTGTCGCCGTCCCCCATCGCTGCGCGTCGACGCAGGTAGTCCTCGATACCACCCGGCAGGTTGGTGAGCTTGCGATCACCGAAGAGAGCCCAGGTGGTGTCACAGATGCGCTCGATCAGGTACCGGTCGTGCGAGATGACCACCATGGTGCCCGCCCAGCCGTCGAGCAGATCCTCGAGTTGCTGAAGCGTGTCGATGTCGAGATCGTTGGTGGGCTCGTCGAGAAGCAGAACGTTGGGCTCGGCCATGAGGACACGCGTCAACTGCAGACGGCGGCGCTCACCACCGGACAGATCGCCGACGGGGGTGCGCTGACGCGCCGGTGTGAAGCCTAGCCGCTCAGCCAGCTGACCGGCTGACACTTCCTTGTCCCCCAGCGTGATTCGCTCGGCTACGTCCTTGACCGCGTCGAGTACGCGCATGTCGGTCGGCAGATCGTCGAGTTCCTGCTTGAGCCAACCGATGTGGACGGTCTGCCCCTGAATGCGCTTGCCTGCTGCGGGCTCGAGTTCACCGGCCAGCGTCCGCAGCAGAGTCGTCTTGCCCGAGCCGTTGACACCGACCAGGCCTACACGCTCCCCCGGAGCGAGCCGCCAGGTCAGATCCTCGACGAGTACGCGGCCGTCCGGGGTCTCCAGACGCGCGTCTTCGAGTTCGATGACAACCTTGCCGAGTCGACGCTGGGCGAAGGACGCAAGTGCCACCGCGTCACGAGGTGCCGGAACGTCGGCGATCAAGGCCTCCGCGGCCTCGATGCGGTACTTCGGCTTCGATGTACGGGCCGGCGCACCGCGGCGCAGCCATGCGAGTTCCTTGCGCGCAAGGTTGCGTCGACGCTCTTCGGAAGCGTCGGCCTGACGCGAACGCTCGGCGCGGGCGAACACCCAGTCGTTGTAGCCACCCTCGTAGCTTTCGACGCCGCCACCGACAACCTCCCAGGTGCGGGTGGCGACGGTGTCGAGGAACCAGCGATCGTGGGTCACGACGACAAGCGCGCTGCGACGCGAGACGAGGTGCTCGGCCAACCACTGAACACCTTCGACGTCTAGGTGGTTGGTCGGCTCGTCGAGCACCAGCAGATCGAGGTCCTGAACCAGAGCCGCAGCGAGAGCCACGCGGCGACGCTCACCGCCGGACAAGCCGTCGACCTTGGCGTCCAATGCGGACCGCTCGCCGCCGGCGCCCAAGTTGTCGATGCCGATACCCGAGAGCACCGAACGAATGCGCGCGTCGCCGGCCCACTCGTGCTGAGCCACTCCGAGCGGCCCCAGGACCACTTCACCGACCGTGGAGCCGGGAGGCAACACACCGCGCTGCGTCACGACGGCCATGCGCAATCCGCCGACGCGGCTCACGCGTCCCGAATCCGGCTGCTCCACACCCGCGAGGACTTCGAGCATGGTCGTCTTGCCGCCACCGTTGAGGCCGACGACACCGATGCGCTCGCCTTCCTCCACGCCCAGGGAGACCCCGTCGAGCAACGGCTTGACGCCGAAAGACTTCGACACGTTTTCCAGATTGATCAGATTCGCCATCAGTGCTGTCCCTTTGCCGCATTGTCGAGTATTCGTGCTCCGGGAACGGGTCCGCTCGCCACGCGAACGGTGCGGCACACCCCCGCTCCCGCAAGTTCTGCGCTCACTTCCACCGCGGACTGTGCGTCGGCGCAGAGAAAGGCGCACGTCGGTCCGGAGCCGGAGACGATGCCGGCCAAAGCTCCGGCTTCGACACCCGCTCGCAGCGTCCGTCGTAGATCCGGGTTGAGTGAGAGTGCTGCCGCCTGCAGATCGTTTCCGAGCAGCGGAGCGAGCACATGAGGGTCACCGGTGGTGAGCGCGTGAATCAACTCGTCAGCGGTACCCAATCGATTCGGTGTGCCTTCGGCGCGAAGCTTGTCGAGTTCCCGGAAGACAACCGGCGTGCTCAAGCCTCCCTTGGCCAGCGCCAACACCCAGTGAAAGGTGCGGCGCGTCAAGACGGGGACAAGTTGTTCACCGCGACCGGTTCCGAGGGCAGTGCCACCGTGCAGCGAGAACGGAACGTCACTCCCGAGACGTGCCGCGAAGGCGTCGAGATCAGGCCGCGAGAAGTCGAGTTTCCACAACGAATTGAGCGCAACCAACGCGGCTGCCGCGTCGGCGCTCCCGCCGGCCATACCGCCTGCGACGGGAATGCCCTTCTCGATGACGATCTCGACATTCGGGGCCACGCCACCCTCGGCCGCCAGCATCTCGGCGGCACGCCACACGAGATTGGTGCGATCGGTCGGTACGGCCGCGGCGTCGTCGCCGATCACCCGCACGGTCAAGGTGTCCGCAGGCGCCACCGTGACGGTGTCTGCCAGCGACAATGCCTGAAAAACGGTCGCCAGTTCGTGATAGCCGTCGTCTCGCAGGTCCCCGACGGCAAGGTGGAGATTCACCTTGGACGGGGCCCGGACAACTACGGGGCGAGGAACGACGGAGAGCACAAGGAACAACAATAGGCGCTGCGAACACCTGGGCGAAAACCTGCGACCGGGGCACCGTCCACCGCGCCCCGTCCGACAGTCGGCACACCCACGCTATTTCACCGCGCGCACGCCTATCCCCAGCCCGACCACAGCCACGCTGACGGCAGCGAAGATTCCTGCCAGAACGCTGCCCGACGCGAAGTCACCGGCAAAGAGAGCCCGCTCGGCATCTACGACGTAGCCCAGCGGATTGATGTTCACGAGGACCTTCATCCAACCTGGTGCGTCGTCGAGCGGAAGCATGGTTCCCGACAGGATCAGGAGCGGGAACATCAGCGTCTGCTGAACGACCCAGAACATCCAATCCTGCTCCCGCACAGCCAGAGCGAGAGCGTACGAGAGCGCACCGAGTCCGACGCCGAACACTCCCAGCAGGACGATTCCGAGCGCGGCGCCCGCTGCATTGACGTCCAATCCGAGCGGTAGAGCAACAAGGATGATCAGAATCGCCTGCGCGGCAAGCGGAACCATCTCCTTGCATGCCCTCCCGATCAACAACGAAGAGCGTCTGAGCGGAGTCACCAACATTCGCTCGTGGGATCCCTGCTGCATCTCCATCAGAAGGTTGGAACCGGTCATCGTCGTGCCGAAGATCGCGATCATCACCAATACACCGGGGATGAACCAATTCCATACGCCGTCACCGGTACCCGGGACCCCTTTGAGCAGAGGCCCGAACAGGGCCAACAGGATCAGGGGCTGGATGAGGCTGAAGATGACGCTGACCGGGTCACGCAACATCGGCCGCAGTTCACGGCCCATCACGATCGCGCTGTCTCGAACAATGTTGCCGTGCGCGCTACGTGGGGTATCGAGTGTGATTGTCATGGCGGATTCCTGTTCGTCGTAGTTCTTCGTCGTAGTTCTAGGAAGCAACCGCGGCGGCGCTCTCGCGCAGGCTGCGGCCGGTGAGAGTGAGGAAAACGTCGTCGAGAGTCGGCCTGGTGATGTCCGCAGTGACTGCGCGGGCGCCGTGGGTATCGGCTTCACGCAGCAATACCGGTAGCGTCGAATCACCCTCGCCGGCACGGATACTCACCGAGCTTGCCTCGACCGTGACGTCACGCACAGTGACAAGTTGCTCGGCCACCGACGCCGCGATGGCGGCCGCTTCGGCACTGTCGAAGGTGAGCAGAAGATGATCCCCCGCGAGATCCGCTTTGAGTGCGGCAGCGGTGTTGTCCGCGATGACAGTGCCTTCGTCGATGACGATGACCCGCTCTGCCATCGAATCCGCTTCTTCGAGGTAGTGCGTGGTCAGCACGATCGTCGTGCCCATCTCTCGCCGCAACCGCAGGATGTGGTCCCAGAGGTTGGCCCGACTCTGCGGGTCCATGCCCGTGGTCGGCTCGTCGAGGAACAGGAGTGGTGGGCGATGGACCAGGCCCAGAGCGATATCGAGCCGCCGTCGCTGCCCGCCGGACAGCGTACTGACCTTTCGAGTACCCAATTCGGTGAGTTCGAGATCACGCAGCAATTCGTCGGCCCGGACCTGCGAGTCGCCCTTGGGCATTCCGTAGCACAACCCCTGCGTCACCAACTCGTCGCGAACCCGCTGGTTGTGGCCGGCTCCGTTCCCCTGTCCGACGTATCCGAGGCTGGAGCGCACCTCGTTTCGTGCCGCAGCGATGTCGAATCCTGCGATCCGCGCAGTACCGGAAGTGGGCTCGAGCAAGGTGGTCAGCATGCGCAACGTCGTCGATTTTCCGGCACCGTTCGGCCCAAGCAAGGCAACCAACTCGCCCTCCGCTACGTCGAGAGTGACTCCCTTGACTGCTTCCACGAGTTTCTTGCCCTGGGCGAAGTGCTTGGTGAGCGCCTCCGTCTCGATCATCGGTCTGCCGTTGTTGATGCGACTCATGATGTGCCCCAATTTCTTCTCGACTGGTCGGATGTGGACCAACCTAAATTCAATTGAGGACGCATTGGGTCCTAAATGTTTGGCAGACTTCTTGCCATGAAGGAGACATCGGCTCGCCTACTGCGGTTGCTGTCACTGCTCCAGACACGTCGAGACTGGTCCGGTGCCGAACTCGCAGACAAGCTCGCGATCACCCCGCGCACAGTCAGACGTGACGTGGACCGCCTCCGCGATCTCGGCTACCCGGTCGACGCGACGGTCGGCGTCGGCGGTGGATATCGCCTGGGAGCGGGCGCGGAGATGCCCCCGCTACAGCTCGATGACGAAGAAGTGCTCGCGGTGGCGCTCTCTTTGCAGTCCGGAGCGACCGGCTCTGTGGTCGGCATCGGCGAGGCTTCGATGCGCGCGCTGGCGAAGCTGCGGCAGATCATGCCGTCGAGGCTGCGACACCGTCTGGAGTCGCTGTCGATCGACGTCGTGCCACGCGAGCCGGCCGCGAGCGCAGTCGATGCGTCGGTACTGTCCGCCATCGCGTCCGTATGCCACAACCACGAGCGTTTGAGATTCGACTACAGCACTCACGACGGCACCCAGAGCCGACGCGAGGTGGAACCGTACAGGCTCGTGCGGTCGGGTGTTCGGTGGTATCTGGTGGCTTGGGATCTATCTCGCGAAGACTGGCGGTCGTTCCGCGTCGACCGGATGGAACCCAAGATTCCCACCGGTCCGCGGTTCACGCCGCGGGAACTACCAGCCGGTGGTGCGGCAGACTTCGTTTCGCGCGGCGTCGCCCGGGCTTATTCCTCCACGCGCGCAACAGTTCTACTGCATGCACCCATCGAGCAGATAGCGCCCATGGTCAGTGAGCAGTGGGGATCAGTGGAGTCCACCGACGAAGGGCGTTGCGTCATAGTGCTTTCGGGCACTTCCCTACGGTCGATCGCAATGTGGCTCAGGGCTTTCGACGTCGATTTCACCGTTGTGAATCCGCCCGAACTCCGAGAGGAATGCCGCGCGATCGCAGCAGAAACCGCAGTGGCCGCTCAGCGTTATCTCGATGCGTGAGAGCACTTTTCACCCAAAATGCAACAAGACCCCAACTCCGAAGAGTTGGGGTCCTGTCAGTACGTCATGCGTCGGTTGCCCGACTCACATGGACGTCTTAGACGATGGTAACGCCGGTGGCCTGCGGGCCCTTGTTGCCCTGACCGATCTCGAACGCCACGCGCTGGTTCTCCTCGAGAGTGCGGAAGCCGCCACTCTGGATCTCGGAGTAGTGAACGAAGACGTCAGCACTGCCGTCTTCGGGAGCGATGAAGCCGAACCCCTTCTCGGAGTTGAACCACTTCACGATGCCCTCTGCCATGTAAATCTCCTCTAACACAGTGTCAACAGGCAGTCGCTTCGACCGCCCGGGTCACTTACTACGACCGTTCTGAGACAAATCCGTGGAGGATGTCCAAACGCTCGCAACCTAACCATTTGCGAGCGTGGAAACACAAACACAAACACTTACGACCAACACAAGTAGACCACACATCCGCCCTGTTGTCTCCCCTGAGGCCTTCGTCACTGCCCAACCCGTTGACAGGCATACCCCCTGGGGGTACCTTCAGTCCCAGGGAGATACCTACACCGGGTATCCGTAAAATGAGTTTTACACAAGCGAAGGGATCTGCGATGACCACCGCCGAATACACCGTTTCCGGAATGACCTGCGGACACTGCGTCGGATCCGTCAAGGAAGAGATCGGCAACATCGCGGGCGTAACCGCGGTGAATGTCGAATTGGCGAGCGGACGCGTCGTTGTCACCAGCGATGCCCCCGTCTCCGCAGCCGACGTCGTCGCAGCAGTCGACGAAGCCGGCTACGCAGTCGTACCAAGCTGAGTCAGCCGTGCCCACCTCGACAACACTTGCCACCTACGCCGTAGGGTTGGTCGCCGTCTTCGGCGCCGCCCTCGGCGTGGGGGCCGCAATCGGAAGCCCGATAGACATGTCCACTACCCAGCACAGCACCCACGAATCAACCGCTGAATCGATGCCAGGCATGGATTCGGCGACACCCGCAGGGCTCGAAGTCTCTTCCGGCGGATACACACTCACCGACGTGACCGCACCCGGTCGAGCTGGGGAGCCGGGAACCTTGACCTTCCGGATTCTCGACAGCACCAACAAGCCCGTCGTCGATTTCGACCACCTGCACGAGAAGAAGCTCCACCTCATCGTCGTCCGAAACGACACCAGCGAATTCCGCCACGTACATCCTTCTCTCGCCGCAGACGGCACCTGGTCGATCGACTGGACCTGGCCCGTCGCCGGCACCTACCGAGTCTTCGCGGACTTCGATCCCGCCGACGGCACCCAACTGACGCTCGGCCGAAACTTCGACGTGGCAGGCGAATTCACTCCTGCGCCGCTGCCCGCGAAGAGCGCGACCGCAACCGTCGACGGATACACCGTGACTCTCGACGGTGATCTGACCACTGCCGGCGGCCCGATCACGCTGAGCGTTGCTCGCGACGGAGCCCCGGTCACCGATCTCGATCCGTACCTCGGTGCCTACGGTCATCTTGTTGCGCTTCGCACCGGCGACCTCGCCTACCTGCACGTTCACCCCGAGGGTGAACCGGGCGACGGCGTCACTTCTCCCGGTCCTGACGTTTCCTTCCACGCACAGGCGCCGAGCGAAGGCACATACCGACTGTTCCTCGACTTCCAGCACGAGGGCGTGGTTCGCACCGCCGAATTCACTGTTGATGCAGGCACTTCCGCAGCTTCAGTTCCAGACAATCACGAGGGAGGGCACTGATGACGTCACCGACTGCGGTCGACAATGCTGCCAACTCGAGCAGCGTCGAACTCGCGATCACCGGAATGACCTGCGCCTCCTGCGCGTCACGAATCGAGAAGAAGCTCAACAAGATCGACGGCGTCACAGCCACCGTCAACTACGCGACGGAAAAAGCCAAGGTCACCTTCCCGGACGGGGTACCCGTCGAAGATTTGGTCACCGCCGTCGAGAATGCCGGTTACGCTGCCGCGCTCCCGAAACCGCCCAGCGCGCCAGACACCGTCGACCCGGATGCGGAAACCCCGCAGGATCGTGATCTGCGCGAGCTTCGTACCCGCCTGATCATCTCGACTCTGCTCTCCGTGCCGGTCATCGCGATGGCGATGATTCCTGCGTTGCAGTTCGACAACTGGCAGTGGCTCTCCCTCACGCTGGCCGCACCGGTCATCGTGTGGGCGGCCCTTCCCTTCCACCGGGCTGCCTGGGTCAACCTGCGTCACGGCGCCGCAACGATGGACACGCTCATCTCGCTGGGCACCATCGCAGCGTTCGTCTGGTCGCTGTATGCACTGTTCTTCGGCACCGCGGGCGAAGCGGGAATGAAACACGCGTTCAGACTGACGGTCGACCGGATGGACGGCAGCGCCAACATCTACCTCGAGGTTGCCGCGGGCGTCATCACGTTCGTGCTCGCCGGACGCTACTTCGAGCACAAGTCCAAGCGCACGTCCGGCGCCGCACTACGCGCGCTCATGGAACTCGGTGCAAAAGACGTCGCGGTACTGCGAAACGGCGTCGAAGTACGAATCCCCGCCGAAGAACTGGCAGCGGGCGACTCCTTCATCGTTCGGCCCGGCGAGAAAATCGCCACCGACGGCATCATCACCGAAGGCCGCTCAGCCGTCGACATGAGCATGTTGACCGGCGAATCCGTCCCGGAGGAGGTCGGTGTCGGAGACACCGTCGTCGGGGCCACCGTCAATGTCGGTGGAACCTTGACCGTCGAGGCCACCCGAGTCGGGAGCGACACCCAACTCGCCCAGATGGCGGCACTGGTCGAAGACGCCCAGAACGGCAAGGCCGAAGTTCAGCGCCTCGCCGATCGAATCGCCGGCATCTTCGTACCGGTCGTCATCGCGATTGCCGTTGCGACACTGGGCTACTGGCTCGGTACCGGCAACCCCATCGAGATGGCATTCACCGCTGCGGTCGCCGTCCTGATCATCGCGTGCCCCTGTGCTCTCGGATTGGCAACGCCCACAGCTCTGTTGGTGGGCACCGGCCGCGGAGCCCAGATGGGAATCCTCATCAAGGGACCCGAGGTGCTCGAATCGACGCGCGCAGTCGACACCGTCGTGCTCGACAAGACGGGGACCGTCACCACCGGTCAGATGACATTGCTGGACACCGTGGTGGGCGAAGGAACAACCGTCGACGAGGTCCTTCGGCTGGCCGGTGCACTCGAGCATCGCTCCGAGCACCCCATCGCCGCTGCGATCGCGAAGGGTGCGACCGAAGCCGTGGGCGAATTGCCTGCGGTCGAGGATTTCGTGAACGTCGCCGGTCGCGGCGTGCAGGGAATGGTCGACGGTCATGCCGTTGTTGCCGGCCGAGACGCGCTGCTCGCCGACTGGTCGATGCCGTTGCCGGAAAATCTCCGTGACGCGAAAGCTGAAGCAGAGAAGGCCGGGCGCACCGCAATCGCGGTGGGCTGGGACGGTAAGGCGCACGGCGTCCTCGTGATCGCCGACGCGGTCAAGGACACGAGCGCCGAAGCAATCGCGCAGTTGAAGGCACTCGGCCTCGAACCGGTTCTGCTGACCGGTGACAACGCCACCGTTGCCCGCACCGTGGCGGATCAGGTCGGGATCAGCACCGTCTTCGCCGAGGTCATGCCGGCGGACAAGGTCGACGCCGTCAAGAAGCTGCAGGCGGAAGGACGCGTCGTAGCCATGGTCGGCGACGGCGTGAACGACGCGGCGGCCCTGGCTCAGGCCGATCTCGGTCTGGCGATGGGCACGGGTACCGACGTTGCAATCGAGGCCAGCGACATCACCCTGGTTCGAGGTGACCTGCGGTCGGCAGCCGATGCAATTCGACTGTCCCGCAAGACGCTCAAGACCATCAAGGGCAACCTGTTCTGGGCATTCGCCTACAACACGGCAGCGATCCCGCTGGCTGCGGCCGGCCTGCTCAACCCGATGCTCGCTGGTGCCGCAATGGCATTCAGCAGTGTGTTCGTGGTGAGCAACAGCCTGAGGTTGCGGCGGTTCAAGTAAGGGGGCAAGCCCCTGTGCGCGGTTAGGGAGTCCCTGCACTCCTTAACCGCGCACGGGGCTATTCGCCTCCAGCCAGCCGAACGAAGGCTGCTGCGTCGAGCATCTCGCCACGCGTCTGTGGCTCGATGCCGGCAGCGAGGAGCCGTCGCTCGGCCTCGGCAGGCGAACCTGCCCACCCGCTGAGCGCGGCACGCAAAGTTTTGCGGCGCTGCGCGAATGCGGCGTCGATGGCAGCAAAAACCTGCTTGCGGTGTTTCTCGTCCATCGGCCACGGCGGCTCCGCGTACCGGTCGATACGAACCAGACCTGATTCCACCTTCGGCACCGGCCAGAACACGTTGCGTCCGACGGCACCGGCGCGGCGAACCTCGCCGAAGAAGTTGGCCTTGACGCTGGGAACGCCGTAGATCTTGCTTCCCGGATCAGCCGCCAGGCGATCGGCAACCTCGGCTTGCACCATCACGAGTGCGGTCCGCAGACTCGGGAGCGATGCGAACAGATGCAACAGCACCGGCACCGCGACGTTGTACGGCAGGTTCGCAACCAGCGCGGTCGGCTCGCCTGGAATCTGTGAAGGCAGCACACGCATCGCGTCCGCTTCGACGACGGTCAGTCGATCGGCCAACTCCGGCGCTCGCTCGGCGACCGTCTTGGGAAGGCGAGCCGCGAGGTTGGGATCGATCTCGACCGCGATCACACGATCGACGACGTCCATCAGCGCCATCGTCAGCGAACCGAGACCCGGCCCCACCTCGAGAACGACATCGTCACGAGTGACGCCTGCCGTGGTGACGATGCGTCGCACGGTATTGGCGTCGTGAACGAAGTTCTGCCCCAACTGTTTCGTGGGCCGGACACCGAATTCCTCGGCAAGAGCGCGCACCTCGACCGGACCGAGCAGGGCTGCCTGCCCGCGCGGAGTAGCGATGGGTTCGTTCGATTGTTCGGCGTCTGACACCAGTAGAACTTATCCCAGTCCGAGGCGACCCGAGCACGACGGCCATGCGCCCCAGCCCTGAGTGCGCTGCGTTTGCGTCGCGATCGCGATCTGCTCTTCACGGGTTGCGAGGTCGGCGCGAGGCGCATACTTCAACCCGCCCTGCCGTTCCCACGTGTTCTGGTCGAACTGCACGCCGCCGTAGAAACCGTTGCCGGTGTTGATAGCCCAGTTGCCGGTGGCCTCGCACTGTGCGAGCGCGTCCCACGTCGAACCGTTCTCCACGGGCGGCACCTCGGTGCCCGGCTTCGTTCCCACGCGCACGACCTTCGGCTGCGCCGGTGTGGTGATCGTCTCCGATACCTGTGTACGTCCGGCCTCGACACCGTTGACGAGATTCACGGCGAACGTCACGTCACGCACGCCGGGAACGCCCGGATTCTCGATGATCGTGCGACTCTGGTTCATCGTCGGATCCTCGATGCGCTGATCCGGCGGATCGAGCGGCAAGGTCTCGACCTTGTTCTCGGTGCGGTTGCGCGTCACCGTGACCTCGAGGCCCTCGGTCAGCGGAGCGTCGGCGGCGGGAACCACCGTGTCCGACTGCTCGAGCGGAGTGCCGTTGGCCGTAAGGAACTCGCCCACCGTCGGTGCCGCGATACGCACGTCGGCCGCCGCGTTTGCGCCGTCGACCAGTTTTGCGACGACCGGTGTCAAGACGTCGAGCGCGGCGCCGTCGAGCGGGAGACGCTGCGAGCGCGACGCCGACACGTGCACATCCGCTGAGACATCCAACTGCTTGAGCGCGTCGTCGACGGTCAAGGCGGTGGTCCAGAGCTTCTGCGGCTGACCGTCGACCGTCAGCGTGATCTCACGAGCACGACGAAGCACCACGGTGTCGCCGTCGGACAGCGACGCGTCGGCCGCGGGAGCAACCGCATCCTTGTCACCGATCGGGTAACCCGCGTCCTCGAGAGCGCCGTCGACGTTGGTCGACATGGTGCTCAGGTGAATCTGCTCACCGTCGACGTCGAGGGTGATGGTCTTGTGCCGGACGACGGCCAGAACGCCACCCACGAGAACCGTCAGGAGAAGAGCGGCAATCGCCGAGTACAACAACGGCGACCTGGTCGAGTTGATCTTGGCGAACGGTGACATGGGTTCCTGAGTTCTGTGTGGAGTGTCGGCGCGTCAGCGCAGGCCCAATTTGCTGGTGCAGGACGGCCACGCACCCCAGCCCTGACCGGCGCGGACCTTCTCGCCGATCGCGATCTGCTGTTCACGTGATGCGAGGTCGGCGCGCGCTGCGTACTGACCGCCGCCGAATGCTTCCCAGGTGCTCTGGGTGAACTGAAGTCCTCCGTAGAAACCGTTGCCCGTGTTGATGGCCCAGTTTCCGGTCGCTTCGCACTGAGCAATGGAGTCCCACGTCGACGCGTTGGACACAGCGGGCGCGGACGTCTGCTTGGTTCCGACCTTCACCACTGCTGCGACCGGTTCCTTGATCACGGTCGCGGACAGTTCGGTTCGTCCAGCCTCGACGCCGTTGACGGTCTTGACCTCGACGGTGGCCGTGCGCTCGCCGGCAACACCCGGGTTTTCGACGACGGTCTTGTCCTTCTCGAGCTCGGGATCTTCGACCTTGTTCTCGGGCGGCGCGATCGGCTGCGTCTCGACGCGAGTGTCCGTGCGGTCGCGGGTGACCTGAATGGTCAAGCCGTTGGTAACGGGTGTGTCAGCGGTGGGAACCACCGAGTCGGCCTGCTCGAGCGGCGCATTCTTGGCCGCGAGAAGATCACCGACGGTTACGGCGGCGAGCTTGATCTCGGCCGCCGGAGCACCACCGTCGCTGACGCTGACGGTCTTCGGGCTGACGACGTCGAGCTCGGTGCGTTCAAGGGGCAGACGATGCGAGCGCGAAGCCGAGACTGCGAAGTCGTCGGAAACATCTACCTGCTTCAATGCCTCGTCGACCGTCAATGCGGTGGTCCAGATGGTCGTCGGCTGACCGTCCACGGTCAGCGCCAACTCACGGGCACGGCGCAGTACGACGGTATCGCCGTCGGACAGTGAGGAATCGGCGCTGGGAGCGAGCGCGTCCTTGGGATCGACCGGGTATCCGGCGTCCTCGAGAGCGGTACCGACGCTGCTCGACATCGTGGACAGCGAAATCATGTCGCCGTCGACGTCGAGGGTGATCGTCTTGTGCCGAACCACGGCGAGCGCACCTCCGACAATGAGCGTCAGAAGCAACGCACCCACCACTGAATAGAGAAGTGGTGACTTCGTGGAGTTGATCTTGGCAAAAGGCGACACAGGAAATCCCAAGGCAGACGACGTTCGATCACAATACGGTAACGACCGAGCGTTGTATCGGCAACCAAATCACAACGAAATGCGACTTTTGTCACGGAACGGCAACGGCGTGTCGTGTGTTCTGCACTTTCCGGCTCCGATACCCGTGTATCGATTCAGCTCTGGGCGCAGTATGTTCTCGTCTGGTTCAAAGCAGTCCGGCGATCCCGGGCGCGACAGAAGAAAGCTGGGCGATAGTGCGAAGAAGATTCGACAGACCACGTAATGCCAGGTGGCCGATCCTGGCCATCCTGCTGGCGCTGATCGCAGCGCTGTTCGCCCCCGGAATCGCGAGCGCGCAACCCGGTCGCACCTACACGATCGCCACCGATCTGACATTCGCCCCGTTCGAATTCGAGAACGAAGACGGCAAACTCGTCGGCATCGACATCGATCTCCTCAACGCGATCGCCGAGGACCAAGGTTTCAAGGTCGACATCAAGCAGCTCGGCTTCGACGCTGCGCTTCAGGCCGTGCAGGCCGGGCAGGCCGACGGCGTCATCGCCGGCATGTCCATCACCGACGCCCGCAAGCAGGTTTTCGACTTCTCCGACCCGTACTTCGAGTCGGGCGTGCAGATGGCGGTCCTCGAGACCGACAACGACGTGAAGGCGTACGAGGATCTGAAGGGCAAGCGCGTCGCGGTCAAGAACGGCACCGAGGGCGCCAGCTTCGCCGAGTCCATCAAGGACCAATACGGCTTCACCACAGTCTATTTCGCCGACTCCGCCAGCATGTACGACGAGGTCCGCACCGGAAACTCCGTCGCAGTCTTCGACGACTACCCCGTCCTCGCCTACGGCATCACACAGGGCAACGGCCTCAAGACGGTCACCGAAAAAGAGGTGGGCGCGAGCTACGGCTTCGCAGTCAACAAGGGCCAGAACGCCGAACTGCTCCAGATGTTCAACGCTGGACTGCAGAACCTGCGCGACGACGGCCAGTACGACGAAATCGTCTCGACCTACCTCGGTCAGGGCGCGTCGACGTCGGACAACTCCATCATCGGCTTGATCAAGAGCACCTATCCCCAGCTCCTCAAGGGCCTGTGGTTGACGATCGTTCTCTCGGTCGTCTCGATCGCGATCGCTCTGGTCCTGGGTGCGATCTTCGGTCTCTGCCGCGTGTCCACCAACATGTTCGTCCGAGGTATAGGCACGACCTACGTCGACATCTTCCGCGGCACACCGCTGTTGGTGCAGGCGTTCTTCATCTACTTCGGCATCCCGGCAGCCCTGCATTTCCAGATGTCCGCCTTCACCGCAGGCATCATCACGCTCTCGCTCAACGCCGGTGCGTACATGGCTGAAATCGTCCGCGGCGGCATCTTGTCCGTCGACAAGGGACAGATGGAGGCGTCACGAAGCCTGGGCATCAGCTACATGAAGTCGATGCGAAAAGTCATCATGCCGCAGGCAATTCGCACGATGATCCCGTCGTACATCAACCAGTTCGTCATCACCCTCAAGGACACGTCGATCCTGTCGGTCATCGGACTCGCCGAGCTCACTCAGACGGGGCGCATCATCATCGCGCGCAACTTCCAGTCGTTCAACATGTGGCTGATCATCGGCGTCATGTACTTCATCATCATCATGGCGCTCACCAAGCTGTCGAACCGCCTCGAGAAGAGGATCAACAAGTGACCGAAACAGCCATCAACATGGGCAAGTCCGACACCGAGGTCAAGATTTCGGTCAAGGGACTGAAGAAGTCGTTCGGCGACAACGAGGTCCTCAAAGGCCTCGACGTCGACATCAAGAGCGGTGAAGTGGTCTGCGTCATCGGGCCTTCCGGTTCGGGTAAGTCCACCTTCCTGCGCTGCCTCAACCGCCTCGAAGACATCACCGCCGGATCCGTGCGCGTCGACCAGTTCGACCTCACGAACAAGGACGTCGACATCGACAAGGTGCGCCAGCACATCGGGATGGTGTTCCAGCACTTCAACCTGTTCCCACACATGAGCGTCGTCGAAAACGTGATGCTCGCCCCGGTGCAGACCGGGCGATCGACCAAGGATCAGGCTCGCGAGATCGCCGTCAAACTGCTGGGCCAGGTCGGTCTCGCGGAGAAGGCAGATGCCAAGCCCGCCAGCCTGTCCGGTGGGCAGAAGCAACGTGTGGCCATTGCCCGCGCACTGGCGATGAGCCCGGACATCATGCTCTTCGACGAGGCCACCAGCGCCCTCGACCCGGAGATGGTGGGAGAGGTTCTGCAGGTGCTTCGTGACCTCGCAAAGCAGGGCATGACCATGGTCGTCGTAACCCACGAAATGGGCTTCGCCCGTGAGGTTTCCGATCGAGTCATCTTCATGGCCGATGGATACATCGTCGAGGAAGGCAAGCCGGAGAATCTGTTCGGCAACCCCCAGCAGCAGCGCACCCAGGACTTCCTGGCGAAGGTCCTGTAGGGGCAAGCCCCCTGTGCGCCTTTTTGGTAGTGGGGACTACCGGAAAGGCGCACGGGTGGTGGCCAATTCGACGACAACGGCCGTCTCCATCCAGCCACGCCGACCGGCAACCAGCGACGACATGCCGCGAAAATGTGGTGGGACCTTCTCGACTCGAACGTGATCGGTGCTTCCAGGTACCAACACCCAGTGTCTGGGTTCTTGTTCGACAAATTCGCCGCGCTCGAGTCGGATCGAGAGAACGATCCCGGCAGTAGGTTCCACGTCGTCGGGAAAGATTCCTCCGTGAACCGACCCGTCGAACCACAACGAGTCAGGTATCGGGTGCAAAGCCCACGAAGATTTTTCACCGACCACCGGCAACGGTGCACAGCACTCGAATTCCCACGTTTCGATGCGGACTGTGACCACGTTGTAGTCATTCATCTGAAATACCCCGCGCAGTAGACGGACCGGGACACGACGATCCCGGGCGCGGAGTTACCTGTCGAACCAGAATAGCGTCAGATCTTGTAGACGCGCTCCGCTGTCGCCGTGGACGCCGCTGCCAGGGCCTGCGGATCCTCGCCGCGGATGTCTGCGAGTGCACGCACTGTGTACGGCAGGCAGTACGACTCGTTAGGCGCACCGCGGAACGGGTGCGGCGTCAAGAACGGCGCATCCGTCTCGACGATCAGCTGATCCGACGGCACCAACAGCGCGGCCTCACGCAGCGCCTTCGCATTCTTGAAACTCACGGTTCCCGAAAAACTCAAC
The DNA here is from genome assembly GCF_056945715.1 of Rhodococcus sp. MurmanLake-1. Lineage (NCBI taxonomy): Bacteria > Bacillati > Actinomycetota > Actinomycetes > Mycobacteriales > Nocardiaceae > Rhodococcus > Rhodococcus sp. MurmanLake-1. The sequence continues at coordinate 16,751 of NZ_JBWZNF010000006.1, read as the reverse complement.
ACGTACCCGGCGGCGATGCACTCCCGCGCCATCTCCGAATCCGAGGAGAAGCAGTGGAACACCACTGTCTCCGGCGCGCCTTCCTCGTTCAGCACCCGCAGCAAGTCCTGGTCGGCTTCGCGGTTGTGAATCATCAGCGTCTTACCGAGACGCTTCGCGAGGTCGATGTGCCACCGGAAACCGTCGACCTGCTCCTCGATCGTGGCGCACCCTTCGAGCTTGCCTGGCCAGTAGAGATCCAGCCCGGTCTCCCCCACCGCGACGACCCGCGGATTGGACGCCAACCGTTCGATCTCGGCCCTGGTGTCGGCATCCAGGACGTTCGCCCTGGTCGGATGGATTGCGACGGCTGCGTAAACCCTCGAATCCCAGTTCGCAGCGTCGACGGCAAAGCGTGCAGCATCGAGGTCGTCGGCCACCGTGACGACCCGTCCGACGCCGACGGCCTCGGCTCGATCGACTATTTCGGCCACGGTCGCAGCGTCGTGTGCGCCACACGCGTCGAGGTGCGTATGGGCGTCGATCAGAGGCGACAAGGGCTCAGGGGCATCGGGGGCGGGACGGTCTTTGCTCACGCCCGATAGAGTAAGCCCACCATGACTGTGCCTGCCTCACCCTCCCAGACCCCGCGCCCGGACTCCGCCGCCCCGGAAGGCGCGGAACGATCGCCGTTCTACATCACGACAGCGATCGCGTATCCCAACGGCGCTCCGCACATCGGCCACGCGTACGAGTACATCTCCTCGGACGCGCTTGCCCGCTTCAAGCGTTTGGACGGTCATGAAGTGTTCTTCATGACCGGTACCGACGAGCACGGTCTGAAGATGCAGCAGACAGCGATCAAAGAGGGCATCGACGTACGCGAACTCGCGGCTCGCAACTCCGACGTGTTCCAGAACCTCGACAAAGTCCTGAACGTCTCGTACGACCGGTTCATCCGCACCACGGACGCTGATCACCAGGTCGCCAGCAAGGCGATCTGGGAGAAGATGGCCGCATCGGGCGACATCTACCTCGACACGTACTCGGGTTGGTACTCGGTTCGGGACGAGGCCTTCTACACCGAAGCCGAGACCACGCTTCTGGAGGACGGCACCCGTCAGTCCACCGAGACCGGCACCCCGGTGGAGTGGACCGAGGAGTCGAACTACACCTTCCGTCTCTCGGCGTACGGGGAGCGTCTCCTCGCGCTGTATGAAGAGCACCCCGAATTCATCGCCCCCACGACTCGCCGCAACGAGATCGTCAGCTTCGTCAAGGGCGGCCTCAAGGACATCTCGATCTCGCGCACCACGTTCGACTGGGGCGTCAAGGTGCCGGGCGACCCGGACCACGTCATGTACGTCTGGGTAGACGCCCTCACCAACTACCTGACGGGCGTCGGATACCCGAACGTCGACTCGGAGGAGTTCAAGAAGTTCTGGCCCGCGAGCCTGCACATCATCGGCAAGGACATCACGCGGTTCCACACCGTGTACTGGCCGGCATTCCTCATGTCTGCCGGCATCGAACTGCCGGAGCGGGTGTTCGTCCACGGCTTCTTGTACAACAAGGGCGAGAAGATGTCGAAGTCCGTCGGCAACGTCGTCGACCCAATCGCGATGGTCGATCAGTACGGCCTCGACGCGGTCCGCTTCTTCTTGCTCCGCGAGATCTCGTACGGTCAGGACGGCAGCTACAGTCACGAAGCGATCGTGACGCGCATGAACGCTGATCTCTCGAACGAACTCGGCAATCTCGCGCAGCGTTCGCTGACGATGGTCGCGAAGAACTGCGACGCCCAGGTACCCACCCCCGGCGAGTTCACCGAGGACGACCTGGCGATGCTGGCATCGGCGGATGCCCTGCTTGCCAAGTGCCGCAGCGAGTTCGACGCGCAGGCTCTGCATCTCGCACTGGAAGCCATCTGGGGCGTTCTCGGCGAGACCAACCGGTACTTCTCCAAGCAGGAACCGTGGGTTCTGCGTAAGACCGATCCGGCACGCATGGCGACGGTTCTGTACGTGACGCTCGAAGTGGTCCGTATCGTCGGGCTTCTCGTTCAGCCGGTGATGCCCGACGCGGCGTCACGCATCCTCGATCTGCTCGGCCAGAGCGAAGAGAACCGGCAGTTCGCCGACATCGCGGTTCGCATCGACGCCAACCGGAAACTGCCTGCTCCGGCGCCAGTTTTCCCCCGCTTCGTCGAGGAATGAGCTAAGCGAGAGTGCCGCACGTGGGGTCCGAGATATCCGGTTACAGGCGGATGTGTCGGACCCCACGTGCACACTCCAGCCATGACGACGAATAGAACATACATTCGAACCAGCGCTTCGGCGCAGACACTGCCATGGAACGGAGCGCGGGTGTCCACTCAGGAGGTCAGCCCTCAATCCGTTTCCGCGGTGCGAGATCTCGTTTCCGAACTGTCCGCAGCGTACGACCGCGGATGGCAGCCGGCGGATCTGATTCATCTGGCGCGTCGAAGCAAAGAAGCGTCCGACGCCGATCTCGCCGCCACCACCATCCTGTTCGATGCGAAAGCGTCGCGCGCCTCCGATCGCGCACCGCTCGAATGGGTGGGGCAGTTGCAGACGATCGGCGAGCAGTATGCGAAGTCTCGACGCATCGCTTCTCGAATCACCGTGGACGACGACGTTTTTCGCTCCCTCGCGGCCGGCCTTCTGTTCCAGGATCCCTACTTCCTTGTTTCGCAGATCGTCGACGTCGCACGATCGTGGATGCGCCTACCTCAGTGGACGGTGTTGCTCGCGCCACCATCCACCTGGCCGTCGCAACGGACCGACACCAGCTACGCCGGCGTCGGCGATACCGAGGTCGACGCCAAGGTACTCAAGCGAATTCGTGGATTACTCGCCAAAGCGGAAGCCACCAACTTCGCGGAAGAAGCCGAGATTTTCACCGCGAAGGCTCAGGAGTTGATGACCCGGTACGCCATCGATTCCGCGCTGCTCCACTCTCGCGCCGGGGTCACCGACACATCCGTGAATGCCCGACGCATTCACATCGAGAACCCGTACGTGAAGGAAAAGGTTCACCTCCTGACCGAGATCGGCGAATCGAATCGAGTCAGGACTGTCTGGTTCAGCGACATCGCACTCGCGACCGTCGTCGGCACTCCGGTCGACCTTCAGCAAGTCGACATGCTGTTCACTTCCTTGCTCGTACAGGCAACCCGTGCAATGCAATTCGCCGACTCGAGCAATCGTGGCGGCTCACGCACCACCTCGTTCCGCAAGGGATTCCTGGCCGGGTTCGCCAGCCGCATCGGACACCGTCTGCGAGACGCCGGCACCAAAGCCACCGCCGAAGCGGCCGACGCGGCATCGATGGACGTCGCGGATCTTCTGCCGATCCTGGCCACCACTTCCGAGGCCGTCGACGCCGAATTCGATCGATTGTTCCCGACAACCCGCAAAACTCGCGGACGGTCCGTCGACGCCGAAGGCTGGCACGCCGGCCAGGCTGCAGCCGACGACGCCAACCTGCGTCCCGGCGCACCCGCCGTGAACCGCTCCCGCTAGTCCTTTCGAGCGGCCAGGACCGTCTCGTACAACTCACGCTTGGAGACTCCGGCCGTTGCGACCAGAGCACACGCGTCCTTCAATCGTGCTCCCCCCTCAACCAGCCTTTCCACCTCGTCGACCAGATCGGCAGGATCAGATGCCACCAGCACTGCGCCTTCGAGCACCACCGTGATCTCTCCGCGAACGCCCTCGGCCGCCCAAGTAGCTAACTCTCCGAGAGTGCCGCGCTTCACTTCCTCGTAGGTCTTGGTCAATTCCCGGCACACGGCCGCGCGGCGATCGGGCCCGAGAACTTCCACCGCATCTGCGAGGCAGTCGGCAAGGCGATGGGGTGCTTCGAAGAACACACACGCTCGCTGCTCGGTTGCCAGGGCCGAAAGCCAGGTCTTGCGCTGCCCCTGCTTTCGCGGTGGGAACCCGTCGAAGCAGAACCGCTCCACCGGCAAACCCGAGAGTGCCAGCGCCGTCGTGACCGCCGACGGGCCCGGGAGACACGTGACGGCGAGGTTCTCGGCTACGCAGGCGGCAACGAGGCGATATCCGGGGTCACTGACCGACGGCATGCCTGCATCGGTGACCAGCAGGACGGTCTTGCCTTCGGCCACGTCGGCGACCAACGCGGGCAGCCGCGAAATCTCGACCTGATCGTAGAAACTGACGATCTTCCCGGTGATGGTTACCTCGAGCGCGGACGCCAGAGACTTGGTGCGTCGTGTGTCCTCCGCAGCGACGACGTCGGCGGTTGCGAGAGCAGACCGAAGACGCGGGGATGCGTCACCGACATCTCCCATGGGTGTTGCGGCGAGTACCAAACGACCAGTCATACCTGACAGCCTACGATTGCCAGGTGACTGTGCAGACGGACGAGCGGCCAACGCCCGCCACGAGCGATCGGGTAGTGCGTAGTCCCGGCCCGCTGGTACCGGATCCTGATTTCGGCCCGACCGACAGATTGCGCGGCTGGATCGTCACCGCTTTCATCACCGCCATCGCGGCGATCACCCGCTTCACGATGCTCGCCTACCCGACCGACGCCGGCACACCTGTATTCGACGAGAAGCACTACGTTCCGCAGGGCTGGCAAGTTCTGACCGGCGGTGGCATCGAGGACAATCCCGGTTACGGATTGGTGGTGCACCCGCCGATCGGTAAGCAGATGATCGCGATCGGCGAAGCACTCTTCGGTTACAACGGTTGGGGGTGGCGATTCTCGTCAGCCCTGGTCGGAACGCTGATGGTCCTACTGATCATCCGGATCGTCCGCCGCATGACGCGGTCCACGCTGATCGGCGCGATTGCCGGAATCCTGCTCATCGTGGACGGCGTCACCTTCGTCTCCTCACGCCTGGGGATGCTTGACATCTTCCTGGCCTTCTTCGTCCTCGCCGCCCTCGGATGTCTGGTGGTCGATCGCGATCAAGTCCGCGAACGAATGGCGAAGGTGTACGAGGAAGGTCGAATCGGCGATTCCGCCTGGGGTCCACGGCTGGGTTTCCGGTGGTGGAGGTTCGGCGCCGGCATCCTGCTCGGTCTGGCATGCGGAACCAAGTGGTCCGGCATGTACTTCATTCTGTTCTTCGGATTGCTCAGTGTTGCCTTCGACCTGTCAGCGCGCCGCGCATACCGCGTGCAGCGCCCCTGGGTCGGCACCGCAGTTCGCGACATCGGTCCAGCTCTGTATGCGCTGGTGGTCATTCCGCTCGGTGTGTACCTCGCGAGCTACTGGGCCTGGTTCACCAGCGAGACCGGCGTGGACCGTCACGCCGTCGGTAACGAGATCGGTGAGGGCGGCACGTGGAGCTTCATTCCCTCCGCACTGCGTTCACTCTGGTACTACAGCGGAAACGTTCTCCAGTTCCATGCCGGTCTGACCAACTCCGCCGGAAACCACCACCCGTGGGAGTCGAAACCGTGGACGTGGCCGATGGGGCTACGACCGATGCTCTACTACTACGCCGACGGCGAGCAGGTCACCGGTTGCGGGGCCGCCAGCTGCGTCAAGGCCGTGATGCTGATCGGCACACCGGCGATGTGGTGGCTGGCACTACCGATGTTGGCGTGGGCGATCTGGCAGACGTTCGTGCGCAGGGACTGGCGATACGCCGTGGTCCTGACGGGCTACGGCGCCGCTTACCTTCCGTGGTTCGCGACGCTCGACCGCCAGATGTACTACTTCTACGCAGTTGCACTCGCCCCGTTCATGGTCATGGGATTTGCGCTGGTCCTCGGCGATGTTCTGGGCAAGGCGAGCGCGTCCGTCGAGCGTCGTACCACCGGACTTCTTGCGGTCAGTCTGTACATCGGTCTGGTCGTGGCCAACTTCGTCTACCTCTGGCCGATACTCACCGCCATGCCGATCACGCCGGAATCGTGGCAGAACCATCTGTGGCTGCCTAGCTGGAAATAGTGGGACAGACGAAGGAGGCACCGAACCTGGTTCGGTGCCTCCTTCGCTTCGCGATTACTCTGTCGGCTTACCGACGCGACGTCCCCGCCTCGGGCGTAGGAGAGCACGTTTCTGCTCCTTCGCCGCAATGATGATCGGGTCGTGCGAAAGGTCCTTGTACAGCGAGAAGCACAGTCCGATCATGACCAGCACGAACGGCGCCGCAGCGATGATCGTCATGGTCTGCAAGCCGTCGAGCGCTTCGGAGCCACCGGTCCACAGCAGAAGCGCCGCGACGCCACCGGTCAACATGCCCCAGAAGACCACGACCCAGCGACTCGGTTCGAGCGTTCCGCGCTGCGAGAGCGTCCCCATCACCATCGACGCAGCGTCTGCGCCGGAAACGAAGAACACTGCCACGAGCAGCATGACGAGGACAGTCGTCACTCCGGCCAACGGCAGATTGTCGAGCATGCCGAACAGTTGAGCCTCTTCCGAGCCTCGGCCGGACAAGCCGATTCCGTCACGTTCCTCGCCGATGCCCGCGCCGCCGAAGATCGCGAACCAGAGCAAGCTGACAGTCGTGGGAACGGCGATGACGCCGACGATGAACTGGCGGATCGTGCGGCCGCGGCTGATGCGTGCCAGGAACATGCCGACGAACGGCGTCCAAGACACCCACCATGCCCAGTAGAAGATCGTCCACGACGAAAGCCACGCGCCCGTTTCAGGATTCGATGATGCACCCGTGCGGGCGGACATCTGGGCGAGGTCGGAAACGTATGCGCCAATGGTCGTCGGGAGCAGATTGAGAATCAGCACGGTCGGCCCGAGAACGAACACGAACAGGGCCAAGATCAGCGCGAGCACCATGTTGATGTTGGAGAGCCACTGAATTCCCTTGGCCACACCGGAAACTGCCGAAGCGACGAATGCCAGGGTCAGCACCGCAACGATGGCCACGAGCAGGAAAACGCCGGCTTCTTCCATCCAGCCGACTACCTCGAAACCGGAGCCGATCTGAAGTGCGCCGAGCCCCAAAGATGCTGCGGTACCAAAAAGTGTGGCAAAGATCGCCAGGATGTCGATGACCTTGCCGATCGGCCCTTCGGCCTTGCGACCGAGCAACGGAATGAAGGCCGAACTGAACAGTTGCTTGCGTCCTCGGCGATACGACCCGTATGCAATGGCAAGGCCCACAACGGCATACATCGCCCAAGGATGAAGACCCCAGTGAAACATGGTGGTGGCCATGGCAGTTCCGACGCCACCGTCGGTGCCGGGAGGCGGAGTCACGTAGTGCGCAAGCGGTTCCGCGACACCGAAGAACATCAGGCCGATCCCCATGCCGGCGCTGAACATCATCGCGATCCAGCTGACGGTTCGGAACTCGGGCTTCTCACCGTCCTTGCCCAGCGGAATGTCGCCGAATCGACTGACCGCGAGGTAGATGGAAAACAGCACGAAAGCCGAAGCTGCGAGTACGAAGAGCCAGCCGATGTTCGTCACCAACCAGCCGAGAACACTTCCGGTTACCGAATCGAGGTTGTCGGGAGCTACGAGGCCCCACACGACAATAGCCAGCACCGCGGCAGCCGCCACGGAAAACACCACGTAGTCGGTCCGAACGCCTACTCGAGTAAAGCCCGTCTCCGGGCGCTCTTCGTTGGCCCCGGAATCTTGTTCGGATCGATCAGATTTCGTCACCATAGATGACTACGTTCGTCACTTTATGGGCCAAAAGCAAGCCGGAAGGCGGGCTCAACGTCCGTTGAACCCGCCTTCTCACCCCGATCAAGCTGGGGTTTTAACCCAACCGTTGCCCTTGCCGATCAATCCGTCGATACTGATGCGTCCTGCGCCGATCACAGCGATCAAGAGCGATCCGACACCGAGTGCGACGACGAGTTCGTAGCCACCGTTGTCGATGAAGACACCCTTGTCCGCGTGCACGATGAAGAACGCGCCAACCATGTCGAGGAACAGCAGCGCGCCGACGAGCGGGGTCAACAGACCCGCGATGAGCAGGATTCCGCCGCCGAGTTCGATGGATGCAGCCACAACCGCAGAAATCTTGGGGAGCGGGGCGCCCATCCCTTCAAACGCGGCCTGCGTTCCGGCGATCTTGTAGGTGAAGAACTTCTGCCAACCGTGGGCGATGAAGATGATCCCGAGGCCGACACGGGCGATGAGGAGTCCGAGGTCACGAGCAATCGACGAATTCATGAGCCAAGACTGACAGCTTTAAGTTGAAGCGTCAACTTAAACATTGTGTCATGCACCTCTCAATGCCGACTCCACCATGGCGACGATCTCACTGTCGGAGTACCCGAGCGAGCGGACCCTATGCGCAAACGCGGTCGCCGCCTGCTCGGCCTGCGCCTGCACCGGATCGGTCCCCGAAGCGATGAATGTCCCTTGCTTTCCCCTCGTTTCGATGACGCCCTGATCGCTGAGCGCGCGATAAGCCTTCGCGACGGTGTTGGCCGCCAATCCCAGCTCCGAGGCCAACGCTCGCACCGTCGGGATCTTGGTTCCCGCGATCAATCCGCCGCCGTGAACCTGCTCGATAATCTGTTGCCGCAGTTGGTCGTACGGAGCTGTGGAGGAATCGTGTTCGATTGCGATCTTCATCGTCACCCTCGTCGTATCTTCTCGGTCACAAGCCCTCGATCGCCTCGCGGATCGTATGCGGGCCGGAGGTCAGAACCAATGTCTTGCCGACGCTGGACGGCGCATCGATGAGCGCTTCGACGACCGCGGCGACATCGGCTCGAGGCACAGAGCCTCGATCGACGGGCGGCTGCGCAAGCAATACTTCACCGGTGGGGTCGTCGTCCGTCAGAAGTCCTGGCCGAAGAATCGTCCAATCCAGCGAAGACCTTGTCTTCAGGTCTTCCTCCGCTGCCGTCTTCGCCCGCAGGTAGGCGGCAAAAACCTCGTCGGTGTTCTCCGGTATTTCGTCACCAGCACCCATGGCGCTGATCTGAATGAACCGACGTACTCCCGCTTTCTCGGCGGCATCGGCCAACAGCACCGCCGCAGCTCGGTCGACGGAGTCCTTGCGCTCGATCGAGCTACCAGGTCCGGCGCCCGCGGCGAAGACCGCGACGTCGGCACCGTCGAGTACCTTCGCAACTTCCTCGACCGTGGAGGATTCCAGATCGATCACCACGGGGAACGCGCCGAGTGTGCGGACCGCACCCTCGTGCGCGGAGTTGCGGATCAGCGCTACCGGCCGATCACCATGTCCTGCCAGCAGGTACGTCAGGTGCTGCGCGATCTTGCCGTGCCCACCGGCAATGACCACGCGTCGTTCGTCCACACTTCGATGTTCCGTCATCGTTTTCTCCTCACACGTCGGTACTTCAGGTGCAGCACTCCGGAGCGGCCCGTTGTTCCCCTGTTTGTCCCACGAGTTCGGACGCAGAGGCAGAATGACGAACATGGCATCTGCAACCATCTTCCACAATCAACGGTGCAACACCTCGCGGACCGTTCTCGGGCTCATCCGGGAAGCCGGCATCGAACCCACCATCGTCAAGTACCTCGATACTCCGCCTACCCGATCCGAGCTGGAAAAACTCATCGCCGACGCCGGCCTCGAGCCCAGTCAAGCGGTTCGCAAGCGCGAAACGCAGTACAAGGACCTCGGACTCGCCGACGCTTCCGAATCCGAGATCCTCGACGCGATGATCGAGCACCCAATTCTGATCGAACGCCCATTCGTCGTCACTGACAAGGGCACGGTGCTCGCGCGTCCGGCAGCCAAGGTGGAAGAGATTCTCTGACGTCTACCGCTCACAGCGGATCGCGGGCGATCGGGCAGGACATGCAGCGAGGTCCACCGCGACCGGAGCCCAGTTCGGAACCCGCGATTCGCAAAACCTCGATACCCGAGGCCTCCAGCCTGGCATTCGTTTCGACGTTGCGCTCGTAAGCGACGACGACGCCCGGTTCGACGGCCAACGTGTTGTTGCCGTCGTCCCATTGCTCACGCTCGGCAGTGACCGTGTCGAGTCCGGTGTCGATCACTCGAAGTTTTCCGATTCCCATGGCGTCGGCTGCCGCTTCGAGGAACGGCGTCGCACCGCGAATACTCACCCCGTCGTCTTCCTTGCGAAGGGTGAACGCTGCCAATGTGTCCTGAATGGCCGGATACATGACGACCGCGTCGGCCTCGACCATGGTGCAGACCGTGTCGAGATGCATCGACGCTCGGCGTTGCTCGATCGGAACAACCAACACCGTGTGGGCGAGACCGTCGTCGAACACGCTACGCGCCAATGCTTCTGCGCCGGCGGGTGACGTACGTTCACCGACACCGATCGCGATCACCCCAGGCGCGAGAAGCAGCACGTCACCTCCCTCGACAGGAGCCGTGTGCGACTCGTACGCGCGGCGCACTCCCTTGAATCGAGGGTGATGCGCGTAGACCAGATCCGTGATCGAGGATTCGCGAGCTCGCGCTGACAACGCCAAGGACGTGATGATGACCCGTGGCCCGACCCAGAACGACGAATCGCGGGTGAAGAGCAAGTTGGGCAGCGGGTCGATCACGAAGTCACCGCCGTGATGCATCCTGCGCACCAACGAGGTCGAGCCGGCGTCGATCGGCAGCTCGTCGAACGTCATTCCGGCAGTAAGGATCGACGACAGCTCCTTCGGTTCTACCTTTCGCAGGTACGCAGCCAGGTGTTGCCCGAGCGCGTGGCCGATCTTGCGTGCGTCGACGGCGGCCGCGATTCCCTGGATCCTCGCTGCGCCACTGACCTCGAGCGCCTCGGTGAGGAGATCGGACAAAAGCAGTACCTCGACGCCGCGCTCACGAAGGACGGTCGCAAACTGATCGTGTTCTTCCTGCGCGCGGTCCACCCACGGCAACGCGTCGAACAGCAGCTCGTCGTTGTTGCGCGGAGTCAATCGTTTCAACTCGTCGCCCGGACGATGAAGAATGACCGATCGCAATCGGCCCACCTCGGAATCGACACCGAGGGGGACGGAGCCAGAAGCGTTCATGAGTGAACACTAATCCCGTAGGCCCCACCCAGCAGGGATGAGCAGCTGCCATATCTTCCCGCGTAACGTCTGATCCGACGCAGGCGAGAGGACCACGCAATGAGTAGCACGGATCAGGCGGCGCTGGGCGGCGCCGGAATCGACAGGTTCACCGGGCGCTGGGTCGGCGCTGGAGCCGGACATTTCCCCACCATCGACGACTTCGAGTACTCCGAGGAGATCGAGTTCGCTCCGACACCGAAACCGTTTGTCACCTACTCGTCGCGCACTCGAGGGCTCCCCGACGGCCGACCACTTCACATGGAATCGGGATACCTGCGCCCGACACCTGGTGGTGAGCTCGAACTGCTGGTCAGCCAGCCCACCGGATTTGTGGAGATCCATCGCGGCACCGTCGACTCCGAAGGCACTCTCGCCTTGACCCGTCTCACGCTCGCAGCATCGCCCGACGCAAAACCGGTTCACGACGTCCGGCGAGTCATGCGCGTCCAAGGCGAGACCCTGACCTACGACTTGTGGATGGCGCACGGCGACACCCCGCTGACGCATCATCTCCACGCCACCCTCCACCGGGCGACGGACCGGTAGTCGCCATGGAGATGCCGTCGTGGAAAGCCAAGGAACTTACGCCCGGCCAGCTCTCCGAGCGCAGCGGTGTCGCCGTCTCGGCCCTGCATTTCTACGAACGAGAAGGCCTCATCGTCAGTCGCCGGACCAGCGGCAACCAGCGTCGATACCAACGAGACACGCTTCGACGCGTCGCCTTCATCAGAATCTCGCAACGCGTCGGCATTCCGCTGTCGGAAATCCGGGAAGCCCTCGGCACACTTCCTGAAGGCCGTACCCCGAACCGCGCAGATTGGGAACGGTTGTCGACCGGATGGCGGCGCCACCTCGATCTCCGCATCGAGCAACTGGAACGACTACGCGACAATCTCACCGGTTGCATAGGTTGCGGGTGTCTCTCATTGGAAGGATGCGCCCTCGCAAACCCTCACGATCAACTCGCTGCCGCCGGCCCAGGTGCACGCGTTCTGGAGGTGGATTTCGGCGCCGACTCAGGCGAGAAATGACTCGACAGCGTCCCGATCGCGCCCCAGCAAGTCCTCGACGGTCTTCTTCAGCAACTTCTCGATCTGGCCGCCGATAATCGGCATCTTCACTTCGGCCGTCCCGTCGACGACCAGTCGCGTGCAGGACTCGGCGGCGGTGAGGTCGAGCGTCGTCTCGATTCGTATCGGCAGTCCGTGCGCGATCCCGGTGACCGACCCTGCGGCCTTCCCGTCAGACAGAGGCCCCCAGTGGTCGACCCGTGTCAGACCCAGTCGACTCGGCGCAACCTTGGCGACCAGGGTCGGGAGGGAGGCAGAGTCGATTTCCTCGGACACGGATACTTCGATCGATCCGTCTCCAACTTCGATGTCCGAGGTGGCATAAAGGTCTCCGAGTCGGACTTTCCAATAACTCGGGTCTGTCAAAGTTCGATGCACGTCGTCGATCGGATATTTGAATTCGATATCGAAGTGAAAACTCTTCGGCATGACTTTGGTCCCTATTCGACTAGATAAAAGTCCCGTCGGAGTTAATGCTCATCGCTTGAGCAATTTACTGAACTGGTCGTTCGCTTTTTGCATCACGAACTCGTAAGGCGGGGCGAATTTGCGGGCCCACCAGTATCCGAATCGAATGTCATTGGACGTATACACGAGGTACGTGTTCTTCTCGATTCCCCGCAGAATGCACGACGCCACCTTCTCCGGGGAGACCGCGCGCTTCTCGAACCGATGCGTGAGCTTTTTGACCCGCGGGTCATCCCGGTCGATACCCGCGATCTCCACGGTTCCCACCAAAGGCGTCTTCACCCCACCGGGCACAACCAGACTGACGCCGATTCCGTGCCGCTTCAGATCGAATCGCAGCACCTCGGAGACCCCGCGAAGGCCGAACTTGCTCGCACTGTAAGCGGCATGCCACGGCAGTGCCAAGAGCCCAGCGGCCGAAGACACATTGACCAGGTGCCCACCCTTGCCGGCGCGAATCATGGGCGGAACGAACGTCTCCATGACATGGATCGGTCCCATCAGGTTGACGTCAACCATCGACTTCCAGTGCCGATGCTCGAGGTTCTCGATAGTTCCCCACGCTGAAATGCCGGCGATATTCATGACGACATCCATCGGAGAGAATTGAGTGTGAATCTCGGTACCGAATTTCACAACCTCGTCGTAATCCGAGATATCGAGTGCCTTGGCCAAACTGACCGTGCCGCCTCCGGCACCAACCATTGCGGCAGTCTCTTGCAATCCACGGTCGTTGATATCAGTGAGAAACAATTCGGCTCCGGCCTCGGATGCCCGCAGTGCAGTTGCGCGTCCTATCCCACTACCAGCGCCGGTGATCAGGCATTTCTTACCCTCGAGCGACCTTACCGACATGGATCGACACTCCCCCGCACTCGTACTGTGGACATGCGGGAAAGTCTACGCACGCGTTGTGCGGCCGCCCCGAAACACGCATTGCGGCCGTGAGCATGCCAGAACCCACGACCTCGGCGGCAGTCGCCGAACCCACCGTCAGCTACAGACGCTGAGCCATCTGCTCTTGATAGCCCCTGACCGTACGGTCGAGTTCTTCCGCCGCTACATCGTCCCCACGCTTGCGTGCGTCGTGGGCTCGATCCTGGATTTCACGGATCGCGCGGCGCAGTTCGTCATCGCTCATCGTGTGTTTCATATCACAATTCTGCACCTACGCAGGGGGTTTAGCTAGCGCAGATTGCATTCCGGCAAACCGTTCAAGGTTCAACCCCGAAGTGATTCGAGCAACATCGCGAACAGTCGCCATAATTGCAACCGCATCACTCCACACCGTCACTGAACTGCGGTTTTCCTTTCGGAACACATATGAAAAACCAGGCTAACGCTTAGCTAATATCGCCAAAACGGGTAAAAGGTTTGATACTGGGCACATTAACCAAGTAATGGAAGGTTCGAATAGCGCGACCGTAGCTGCACAATCTTCGTGCGGCCGATACTCAATGTGCGCTGAGACATAGCTGAGCACTCAATGGCCGAACGAATCGAATCTCGGACACATTTGACAACTGGTCCACTAAACAGACTACGGTGAGCTACCGATCGGTTATCCGCGTGATACCGTAGGATTCACTGAACGGACAATTGCTAGCTAGAGAGGATTACGGGGCGGTTCACAATGGCTGACTTTGCAGAACGATTGAACAAACTGTTCGACAGTGTTCATCCTCCGGGGCGCAAACCCCACACCAACGCCGAGGTTGCGGCAGCGCTCATCGAAGACGGCCATCAGATCTCCAAGCCGTACATCTCGCAGCTCCGCTCGGGACAGCGCACCAACCCCTCGGACGAGACAGTCGCTGCGTTCGCCCGGTTCTTCAAGGTGAAGCCCGACTACTTCTTCAACGACATCTACGCTGCCAAGATCGATCACGACCTCGAACTGCTCTCGCAGCTCCAAGGTTACGGCCTTCGCCGCCTCTCGAGCCGCGCATTCGACCTGTCGGAAGAATCGCAGAATCTGCTCACCACGATGGCTGAAAAGCTGCGTGCGAGTGAGGGTTTGCCAGAGGTTCCGCCCGACGCGTCACGCTGATGCAAATGTGCTGAAGCACTGAATTGACATGGAGTAGGTCGACTACGAACGTCGACCTACTTTTGTCGTTTCATCGAGTTCCTTCGCCAACAGTAGGACCCATCGGCGCGCCGACATCCGCTCCGGCGGCGCAATCCATCTGGTGTCCAACACATCCGAGGCCAATGGATCCGCGATCCACCCCGCAAGTATTCCTGCATGGGCGGTAACTGCCCGGGGCGGTTCCTGACCACCGACGTCGAACATCCCGGCGCCGGACTGTATGTACATCGCATCCATGATCTGAGCGATCATGTCCGATGCCCGGAGTACTGACGTACTTCCGGCACTGTCCGCGTCGACAACCTCGGGGAATCGCTTCACCAGAAGCGCATGCATCCGCCGTAGGCGATACAAGTCTCGTCGTGCGCGCAACCACGTCTCGAGAAGCACCCACGTGATGCCCAGCGCTATCAGAACACTCGAGGCAGCGATGAACCACACCCCTGCGCCCGTCCAGATATCCGATTCGAGTGCGCTGGTGCCACCGATCGATTCGACCAGCATCACGACGACTACGACAAGCAAGACCGACGAACCTGTCACGATCAATGCGATTCCGCGCCCCAACGGCGCCCAGGCAACGTGCCGTAGCCCCGTCGAAATGACAAGGGACAGAGCGACGATGATAAAGATCAGAGCCGGCGCTGGGTAGCCGAAGAAAACCGCGATCGCCACCAGCAGTCCCACCGAGTACAGCACCGTGGCGAGACCGCGCATGGCTGGACGCGACATCACCGGCCAGGCAGACACGGCGCCGACTGCGCTGGCCGCGGACAACGCGGTCCACAAGACGATGACGATCATCGCTGCGGCATGTTGCTCCGGCGCAATTCGATCGACGATGTCCCACACCGCAGGCACCATGACCGTCGACGACAATGCGACCGAGAAGCCTGCGAAGACCATCGACATTCGCAACGGCGTCGCGGTGCGCGCGACAACTCGACCCAGTCTCGCGCCGGCTGCAACCCAGACGAGAAGGGCCACAGCCCAAAAGATCATCCGATCGCCTCGTCGTACCGCAACACCGACAGCGGTGTCCCACGGCCACTCATCGTTCGCAGACGCATGATCAACATCGACGCGAACGTCTCGGCTTCCCACTCCGCGATGTCATCCATCGGCACGGGTTCGTTGCGCCGCAGAGAACGTTGACTCAACATGTAGGCGATCAAATCGTCACTGACCTCGAGCGTCGCCTCGGCGATCTCGGCACCTTCGTGACGAAACACTATGTGCCCCAACTCATGTGCCAGAGTCCGCTCGACATTGGGTAGTCCGGGAGCCAAGACGATGACGTCGTGGTCGTCGTAGGCCCGGCGTTGACCGCACACTCCGGTGGCGAGCGGGGTTTCCAGATCGATCTCGATCGGGCGCCCACGCTCTCGGGCGACTGTCTGCACCACCGTAAGCAGTGACACAGCCTCCGACGACGCTGCTGCGTCACATACGGCATCCACCGCGGCCAGAACGCGGCGATGTGAACGTCTGTCCGGCACGACTCACGCACCTCCCTGTGATCCGGGTGCCAGGAATTCGGCACGTGCGGCAGCCAAACGTGCCTTCTGCAACGATGCTCCGCGGAAAGTCATTGCTCCCGCACCCGCCGCTACGACTGCCATTCCGCCCACACCGCCTGCGACGGCGGCAGCGTTGAGAATCGGCGGAAGGCCTTGAGTGAACGCCGTCGGGAATGCCTGCGGGTTCTCACTGGGACTCGCGACGTTCGGAGCGTTCGACGGTACCTGGGGAGCTACGGGTGCCGGTGCGGCCAGAACCTCGGGCGCGGACGGTGCTGCGACTGCGCCCGGCGCAGCGTTCGCCGGTCCACCGGCAGAGGGTGCACGTGCTCCGCCGCCCGCTGACGGCCCCTGCGGATCAGACGGTCCAGCCGGCGGAACCGCGGCCTCCGAGGATGGCTCGGAACTCGACTGCGACTCGGAAGGGGACTGCGTCGTCTCGGAGGCTGCTTCGCTAGATGAACTCTCAGTCTGCGAAGTTGCGTTGGTCGCAGGGGAAGCGCTGCTGCTCGGACGTTGCGACGCCGAAGGGTTGGTCGAGGCCTCAGTTGTCGTGGGCTCAGTCGTCGTCGTGGGCTCAGTCGTCGTCGTGGGCTCAGTCGTCGTCGTGGGCTCAGTCGTCGTCGT
>NZ_JBWZNF010000005.1:0-511301 GCF_056945715.1 Rhodococcus sp. MurmanLake-1 | reverse complement strand
TACATCTGCGAGACGATTCGAGGTGCGAGACCCATCGACAGCTCGTCGAGCAGGAGCACCGTCGGGTGAGTGCCGAGCGCCCGTGACAGCGCCAGCATCTGCTGCTCGCCGCCGGACATCGATCCGGCCAACTGCCCGCGCCGCTCCCCCAGGATCGGGAACCTGCTGTACGCAACCTCTTCGAGTTCGGCCAACCCGACGCCCGTTCCGGTGGCGATCCACAGATTTTCGCGCACGGTCAGGTTTGCGAAGATCCCGCGCCCCTCGGGGATGGAGCAGACGCCCAGCCTCGCCAACTCCGAAGGCTCGACGCCGTTCACGACCTGGCCCGCGAGCCGGAACTCGCCGCGGGTGACCGGCAGGACGCCTGAGCAGATCTTGAGCGTCGACGTCTTGCCGCCGCCGTTGGGTCCGAGCAGCGCCACCACTGCGCCCGGTTCGAGTACCAGATCCACCCCGTGCAGAACCTCGATGGATCCGTAACCGGCACGGACACCGGACAGTTCGAGCAACGGTTCGGAGCGGTCGGGGCTGCGTATGCCCTCGTCGATTTTCGCCTCGCCAATTTTCGCTGAAGTCATACCGCCTCCTCCTCGGTCCCGATGTAGGCCGCGATCACTTCCGGATCCGTCCGGATCTTCTCCGGATCGCCCGATGCGAGGACTGCGCCGTAGTCGAGCACGTGAATGGTCGAGCACACCTTCATCACCAGCGGAATGTCGTGCTCCACCAGACAGATTCCGAGTCCACCCGCCGCCAGCTCAGTCAGCATCTCGGCAAAGACCTCGGTTTCCTGCTCGGTCTGGCCCGAGGCCGGTTCGTCGAGCAGCAGCACTCGCGGGTCGGTCATGAGCGCCCGTGCAACTTCGACGACGCGGGCGCGTCCGGTGGGGATGTCCGCGACGTCCTTGTCCGCGACATCCGTCAGCCCGGTCAGCTCCAGCAGACGATCCGTCTCGCTGTCCACGTCGATCTTGTTGCGGCCGTTCGCCTTGTGGATGTCTCCGGCGACACGCAGGTTGTCACGCACCGACAGCGAGACGAACAGTTCGAGCCGCTGGAAGGTACGTGCAAGCCCGCGACCTGCCCGCTTGTGCGGCGGTAGCTTCGTCACGTCGACGCCGCCGAGGAACACCTGACCTGACGTGGGTTTCTGCAGCCCGGTGATGGTGTTGAAGAGCGTCGTCTTGCCCGCACCATTCGGTCCGATGAGTCCCGTCACGGTTCCGGGTTGCACGGTGAGCGAAACGTCCTTGACCGCGACGTGCCCACCGAAACGAACACTCACACCGCGTGTTTCGAGAAGAGGTGTGTCAGACATGGGCGGTCAACTCCTTCGGCGAGCCGCCCTGGTACTGAGGAATCCCCAGTTCGCGGTCGATCTCGTCACGGATCTCGGGGCTGTACGGGACGTCGATCCCGACGTCTTCGGGAACGACTGTCGCCTTGGCGGCCAATTCTTCCGGAGTGAGAACCGCACGGGGCATGACCATCTCGCCGATCACGGGCAGCATGAACACCACCGCGATCGTGATGGACGCGAACCACCAGTTGCCGAGCACGCCGGTCAGAGCAAGGACGTAGGTCAGTAGAACGACTGCGGCGCCGCCGATCAGAACCGGCCTGGCATCGGAGAGTCGGCGGTATCCCTCGATCACGCTGTGCACGGTGCCACTGGGGTTCGCGCCGACACCGATGCCGATCAGCGCCGGGCTGACGGCCGCGATGTTGCCCAGCAGCAGCCACATTCCCTCCAACTCCGGTTGCGCCGAAGCCAGATTGGTGAACGAGACCATGATGACGGCAAAGCCGATTCCGGCCATGAGCCCACCGAACAGCGCGCCGGTGACGTATCCGATGCCCGCGACGACGGTCAGCATGAGCAGCGAGAGGCTGACCATGATGGCAAAGCTCTCGCCCGAGACCGAACCCATCGCGCTCGACATCAGAATGCCGCCGAGACCGGCGATCCCCGAAGAGATCATGAAGACGCTCAGCTTGAGCCGAACCAGGCTCTGGCCGAGCATGGCCGAACCGGCCGGGCTGTCCTTCATCGCAGCGAGACGGCGCCCGTAGCCGCTGTTACGCAACGCGATGACGCCGACGCCGAGTACCGAGAACAGCGCGGTCACGGTCATCAGGAACACCGTCTCGTTGCTCAGATCGAGCGGGCCGATCTTCAGCGGAGGGAGAGCGATGTTGCCGTCTTTGAACAGCGAATACTTCATGCCGAACAACTCGTGTTCGGTGGTGTCGCGAAGGACCATGTTGGAGAGGAACACTCCGAATGCCATGGTCGCAAGCGCGAGATACAGCCCTCGAAGTCGCAGCGCCGGCAGGGCGACGAGGCCACCGATCACTGCGGTGACGAGGACTCCGACGACGATGCCCCACAGGTTGAGGTGCGCAGCCAACCCGGAACCGGAGATCCCGAAGTGGAAGGCCACGATGGTAGCGATAGCGCCGAAAGATACCGGCGCCAAGTTCAATTCACCCGCGTAGCCGGTGAGGAGTGTGAGCGAGAGCGCGATGATCGCGAAAGTCATTCCGATGGTCAGTGTCGTGACCGCCGACGTCACCATCAGCAGACGGATCAGGTACACGATGACGATCAGTGCCACGCCCCAGACGACGGCCTTGCGTACGCTCGGAACGTGGTACCGCTCGCGAGTGCGAGTGACCGCGCCGCGCAGGCGGTCCTGAGGTAGGACGATGAGTACGACGAACAGCGCGATCATCGGCAGGGAGACACGGAAATTCGACGTCCAACTCCAACTTGTCGGGAAGTACGCCAATACGTACGTACCGGCAAGCCCGAGAACCACGGCGCCGACAAACGTGCGTGGGATGCTGCGCAACCGACCGAACATGGCCGCGGCAAACGCGTCGATCACCAAGAGCGTCAACATGTTCGCCTCGAGTGTGCCGCCACTGATCGGGGTGATCAGGATGCCGGCCAGGACTGCGAGCGTCGAACCCATCGCCCAGGACAGTGCCGCGAGACGCTCCGGATTGTGGCCGTTGAGGCGCAGTAGTTCCGGATCGTCGACGACGCCGCGCATCGCAACACCGGCCCGGGTGCGCGTGAATAGAATACGCAGACCGACGGCGATAGCGATCGCAACGAGGATGCAGATCAGCTCGTGGTAGCGGATGCTCGCGCCGAACACCGTGATCTTGGACTGGTCACCGAAGAACATCTGCATCGTTCGGGCGGTCTCGGGATGCCAGAACCAGTGAGAAATCGAGAGCATTCCGAGCAGGATCGATACCGTCACAACGATTTTGGTGACCTCGGCGGTATCGCGTAGCCCCTTCATGATCAGGACGTAGAGGCCGAGACCCATCAGCGGACCGACCAGGACCAACGAGATCAGCAAGGCAACGACAGTGGGAAGTTCCCAGCCGTAGCGCAACTGCCAGTAGATGAACGCACCGAGCATTGCCTGTGCACCGTGCGCGAAGTTGAAGATGCCTGACGTGTTGTACGTGAGTACCAGCCCGGAGGCGGCGATCGCGTACACCGATCCCAGGACCAGGCCCAGGATCGTGAAAGTGACAAAAGTGTTCATGGCTGAACCCTCGTTAGGGACTCGGGCGGCGGTTGGCGCTCGCCGCCCGAGTCGGAAGAATCAGGACTGCGGCTTGATGACGTTGGCGTTCTGGTACTTCGTCGAGACGCGGTCAGCGCCGAGCTCGGTTCCCCAGGTGCTCTTGTCGGTCGCGACGAGGTACTTGGGGTCGCACTTGAATTCGCCCGCGGTGGACGGGAACGCCTGCGAGTAGGTACTGCCCTTCAGCGAGGTCATGAGTCCGCAGGTGGCCGGCATGTTCTTGCCGGGATCGGTGGCGGCATGCAATCCGCCGCCGTCCCACTCGTGAATGTTCGAGAGTTCGTCGACCATGCACTGACGCGTCAGATCGCTGCCGCACTCGTCCGCGGCGGCCGCCCACAGCAGGAACGACGACGCCGCCTGCATACCGAGAAGCGCAGTCTTGCCACCTTGCTCGGAAACCAGATCCACGTACTTCTTCACTGCGGGCACCTTGTCCGCGTTCTCGAGCATCTGGAAGGTCATGCCCGCGTTGAGGTTGTCGAGCAGTCCGGTGTCCTTGTTCCAATCGGAGACGGTCGCGCCGTACCAGGTGGCTTCACCGAAGAAGATGGGATCGATCCCGACCTGATCGAGGGCCTTCACGAAGTTCAGCTCCGACGGGCTTGCCGATCGTGACGTCCAGATTCCCTTCGCACCGCACTCCTTGTACTTCTCGGCAAACGGCACGTAGCTCGATTCGCCCTCGTAGTTGAGTGTGACGCCGCAATCCTTGAGCTTGAAGCCCGCAGCCTCGGCGATCGAACGAATCTTCGTGGTGGAGCTGATGATCGTGGGCATCGTGCTGTTGACGACGTCGAAGTCGTTCACCAGATCGGGATGCATCTCGGCCATCTGGAACCACTGCGAACCGTTCGCGTAGTCGACGGGGAACGGAACTCCCTGGAACGTCATGGGTCCGTTCGCGGCGTCCGGCGAGACGGTGAAGCCTGGCACTGACACCAGGTTGCACGCGACACGCGTCTGCTCGGCGGTCTGATCCATCGCGAAGCCGTAGCCGACCATCATGAACTGACTCGCGCACGCTTCCTGCATGACCGAGTTGGCCTGCGTCATCGCGGCGTCGTAGTCGGTACCGACAACCTTGCGGCCGTTGATACCGCCTTGATCGTTGCACCACGAGATGAGCGCGTTCACCGCATCGCTCATTTCCTTGTTCAGCCCGGGAGACTTCACGTACCCGCGGTCGTCACCGAACCCGATCTTGATCTCGGTGTCGCTGACGCCTTGATCGGTTGCGCCGGTGGCATCGCCTTCGCCACACGGCGAATCGAGGGTGCCGAACTTCGCGTCGGATGTGCTCGACGCAAGATCGGCGCTGACGCCTGATCCGCCGACAGCGACGGCGTAGGGATCGTCACCACGATTCGATGCGCAGGCTGATGCCAGAACGGCGGTCGCTGCGAGTGCCACGATCAGCTTCGTGGACTTGTTGGGCTTCACGGTCGGAGCTCTCCTTCTCACTGACAGACACCGAGATACAGAGGTGAAACCCCTGTTCCGGTGCGCTCGGTGCCCGTAGGTAATCAGCGTTTAAAACGGTCCGAATGTGCCTTCCCGGTGAGTGAGACCAAAAAGTGAGGTCCCACACAGGGTTCGGATTTCGTGGCGCTGAACACATCGCGAACGGCAGCGCCGCAGCCCACGCGCGGGGACGTACTCCACGGAGGCCCTGTTCGCATCCCGTTCGCTGTACTTTTACGCGTTCGATACGCACAATTCACGTTGTGACCGCAGAGCTCGTAATCCTCCTGGTGGTAGTTGTCACCGCCCTCGCGTTCGATTTCACGAATGGTTTTCACGACACGGGTAACGCAATGGCCACCTCCATCGCGACCGGTGCACTCAAGCCCAAAGTTGCGGTCACACTTTCCGCGATCCTGAACCTGGTCGGTGCGTTCCTGTCCGTCGAGGTCGCCGCGACGGTAGCCAAAGGTGTCGTCAACCTCGGCGCGGTCAGTGGGCAGGATCTGCTGCTGATCGTGTTCGCCGGTCTTGTCGGCGGAATCATCTGGAACCTGGCCACCTGGCTTCTCGGATTGCCGTCGAGCTCCTCGCACGCGCTGTTCGGCGGATTGATCGGCGCCGCGATCGCCTCCATCGGTATGGGCGGAGTCGAGTGGGGCGGAGTGCTGACCAAGGTCGTCGTCCCCGCGATCCTCGCGCCGGTCGTCGCTGCTCTGGTCGCGGGCGTCGGCACCAAGCTCGTGTACCGCATCACCGCATCCGTCAAGGAAGACGAGCGCGAGCGCGGTTTCCGTTTCGGCCAGATCGGCACCGCCTCCCTGATCTCACTTGCACACGGCACCAACGACGCCCAGAAGACGATGGGCGTCATCTTTTTGGCCCTGGTCGCTCACGGCACCATCACCGCCGAGACCGAGATGCCGTTCTGGGTGAAGTTCACCTGTGCCGTCGCGATCGCCCTCGGCACCTACCTCGGCGGTTGGCGCATCATCCGCACCCTGGGCAAGGGTCTTGTCGAGATTGCCGCGCCGCAGGGTCTGGCAGCCGAAGCGTCGTCCGCCGCCATCATCCTCACGTCGAGCCACCTCGGACTCCCCCTCTCGACCACCCACGTCGCCACCGGCTCGATCCTCGGTACGGGTATCGGTCGCAAGGGCGCCGAGGTCCGTTGGGGTGTCGCCGGCCGGATGGCCGCAGCCTGGCTGATCACATTGCCGTCGGCTGCCGTCGTCGGAGCTATCTGCTGGGCTCTTGCGCATCTGGTCGGCGGACTCGCCGGCGTGCTCGTCGTCTTCGCCGCGCTCATCGCCTTCGCGATCTTCATGTACATACGCTCGCGTAAGGAACCCGTGGACGCGGCGAACGTCACCGCCGAATGGGACGAGAATTCAGATGCGGCAATTGCCGAGATCCCGGCAGCCGAACCCACGCCGTCCACCGAAGCCACCCGCAACTCCTGAAAGGGGCGCAAGAGAATGCATCTACTCACCGATACCCTCGATTCGCTCTGGCAGGTAGTGGCAGTAGGACTGCTCTTCGGAGCGGGACTGCCGGCGATCTTCGCATTCGGCCTCAAGTCGCTGAGCCTGCCTAATGCCGACGGCACCGAAGGACCGACCACCCTGGGTAAAATGGGTGCGTACCTCTGTTTTGCGATCGTGCTCGTCACGATCTTCGCCGGAATTCTGTTGTTGATGAAGAACTTCTTGGCCAGCACGTTCGGAATCCACGTCTTCTGAGTGGTCGTCGCGGCACACCACTGAAACCACCGAAACGAAAATGAGGCCGAGGATTTGAGCAAGTATTCATTGCGCAGCGTGCTCGACTGGCTACGCGCCGGGTACCCCGAGGGCATCCCGGACAAGGATCATTTCGCCCTGCTCGCGGTTCTCCGTCGACGTCTGACCGACGAGGAGATCGAGCAGGTCGTTTCGATGTCCATCGAGTCCGCGCACGAGGTACCGGACCGCCACGTCGACTACGACACGATTCGCGCCATCATCGAGGGGATCCTCAATGAGGAGCCGTCCGAGGACGACGTCGATCGTGTCACCGAAAGACTGCGCGCAGGTGGGTGGCCGGTTATCGAAGACGTGGACGCCGACAACGAAGTTCGAGATGTGAGCTGACGTCATGGCTCTTCCGCCCTTCCTCACGTCGATAGTCGGCTGGTTGCGGGCCGGCTATCCCAATGGCGTCCCCGAACAGGACTACATCCCGCTCTTCGCACTCCTCACTCGCAGACTCTCCGAGGCCGAGGTCGACGCCGTCGCCGACGCGTTGATCGAGGACGGCGATCTGCCCATCGAGAAGACCGACATCCAGGTCCTCATCACGAAGATCACCAACGAGATGCCTCTCGAAACCGATGTCGACCGCGTGCGAAGCCATCTGGCTGACGGCGGTTGGCCCCTTGCCGGGCCGGACATCCGGTGAACGTTCTTCGCACACTCGCGGTTCCGCAGGGCGAGGCGGCTTTCGAGGTATTGCCTGCCGTCGCGCAGATCCTGGGCGGCGAGCACGACGCCGTGCTCCCCGTCCCGGCTGCCGACGCACGCGAGACGGCCCGACTGAGCGACGCTCTGCACCCCGATCAGCCCATCGACGACGGCGTCTCGCTGGTGGTCGCCACGTCAGGAACCACGGGAACGCCGAAGGGCGCGATGCTCGGTGCTGATGCCCTGCGTGCCAGCGGCGACGCGACCCACGAACGCCTCGGCGGCACAGGATCCTGGTTGCTCGTTCTCCCTCCGCACCACATCGCCGGTATGCAGGTTCTGCTGCGCAGTGTTCTCGCCGGAACGCAACCGGTGATCGTCGACGTCAGTGCGGGTTTCGACCCGGCAGCGCTTCCGGGCGCCGTCGCCGCGATGAGCGGACCGCGCCGCTACACCTCCTTGGTGCCGACGCAGTTGGTCAAGGCGCTCGGTGATCGCGCCGCGGTCGAGGCGCTGGCGTCACTCGACGCGGTTCTGCTCGGCGGCGCTGCGACTCCCGCGCCGGTACTCGCGCAGGCCACCGAAGCGGGCATCACCGTCGTCCGCACCTACGGGATGAGTGAAACCTCCGGCGGTTGCGTCTACGACGGAATCCCGTTGTCCGGAGCGCAGATTCGTATCGACGACGGGCGAGTGCTGCTGGGCGGACCGATGCTCGCGTCCGGGTACCGCGGGCTTCCCGACCACCCCGCTTTCGCCGAACCCGGTTGGTTCCGGACCGACGACGCCGGAGCAGTGGTCGACGGAGTCCTGCGCATCAGCGGCCGGTTGGACGAGGCAATCTCCACCGGCGGGCTGACCGTCGTACCGCAGGTGGTCGAGGCCGCGCTGGCCGATCACCCGGCCGTTCGCGAGTGCGCGGTGATCGGCATCGAGGACCAGCGGCTGGGGCAGCGGGTGGTGGCCGTGGTCGTACCCGAGGGCGAAGCTCCGACGCTCGAGGAACTACGCGCACATGCTCAGCGGACACTCGACGTGACCGCAGCGCCGCGCGAGCTGTTCGTCGTGGACGCACTGCCGCTCCGGGGGCCGGGCAAGCTCGACCGCGCCGCTCTGGTGGCTCGGTTCAGCTAGCAGCCGCAGCACGATTGTTCAGCCGCAGGCCTGATCAGCGCCGCGGCTGCACAATCAGCGCGCGGCTCCGCGGAGGCAAGCCCGCTCGAACCTTTCGCGGACACGTTCGAAGTCGCGAAGATCCGCCCATACCCACCGGAACACCTCGAACCCCGCGTCCCGGATCGCGTCCTCCCGCAGTTTCTCGCGCTCTACCGCCCTCCCCGGATTGTCGCCGCGATACTTGACCATCCCGTCGAACTCGCCCACCACACCGTGCTCTTTCCAGAAGAAATCGACTCTCCCGATGAACCGGCCACCGTGACGGATCTCGTGCTGCAGGGTCGGCATCGGCCAACCGTCGTCGCGCATGCGTACCCGGCTGATGGACTCCCCCGGACTCTCGGCACCTGGTTCGATGAACGTCGCCGCCACTCGAGCGCGACTCATTCCCAGCCGTCCGCGCGCATGATCGAGCGAAGCGTCGACGTTCTCACGCCTCATCCCACGTCGCAGGGCGCAATCACCGATCACCACGGCGGTCTCGAACGGCGTCGTCCGTGCGAGGTCGACGAACGTTCGCGCAAGCGACGTGGTTGCGACGCCGTCGATCAGCACGACCTCCTCGGCCGGGACCACTGCCGGATGAAGATGCAAGGTTTGACTCTTCCGCCCACCCGAGCACCGGTTACGCGTCATGTGCACGGTGCCCAATCGCAATCCGCCGCAATCCAATCCGTGCAAGACCGCTGCCGAAGCGTGGCTCACGATTGCGCCTGGTCCACAGCTTTCGGTGGCTACCATGACAGCGCAGCGGTGGCGTGCTCTCGCATCGAGTTCGCGGAAGTGATCGGCGCGCATGTAGATCCCCGCTGCGATTCGGTGCAGCTCGCCGCGCCTGACCGCTCGCTGCAACTGCGCGTCGCTGGTGCCGTCGCGGTGAGCCTGTGCCCGCGTGAGAATCTCCATGCAGCGAGCGTGATGCCGCCGCGCCCGCACACCGACAAGCAAGATCCGTCTGGGGATTGTTTGCCGGTTGTGGAGCACCGACCCTCGCGCGCTGTGCAAGTAACCGCAAGTTCCACGCAAGGTCCATGCAAGATCGATCTGCCAAGCTTCATCCCATGAACCACACAGCTTCGCCTCTTGCCATCGAGGCCGACGGACTCGTCAAGAAGTTCGGCGAGCACCGCGCGGTCGACGGCGTCAGCCTCACCGTCCCCACCGGCTCGGTGTTCGGCGTCCTCGGGCCGAACGGCGCCGGCAAGACCACCACTGTCCGCATGCTCGCCACCCTCCTTCGCCCCGACGGCGGTGAGGCGCGCATCTTCGGTCACGACGTCAGCCGTGAACCCACCGCGGTCCGCTCCCTGATCGGCGTCACCGGGCAGTACGCCTCCGTCGACGAGGACCTGACCGCGACCGAGAACCTCGTGATCTTCTCCCGGTTGCTCGGCCTGAGCCGCCGCGATGCGCGCACCAAGTCCCTCGAACTCCTCGAGGAGTTCGACCTGGTCGAGGCCGCAACCAAGCCGCTGAAGAACTTCTCCGGCGGTATGCGTCGGCGCCTGGATCTGGCGGCCAGTCTGATCGCTCGCCCGCCGCTCCTGTTCCTCGACGAGCCCACCACCGGCCTCGATCCGCGCACCCGCGCCCAGATGTGGGTGACCATCCGGCGACTCGTCGCCGAGGGCTCGACGGTGTTGCTCACCACGCAGTACCTCGACGAGGCCGATCAGTTGGCCGATCGCATCGCAGTGATCGACCGAGGTCGCGTGATCGCGAACGGCACCGCCGACGAACTCAAGGCTTCGGTCGGGATCTCCTCCCTCCAGCTCAAGTTGGTCGACCGTGACCGAACCGAGGAAGCTCGCTCGCTCATCGCGGCTGCGCTCAGCGTCGAGGTGGGTGTCACCCCCGAAGTCGGGCGGATCACCGCACCGCTCAGCGACCCGTCGATCACTGCGGACCTGTTGATCCGTCTGCGTGAGCAAGGAATTGCCGTCGACGAGATCAACGTACAGAAACCCAGCCTGGACGAAGTGTTCCTGACCATTACCGGGCACCAGCCCGAAGACGGTGGACGCAACGACGCCCAGTCCGACAACGACTCCGATCGGAGCGTCGCATGACAACCACCCTCACCAAACCCCGGTCGCCGATAGCCCAGCCGGATGCCGCACCCCGCCGCATCAGCCTGCAGCAGAGCTTCGCGAACACGTTCACGATGGCGTACCGCGGAATTCTCAAGATCAAGCACAACCCCGAGCAACTGTTCGACGTCGTCATCCAGCCGATCATCTTCACGTTGATGTTCACGTACATCTTCGGCGGCGCGATCGCCGGTGACGTGACGGCATATCTGCCGACGATCATCCCCGGCATCCTCGTCCAGACCGTCATCACCGGTTCCATCGTCACGGGCACTCAGCTTCGTGAGGACATGGACAAGGGCGTGTTCGACCGCTTCAAGTCCCTTCCCATCGCTCGTATCGCCCCGCTGTCCGGCGCATTGCTCGCCGACGTCGTGCGCTACGGCATCGCCACGACCATCACGTTCATCGTCGGTTTCGCGATGGGATACCGCCCCGCAGGCGGCGTGGTCGGCATTCTGTCTGCCGCGATTCTGGTCATGGTGTGCGCGTTCTCCATCAGCTGGATCTTCGCCCTCATGGGCGTGCTGATGAACAAAGCGTCCACGGTGCAGGGTGTTTCGATGCTCGTGCTGTTCCCGCTGACGTTCCTGTCGAATGCGTTCGTCGATCCTGCCACCATGCCGAGTTGGCTTCAGAAGTTCGTGAACGTCAATCCGGTCTCACACTTGGTGACCGCGGTTCGCGAGCTGGCCAACGACGGTCACTTCGGTATCCACGTCGTGTGGTCGTTGGTCGGCGCCGCGGTGATCGTTGCCGTCATGGCGCCCCTGACCGTCCGGATGTACATGCGCAAGACATAAGTCCCGCAACATCGTCCAGCTCTAATCCAGCACCGGTCCGCGAAGCGCAGCCAACACTGCTTCGCGGACCGCTCTGCGTGAGTAGCCCGACACCTTCTCGGTTTCCACAGACCACCTGTCGACTCCCACCACACCGACAGCGAAGTCGGAGAGACGCGCATGGTGGAGCGAGACGAAGTCCTGTCTCCCCGGCATTTTCAACGACAGAGCCATCAGTTCGACCCCTCGATCGATGTTGCCCGTGACAAGATCGAACGACCCGATCGCCGACGCCAACGAACCCGCGAGCGGCAGGTCCGCATAACCCTTGGGATCGAACTTGAGAGCACTCGAATCCTTCATCTGCAGAACACGACTTGCCACGAGTTCATGTCGGCCGTGAACGACGTGAGCACACACGGCCGCAGCACCGAGCAGAACGACGAAGGGATCACCGAAGATGTTCTCGATCGCAGAGCCCAACAACTCCAGTGCTTCTCGATACCTGGCCAACCCTTCGTCGATTCGGCCGTCCGCGAGATCCGCCTCGGCGATGCTCGCTATGAGCGCCGCGCGCCGTTGATCGGTTTCGATGGCACCGGTCCCACCCGAGTGCGCCAAGGCCGGACGTGCCCGATCGAGAAGTGTTCGCCCGCCGGCGGTGTCACCGGATGCGATCATTGCTCCGGCTTGAAAGCAGATGAGCTGCATCGCCTCGTCACGTGCACCGAGGCGTTCCATCGACGCCGCCGCAATCGCGTAGAACTCGATGGCCTCGCCGTATCGCGCGGATTGGCTGTGGACCGACCCGACATGCTGGGCCGCCATCGCAAGGCCCCACTCGTCACCGGCATTGGTCGCGTAGTCGAACAACGCTTCCCCGTCCAGCAAAGCGCCCCGCAGATCCCCGATGTTCTCGCGCATATTCGAACGCGCGGACAGCGCAGCCATTCGGGTCTCGGGGTCGGAACTGCGAACGCCTTCCGCGACCAAACGCGCAAGTCTGTGGTTGGCGATCCCACTCGTGGTCAGCTTGATCAGAAATGCGAACAACGGACCGAGATCATCGCGCTCACGCAACAGCTTTCGAAGACGAACCCGCGCGCGGGCATGGTTTCGATCGGTCTCCGCGAAGAACAGATGCATCGCCACCAGGATGAACGTCGCGCCAACCAATTCTGCATTTACATCGCGTAGATCGTTGTCCGCGGTCGCCCCGACGATCTTCGACGCCCAGTTCGAGACTTCCGAATTCGATCCTCGTACGGCCCACAGAATCGCGAGGACGGGAAAGACGTTGGCTACGGTCACCGCGTCGCCGCGCTCGACAGCCCAGCGAAGAACAGCCAGAAGGTTGTCGTGCTCGGCGTCGAGGTCGGCAATCAGACGCAACTGATCCGTGCGTGCACGCACGACGGCGTCCTCTGCGATCGCGATTGCCCAGACATCCAGGCGCCGGATCACTTCCGGCCCCTCTCCGGACGCGGCGAGCTGCTCCTCGCCGTATTCACGGACCGTCTCGAGCATGTAGTACCGAAGCTCACCCTGCCCGTCGCTGACGGAAAGAAGTGACTGATTGACCAGCGCTTCGACAGCGCCGGCCACATCGTTCAACTCTCCCCACCCGGCAACGGCCTGCGCCGAGGAAAGCGTGAAACCTGCCGGGAATCGGCACAATCGACGCAGCGCAATCTGATCCCCGCTGCCCAACAGATTCCAGCTCCAGTCGATCACCGCGTGCAGCGTGCGATGCCGATCCGGAGACGTCGGATCATCGGAGCGCAACAACGCGAACCGATCTCTAAGTCTCGAACCGATTTCGTCGACGCTCATCGTGCGGACCCGGGCAGCCGCGAGTTCGATCGCCAACGGGAGTCCGTCGAGCGTCGTACACAGCTTGACGACCGCGTCGACGTCCAGATGAACGGACGGCCGCACCGCACGGGCTCTCGCCGAGAAGAGTTCGACTGCCGAGCCGGTTCCGTCGTCGATCGCCAACGGCGGCAACGGGTACACCGCCTCGGCACTGATCATGAGCGGCGAACGACTGGTGGTCAGTACCGTCAGCTGACGACCGGCCGCGATCATCTCGGCCACGATCTCCGAACACGCGCCGATCACGTGCTCACAATTGTCGAGGATGAGCAACATCGGGCCGGCGGACAGCGCCTCTTTGAGTCGCTCTCGCGCCGAATGCGTCCGGCCGACGGTCAATTTGCCTGGCGCCAGATCGGATTCGCTGATTCCGAGGGTGCCGCCGATGGCCGCGATGACATCTTCGCTGCTGCGCAACGACGCCAACTCCACGAGTACCACCGCGACGCCAGGCTGGTTCACGGATCCGCGTAGGCCCAATTCGTGTGCGAGACGGGTTTTTCCGGCGCCACCGGGTCCGAGAATGGTGACCACACGTGAGCGAGCCAGCAAGGATTCGATCTGGTCGATGTCGCTGTCGCGACCGAGCAAGGTGTTGGGGGCGGCGCGTAGACCGATCGCCCGCGCAGCTCGCGGTGTTGCCGCAGGTGCCCCGAGAAGTTCCGTGTTCAGAGTCACCAGTGCGGGTGACGGATCAGCGCCCAGGCGATTGGCGAGGTGGTTGCGGAACTCCGCGAACACTTCGAGTGCCTCGTTGACTCGGCCGGCTCCGGCGAGCGCACGCATCAACGCTTCAGCCGCTGTGTCGTCGAACGGGCTAGCCAGATGGCGTCCGCGCACCAGTGGAATTGCGGCCGCGTACTCCCCCAACGTGAGCAACGCGTCGATCTGCACCGTCTCCAGTTCGTCGTACACGCGGCCTGCGTCGAGCGCCAGACGATCTGCGACGTCGCCGACCACGTCGCTCCCGGGGGTACCGCGCCACAGGCGCAGCGCCGCGGTCGTGACGGCGAGTGCCTCGGACGCGTCGGCGCCGCCGGCGCGCAGACGACGGACGGCGTCCGCTGCCCGGGCCAGGTCGACACGCTCCCGCGCGAGAGTGAGCCGGTATCCGGCCGCCGTGACTTCGAGCGCCCCGTCCGGAAGTGCAGATCGCAGGCGCGAGACCTGAGTGTGGAGGGCGTTCATCGGTGAGCGCGGCGGCTCCAGCCCCCAGACGTCGTCGATCAGGCTCTGCGCGGTACGGGGCTCACCCGGAATGCGAGCCAGCGCAACCAGCAGAGTTCGAGCTCGCGGACCTGGCAACGGAACCAGACGATCGCCCACTTTGGTCGAAATGGGTCCGAGCAAGGCAATGTCTGCCGGGTCTTCGCCCGACTGCGCGTACCTGGCGCGCTCACTCACGTCTCGAGTCATGTGCTGATCCACCGCGTTCGATCGTATTGCACAGTGCAAAGATCGTTGTATGGCAACAGCTGCTCAATGGATCGAAGGCGCGAGGCCGCGCACACTCCCGAACGCGATTGCGCCCGTGCTGGTCGGCACCGGAGCCGCGGCGTCCCTGGACCTCGCAGTGTGGTGGAAGGCGCTCCTGGCACTGATCGTCTCCTTGGCCTTGATCGTCGGGGTGAATTTCGCGAACGACTACTCCGACGGAATCCGCGGAACGGACGACGACCGCGTCGGGCCACTGCGCTTGGTCGGATCGAAGTTGGTCAGTCCCGGAGCTGTGAAGGCCGCAGCGATCAGCTGCTTCACCGTTGCCGCGGTAGCCGGGTTCGTTCTGGCGGCGACCACAGCCTGGTGGCTGGTTGCGGTCGGCGTGTTCTGCATCATCGGTGCCTGGTTCTACACCGGCGGCAAGAAGCCGTACGGATACAGCGGGTTCGGCGAGATCGCCGTGTTCATCTTCTTCGGGCTGATCGCAGTGCTGGGAACTCAATTCGTACAGGCCGAACGGGTGGATCTGGCCGGGCTGGCCGGCGCGATCGCCATCGGTTCATTCTCGAGCGCGGTGCTCGTTGCCAACAATCTTCGAGACATCCCGACCGACACCGAGTCCGGAAAGATCACTCTCGCAGTCCGGCTCGGCGACGCGAAGACCCGCACGCTGCACGTGATCCTGCTGGCCGTCCCGTTCGTCGCGACCCTGCTGCTGATCCTGCGTACTCCGTGGGCCCTGCTCGGATTGCTGGCGTTGCCTCTGGCAATCCGAGCCAACGCCCCACTGCGTTCGGGCGGGCAGGGTATGGCCCTGATCCCCGCGTTGCGCGACACCGGACTCGCCATGCTCGTCTGGGGTGCCGCGACCGCAGTTGCGCTCAGTCTCGCCTGAACGTCGACGTACTCAACGATTGTCGGGGACGAACGCGCTGAGCAGAAAGTTCACGATCGAGATGATCAGCGCGCCCCAGACTGCCGTCCAGAAGCCGTCGACCGTCAAGCCGTAGGACGTTCCGGACGAGATCCACGCCGTCAGCATCAGCATCAGGGCGTTGATCACCAGCGTGAACAGTCCGAGGGTCAGGATGAGCAGCGGTAGTGAGAGAAGCTGCACTACCGGCTTGATGAAGGCGTTTACCACCGTGAAGATCAAAGCGATCACCGCGATCACGAGAACCGTGCCCCAGGTGCCGTTGTCGTGGTTGGCGATCGTGATGCCGGTGACCCACGCCGACGCCAGCCAGATGGCTATGCCGTTGATGATGAGACGTGCCAGAAATGTCATGTCTGAATGCTGGCACATCCCGCCCCGTGCATGCGGAGCCGTGCCGAATCTAGGCGGCGCGATTCATCTTCGCTTCCAACCGCTCACGGATCACCGACATCGTGACCTGCGTTTCGAGGGCCTGACGGGTAGGCCCGTCGGCGACACGCAGGATGCCGAGCAGGATGTGTTCGGCACCGATTCGATTGTCCTTGTGCGCGAGCGCTTCACGAAGCGAGAGTTCCAACACCTTCTTGGAGTCCTTCTCGAATCGTGAACGAGGAAACCCGAATCGGCCTTTCCGCGAAGTATCGACACCGTCCGGCACGGGCGTCTCGTCCAGCACACCTTCACCGAACGACTGCTCGAGGCTTTCCCGAACCGCATCGAGATCGATGCCGATCGACTTGAGTATCTCGGCGTCGTCGTCGAGATTGTTCGAGCCAGCGCCTTTCGAGTCAGCGCCTTTCGAGTCACCGCCCTTCTTGCCGGCGCCGGCACGGCGGATCGCGTCGAGGGAGACACCGGACTCGGTGAGCACCTCGGTGGCGATGCCCCGATCAGAGGTGAGCAGCGCGGTCAGAAGTTCCATCGGCGTGACCGGACCGGATCCGGCGACAGCATCGACAACGACGCCACGAGCCTGTGCGGAGAACCTTTCGAACATGGCAATTACCTGCCCTTCTCGCGCAGTGAACGCAGCATCGATTCCGACTGCGCGGACGCGTATTTCTTGTGGACGGCTTGACGGCTGACCTCGAGAGCTTCCGCGATCGCCTGCCAGGACCATCCGTGACGGCGCGCATTGGCGACCTGAATGGCCTCGAGTTTTTCGAGTAGACGACGCAGCGCTCGAACAGCACGCAATCCCTCGGTGGGATCCGGGCTACCGGCGGCAGCAGCGAGAGAGGTTGCTTCGGTCATGTTGTCAATTTAGGTTGACAACCGGAATTTGTCAACCAAAATTGACAGGCGCGCCTAGTACCCGGCGACGGCCCCGTCCACTGCCACCTGCAAGTCGGCCTGCACAGTTCGGGCGATATCCATCGGCTTGTCCGGAAGTTCGGTCACCGGCATTCCGACAAAGACACTCGCAGCCTTGACGTCGCCGGCCACCGGACCGTAATTGATGCCGATCGACACCAGGGCCGGTGAGCATCCCAACTTCTCGGCGCGCGCGACGATGTGGCCGATTCCGCTGTTGACGTGCTGCAGCCGCGTCGGATCTTCGGTGTTGCACGTCCCTTCCGGGAAAATCGCCAGACAGTCCCCGTTGCCCAGCCGCTCGGCCGCGACGTCCATCATCACTCGGCCGGCATCCGAAACTGCACGAAGGCCGTAGTTCTTGCTGCGAAAAACCGGGATGCTGCCCATCATGTCGACCTTCTTGCGCTGTGAAGGATCAACGAAGAGTTCGTCTTTGGCGAGGACCCGGGTCCGTCCGATCACTCGACGCAACGGAGTACGCCACGCGGTCGCGGCGAGCGTGAACTGGTCGCTCTCGGTCAGATGATTGACTGCCACGACCAACTGCGTCTTACGTTCGAGCAGAGTCTTCAGCGCGGCTTCCGCACCCGGCGCGTACCTCACTCGCGGGCGGTACTTCAGCGCCAATGCGGCATAAGCGAGCTTCGCCACGAATCGGTTCTGCTGATGACTGCGGTAGTACTCGTACACAGCCTCGTAATTGTCGAGTGAAACTTCAGGATTGCCCATGATCCGCCCTCGCTGGAGAAGTGCCCCTTGATCAAACGATACACAACCTACGGTTGCGTAGGTTTGCGTTACAGAAGGCGTAGCGCTGGGAGAAACTCCACTCTCGAGGTAAAACGGTTTCTGTGATCCGCTCGGCCATATCCACCGACCTACCCGCACTGCAACAGATCGAGATCGCCGCGGGCGAACCGTTCCGAGACATCGGGATGGACGCCATCGCAGACGATCCACCGCCGACGCTCGACGAGTTGAACGATTTTCTCGCAGCCGAGCACATCTGGGTTCAGACCGACGCAAACGACGTACCCGTTGCGTATGCGCTCGTCGAGATCGTGGACGGCGGTGCACATATCGAACAAGTTTCCGTTCACCCCGATCATGCCCGCAAAGGCCTCGGAGCTCAGCTGATCGACGCCGTCACCGAATGGGCGGCGGACCATCACCACGATCTCGTGACTCTGACGACGTTCGTCGACGTTCCGTGGAACGCGCCGTACTACGAGCGACTCGGGTTCGTGCGTCTGGCCGAGAACACGCTCTCTCCCGGTCTGATACGCATCAGAACGGACGAGCAGGCGTCCGGGCTGGACGCCTGGCCGCGCGTGACGATGAGCCGCCCGTCACACGGTCCGGCGCCGGCGATTCAGGAACTGGCGGTCCACGCACCGGAACGTACGAACTCGTCCAACACTGCCGTCGGACCGAGCAGGTCGATCCCTTCCGACGCCACCCATTCGTCGTTGTAGTACGTGCCCGAGTAACGCTCTCCGCCGTCGCACAGCAGCGTGACGACGCTGCCGCTGCGCCCGGCTGCCATCATCTCGGCAATCAACGCAAAAGCTCCCCACAGGTTCGTCCCCGTCGAGCCACCTACTTTGCGCCCCAGGGCTGTGCTGGCGTGCCGGGCGGCCGCGATCGAGCCTGCGTCCGGCACCTTGATCATTCGGTCGACCACCTGACCGACAAACGACGGTTCGACGCGCGGACGGCCGATGCCCTCGATCCGGGAACCCCGTGTACCGACGATCGACGGATCGCTCGCTCGCCACGCGTCGAAGAACACGGAGTGCTCCGGATCTACCACGCACAGCCCCGTGTCGAATTTCCGATAGCGAAGAAAGCGGCCGATCGTGGCGCCGGTTCCGCCCGTCCCGGCTCCGACGACCACCCAGTCGGGAATCGGATGTTCCTCGTGCTCGAGCTGAGTGAAGATCGATTCGGCGATGTTGTTGTTTCCACGCCAGTCCGTCGCGCGCTCGGCGTGAGTGAACTGGTCCATGTAGTGACCGTTCAACTCACTCGCGAGCCGATGTGATTCCGAGTAGATCGAGGACGGATCGCTCACGAAATGACAACGTCCACCCTGCGCCTCGATCAGTGCGATCTTGGCGGGACTCGTGCTCGCGGGCATCACCGCGACAAAATCCAGGCCGAGCAACTTCGCGAAATACGCCTCGCTGACAGCCGTCGAACCTGACGACGCTTCGATGACGGTGGTCTCTTCGGTAACCCAGCCGTTGCAGATGGCGTAGAGGAAAAGCGACCGTGCGAGTCGATGCTTGAGACTTCCCGTGATGTGGGTCGACTCGTCCTTCAGATAGAGCTGGACGGTCCAGTTACTCGGCAGCGGATAGCGCAGTAGGTGAGTGTCCGCGCTGCGTTGCGCGTCGGCTTCGATCAGCCGCACCGCGTTGTCGACCCACTGGCGCGAGGTCCGACGGTCGACGTCGAGCGACTCCGTGGTCACCGCCCGTCTCCGCGCAGCTTGGAGCGAAGATCGTCACGATCGGACCGACGCTGGGCGTCGACCGCCGCGATGCCCGCATTGACACGCTTGCGCAGTTTCGCGAAGAGCAGCAGCGACAGCGGCAGCGCGATCAGAACTGCGAACAGTGCCGCGACGATCAGGGGAACGTCGGTGCCGGCGAGCTTTCCGCCACCGATGATGACGGCACCGATCACGACGACAAGCAGCAGCCGAGCGACCGAGTACAGCACCACGTCGCGGGCTAGTTGACCCTTGGTCACCGGCCCGGCAGCCGACTTTGCTTGCCCAGAGTTTGCGGAGGGTTTACTGGCCTTGACCGGCTCAGAAGGAACATTTTCGGGGTTTTCAGACAACTGACTCACCCTCTCAGGTTACCCATTCCGAATACGGGTGGGACTGAGCCCGCTATATCCATTTTGTCCTTTACTTAAACATTACTTTATCTTGAAAGATCGACTACCCGGCTATATCTGTGCAAACATTGCGCTACCACTCAGAAAACGGTCGAATGTGAGCGAAGGACTTCGAAACAAACTCGACGCAGGTTTTTGGCAACTGGTCGACACAACGGTTCGGAACCAAAGTTCGGAATCACTGCTCGGTTCGGAATCACTGTTCGTCAAACGTTCGACATCAACATGGAGGACCTCACAATGAGCGCACCAACCTTCAATACCGCCGCAGACGCACTCATGACGCCCGGACAGGTAGCGGCATTGTTTCATGTCGATCCCAAGACCGTGACCCGCTGGGCACACGCAGGACGACTGGGCTCGCTTCGCACACCAGGAGGACATCGTCGATTCCGTGAGACCGAGGTCATGCAGCTTCTGCGCTCGCTGACCACCGAAGCGGACAACAACTGAGCAACTTCAGCTCACGTCGAAGTACATGTAGTACCCGACAGATCTTGCAGTACCCGACAGATACAGCACTAGCGCACTGAGCCGAAACGCTTGTCCGCACCACTTCTGGTGAAGCGGGCCGGAGACTGAGTAGGCTCGACTTCAGTTCCCTGAGGAGGTGCGCCGTGTTGTATCTGTTGGCGTTGGTGGGTTTGGTGACATTGATCGTTCTGATGTGGAAGGCGTTCGGGCCCGATCCGTCGACGCGTACCCCGGTGAGCGGCGTACGCGGGCCGGACGACGATCCCGAATTCCTGTGGAATGTGAACCAGCAAACACGACGCAAGCGCACGGAAGGGCCGGACGTACCGCCGACTGACACGTCGACGTAGCGTCCGGGCTCACCCGGCTATCCGATTACCGCCCCGGCAACGCGAACGGGGAGGCAGGAAAGTCCTGCGCAACCACCGCAGCCAACTCCAGCACCGCTTCCCGAGTACCTGGACGCAGCCGGTCCAGATCGATTTCGGCGCCCTCTTCCAAATGCGGATCGAACGGAATCAGTCTCACCGCTCGACAGCGCTGCTCGAAATGCTCGACGACCCGGGGCAGATCAACCTTGCCCGAGCGAGGCCGTACCGCGTTGATGACGGCTACGGACGTGGCGACCAGCCTGCTGTAACCGTGAGCGTCGAGCCAATCAAGTGTCGCGGAGGCGCTACGTGCACCGTCGACGGATCCGGAACTGACCACGATCAACGAATCTGCACCTTCGAGAATGGCCTGCATCGCCGAGTGCATCAATCCGGTGCCGCAGTCGGTCAGAACTATGCTGTAGAACTTCTCGAGCATGTCGACCGTGCGCGTGTAGTCCCCGCCGCTGAAGGCTTCTGAAACTGCTGGATCGGTGTCGGATGCAAGCACTTCGAGACGGTGGCGATTCTGCGATGTGTAGCCACGGACGTCGCTGTACTTCTCGATGCTGTTCTCGTCGCGCAGCAGGTTTCGCACTGTTGCCGGAGTTTCGAGCGGGATCTTCTGGCTCAGCGTTCCCCGGTCGGGGTTTGCATCGACAGCGACGACGCGATCGCCGCGGATCGACCCGAACATCGACCCAAGTGTCGCAGTGGTCGTGGTTTTTCCGACGCCACCTTTGAGACTGAGCACCGCAACCTTGTAGCAGCCCTGCAACGGCTGGTTGATCTGGCGCGTCAACTCGACGAGGTGCTGCTCCTTTGCACCGTTTCCGAGGTTCACCGATCGGCCGGACAACGTGTACAGCGCCTTACGCCAGCCACCCACCGGGGCAGGCCGGACAGGCCGCTTGACGAGGAGCGCAGCCGAGAGATCTTGCGCAGTCATCGGGAGAGCTGACTCGAAGCGACTGTCCGGAGCCGAGTTGAATCCGGTCTGCGGCATCGGAGCGCGAGTAGGTGGCGCTGTCGGCGGGGCCATCGGCATGGCCAACCCATTCGGCACGGCCTGACCATTCTGCAGGGCGTGGCCGGTCTGCTGGGCCTGGCCGTTCTGCAGGGCGTGGCCGGTCTGCTGGGCCTGGCCGTTCTGCACCGGCGCAGCGCCGGGGTGCCCGAACTGCCGAATCACGGGATTGGGCGGATGCACGCCGGGCGCAAAAGGCGCCTGCGGGTGCTGGAGCGGTCTCGCGGATCCATGCGCGGTCGGACTGGGCTGCGAATTCTGGACAGGCAGCGAATTCTGGACAGGCTGCGGAGCGCCAGTTCGCGAATCCGGAACCGACCCTGCGCGATTCGTAGGTTCGTAGGTCTGCATCGGCATCGCGGGCGAGGTCGAGAACTGGCCGTTGATCGGGCCGGGCTGTGCTGCCGGATACTGGATGACCGGAGTCTTGGGACCTGGTACCGGCGCCGCCGGAGCCGCTGGGGTCGTCGCCGGCGGCGGAGCGGCGGGTGCACTGGGCGCCTGGCCGGCGACTTGCTGGAGCGGGCCGGAGTCGACCGGGGCCACGAAGAGACTGCGAACATCACTGGGAACCGAGTCGGATGACGGCTCGGGCGCGGATGTGCGTAGCTCGCGCCGCGTCGGCTCGGCAGGACGCACCGGCTCCCACAATCCTGCTCCGGCGTCTTCGATCTTGTCGGCCATCTCGCAGTTCCCCCTCGTCGATCCCGCAGCTACCAGACAGCTAGTAATTCACCAAGCTGCATCGTAGCTGGCGCCGCCCCTGACTTACCCACCGGTAATACCTACAGACCGGTCGGCAGCCACCCACGGTACCTCGAGAGGATCAGTTGAGTCCCGCGTAGGAGTGCAAGCCGGACACGACCATGTTGATGATGAAGAGATTGAACAGCATCGCAACGAATCCGGCGATGTTGATCCAGGCAGCCTTCGTCTCCCGCCAACCAGACGTTGCCCTCGCGTGCAGGTAGGCCGCGTAGATCACCCAGGCGATGAAGGACATCGTCTCTTTGGGGTCCCAACCCCAGAAGCGTCCCCATGCAGCTTCCGCCCAGATCGCACCGAGGATCACACCTGCGCCGAACAGCGGAAACGCGATGATCGTGCTCTTGTATGCCAAGCGGTCGAGCGTCTGGGCATCCGGCAGTCGCTCTGCGATCCGGCCGCCGATGCTCGTGCCTTCGTCACCGGGCGGGAACTTCAGTCGCAACAGGAACAGGAGGCTGGCGATACCGCCGATCATGAAGATGCCGGAGCCGACGCTGACGATCGTCACGTGAATCGGCAGCCAGTACGAGCGCAGCGCCGGCACCACGGGAGCCGCGTCGGCGTAGAGAACCGTGCCGGCGAGGAACATCAAGATCAGAACTGGTACCAGCAGGAAGACCCACATCGG
Organism: Rhodococcus sp. MurmanLake-1; assembly: GCF_056945715.1. NCBI lineage: Bacteria > Bacillati > Actinomycetota > Actinomycetes > Mycobacteriales > Nocardiaceae > Rhodococcus > Rhodococcus sp. MurmanLake-1. The sequence goes on along the minus strand of NZ_JBWZNF010000005.1, from coordinate 487,987 downwards.
ACGGTACGCCGGCTTGATCAGCAGGACGTGCCCGACCAGCAACGACGCCGCACACGCCATCGCCACGAATTCGTACATGTTGCCGAGTGGGAATCGTTCCGTCGCAAATCCGCGGAGCACGATCGACGCGAAGATCAGTACCGTTCCGACAACCAAGACAGCTCGGCCCATTCCGCCGAATCGCTCCGAGAGCGACTTGGTCGGAGTCTCCGCGACCCTGCCAGGCACGGACGCATCGACTCCGCCGGCGGTGACCAGTTCCTTGTCCTGAACCGCCTTTGCTCTGGCCGACGCGTACTGCACGATGAGCAGCACAAACGCCAGCACAAGCACGGTGAAGGCGGACTTGAAGGCCCAGTCGCTGTACTGCGCGAGTGTCTCGTTGGTTGTCATCGGGCGTTCTCCTGCGCGTGCGGTTGGTTCACCGCGGTGGTCGGATTGCTTTTCAGCAAGCGGTCGGCGAGGCGGTCGAACTCGTCGCCCCAGCCTGCGTGGTCGGTGCGGGCAAGCCCACCAAGTTCTACTACAGTACGTCGTTCGTCATCTGGATAGATACGTGCCCAGACGCGGCGACGCTTGATCACGAGCGAGACGAGTAGCCCCGCCATCATCGTCAACGCTGAAACCAGTACCCACACCTGAGCGGGATCGTGAGAGACCTGCAGGTTGACGAAGTCGACGGCACCATCGAATCGCACCTGAGTTCCGTCGGCAAGCGTCGCGCTCTCACCCGGGAACAGATTGACTCGATCCTGCTTGACCAGCCGGCCCTGATTGATCAGTTCGGTGTTGAGTTCGAACAGCGATTGCGGGTTACCGGTATCGAGTCCGGTATCACCCTTGTAGATGTCAATGGCGACTGCCGGATCGTTCATCGCCGGGTAACTCGACGACAGCAGGTTGCCGTGGAACAGCGCTGTGGGCGCGAACAATCCTTCGATGGCAATCTGATTCTTCCGGCGCTCGTCCGTATCGGGATACATGCCGCCCGGCGGGTCGAAACGCATTGCGCCACTACTCAGGAACGTCGTGGCGTCGTCCGGACGCCACTGGAGCGTCTCGGTGCGGGTCTCACCGTTCGGGAACGTGACGGTGAATGTCGGCGCGTATCCGTGTCCCTGCAGGTACACACGATCGCCGGCGATCCGCAGCGGGTGGTTCACCTGGATGGTCGTGTCCCGCCAGGTATCGGACTCGAGGTCGTCGCCTGCCTGGTACGAGATGTCCGAGGTGAACATCTCGGCCTGACCGGTCTCGAGGTAGTCGGCCTGGAAATTCTTCACACGGACACACAGCGGAGTCATGCCGGTGCCGTCGAGGCTCAGGCCCGCGACGAACGAGTCGAACACTGCCGGCGAAGTCGTGCAGAATCCGGGGCCGTCGTTGGCGATGACGATGCGATTGCCCTCGTAGCCGAACAACTTGCCCGCGGCAATCGCGATCAACAATCCGACCAGGGACAGGTGGAACACGAGGTTGCCGAATTCGCGGAGGTATCCCTTCTCCGCCGAGATGGTGATCTCGCCTTCGCGTCGTGATTTCGTATCGCCGCGACGCGTTTCGACGCGCCACCCACGCAGTTCTTTCGACACCCGGGCAGCAAGTTCGTCGGGAGTCTCGCCGTCGACGACGCTCTTGGTGTGGTGCGGCAGGCGAGCAAGATTGCGCGGCGCATTCACCGGACGGGTGCGCAGCGCCTTCGCGTGCTCCACGCAACGCGGCAGGATGCAGCCGACCAGCGAGATGAAGAGCAAAGCGTAGATCGCGGTGAACCAGAAGCTGCTGAACACGTCGAACAGTTCGAGGCGGTCCATCCACGGACCGAGCGTCGGACGCGCGGCGATGTAGTCGGCGACCTTGCCCTCGTTGAGGGTTCGTTGTGGCAGCAGGGCGCCGGGGATCGCCGCGAGTGCGAGGAGGAACAGCAGAACCAGCGCGGTCCGCATCGAGGTCAGGCCGCGCCAGGTGTTGCGCCCGAGTGCAACGACTCGACCGATCACCGACTGCTTCGGCAGCACGGGTGTCGGGTTGTCGTTATTGTCGTCAGCTGTCATATCGGCAGCGTCACCTCCGAGATAAATGCGTCGCGAACCCAGCCGACGAACTGGTCCCACGCGCCTGTGACGAGGGCGATTCCCACTGCCACCAACATGATTCCGCCGAAAATTTGAATGGTGCGTGCATTACGACGCAACCAGCCGACGCCGGTCAGCGCACGCGCCGATCCCAGCGCCAAGATGATGAACGGCAGGCCGAGTCCGATGCAGTACGCGACGATCAAGGTGACACCGCGCGCGGCGGTCATCCCGTCGGTTCCCGCGGCTACGGACATCACGCCTGCCAATGTCGGCCCGAGGCATGGCGTCCACCCCAGCGCGAACACTCCCCCGAGCAGCGGCGCCCCCACCAGCGACGACACACGACGCGGTTCGAAACGGACGTCTTTCTGCAGCGCCGGGATCAGTCCGATGAACACCAGACCCATCGCGATCGTGACCACACCGCCCACGCGCATCAGGACCTCGCGGTTGACGAGCAGAGTCGAGATCACGCCGAACACCGACGCGGTCGCGAGAACGAAGACGACGGTGAAGCCGGCGACGAACAGTCCGGCCGCACCGGCCACCCTCAGGCGACTGCTCCGGGTGATCGTCCGGGTCCTCGCCTCGTCCGCGGTGATCGCGGGGGCGTCGGCGCCGACGACGCCGGCCAGGTAGGACAGGTAGCCGGGAACGAGCGGCACGACGCACGGTGAAGCGAACGACACCAGACCGGCGAGCACACAGGCGCCGAGGGCCAGCAGAAGCGGACCGGACGACGCCGCGTTCTGAAACGCTTCGCCCACACCGGCACTCAGTGTGTCGCTGCCTGCCAGCAGCGTGGTGGTCGTGGTTGTCATCTTTACTGCGCGTCTTCCTGAGCTACTCGCTGGACGACGGGCAGCAAATCCTCGGCGAGAAGTTCTTGGAGGAACACCGCGGCAACGCGATGCTGGCGGTCCAGGACGATCGTCGTCGGAATGACCGACGTGGGGTAGCCGTCACCGAGGGCGATCAGCGAACGCATCGACGGGTCGTAGATCGACGGGTACGAGACCTTGTTGTCGACCACGAAGTCCTGCGCTTTGTTCTTGGTGTCGTCGCGGACGTTGATGCCGAGGAACTGCACGCCCGAATCCTTGGTCTGCTCGTAGACCTGTTCCAGGTCGTCGGCTTCGGCGCGGCACGGCCCGCACCACTGACCCCAGACGTTGAGGACGACGACCTTGCCCTCGAAGTCGTCGACGCCGACCTTCTTACCTTCGTTCATCAGATCGGGCCCGGAGAGCTTGCCGATGGTGCCTCGGTCGGACGGTGGATCGTAGAAGATCTTGGTCTGCCCGCCCGGTGAGACGAAGTCGAAAGTTCCGCCCTGTGCGACGGCGTCGTCGCCGGTCGCGCAGGACGAGAGAAGAAGCATCGCCGACGCAGCGGCTGCGAATGCTGCGGCGATGCGGCGCGAAATCATGCTCCTGTCACTCTCGGGTCGGAGGCACCGGCAGGTTCGGAGTAGACGATGTCGACCAGGGTGTCGCCCTCGTAGACCAGTGAGGTCAACGAGGCCAGTCCACACTGACGGTGACGGGGATCGTGCCAGAGACGCTCGCCCTGCAGGAATCGACGCAGTGTCCAGACCGGAAGCTGATGGCTGACGACGACGGCTTCGTGTCCGACTGCCGCGACGCGTGCGGCGTTGACGGCTGCGAGCATGCGATGAGCGATCTGCAGGTAGGGCTCGCCCCAGGACGGGGTGAACGGGTCACGCAATTTCCACCAGTGACGCGGACGTGAGAGCGCACCGTCCCCGACGGCAACCTTGAGACCCTCGAACTCGTTGCCTGCCTCGATGAGGTTTTCGTCGGTGACGATGTCGAGCTTGTGTGCCTCGGCGATCGGCGTCGCGGTCTCTTGTGCGCGCTGCAGCGGCGACGCGACCACGTGGGTGATGTCGTGATCGGCGAGCACCGACGCGACCGCACGAGCCTGGGCTTCGCCCGCCACCGACAACCGGAAGCCCGGGAGCCGTCCATAGAGGATCCCGCGCGGGTTGTGAACTTCGCCGTGGCGAAGGACGTGGACGATGGTGCGGGTGGACGTGTGGTCGGGGTGATCGGCGTCGGTCACAGTCGAGGGTCCTCGCTGAAGAAGATGGATGTCGGAAGCGTGCGGTTGTTGCTCGAGCTTGAACGTGTCAGGGCTTGACGGCAGCAGCTGCGGCCTTGGCGGCGTGCGGCATGGCGTCGGCGATGATCGAGAATGCTCGATCGTCGAGTGCAGCGGAGACGAACCACGCTTCGAACGCGCTCGGCGGCGGGTACACGCCGCGGGAGAGCAACGCGTGGAAGAAGGCGGGGAATCGCCAGGTCTGCGCGGCTTTGGCTTCGTCGTAGTTGGTCACCGTGTTCTCGGTGAAGAACACGCTCACCAAGGTTCCGGCGTACTGCACACGGTGTTCGACGCCTTCGGCGGTGAGGGCTTGGGTCATGAGGTCGCCGAGGGCGGTCGCGTTCCGGCCGAGCTTGGCGTACACCTCGGCGTCGGCGGCGCGCAGACTCGCGAGTCCGGCGGCGACGGCCACGGGGTTACCCGAGAGGGTGCCGGCCTGGTAGACGGGACCGTCCGGCGCGAGGTGACCCATGATGTCGGCGCGGCCGCCGAATGCTGCGGCAGGCAGGCCGCCGCTCATGACCTTGCCGAAGGTGTAGAGGTCGCCTGCGACGTTGTCGATGCCGTACCAACCCGAGGCGCTGACGCGGAATCCCGTCATCACCTCGTCCATGATCAGGAGTGCGCCGTGCTCACGGGTGAGGCGACGCAGACCCTCGTTGAAACCGGGAATCGGTGCGACGGCGCCCATGTTTCCGGCTGCAGCTTCGGTGATGACGCACGCGATGGCGCCGGGGTTGGCGGCGAACGCCGCGGCGACTGCATCGAGATCGTTGTAGCGGACGACGATGGTGTCTTCGGCTTGAGCGCCGGTCACGCCGGGCGAGGTCGGCAGCCCGAACGTCGCGAGGCCCGATCCGGCGTCGGCGAGAAGGGCGTCGACGTGGCCGTGGTAGCAACCGGAGAACTTGATGATCTTGGTGCGTCCGGTGAATCCGCGGGCGAGGCGGACTGCGCTCATCGTGGCTTCGGTTCCGGAGTTGACCAGGCGAACCTTTTCCACGGGCGCGACGCGGGCGACGATTTCCTCGGCGAGGGCAACTTCGCCTTCGGTCGGCGCACCGAAGGAGAGACCGCCGAGCGCTGCTTCGCGAACGGCTTCGACGACTGCCGGGTGAGCGTGCCCGAGAATCATCGGACCCCAGGACGACACCAGGTCGACGTAATTGTTCCCGTCGACGTCGGTGAGGGTGTAGCCGGATGCTTCGCGAATGAATCGCGGTGTTCCACCGACCGAACCGAACGCGCGGACGGGCGAGTTGACGCCACCCGGAATCACGTTGCCGGCACGTTCGAAGAGCCGAGCGGAGTTCGTTGCATGCACGTCGGGATCACCGGAAGACACAGTCACGGCTTCCAGTGTCCCAGTTCTGTCGAATCTGACAACGACAGGGTGTAGGACTTCGGTGCTCGAGGCGAGTTTTCCGGTCGAACCGGGCCCCGCGTGAGACGATTCCGAGCATGAAGCGACTGTTGACGACGCTGATGGTCTCGGCTGCGATTCTTCTCACATCGTGTGGTTCGGACGCTTCGAACGACGACAAGGCGACAGTTTCGTCGCCGCCGAGCGCCACCGACTCGGCTCGAACCACCGCGGCAACGAGCACCGACCCGGCGTTTCTCGGCGGGTGTTCGGCAGTGTCCGTCTACGTTCAGCAGCGTGTTCAGAGCGGCGACACGTCGACACAGACAGCGGGCGCCGACTTCCTGAAGATCGTCGAGAACGACCCTTCGTACCAGGCTATGTCCGAGAGCGAGAAGGAACTCTTCCGCCAAGGAATCGAAGCGGGTGCCGCGGGCTCCTGCTGAATGTGAGGTTGGGATCGAACCGGGTTGCCCGCGGTGCGCTACGCGCTATCGTCGGTTCCATGGCCACCACAGCGGACCACCTCAGGACAACACTCGACGGACGCTGGCGGGAGGTGCGTGAGCGCGTTCGCGGCGAATTGAACGACGAACGTTTTGCTCCGCACTACACACCCAACACCGCCATTGCGCGCTCCAAGGCTCTCGAACAGATGCGGGTCCTCGCCGATCTCGGCTACGCCGCAAACGGTTTCGCGGTCTCTCACGGCGGAACGGGCGACGCGGGTGGCGCCGTCACCAGCATCGAGATGCTCGCGATGTCCGACCTCTCACTGATGGTCAAGGCCGGCGTGCAGTGGGGACTGTTCGGCGGCGCCATCGAAAACCTCGGCACCGAGCGTCACCACCAGGCGTACGTCAAGCCGCTGATCGACCTGGACCTGCTCGGTTGCTTTGCGATGACCGAGACCGGTCACGGCAGCGACGTCCAGGAACTCGAAACCACGGCAACCTACGACGTCGAGACGGGCGAGTTCGTCGTCAACTCCCCCACCCCGTCTTCTCGCAAGGACTACATCGGCGGCGCTGCCCAGCACGCCACTGTCGCGGCAGTGTTCGCACAGCTGATCACCGGAGGCGAAAGCCAGGGCGTCCACTGCTTTGTCGTGCCGATTCGTGACGACGCCGGCAACGACCTCCCCGGAGTGACGACGTCCGACTGCGGGCTCAAGGGTGGACTGCCCGGAGTCGACAACGGCCGCATCGTCTTCGACCAGGTCCGCATCCCGCGTGAGAACCTGCTCAACCGTTACGCCGACGTCGCCGAGGACGGCACGTACACTTCGGCGATCGAGAACCCGAACCGTCGGTTCTTCACGATGGTCGGCACATTGGTTCGTGGACGTGTCACCGTCGGTGGTTCGGCGGCAGCGGCCGCGCGCGTGGGATTGGCCATTGCCGGTCGATATGCCCTGCAGCGCAGGCAGTTCAGCGCCCCGAAGAGTGACGACGAGGTCCTGATCATGGACTACCTCGTCCACCAGAAGCGTCTGTTGCCGTTGATCGCCCGCTCGTACGCTCTGCAGTTCGCACAGAACGAACTGGTCGCCGCGATGCACGACATCCAGAGCAGCGACGACCCGGACCCGCAGGAGCAGCGCGAACTCGAGGGTCGCGCCGCCGGACTCAAGGCCGCCAACACGTGGCATGCCACTCGGGCAATCCAGGAAGCACGCGAAGCCTGTGGTGGCGCAGGCTATCTCGCCGAGAACCGCCTCACCGCGCTCAAGGCTGACACTGACGTCTTCACCACGTTCGAGGGTGACAACCACGTTCTGACGCAGTTGGTCGCAAAAGAACTTCTCACCTCCTACGCCGACGAAGTCCGCGGCATGAGTCCGGTCGACTGGATGCGCTTCGCGGCTACGACGGTCTCCGACGTGGTCAAGAAGCGCACGGCAGCGCAGCAGATCCTGCAGACGATCGTCGACACTCGCCAGGACAACGAAGAGGACGGCAGCCTCTTCAACCGCGGCACCCAGATGAAGATGTTCGAAGACCGCGAGGAGTACCTACTCGCCACTGCGGCAAGGCGATTGCAGGCAGCGCAGAAACGCGAGGAGAACCCGTTCGACGCGTTCAACTTCGTGCAGGACCACGTGCTCAAAGCCGCTCAGGCGCACATCGAGCGCGTCATCCTGGAAGCATTCGTCGCCGGCATCGACTCGTGTGAGGACGAGACCGCGAAGGAACTCTTCGGCGAGGTGTGCGACCTCTACGCACTGTCCGTCATCGAGGAGGACAAGGCCTGGTTCATGGAGCACCGGCATCTGTCGGTGGAGCGTTCGAAGGCCGTGACGCGCGGGATCAACGAGCGGTGCCGCACCCTGCGCCCCCACGTCGAGACACTGATCGACGGGTTCGGCATTCCGGACATCCTGCTGGGGTCCGCGATGCTCGACGGACCGGGCACGGACGCGGTACGGCTGAAGTAAAGGGTTCGGGTGGGGTCGGCAGTCGCCGGCCCCACCACATTTATTGCGCTGCCGTCTTTTTCGACTGCCGAGAGGCAAGCAGTCCGGTCAGGCCGAGTGCCGCGACCAGCCAGATCCCCAGAACGAGCAGGTGCGGTCCGGCGCCGTTCCCATCGAAGTAGATGACGGAGCGGATGGGCTCCATGGCCGCTGATCCGAGCCAGAACGAATGGATGTGCTGCCAGAATCCGGGCAGGAACGACACCGGGATGGCACAACCAGCACCGGACTGATCTACCAGTATTTCGTCGACAAGCAGGACATCTTCGCAGCCCTCCTCAGCGTAAGTCAGCTGGAATGGCGGACTTCGTGAACACGCTCCCCCGCGAGCAGGGACTGAGCGCCTTACTCGAGTCCATGATTTCCGAATTTGCTCGGCACTGGGCACGGGTGGGTCGACTCACCACCACTTGGCGCGACATCGAAGGCATGGCCGGGTCCGACCGAGAAAGCATGCGGGAACTTCACGCATCCGTAGCGGTCTACAACTCGGCATTGATTCGAGCGCTCACCGAATCTGCTGCAGCCGAAGGGAGCCGGTTGATCGACGACCCCGCGGTGATCCATCTCGTGCTCTCCGGACTCAAAGGCCTGTCGGACACCATCGTCATCAACATCGCCAAAGAAGTCACACCCGAGTACTTCGTGAGCTTCTCCGCCCGGGCGCTCGCGCGGTCCATCACGGAGTGACGGACCGACACCTTACGAACGAACGAGGCGAGCGATGGCCGCCTGAGCTTCCTTGATCTTGACGTCCGCTTCCGGACCACCCTGCTTGGCAGCTTCGACGACGCAGCCCGCAAGGTGCGCGTCGAGAAGCTTCAGGGATACGGACTGCAACGCGCTCGTCGCGGCGGACACCTGGGTGAGCACGTCGATGCAGTACCGGTCGTCTGCGACCATGCGCGAGATTCCGGCTACCTGACCTTCGATACGACGAAGGCGTTTGAGCAGATCGTCCTGCTCGGGGCTGTAACTACTCATACCGCAACTATACCCCCTACCCGTATGAGGGCTACTGCGATGCGACGAAGCCCACCCGGACGCGGCGCACGACATCGATGGCCATCAGCCCCGCAACCAGAATCGACAACCCGGCGCCCGAGATCCAGAGACCGTCGTAGTGCGTGCTCTCGAACGGCGGAGCGCCATCCAATATCGGTCCGAAGTCGGACGTCGTCGTACCCGCTCGCCAGCACACGACCGCCAGAATCGTTGCGGCGACGATACCGAGTACACCGATCCACGTCTTCACGTCGACACGCGGGGATGGCTGTGGCTCAGTCATCGGCAGACCCGTCCGGTTCCACACCGACCGTGACAACCTGGCTCAACGCCTCGCGAAGTGCCCGATCGTCTTTCGCCCACGCTCGCACCAATCCCCCGGTGGTCAGACGCAAGCCGATACCGTGCCGACGCCGGGGCACTCCAGACAGCTCACCCAGCGCGCGTGCCGTTTCCCACGGCTCCATTTCGTCTTCATAGGCGGCGTCGTCGGACTCCGGGAACACCTCGGCGATCTCGGTGATCGGCACCTCTTCGGTTCCCTGACGCAACGTGGTCGCGGTCAGAAGCACACTCGCATGCCGGCGCGCGGCAATCACCTGCACGTACACCAACCCGGTGAGGATCACGGCGAACATCGCCAGACCGAACCAATGCACCACCGGGCCGGTGAACAGCTCGATGACCAAGGCGATCAGGCAGAAGATTGGCCCGAACGCGATCGCCCACCACCGAGATCCCGGTTCGTAGTACAGAACGTCCGGGCCGATTTCAGGAGCACGGTCAGCCACGGGCGAACCAACTTCGGGTGGTGTCGCGGTAGATCGCGACGCAGGCACAGATCAGCATGACGGGAACGACAAGCGCGAGCACGGTACTGATCCCGGCGACGACCAGCGCGATCTGCAGCACCGCGAACACCCCGGACACGATCACCAGGATCCGTCGGCACAGAGGTTTTCCGGCGCGAGTGGGACCGGCGAGGCCGCCGATCGCAAGGCCGGTCAACAGCAGAACCAGCCCGGACACCCGCACGAAGGTGACGTAGATGTCGATGTTTCCGGCCGATACGCCTTGATCGGTGAATTGCTCACGCAGCGAATACGAGGCGCTGGTGACATTGATCAGGCCGAAGAGTATGAGTAGGAACGCGCTGGCGATCCACAGCCAGAATGCTGCCTCGACGGCCGTCGGGCGCCGGACCTTCGTAGAGATACTCACGGGTTCAAGTGTGCGCTATCCGCTGACGATGCCCGGAATCATGAGCACCAGGAGTGTCACCAGAACAGAGGCTCCAAGGATCGCGAACAAGATCACTTCGGTCCGTGAACCACGTTGGCGCAGTGGAGCGTCGTGGGTGCTTTCCGTGCGCAGGGCTTCCTGAGAACTCATTGTCTACGACCTCTCCCCTACTACTGCAGTGACCCGTTTCACAGTACCCCGAGCTACCTATCGGTTCCCCGCCGGGGGGAAACGAAGAAAGTACGGATTGGACTCTTTTCGGTGCATCATCACGATGGCCCCGACAGCAGCAACTGCCTGCAGGATTTCCGCTCCGCCGAACAGCAGAGTGGCCGCGCCGCCGTCACCGCCGAGCCCGAAGATCACGGGGATCGCAGAGACCAACATGAAGACTCCACAGAACGACAGCAACATTCGAGCCCAGTTCTTGCCACGACTCATCGAGCGCACGAACAAAAGGAACACCGCGGTGACGATCACCACCAGGACAGCGGAGAACACGATGACCAGTGGGAACATGCCCTCCACGTCGGAGCGTGTCAGACCGGCGTCGACAGCCGCCTGGTTCCTGAGCATCTCGTCGACGAACATCGACTTCTGCCCGAGCAGCATCCAGATCATCGCGCCGCCCTGGACCAATCCCAGCGCCGTCACAGCCCACCACAACTGAATCGCAGTCACGACGTCCGTCGGCAGCTCGGGTTTCGGCTGGGGGCCCGGGTATCCGTTGTAACCGGGGCCGTATCCCGGGATCTGACCCGTCGGCATCGGTCCGAGTTCGCGGTACGGCTGATTCTCGAACGGCTGGTTCTCGTAGGGAGGTTCCCGGCGGGGCGGTTCCTGGCGCGACGGCGGCCACTGCTCGGTCATGACACCAGCGTATCGGTCGATACCGGTGCAGCCACCATGCGTGACTCCGTCACAGCCATCCGGCAACTTCCGACGCCCAGTACGTGAGGACCACGTCGGCACCGGCGCGGCGAATGCTGGTGAGCGATTCGAGAATCGCCGCGTCCCGATCGATCCACCCGTTCTGCGCGGCCGCCGTGATCATCGAGTACTCACCCGAGATCTGGTACGCCGCGACCGGAACCGGAGACCGGTCGGCGGTCTCACGCAGAATGTCGAGGTAGGACATTGCAGGCTTGACCATCACCATGTCAGCGCCCTCGGCGATGTCGAGGTCTACCTCGCGCATCGACTCGCGGCGGTTGGCGCCGTCCTGCTGATAAGTACGACGGTCGCCTTGCAGTGAGGATCCGACGGCTTCACGGAACGGCCCGTAGAACGCTGACGCATATTTCGCGGCATAGGCGAGCTGACCGACCTCGACATACCCGGATGCATCGAGCGCACCGCGGATCGCAGCCACCTGACCGTCCATCATGCCGCTGGGGCCGAGCAGGTGCGCACCCGATTCAGCTTGCGCGAGAGCCATTTCGACGTACCGGATCAAGGTTGCGTCGTTGTCGACGGCGCCGGTGGCGTTAAGCACGCCGCAGTGGCCGTGATCGGTGAACTCGTCGAGGCAGGTATCGGCCATGATGACCGTTGAATCACCGAGTTCTTCTGCCAGAGCGCGCAATCCGACGTTGAGGATGCCGTCGGGATCGGAGGCACCGGAGCCCTGGGGGTCCTTGTCCTCCGCCTTGGGGACGCCGAAGAGCATCAGGCCACCGACGCCGGCTTCCACTGCTTCCACCGCGGCGGACCGCAGCGAATCGAGGGTGTGCTGGAAAACGCCTGGCATGGAACTGATCTCACGCGGCGTATCGATGCCGTCTGCAACGAACATCGGCAACACGAGGTGCCGGGGTTCGAGCGAGGTCTCTGCCACGAGTCGCCGGAGCGCTGGGGTGCGCCGGAGCCGGCGAGGGCGATGAGTGGGAAACACGAGAAGTAGCCCTCCTTCGTCGGAACCTGTGAGTGGTTGAGGAGTCCACAGACTCCTCAACCGCTCACGGGTGCGCTAGCGCCTTCGAGACTTCTTACGCGGCGGCGGCAAAGCACCTTCAGCGCGCAGCCGAGCTGCGTGCTCGGCGAGAGCCTCCACCAGCGGTCCCACCTGCGAGGTCTCGGGCTGCACGTCGACGCGCAGACCGAACTCGATAGCAGTTTCGGCCGTCTTCGGGCCGATGCACGCGACCAACGTGCGGGCGTGCGGCTTGCCGGCGATGCCGACGAGGTTGCGCACGGTCGAGGACGAGGTGAAGCAGACGGCGTCGAATCCACCGGTCTTGATCATCTCGCGGGTCTCGGCCGGCGGCGGCGCTGCCCGGACGGTGCGGTAGGCGGTGACGTCGTCGATCTCCCAACCGCGTTCGCGCAGGCCCTCGGCGAGGGTTTCGGTTGCAATGTCCGCGCGCGGCAACAGAACCCGGTTGACCGGATCGAAAACGTCGTCGTACGGGGCGAATTCGGCCAGCAGGCCTTCGCTGGACTGCTCACCGGTCGGGATCAGCTCGGGGTTGATGCCGAACGAGCGCACCTTGGCTGCGGTTGCTTCACCGATGCAGGCGATCTTCACACCGGAGAAGGCGCGAGCGTCGAGGCCGAACTCCTCGAACTTCTCCCACACTGCGCGAACAGCATTGGTGGAAGTGAAGACCACCCACTGATAGCGACCGTCGACGAGGCCCTTGACCGAACGCTCCATCTGAGCCGGGCTGCGAGGCGGCTCGACGGCGATGGTCGGAACCTCGATCGGGATCGCTCCGTGAGTGACCAGTCGGTCGCTCATCTCGCCGGCCTGATCCTTGGTGCGCGGCACGAGGACGGTCCAGCCGTACAGTGCGCGCGATTCCCACCACGACATCTTGTTGCGCTGCGCGACAACCTTGCCGACGGTGACGATGAGCGAGCCCACCAGTTCCGATCCGGCTTCGTTGAGCGTCGCGAGAGTTGCCTCGACGGTTCGCTGCTGACGAGTGGTACCGCGGACGGTGATCGCAGCAGGCGTCTGCGGGGCCAAGCCGTTCTCGACCAGCGCGCTGGCGGTCTCGGCGAGATGTCCGGACGTCGCGTGCAGGACAAGCGGTCCCGGTGCAGCGGCCAGAGCAGCCCAGTCGACTTCACCGCGAACGTCGGCCTCGGTGTGACCCGAGCCGAGCGCCATGCCGGCGTAGCTCGGCACAGCCGAACCGGAAGGCAGACCCGGGAGAACCTCGAACTGAACCTGCGTGCGGGCGACTGCGGTGACCTCTGCGATCACGGAATCCGTGGTCAGCGGGTCGCCAGAGACCAAACGCACGACGTCGTGACCGTTCTTGGCCTCGTGCACCAATGTCTTTGCAACCTCGGCAGGCTCACCGAGTGCCGGACGCACGTCCGCGATCAGCTCGCCGGTCTCCTCGTCGCGGCCCATGTCGATCCCGACGAGTGCGACGACGCCCTTGTCGACATCCGGATCGGTGAATGCCATTGCGGCGCCGGTGAGGACGTCACGTGCGCGAACGGTGAGCAGGGCGGGGTCGCCCGGTCCCGATCCCACGAACAGGATCCGTCCGGGAGTGTTCTTTCGGACTCGGGTCATCGGTGATTCTCCAGTGCGCTGTATCGAAATGGGAACTTGGTGCAAGTGCAAAGTGGGGCGTCAAACATCGGCTGCCTCGCCTGTAGTCACGTTCATCAACTCGCGGGCGCCGAGTTCGAGTAACTCGCGCGCTACCGCTCGGCCGAGTTCCTCGGCCTTGTCCGGCGCACCGACGGCGCCGGTACGGATGACGTCCGAACCGTCGATGGCGGCTGCGCAGCCGCGTACCGACAGTTCGTCGAAGATTCTGCCGTCGTCGTCGAGGGATTCGACGATCTCCGCGATCGCTCCGACCGGAGCGGTGCAGCCCGCTTCCAGCTCGGCGAGAAGTGCACGCTCGGCAGTGACTGCCGCCCGGGTACCGGCGTCATCGTGCTCAGCCAGGATCGCCGCCAATTCCGCATTGGCAGAAAGGCATTCGACGGCCAGAGCGCCCTGCGCCGGAGCGGGGAGCATCTGCACGGGCTCGATGTTCTCGGTGATGAGATCGAGCAGACCGATACGGGACAAGCCGGCGCGAGCGAGGATCACGGCGTCGAGTTCACCGGATTCGACCTTGCCGAGACGGCGTTGCAGGTTGCCCCGCAACGGCACGATGTCGAGGCCGAGCCCGAGTGCCTTGAGCTGCGAAACGCGGCGCGGCGCGGAGGTTCCCACCTTGGAACCGGCCGGAAGCTCCCCGAGGACCAGACCGTCGCGGGCGACGAGCGCGTCACGCGGATCTTCGCGTGGCGGAATCGCCGCGATGACGAATCGCGGATCCTGCGCGGTCGGTAAGTCCTTGTAGGAATGCACAGCAACGTCGACGCGGTTGTCCAGCAAAGCTTCTCGAAGTTCTGCGGTGAACACTCCGACGCCGATCTTCTGGACGGGATCGGTGGACTGGTCGCCCTTGGTCTTGATGATGACCAACTCTGCGGGATGTCCCGCTGCAATGAGGGCATCGCGCACGGTACCGGCCTGCGTGGTCGCGAGAAGACTTCCGCGAGTGCCGATCCGCAGCGGGCTCCCCGATCGAGGGGTGGTGACGCTCATGCCTGCAGGTCCCTTCCAGTGCGGTCGCCGTCCACCAGGTCGGTGGGTGTGGCCACGGCCGCGGGAGATCCGGGGCTGAGTTCGAAGAGTTCGCGCAGCGCTGCTGCGTAGGAGTCGCCGCCGGGGGCCGACGCCAGTTGCTTGACGCGCACGGTCGGGGCGTGGAGAAGCTTGTCCACGACGCGTCGCACGGTGCGTGCAACCTCGTCGCGCTGCGGATCGTCCAGGCCGGGCAGACGCGAATCGAGCCGCATCAGTTCGGCTTCGACGACGTCGGCGGCGCGCTGACGCAAAGCCGTCACGGTCGGAGTGACCTCGGCGAGGCGCTGTCCGGCAAGGTAGGTCGCAAGTTCGCCGGCGACGATGGTGCGTGCGGCTTCTGCGTCGGAAGCGGCTGCGCCTGCCGCCGGATCACGCTGCAGCGTCTCCATGTCGAGAACGGTGACACCCGGCAGGCCGGCGACGGCGGGATCGATGTCGCGCGGCAGTCCGAGGTCGCAGATGACCAGGTGCTTGGTGTTGTCGCGATCGGGCTCGGCGAGTGCGCGGTGCACATCCGCCAGGGTGACCACTGCCCCGACCGCGCCGGTACAGGTGACCATGACATCTGCCTGCGCCATCGCGGCCGAAAGCTGATCGAAGGCAACACCGTCGGCGTCGACGCCGTTGGAGCGTGCCGTCTCTGCCAGGTGCTCGGCGCGTTCCTGTGTCCGGTTGACGACGACGATGCGTTCGATTCCGGCGCGAGTGAGATGCGCAACCGACAGACCGCCCATCGAGCCTGCTCCGACAACCACGGCAGTGCGGCCGACGAGGCCGCCTTCACCGATGATGCCCGCTGCACGATCGAGAGCCACGGATACGACTGATGCTCCGGCGGAGTCGATTCCGGTTTCGGAATGCACTCGCTTGCCGACGCGCAGTGCCTGCTGAGCCAGTTCGTGGACGACGCGTCCGGCGGCCTGCTGCGCATCCGAAGATGCGTAGGCCGAACGGATCTGGCCGAGAATCTGCTGTTCGCCGATCACCATCGAATCGAGGCCACTGGCCACGGCGAAGAGATGTTCGACCGCTGCTTCGCTGTAGCGGACGTAGGCGTGAGCGTGCAGCGCCGTCAGGTCGAGACCTGAATGGTCGGCGAGGATTTCACCGACCTCGGTGAGTGCACCGTGGAACGCGTCCACCACCGCGTAGACCTCCACCCGGTTACAGGTGGAGACGATCATCGCTTCGGAGATGTGCGAAGACGCCAGAAGCTTGTCGATCAGCTTCGGACGATCGGTGTCGGTGACAGCTACTCGCTCGAGCACCGGGACGGGCGCGGTTCGATGCGAGACCCCGACAAGCAGAACACTCACGGCGCGATCACTGATCCGTTTCTTGTCGAACCTGCTCCGACCGGAGCGGGTGAACTGGTGGATGGGACTGACGAAGCGGATGCGGCGTGAGCCACTCGTACTCGCGGCGCGCTGGATGCCTGATCGGCATTGCGCGCACTGTTGAAGGAGAGAACCTGCATCTCGACGGCGAGATCGACGCGTCGCAGTTCCACGTGATCGGGAACGTCTAGGGCGATCGGCGAAAAACTCATGATGCAGCGCAGTCCGGCGCTGACGAACTGGTCGCACACGCCCTGAGCGGCCTCGTCCGGTGTGGAGATGACGCCGATGGTCGCGTTCAATTCGCGGCAGGCGACGGTCAGTTCCTCGGTGCTGCGCACCACGAGGTCGCCGACTTTGCTTCCGATTCGATCTGCGTCACTGTCGAAGAGTCCGACCATCTCGAAACCGCGGCGGCTGAATCCGCCGTAGCCGACCAGCGCCTTGCCGAGGTTTCCGACTCCGACGAGAACGACCTTGTGCCCACGATCGAGTCCGAGTGCACGCTCGATGCGGATGCGGAGCCTGTTGACGTCGTATCCGACGCCGCGGACGCCGTTGGGTCCGAGGAATGACAGATCCTTGCGCAACTTCGCTGATCCGACACCGGACGCCTGCGCAAGTTCCTCGCTCGAGACGATGGAGGTACCCCGGTCGGACATCACTCCGAGGACCCGCAGGTATGCGGCCAAGCGCGTCACCGTAGCCTGAGGGATGACGCGATCCTGAGCGATCGGGTCGGTGACAGAAGAGCCCGCAGCGCCGGTGACGCGCTGAGCCACAGGCTCATGCGTCTGGTGCGGTTCGGTCACGTCGCTGGCTCCTCGTCCGGTCGACACGACTGTCGACCTCCACGATGCTCCGGGGGAATGTTCACACCACGGTAACCGCTTGTGAACCCATGCACAAAGTTGCTCGAGACGGGTTCGATGTGCCGTTCACCTGCAAAGCGGCTACGCGGACAACTTTGAGGGTTGCCTTACTTGCGTAAATCGTCACGAAGGCGCTCTTCGTCAACTTCCCAGTAACCGTGCTCGCGTCCGTCGAGAAGAATGACCGGCAATCTGTCTCCGTACTCCGCTCTCAGCTCTGGATCCGTCGCGGCAGCTTCGTCTACGTCGATGCACGTCAATTCCAGCTCGAACTCGGAACAGACCCGTCGTAGTACCTCCGCCGCGCCGACGCAGGACGCGCATCCTGCGCGTGTCAACAAGGTCACTTCATGCGTAGCTGCAGTCATCGACGCATACCTTTCTTCTACTGGGACGCCATCTACTTGATCGGTCGAGTGTGCCTCCGGAGCCCCACTCGGTACCAAATCGGCGGAGAGGAACGTCACACACCACAGGGAAGGTCACCATCCAACCCATCGGGCCTCATCGCGGAGGATAGGCTGACTCGAAGAGTTCTCTGCTCGAGAATGCAACACGGGAGGTGCGGGTGCCTGCGCGATCACTACCGAACGGCTCCGGATTCGGATCAGGGCTTGCCGGGGTCATTCTCCCCGGACGTCGCCATGTAAAGAATCCGCTGGGCCCGAGTGAGTCGGAAGTTCGAGCCAATCTCGCCGGCGAGGCGAGCGCTGATGCAGCTCTGGCATTGCACGAAGCTGCCAACCCCACAGAACCGGAAACCGGCGAAGAGCCCCCGGCCGTTCCGCGCGACCTCACGGCCGCCGCATTCTTCGACGTCGACAACACCATGGTGCAGGGTGCGTCGATCATCCACTTCGCCCGTGGTCTCGCTGCACGAAAGTATCTCAAGACCTCGGATCTGGTGGATTTCGCGTGGAAGCAGATCAAGTTCCGAGTCACCGGCCGAGAAAGTAGTGACGACGTCGCCGAAGGCCGCGAGAAAGCACTGTCCTTCGTGGCCGGTCGATCCACCGCCGAACTCGCCCGCCTCGGCGAGGAGATCTACGACGAGGTCATTGCCGACAAGATCTGGCCAGGCACGAGGGCGTTGGCCCAGATGCACCTCGACGCCGGACAACAGGTGTGGTTGGTGACGGCAACTCCGGTCGAACTGGCCCAGGTCATCGCTGAGAAACTGGGATTGACCGGCGCCTTGGGCACCGTCGCCGAAAGTGAGGACGGAGTCTTCACCGGCCGACTCGTCGGCGACATCCTGCACGGCATGGGCAAGGCGCACGCCGTACGGACGTTGGCGGTGCGTGAAGGCCTCAATCTCAAGCGCTGTTCCGCCTACTCGGACAGCCACAACGACGTACCGATGCTCTCGTTGGTGGGGACACCGGTGGCGATCAATCCCGACGCAGACCTTCGTGAACTCGCGAAGAACCGCGGTTGGGAAGTTCGTGATTTCCGCACCGGACGAAAGGCCGCCAAGATCGGCGTTCCCACAGCGCTGGTGCTCGGAGCGGTCGGCGGTGCGCTCGCGGCAATTCTCGCCAGGCGCAAAGAACAGAACGCCTGAGCGGGTTCGGTCCGGATCGAGAAGCGATCCGGACCGAACTCAGCCGAGAAAGACGTTGCGCCGCTTGGCCAACAACCGATAAAGCGTCTGCTGAATCGTTTCTCGGACGTGGTCCGTGACCTCGAACAGGACCATCGGATCGTCGGCTGCACCGCTCTCGAAGGTGTCGGTGACGATCGGTTTTCCGAACTCGATGTACCACTTCGACGGCAATGGAACCAGGCCGAGTGGCCCGAGGTGCGGAAACAAAGGTGTGACCGGGAAATACGGCAAACCGAGAACGCGTGCGAGTGTGGTGAGATCACCGATCTTCGGATAGATCTCCTCCGAGCCCACGATCGAGCACGGGATGATCGGAACACCGGTTCGCATTGCGGCCGACACGAAGCCACCGCGCCCGAACCGCTGCAACTTGTACCGCTCACTGAACGGTTTCCCGATGCCCTTGAATCCTTCCGGGAACACGGCCGCGACTTCACCTTCGTTGAGCAGACGCTCGGCGTCGGGGTTGCACGCCAACGTATGGCCGGCTTTGCGCGCCAGTCCGCCCACCACCGGCATTTCGAAAGCCATGTCCGCAGCCAACATTCGCAGTGGACGATGCGCTGGATGGTGATCGTGCACGGCAACCGACGTCATCAGCCCGTCGAGTGGGATGACACCGGCGTGATTGGCAACCACCAACGCTCCCCCGGTGAGGGGAATGTTCTCGATCCCGCTGACCTCGACGCGGAACCATTTCTCGAACAACGGCCGCAGCACGGGCATGACGACGTTGTCCGCAAAATGCGGGTCGAATCCGAACTCGTCGACCTCGTAGTCGCCGGACACCCGACGTCGGAAAAATTCTGCTGCCGAGGCGATCTGGTCGACGATCGCCGACCTGGCCGCATCGACGAACGTGCTCTCACCACCATGGTCGGCCGCCGACGGCACTCCGGACGGATGCCGACGCTGACTTTGTTCACGGACGTCACGCTCCGCGCCGGTGACGGACTCACGCGAACGAGAAGCTTCCGACTTTCCGGTGTGAGTTGCGCTGGGCCGCAAGGGAATTACCTTCGCCACGTCAGTCACCCCTTCACCGCACTTCGTCCCGACAACGGCATGTGCATCACGTCTGCACTTACGCTCGCCTCGGCAGTGTCACCGCCGAGGATGGTGGTCAACGCATTCTCTGCCCGATCGATCCACTCGGACTTGATGATCCGGCGCGTCTGCATCGCACGCATGAAATCGTCGAGTGCTTGCATGGTGGTCCATCGCGGCTCGAACCCCAACTCGCTGCGCATGCGAGTGGTGTCGAGTCCGCAGCCGAACCGGAAGTACTCGAGTTGCTCGTCGGTGTAGAGCCTCATGGACGACCCCACCAACGCGCTCCCGACACTACGGAACAGAGCGAGCGGCATGGGAACTTCCACCCTGCCTGCCCGGCGGATCGCCTGCGACATCATGACCACTCCGTCGCCGGCGATGTTGTACGTACCCGAGGCGTGGCCGATAGTCGCCTTCTCCAGCGCCGCGAGGGCATCCTCGACGTGGAGCAATTGCAGGCGCGCGTTGCGCCCGACGATGGTGGGCACGAGTGGGGCGGTGACGTAGTGCCCGACGGTTGCAGTCAGCTGAGGTCCGATCAACGGCGCCAACCGCAGAATCCCGACCGAGATGTCCGGGCGCCGACGCCCCATCCCGCGGAGGTATCCCTCGATCTCGAGGCTGTCGCGGGCATATCCGCCCGGCGGCCGGCGGCGCGCACTCATTTCTTCGGTGAACTGAGCGGGATCCTTGGCACTGCACCCGTAGACGACCGAAGCCGAGCGCAGGACCACCTTGCGAACCGTCGGAGCTTTCTGGCAGACCGCGAACAGTTGCATAGCGCCGATGACGTTCATGTCCTTCATCGCGGCGCGGCTGCCGGCTTTGGGGGCTTTCTGAAGCG
Organism: Rhodococcus sp. MurmanLake-1; assembly: GCF_056945715.1. NCBI lineage: Bacteria > Bacillati > Actinomycetota > Actinomycetes > Mycobacteriales > Nocardiaceae > Rhodococcus > Rhodococcus sp. MurmanLake-1. The sequence continues at coordinate 467,375 of NZ_JBWZNF010000005.1, read as the reverse complement.
TCGACGCGTGCACGACGGTGTCGACCTCGGCGTTTCGGATCACTTTGCCGATCAGCGGATTGCGGATGTCTGCTCGCACGAATTCCGCGCGGCCCATTCTGCGCATCATGTCCTTGCTCGGACTGACGGCGTCGACGGCGATGACACGCTCTATCGACGGATTCTGCGCAAGCCTGGTCACCAGGTAGCCGCCGAGAAATCTGCTCGCCCCGGTCACCAGTACGACGCGAGGCGTCGTGCCCCCTGAAGTGTTGTCACCTTCAACCACCAAGTACCCCCATATCCAGTAGAAACGCGCTCTGCCGAAGCGTTCCTCCCGCGATTTTCCCCCACTTTACGGGCAGAGGGGGTCCCGCGCTGACTACCCAAAATTCGGCCATTCAAGACAAACCGCCCAGACAATGAGACGGCCGACACATCTCTCCCCTGAGATACGTCGCCCCTCCCCTGAAATACATCGATGCCCGCCACCCCGGAAGGGGCGGCGGGCATCAACAGGTACTGCTTATTTACCGAGTTTCCTGCGCTGTACTCGGGTACGACGAAGCAGCTTGCGGTGCTTCTTCTTCGACATGCGCTTGCGACGCTTCTTGATCACTGAACCCATAGCGGGTGTCCCTCACGTTCTTCTCTAGCGTTCCTGCGCACGCCGGTCACGTACGCCTGCGCCAAGCAATTGGCGCCTGGCCCTCGTTTTAACTAGCTCAGCGCCTTACGACACCAGCTTGCTGGTACGACAGTGACTCATCGTACCGGTGTGGTCTCACTCGGCATAAACCGAGCCTCCGGCACAGCAACCGCTGTGCCCGCGACTCGGCTCACGCCGAGGTCATCCTCTTCGAACCGGCTGGTCAGCCGGCATCGAAGTACGAGGTTTCGAGGTAATCGTGTACCGCCTTCGCGTGTACACGGAACGAACGGCCCACTCGTACAGCGGGCAATTCGCCACTGTGTACCAACCGGTACACAGTCATTTTCGACACCCTCATCAAAGTTGCTACCTCAGCAACAGTGAGGAATTGCGTGCCGGCCACTGCCGGCTTTCCGTCGTGGGACGAACCCATGGACGGCTTGTTTGCAGACACCATTAATCCACATACCTCCAGCACGACTCGCGCCGCCGGCTTCCCCTCCGGCGGAACAGACACGTACGTACTAAGTCGAGCTTAGCTGTACTGGTGGGGTTAAAGCGACGGGTGTGGCTAAACGGACGACTATTCCGCAGCTGAACCCATCGCGGCCGAGCGCGACTTGGCGGCATCCAAGGCATCGAAGAACGCCGTCCGCAGGCCGCCCGCTTCGAGCTGACGCAGTGCCGCAGCCGTCGTTCCACCCGGTGACGTCACCGCGGCGCGAAGATCCGTCGCGCTGTCGCCGGTGCGATCGAGCATCGCTGCGGAGCCAACCATCGTCTGCACCACTAATTCGGTAGCGACCGGGCGCGTCAGGCCGAGACCGACTCCCGCATCGATCATCGCTTCGGCAACCAAGAAGAAGTAGGCCGGGCCGGAACCGGAGACAGCAGTGACCGCGTCGATCTGCGATTCGGGAACCGTGACCACCTTGCCGACGCTGCCGAGGATGCCGCGTACGAGCTCGAGATGCTCGGCCTTGACGTGCCGTCCGGGCGAGAGGACGCTCACGCCCTCCCCGACCAACATGGGGGTGTTCGGCATGACGCGGATGACCGGGAACCCTGCGGGCAGACGCGTTTCGAAGAACCCGGTCGGGATACCCGCCGCAAGGGAAACGATCAATTGCTCGAGGTCGCCGTCCAGATCGACCTTCGTCAACGCGGTGAGCGCTGATTCGACGTCGCCGGGCTTGACCGCGATGACGATGACGTCGGCGCCCTCGGCGGCGTCGGCGATCGTGCTGACGCGGATGGAGTATTCGGCGATCAATTCGTCTGCGCGAGGTTGATACTGCTCGGCGACAACCAGATCCTTGATGGCGTGGCCGGCCTGCAACAGCCCGGAGATCAGCGCCTCGCCGATCTTGCCGCCACCGATAATCGCAATTCTTGTCATGGCGAACAGCCTGCCACGACCGCAGCGATCGACCCTAGCGGGGCATCATCGCCAATTGACGGCTCTGTACGACGACTGCGCCCGTCGAATCGAGAACAGCATGATCCTCTTCGAACCACATGCTGCCCAGAACATCCGAGCTTGCCCGCACGCGAAGCCATCCCGGCGTCGGCAGTCGGCGCAGGTACGTCGTCAACTGCACGGTCGGCGCCCACCCGAACAGGCCGCGGTTCATCGTCACGGGCGCGCTGATGTCGCCCGCCATGATCGCGAACAGCACAGCGGTGTCGATGTCGTTCTCGTCCTCGGGTCGAGGACGAACCCACATCCTGACCTCGGCCTCGCCTTGGCTGCCGGTCAGGAAGTGCGCCGAGGTGGTGTCGATTCGCATGTCGCAGCCCTGCCCGACGTGCACGACCTGCGCCATCGGGTGATCGCCGATGACGGCCACCGCACTCTCCGGCGGTTCCGGTGACATGTCGTCGATCGACGAGGCAGTGACGAAGGTGGGGTCGCCGTCATCGGGGAATCCGAGCGTGACCGCCGCGCGAACAGCGCTGCGTCCCGCCTGGCTCAACTCGACGTCGAACAACGCGACCTGGCGTCCCTGCTTTCGGACGATCACCTCCAGTTCGACTTCACCGGGGTCGGGGGCGGACAGATAGTTGGCGCTCACCGCGAGTGGCTGCATCTTCAGAAGCGAGTCGTTCTCACCTGCGCCGTCTCGCAGACATTGACGCGCGGCAGCGGCGCACACAGCCATCATGGAGCCGCCGTGCACTTTCGGCCCGATGGTCCAGATCGGATCGATCGTTGCGGTGTATCGCCCGTCGCCGAGCGAGGTGAGGCGATTGAGATCTTGAAAGGGGCTGGTGCTCATCGATTTTCCTGTTCGGTGCTTTCTCGGTGTTGCGGGAAATGTCGTGCGGCCAAGTCCTGGTGCGCCAGGCGTCGCAATGCTGTCAGGACGGGTTCGTACATGGCGGTTCCGAGGACCGCATAGCGAATGCCGTCCTCGGTCGAACTGGTAGGCATCAGCTCGATTTCCACTTCGGCAATTCCTCGGATGTGGTCGCCGTAGGCGCGCAATCGCTCGTCCGAGAGGCTCAGTCCGGCATCCTCGAGACCGATCAGTGCACGCTCGAGGTGAGCAACCGCCACGTACCTCGGCTCGTAGACCTGACCGAGAAACTCCAGAACCTTGCGAGCTCTGGGGAACTGTTGATCCGGCACCGGATCGACGTAGGGCGGTAGTTGCGCGATCGCGCGACCGAAAGTCTCGAATTCGGATCGCTCGTCACTGTCCACCAATTCGAGCACCGCACGAATCCGTGGAATCGCGAGTCCCGCCCCGGCCAGCGCCCTGATCAACGCGAGTCGCCGGACGTGCTGTTCGCCGTACCTCGCTCCCGTCGCGCTGGTCGGTTCACCAGGCATCAGCAGACCTTCACGGAGGTAGTACTTGATCGTGGCCAATGCAACGCCGGACTGTGCGGCCAATTCGGAAACCTTCACCGCTCCTCCGTCCAACTCGCTCGGGCCACCACTGGATAGTGATGCTATCCAATGGTGGCCGAGCATCGGTAGGCAGGACACGCCTTGCGCTAGGGTTGAACCTTCTCTGCGCACACCACCAGAAATTTCCGAACGGAGCGAACAGGCGGAATGACGGATTTGCAGTCGGGGGCTCAACCCGACGAACAGTGGCGCATCGTCGAACCACTGACGCTGACTCCCCTGCTCACCGCCGCACTCGAGGTCTTCCACGAACTCGGTTACCACGGAGCGTCGGTTCGTGACATTGCAAAACGCGCCGGCGTCACGGTGCCGACGCTGTACTACCACCACGGCAACAAACAAGGAATCCTCGTCGCGCTGATGGAACCGGGCATCGAGAACGTCACCGCACGCGCGAGCGCTGCGGTCGACGCTGCCGGACCGTCGCCGACGGCACAGTTCGGCAATCTCGTCGAGGCGTGTGTTCTGCACATGACCAGTCGCTCCGACATCGCGTTCCTCGATTCCGAACTGCGGTACCTCGAGGACGCCGAACGAAAGAGCTACGCCGCCAAACGAAAGAAGCTCGAGAATCTACTCGTCGACGTTTTGACGGCAGGCGTCGACAGTGGTGAGTTCACGGTCCCGGACATCACCGGAACGGGCCGCGCACTGCTGGGCATGTGTCAGTCCGTCGTCCTCTGGTATCGACTCGACGGACCGCAGACTCCGCGCGAAGTCAGTGTTCTCTACCGCGAGATAGCTCTGAAAGCCGTCGGCGTCACTTCGTGAACGCTGGTCGAATTTCCAGGCATGTCCGATTAGCCCTTAACTGACGAACGTCACACCTGTCGGCTGACACCGAAACCGGGACGCGCCCACTGTCACGGGTCCACACTTAGAAGCAGAGATGCGCGGGGTGGATCCGCAGACCGAGGGAGTTCTTGACGTATGGCCAACAGCAATCCATTTGTTCCTCCGAGCGCGGTCGACGTCGACCTTTCCGCGGTTGCCTGGGGGGCGAACCGCACGATGTCCGACTTCGAGACGGGCATGTGGCGGATGGAAGAGGCGCAGCCGCAACTGCGCTCACCGATCGTTGCGGTAGAGGTTCTCGATCGAGCTCCGGATTGGGATCGACTTCTCGACGCAGTCGAGTGGGCATCACACGTGGTTCCGCGTATTCGTATGCGCGCGGTGGAACCGGCAATGCAACTGGGCAATCCGGTGTGGTCGGTTGATCCCGAGTTCGACATCGGCTATCACCTACGACGCGTCCGCTTGCCTGCACCGGCGGACTTCGATCACGCGCTGCGCATGTGCCGTCACCTTGCGACCGAACCTTTCGACAAGGCTCGGCCGCCGTGGAGCGCGCTGCTCATCGAAGGTCTCGACGACGGTCGTGCCGTGTTCGTGGTCAAGACTCACCACTCCATCACCGACGGCATGGGCGGCATCCAGATGATGACGCTGCTGCACAGCAGGCGCCCGGATCCCACTCCGAACAAGCCCGACCGCACACCGCCGGCTCCGGAGCACCTGTCGTCGGTAGGTGCATTCGGCGAGGAGGTCGTCAGCGAGATCCGGCGTGCGCCATCCCGTATCGCCAAGCTGGTTCGCGGCGCCACCAATGTTGCGACCACGGCGATCTCGAGTCCGTTCAGCACGGCTTCCGAGGTCCTCGGGTACGCCAATTCACTCCGCAAGATCGTCACTCCCCCAGCTCGTTCCGGTTCCCCCCTGCTCCACGATCGTGGTCTCGGACGGTGGTTCGGAACTCTCGAAGTGGGTGTTCCCGAGCTCAAGGCCGGAGCAAAAGCTGCCGGCGGCTCACTCAACGACGCTTACGTCGCCGCTTTGCTCGGCGGCTTCCATCGCTACCACGAAGCCTTCGGACAATCTGTCGAGAGCATCCCGATGGGTATGCCGATCAGCATGCGCACCGGCGCGGATGCCAACGGCGGCAACCGGTTTGCAGCCGTTCGCTTCAACGGCCCGGTCGCCGAAACAGATCCGGCCAAACGCATCAGGCAGGTGCGAGAAATCGTACTGGGTCTGCGTGAGGAACCCGCGTTGGACGCTCTCGACGTCGCCGCCCCGATCCTCGCTCGCCTGCCGAATTATCTACTCGCGAACTGGTATCTGTCCCAGTCGACAGGACTGGACCTGCAGGCTAGCAACGTCGCCGGCGTACCGGTACCGGTCTATCTCGCCGGAGCGAAGATCGAGCGGATGTTCCCATTCGGCCCGGCGCCCGGTTGCGCGGCGATGGCGACACTGGTCTCCCACGTCGGGGTGTGCTGCATCGGAATCAATCTCGACACCGCCGCGATCACGAAGCCCGCGCTGCTGATGCAGTGCTTGCAGGAGAGCCTGGACGAGATCGTGGCTCTCGGAGTCCCAACGGAAGGTGCGTGAGTCATGAGCGAGAACACGACCAACCCGCGCGTGTACCTCACCGAAACCATGACAGAGGCCGAAGCCGGCGTGCTGCGAAAGTGGCTTGCCGACAAGGCAACCTCATCCGAAACTCGGCCGGTCACCGTGAACATCACCGACAAGACCCTTGCAGAACTGGCGGCACGGACCGACGACCCGATGCTCGCACCGCTTCGAGTGGTGTGGATTCCGGACACCCATACCAAACACAACGTCGCGGTGCGACTGCGTGATGCACTGGCACCGCGCGATCCCCTCCACCCCGGACGCGGTGCGCAACGCAGAACCCTGCGCACCGACCCTTCACGGTGCCAGGTCATCGAAGGTGAACCAGCACCACTGAGCGATCTCGAGCGTCGCCTCGAAAAGAGCGGTGGCGGTTCACTACCCGAGTTCATCCGACGGCAGGCCGCCCTCGCACTCGAGCGCGCCGAATTGGGCCTTCTGGGTGGCCAGTACAAGGTGTCGCGGTTCGTCGTCGACGAGATCACCGACACCCGCCGGTTCACCACCGAGGTGATGGCTTTGGCCGACCGGTTGAACATCGCCGTCGCCGAAGTCGACCGCCGCGCCCGTGAGGCTCTCGATGAAATGGTTGCCACCCAGAGTCGCCAAGCCATCGCGGTGTGGGATCGCCTGGGCCGCTACTTCGCTCGCGCCTACAAGCTGGACGTGGACACGAGCCGCTTCGAGGAACTCCGTGAGCTGAACAAGGAACACTCACTGGTCTTCCTCCCCAGTCACCGTTCGTACCTCGATCCCCTCGTCCTGCGTCCGGCGTTGATCGCGAACGGCTTGCCGCTCAATCACGTGATGGGCGGCCTCAACATCAGCTTCTGGCCCATGGGCTCGATCCTCAAGCGCAGCGGCACCGTCTTCATTCGTCGAAGCATCGGCAACGACGAGGTCTACAAGTGGTCGATGCACGAGTACATGCGCTACCTGCTCACCAAACGCTTCAATCTGGAGTGGTACATCGAAGGTGGACGCGGGCGTACCGGCAAACTACGCCCACCGCGCTTCGGTCTCCTGACCTACCTGACCAAGGCCTTTCAGGTCAGCGGCGCATCCGACGTGTACCTCGTCCCCGTCGCGCTGAGCTACGACCAGCTCTACGAGGTCGGGGCAATGGCTGCCGAGGCACTCGGCGCCGAGAAGACACCGGAAGGCCTGCGCTGGATGGTGGGTTACGTACGCGCACAGGGAAAACGCAACGGCGTCGCGCACGTGACCATCGGCCGGCCGCTCTCACTCGCGGACGCACTCAGCCAGGAAACCGATCAGCGCCTCGCCATTCAAAAGGCCGGCATCGAGGTGTGTCACCGCATCAACGAGGTCACACCGGTGACCGTGTCTTCACTGGCGATGTTGGCGTTCCTCGGAATCGAAGACCGGGCGTTGACAGTTCGTGAACTCACCGCGATTCTCACGCCGCTGTTCGGATACATCACCGCGCGAAATCTTCCGATCGCCGGCGACGTCGAACTGTCCGATCCGCGTGTCATCGAGAAGGCGTTGCAGACACACGTCGATTCCGGTGTGCTCGAGCGCTTCGATCGCGGCGGCGAGCAGGTCTTCTACCTCGGCAAGGACCAGCATCTTGTTGCTGCCTTCTACCGCAACAACACAATTCACTTTCTCGTCGTGCGCGCCATCACCGAACTCGTGCTCCAGGCAGCCGTCGAAGAGCGGTTCGAGGATCCCGTCGGAGACGGTTGGGCCGAGGCCAAGCGCATCCGCGACCTGATGAAGTTCGAGTTCTTCTTCAGCGACCGGGACACGTTCGAGCAGGAGATGCGAACCGAGCTGACCCTGATCGATCCCGAGTGGGAAACCGTCATGGCCGCCGACAAACGAACCGAGCACATGATCGAGACGGTGCGGCCGTACCTCGCGCACCGAGTGCTGCAACCGTTCCTCGAGGCGTACCAGGTTGTCGCCGATCAGCTTGTGCTCGCGCCGATTTCGACGTCGTTCGACGAAAAGTCCTTCATCAGCAACTGCATCGACGTCGCACATCAGCGTCGCCTGCGGCAGCAGATCGCCAGCAACGAATCGGTCTCCGGTGAGTTGTTCGCCACTGCACTGAATTTGGCGCGCAACCGTAACTTGATCGAAGTCGACGACGACGGAGTCCGGGCCAGGCGCCTGGCGTTTGCCGCGGAGATCAAGGTCCAGGTCGAACGTCTGCGCCATATCCGAGCACTCGCGCACGCACGGCTCGATCAGGTGGCAATGCCCGTGCCCGACGCCGCAGCAGTAGTGACCATTCCAGAAGCAAACCGAGCGCCCGCCGAGAACGAGGAAGTAGGACTGTGACCGGACTCGAGCGTCTGCACTCCGCCATCGAAGCCGCGCCTCCCGGGCCCGGAACGATCGCCGCCTTCGACCTCGACGGCACGTTGATCAGCGGGTACTCAGCCAGCGTTGTGTACCGAGACCGCCTGCGACGCTTGGATATCAGCGTCGGCGAATTGTTGCGCACCACCGGCGCCGCGATCGACACCCAGTTCCGTGGCGCTGATGTCGGAGCGCTGATGGACATCGGCGTTCGCGCCCTGGGCGGCCGTACCGTCGAGGAACTCAACGACTGGGGCCGACGGCTGTTCAAGCAGGAGATCGCCGCGATGATCTACCCGGAAGCCCGTGGGCTATTGGCGGCACACCGGCGAGCCGGCCACACGATCGTGATGGCCACGTCGGCGACTCCGTTCCAGGCCAAGTACGTCGCCGAAGATCTCGACATCGAAGACGTGCTGTGCACCGAGCCCGAAGTCGTCGACGGCATGCTCACCGGCGAACTGTCCTCGCCCGCTCTGTGGGGGCCGGCCAAGGCCAATGCCCTTGCGGGCTATGCCGAGAAGATGGGCGCCGACTTGAAGAACGCGTTTGCGTACTCCAACGGTGTCGAAGACGTCTTCATGCTCGAGGCCGTCGGGCGACCTGTCGCGTTGAATCCCGATCGTGGTCTGGCCAGGATCGCGTTGCGCAATCACTGGCCTTCGGTCAGCCTGCGTAAACCGCAACGAGGCGCAACGCCGATCTCGACGATCCGAACGGCGACCGCCATGGGCGCTCTTGCTGCCACCGCCGCCCTCGGCGCGTCGGCGGGCATCGTCACCGGCAACCGTCAACTGGGTGCGAACCTGGTCGGCACCTACGGCCCCGACATCTCGCTCTCACTGCTCGGCATCGACGTCGAGATCGACGGCGAGCACAACGTGTGGGACCACCGCCCGGCGGTGTTCATGTTCAACCATCAGAGTTCCCTGGACATGTTGGTCCTGGGCACCGTGATCAAGCGTGACGTGACCGGCGTCGCGAAGAAGGAAGCGGCAAGCGATCCGCGGTTCATGCCCGTCGGCGCACTGCTCGACGTCGCCTACATCGACCGCACCGACACCACAAAAGCGAAGGCTGCACTGCAACCGGCAGTCGACAAGCTCAAAAATGGTGTCTCGATAGTCATAGCTCCGGAGGGCACCCGTTCTCCGACGCCACGCCTGGGCCCTTTCAAGAAGGGCGGATTCCACTTGGCGATCCAAGCCGGTGTGCCGATCGTGCCCGTGGTGATTCACAATGCGGGTGAACGGATGTGGCGCAATTCGCTTGTCGCCCATCCAGGCCCGGTCTACGTCTCGGTGCTCGATCCCATCTCGACCGAAGGCTGGGAGACCAAAGACCTCGACGCACACGTCGAGAAGGTACGCGCGCAGTTCGAAGCTGCGCTACTTGCCGGCCACCGCTGAGCGTGCCAGGTGCTCGCGTGCAAACGCGAGCGCCTGCGCCAGCATCGACGACCGCTCCCGCCGGGTGCGCGCGTTCTGCGTGTTGATCTCGATGACAGCCTGGCCGCTGAATTCGCTCGCAGCCAATTGCTGACACAACTCCGCGCACGGCTGTGAGCCATGCCCCGGAATCAGGTGCTCGTCCATCGACGCCCCGCGACCGTCGGCCAGGTGCAGGTGCTCGAGCCCCTTGCCCATACGGGAGGCCAACTCCAGGGCATCCATGCCCGCCGTCGCGGTGTGCGACAGGTCGAGTGTGTAGTGAGCGTGATCGGAATCGGTCGGGTCGTACGACGGACTGAACGCGGACAACGCTGCCCCCGGACCGCCACGTTTACGCAGACGCTCCGCGGACTTGTCCTTGCCGCCGAAGAAGCTGTCGGCGCGCATGGGGAACATGTTCTCCACCGCCACCACGACGCTGCTCTTCGATTCGAGATCGACAACCTGTTCCGCGAAGCCTTCGGCGTACTTGCGCTGCCACCGGAACGGCGGGTGGACGACCACCGTCGTCGCTCCCAAGGTTTCGGCAGTGCGTACCGAACGCTCGAGCTTCTCGACCGGATCGGAACCCCACACGCGCTGCGAAATCAGCAGACACGGCGCATGCACGGCCTGCACCGGAATCGCATACTTGCGAACGAGGGCAGCGACAGCACCGATGTCCTGACTCACGGATTCGGCCCACACCATCAGTTCGACACCGTCGTATCCGAGATCAGCGGCGTAGCGAAATGCTGCTTCCGTGTTCTCCGGATACACCGAGGCCGTCGACAAACCGACGGCTATCGGCCGACGAACCATGCGCTGCGATCCCCCGATCATCGTCCGATCAACCCGAGGTCAACAAGAACGCCAGTGGACCGAGCGTCACGATCATGCCGACGACCACCGCGATCACGAAACTCGTGATGTCGTCCGTCTTGCGCAGAACCCGCACGACGGCCACCAAGCCGACGATCACGATCAGCGCGAGCACCAACGCCACCCACGGCAGCATGTCCCACAGCTTCTCGAAGCCCTTGAACATCGCGCCGCCGACGATCAGTGCAACAACCACCTGACCGGCAAGCACTGCCCATTCACGGATCGAGTTACGCTCGCCTGCCTCTTCCGCTGCCGGTTCGGCTTCGACATCGGACTCCGCGACGGCACTGGACTTTTTTGCACCGTCATCGACAGCCGGCGCCTTGACCAGATCGACCACGGCGGTCGATTCGGCCTCACCGGCATCCGCGTCTGCGATCTTGTCGATCAGTTCGGTGCTCTCTTCCGGCGCGGCCGGAGCAGGAGCAGTCGGTGCAGGTGCCTTCACGACAGGAGTGGGGACACGCGGCGGCAGGATCGGCGGACGCAACGACGGCGACTGGGTTGCGGCGCGCTCCTGACGCATCAAGTCGCCCGCCAGGGTCTGACCCGACAGCAGTGCTGGTTCCTGCGTTACCTGCGTCGGTGACGAGGAGTTGAGCGGTGCCCGGCTCACCCACTGCCCGGGCGAGGACTTCGAGGTCTGTCCCGGAGAAGGTGTGGAAGTCGGCTTCGGAGTGGTGACCGGCGGTGTGGCAACCGGCTTCGACTCGGCCTTGGGTGCCTGCGGCTCGTCATCGTCATCGTCGTCGAACGAGACGGCGAAGGCGGCGGTGCGGTCGGCGGGAACCTTCGGTGCCGGTTCGGCTGACTTGGCGGTTTCCGCGACAGCCTCGGCCGGCGCAGAAGGTGCAGCGTTTTCTGGCGCAGGGGCTTCAGGCTGGGCTGCTGGTTCGTCCGACTCTGGCTCGGCGGCCGCGCGCGATCCCGACTGGCGAACGATCGGGATCTCACCCGTCAGTTCGGCGACGGAGATGCCACCGGCTACGCCGCGCCGGCGTCGTCCACCTCGGGATTCGACGCTCTGACCGTTCCGCTTGAGCAGTTCCGCTACGGAAATCTGCTGACTGTCCTCGGTCATCAAGCACTCACCACCAATTCACCGCCCATTTCTGTGTCGAGCTTTCGCAGAATCAGACCCTCACGCAGTGCCCAGGGACAAATTTCCAGTTCGTCCACTCCGAGCGCCCGCATGGTTGCCTCTGCGATGAGCGCGCCGGCCACAATCTGCTGTGACCGATCCGAGCTCACTCCTTCCAATTCTGCACGGTCCGCTGCCGTCATCCTGGATATGAAGGCTATGAGTTGCCTGAGTCCGCTGGAAGTCAGGGTCCGTTTTGCCCGGGGGCCTGCGGCAGAAGGGGCCGCGCCGGTGAGCCGAGCCAACGATCGGAAGGTCTTCGAGGTCCCGACCGTGCGGTCCCAGTCGCCGGCGGCGCGCAGTTCCTTGGCTGGTCCGACCAACTCCGCGTCCAGCCAGTCGCGCAATACAGCGACCCGGCGCTTGCCCGGCGGATCGGCCTGTAGCCAGTCGCGCGTCAACCGTCCCGCACCGAGTTGCAGTGAGAAGGCGACGTCCGGATCCTCGTCACCGCCTGCGGTGAGTTCGAGCGAGCCGCCGCCGATGTCCAGGTTCAGGATGCGTCCGGCGCTCCAGCCGTACCAGCGGCGCACGGCAAGAAAGGTCAGGCGGGCTTCGTCGACCCCGGAGAGAACCTCGAGATTGACTCCGGTCTCGGCGCGGACGCGGGCGAGCACAGCTTCGGAATTGTTGGCGTCACGGACGGCGGAAGTGGCAAAAGCCATCATTTCCTCGCACCCGGACGTCTTGGCGATACCGGCGAATTCGGAGACCGTCGACACCAAGCGATCGGCCCCTGACGTGGTGATATCGCCGCGGTCGTCAGTGTTTTCTGCCAGCCTCAACGTGGACTTGGTCGAGCTCATGGGTGTTGGGTGGCCGCCCCGATGGGCGTCCACAACCAATAGATGGACGGTATTGCTTCCGACGTCGAGTACCCCTAGTCGCACATCGCCACGTTACTGGGTCTACCGTCGGCCCTTGTGACAGCAGGTAACCCAGACCGGTCCCACAAGATGACTCCGAGCCCCGAGGTCGATCTCGATTTCCCGCGCGAATGGGTCGAATTTGTCGATCCGGACAACTCCGAGCACCTCATTTCCGCTGATATGACGTGGTTGCTCTCGCATTGGACCTGCGTGTTCGGCACGCCGGCGTGTCAGGGCATCATCGGCGACCGCCCGGACGACGGCTGCTGCTCGCACGGCGCTTTCCTCTCCGATCAGGAGGATCAGGACAAGCTCGATGCGTCAGTGAAAATGCTCACAGCCGAAGACTGGCAGTTCATGGAAAAGGGTCTCGGCAAGAAGGGCTACGTCGAAGAAGACGACCTCGAGGACGAGCCCGCGCTGCGCACCCGCCGCTACAAAGGTGCATGCATCTTCCTCAACCGGCCGGGTTTTGCCGGCGGCGAGGGCTGCGCACTGCATTCCATGGCGCTCAAGAAGGGCATCGAGCCGCTCGAGGTGAAGCCGGACGTGTGCTGGCAGCTACCCATCCGCCGCACCCAGGACTGGGTCGACCGGCCGGACGGCGTTCAGATCCTCAAGACCACGATCACCGAGTACGACCGCCGCGGCTGGGGTGAGGGCGGCGACGACCTCGCCTGGTACTGCTCCGGCTCCCCCGACGCTCATGTCGGGGAGCGGCAGGTCTGGCAGTCCTACGGGCCGGAACTGACAGAGCTTCTCGGAAAGCGTGCGTACGACGAGCTGGCTCGCCTCTGCAGGCGTCGCGCCGGCCTCGGCCTCATAGCAGTCCATCCGGCGACCACGATCGCTCAGAACAAAGCTCAGGGCTGACTCCACGTAGACAAAAAGAATTCAGCCGCTCACACGATCGTGTGAGCGGCTGAATTCTTCTCGGCATTCGTCTCGATATTTCTTCTCGACCAGGTTCGATCACGCTTCGAGCTTGTAGCCCAATCCTCGGACCGTGACCAGGTGTTCGGGCTTGGCCGGATCCGATTCGATCTTCGAACGCAACCGCTTCACGTGTACGTCAAGGGTTTTGGTGTCGCCGACGTAGTCGGCGCCCCAGACGCGGTCGATCAACTGTCCGCGGGTCAGCACCCGGCCGGAGTTGCGGAGCAGGTACTCGAGGAGGTCGAACTCCTTGAGCGGCAACGTCACCGGGTTACCGGCGACCTGCACGACGTGACGCTCGACGTCCATCCGCACCGGTCCGGCCTCGAGCACCCCGTTGTCGGAGGCGAGATCCGCCTCGTTCTCCACCCCGCGACGCAGCACCGCACGGATGCGGGCGATCAGCTCGCGCGCCGAATACGGTTTGGTCACATAGTCGTCCGCACCGAGTTCGAGGCCGACGACCTTGTCGATCTCACTGTCACGCGCCGTCACCATGATGACGGGAACGCCGGAGCGCGATCGCAGCGCCTTGCAGACGTCGGTGCCACTCATGCCGGGCAGCATGAGGTCGAGCAGGACGATGTCCGCTCCGGAGCGATCGAATTCCGCCAACGCCGACGGTCCGTCGTTGACGATGGTGGTCTCGAAGCCTTCCTTGCGGAGCAGGAACGCCAGCGGGTCCGCCAAGGACTCCTCGTCCTCCACGATCAGCACACTCGTCATCGTTTGGCCTCCATGCCGTTTTCTCTACTGCCTTGTTCTCGTCTGCCGATCCGCGTGGAACCGGCGGTTCCCGCGTCGTCAGAGTCGATGTCGTCGTCCGACTCCACGTGTGCCGGTATCTGCAACGTGAAGGTAGACCCTGTTCCCGGTTTGCTCCACAGTTCGATGGAGCCGTTGTGATTGGCCGCGACGTGTTTGACGATCGCCAGCCCCAGACCGGTTCCGCCGGTCTGCCGTGACCGCGCCTTGTCCACGCGGAAGAATCTCTCGAACACTCGCTCCTGGTCCGCTTTCGCGATGCCTTCTCCTCGGTCGGTGACTGCGATCGCGACATTGTCGCCGCGTACCGACCGACTGACGGACACCGGAGAACCCTTGGGCGAGTATGCAATAGCGTTCTCGATGAGGTTGGACAATGCTGTGACGAGGAGAGTCTGATCCCCGAGTACTTCCAGCCCACTCGGATGGTCGGTGGTGACGGTGATCCCGGCGGCCTCGGCCGACAGATTCGACCTCGACAGTGCCTCGGACACCACGGTGTCGACGTCGACCACGTCGAGATCCGGCAGCTTCTCGGCACCTTGCAGACGCGAGAGTGCGATCAACTCGGTGACCATCTTGCCCAGACGAATCGACTCGCCCAGCACCCGTTCGCCGAAGTGCCGCACCGATTCCGGGTCGTCAGCAGATTCGAGCAGTGCCTCCGCGAGCAAACTCATCGCGCCGACCGGCGTCTTGAGTTCGTGGCTGACGTTCGCGACGAAATCGCGTCGCGTCGCCTCCATGCGGACCTGCTCGGAATCGTCGTCGGCGAACAGGACCACGAAATTGCGATCGTCCTTGCTGAGCAACCGGGCCGTGCCACGTACCGCGATCTTGTCGCGGCCGCGCTGAGCGGTCTGCGCCGTCAGATCGACCTCGACGGCTTGGCCCGTCCGCAGAACTTCCTGAGCAGCACGCCATGCCCTCTCGTCGACCAGACGATTCTTGACAAGGCCGAGTTCCTCGGCGCGAGGGTTGAAGAGCACGACGTCGTGGAAACCGTCGACGACGGCGATACCGCTTTCCGAAGCCAACACGATGAGGTCGAGAACCTGAGACATCGTGAGCCCGGTCTGTTCGTCCGAGCGCTGACTCTGGCGCGACGACAGCCTGGGTACCAGCACCCCGCCGACGAGGTAACCGACCAAGCCGGCGACCACGACCAGCAGCACTGCAATCACGACACTCACGGCGCAATCGTACGTTCGCGCGAAGTGTCGGTTACGGCGGGTTCGGACGTTCCCGCCCGCGTAATCCGCCAGGTGGACGGCGTTGGTTCGTCGTTCATCTGTTGTTGGCCGAGGCCCCCCGAAAACACTGTTCGGGGGGCCTCGACGCACATCATCGGGTTGCTACTTTCCGCCCTGATTCGCCACCGCGGCGGCGCCGGCAGCTGCGGCCTCCGGATCCAGGTAGGTGCCGCCGGGATTGAGCGGCTTCAGGTTCTCGTCGAGGTCGTAACGCAGCGGGATTCCGGTCGGGATGTTCAGGCCCGCGATGTCCTCGTCCGAGATGCCGTCGAGGTGCTTGACCAATGCACGCAGCGAGTTGCCGTGTGCAGTGACCAGCACGTTCCGGCCGGCGAGCAGCTCCTGGGAGATGGTGTCCTCCCAGTACGGGATCAGACGCTTGACGACGTCGAGCAGGCACTCGGTCAAGGGAACCTCGTCGAGGTTCGCGTACCGAGGATCGGTGTCCTGGCTGTACTCGCTGCCGGCTTCGATGGCGGGCGGCGGGGTGTCGTAGCTACGACGCCAGAGCATGAACTGCTCGTTTCCGTACTCTTCCTTGGTCTGCGCCTTGTTCTTGCCCTGCAGAGCGCCGTAGTGGCGCTCGTTGAGACGCCAGTCGCGCACTACCGGGATCCAGTGGCGATCGGCGGCGTCGAGTGCGAGGTTGGCCGTGCTGATCGCGCGGCGCAGCAGAGACGTGTAGAGAACGTCGGGCAACAGGTTGTGCTCGGCGAGCAGTTCGCCGGCGCGCTTGCCCTCGGCCATGCCCTTGTCTGTCAGGTGTACGTCCACCCAGCCGGTGAACAGATTGAGTGCATTCCATTCGCTCTCGCCGTGGCGGAGCAGGACCAGGGTTCCGATACTCATGGCGTTCATCCTGGCACGAGTACCGGAACCCTTCTTGATCAACCCTGTCCGGAAATCAGCTCGGGGCTACTTCCGCAGTTCGCAGATCCTTGCGGAGGATCTTTCCGGCCGCGGATTTCGGCACGGTGCTGATGAACGAAACCTGGCGAACCTTCTTGTGCGGCGAGACGCGCTCGGCGACGAACGAGATCACGTCGGCTTCGGTCAACTCGGCGCCGCCCTGGAGCACGACGAATGCCTTCGGGACCTCTTCGCCCTCGGCGTCGAGCACGCCGATCACTGCGGCGTCGGCGATCTGTGGGTGGGTCAGCAGCAAGGCCTCGAGTTCCGCCGGGGGAACCTGGTAGCCCTTGTACTTGATCAGTTCCTTGAGGCGGTCGACGATCTTGACGACGCCGTCGCCGTCGACGGTCGCAATGTCACCGGTGTGCAGGTAACCGTCGTCGTCGAGGGTGTCCTTGGTGGCCTGGTCGTTGCCGAGGTAGCCGAGCATGATGTTCGGGCCCTTGCACCACAGTTCGCCGGGCTCGCTGACGCCGTCCGAGCCGAGAGCCGGGTACGCGACCTCTTCGCCCGTTCCGGGGTCGACGAGCTTGCATTCCATGTTGGCGATGGTCGGACCGCACGTGTCGAGGGCGATGTCGTCACGATCGAAGGGGATCGCGTGCGAGACCGGGCTCATCTCGGACATGCCGTAGCCCTGGCGGACGTGGCAGTTCAACCGGTCGGCGACGGCCTTGCCGAGCGCCGCGTCGAGCGGGGCCGCACCGGAGAAGATGGTGTGCACGCTCGAGAGGTCGTACTGATCGACGAGCGGGTGCTTTGCCAGCGCGACGGCAACGGGCGGTGCGACGAAGATGTACGTCGACTTCTGCTCGGCGACGATCCGCAGGAACTCGACGAGATCGAACTTCGGCATAGTGATGAGGCTCGCGCGGCGGTAGAGCGCAGCGTTGAGCAGGACAGTCATGCCGTAGATGTGGAAGAACGGCAGGACCGCGAGAATCTTGTCGTCGGTCTCGATGCCCATCCGCGGAATGATCTGGCAGACGTTGGCCACGAGGTTCCGATGGGTGAGCATGACCCCCTTGGGTCGGCCGGTGGTGCCAGACGAGTACGGCAGCACCGCGAGCTGGGTAGCCGGATCGAAGGAGACCTCGGGCGCCGCTGCGCCCTCGCCGAGCAGATCTCGCAGCGACAGATGGCCTTCGGCACCGTCGAGCACGAAGACGTTCTCAGCCGGGATACCGACCAGGTCAGCAGCTGCCTTTGCCTGCGGCAGGAGCGGCGAGACAGTGAAGAGGAACTTGGCCTTGGAATCGGTGAGCTGCTTGGCGATGTCCTCGGCGGTGTAGAGCGCGTTGATCGTGGTCGCGACGCCACCGGCACGAAGGATGCCGTGGAAGACGGAACCGAAGGCCGGGACGTTGGGCGAATGCAGCCCGACCACGTCGCCGACGGCGAGTCCGCGCGCTGCGAGAGCGCCTGCAACGCCGTTGATCTGTGCGATCAGCGAAGCGTATGTGGTGACTGCGCCCGAACTGCCCTCGACGAATGCCGTCTTGTCGAGGTCTGCGGGGTCGGTATTTCCGAACAGGAAGTCGTAGACGCTGAGGTTGGGGATTTCAACGTCGGGGAACGGACTCTTGAAGCTCACTGTGCTCCTCGAAAAGTTGCGCGGCGGGGTGGTGTGACCAACTTACTGTGACTCACGGGAACAGTATTATTCCGTGACGACAGTCACAAGTAAAGGCCACTTTACGTGACACATCCGCGATGTGTCTCACCCCGCTCGATCAGCTCTGCGCGGGCTCCTCCTCGATGAGGTGCTTGAACGGTTCGAGATTCGCCAGCGACTCGCCTCGCGACACCCGCCATGCCCACTCACGCTTGATGGACGAGGAGAAGCCGAGTTCGAGGATGACGTTGAAATCGCCGTCGGCGGCTTCGAGAACCTGACCGAGCACTCGGTCGAGTTCATCGCCGGTCACGGCATGCTCCGCGATCTTGCCGACCAGGTAGATGTCCCCGACCTTGTCGAGTGTGTACGCCACCCCGTACAGACGGCGGTTGCGCTTGAGCAGGAACTTGTAGACGCCTTCGAAATTCTCGTCCACCTTGCGGCACACGAAGGCCTCGACCCGCACACCGTGATTGCCGACGGTGAGCAGAGTCGACGTCTTGAGTTTGTGTTCACCGGGAAGTTCGACGATGAAATGCGCGTCGTCTTTTCTGGTGAATTCGAGTTCGCGCTCGGCGAGAGCCTGCTCGATGGTGTCCGAAATGCTGCTCATGTACGCACTCCCCCGGTCCGGCGCAGACGCCACAGACCCCGCGCACGGCGGGGCGAGAAGTCGCTTGGACCGGTTCCGTTGTTGTAGTTGACTGCGGCTTTGCGATAGCTCTCGAGCAAACCGTCCGCGGTGTGTTCCCACGAGAAATTCTCGGCGTGACGCGGTGCCTGCGCGGCGAGTTCGGCCAAGCGCGTCGGCGCTGTCACCAAAGATTCGAGGGCGCCGGCCCAGTCTTCGGTGCGGTGTCCTTGAACCAGCAGGCCTGTCTCCCCGTTGCGTACGGCTACTCCCAGTCCGCCGACGTCGGCGGCGATCACGGGAGTTCCGCAGGCTTGAGCTTCGATGGCGACCAACCCGAAGGACTCCGAATAGCTCGGCACCGCAACCAGATCCGAGGCACGGTACACATCGGCGAGACGCTCCGGTGCCTGCGGCGGCAAGAACGTCACCTGCGCGGTGATGCCGAGTGATCGTGCAAGTTCGATCAGCACGTCCGGCCGCGCGAGACCAGTTCCGGACGGTCCACCGACGACGAGGATGCGCAACGGCAACCCGGGGCTGCGGCTGATCACTTCGGCGGCAGCACGCAGCAGAACGTCCGGCGCTTTGAGCGGTTGGATGCGGCCGACGAAAGTCACGACGATCTCGCCCGGGTCCAACCCCAACGACGCGCGGGCGGAATCGCGATCGCCCGGTCGATAGCGGGTGAGATCGGCGCCGGGAGCCACGACGTCGATACGCGTGGGGTCTGCGCCGTACAACTCGTGCAGCGCCTTGGCTTCGTCGGTGGTGTTGGCGACCAGGCGATCGGACTCGGCGACTACTTGCTGCTCACCGATCTGACGTGCTGCCGGCTCCGGGGTGTCTCCCTCGGCAAGCGAAAGATTCTTCACCGCCGCGAGGGTGTGTGCAGTGTGTACGAGGGGGACGCCCCAACGGTCGCGAGCCAGCCAGCCGACCTGCCCGGACAACCAGTAGTGCGAGTGGATCAGGCTGTAGTACCCGGGCTCGTGTCGCGCTTCCTCCCGTAGAACGCCCGCGACGAAGGCACACAGTTGAGTCGGCAGATCCGCCTTGTCCAGCCCTTCGAAGGGACCAGCTGCAATGTTCCGAACCCGCACTCCGGGAGCGGCGTCCACCACGGGCGCGTCGGCCGAGGACGTCGCGCGGGTGAATATCTCCACCTCGACGCCACGTTTGGCGAGCTGAATCGCGGATTGCAGAACGTAGACGTTCATCCCACCCGCGTCACCGGTGCCGGGTTGCGCCAATGGCGAGGTGTGGACCGAGAGAACGGCCACCCGGCGAGGGCGCGAAATGTGCATGGGCGTCACGACTCCATACTGCCCCCTCACCGGGCGCGAACTCTAACCGAGGCTCGAGATGAAGGTTCGCACTTCGGACACGAATCGTGTCGGATCCTCCACGAACGGGCCGTGATTGCAGCCTTCCCAGTACGACGCCTGGGACTTGGGAATCAGTTCCTCGGCGTGCTTACCTGCACTCACGTCGACGACGGAGTCCTCGGTTCCGTGCAGAACGAGAACGGGGATATCCAGGTTACGAAGCAAGTCGTCGTGACCGACAGCACGGTTGAACAATGCTGCTCGTACCCGCGGACGGGTCGAGAGGCTGTACCCGAACAAGGCCTGCGACGCTGCACCCTTGCCCTCGGGTGGGCCGGTGAGAGCGTTGCCGAAAGCGCCGAGTGCCCTGATCGCCTCGCGGGGATCTTCGGACATCGCGCCGGGAACCGCGCTACGCATCGCCGAGCCGACCTTGCCGCCCTTCTCACCGCGGCCGATGCTGGTGATCGCACCGACCAGAACCGCACCCGCCACCGCACCGGTTCCGTGCGCTGCCAGATAATCGCAGATCACCAGACCGCCGTACGACCAGCCGAGCAGTATCGCGTTCTCGGTAACGCCTTCTGCCGCGAGAACAGCCGCGACGTCGCCGGCCCAGTTCGCGGAGTCGTCGTATCCGGTTTCGGGAGCATCGGAGTAACCGTGGCCGCGCAGATCGACAGCGATCAGGCGGTAGTCCGCAGCCAGGTCCGCGAGGACCTGCTCGCCCCAGCACTGCGACGACTGAGCCCAGCCGTGCAGCAGCACCAGCGGGGTCCCCGCCGAATTTCCGGTTACTCGATAGACGATGGACGTGCCGTCGACGCTGACGGCTTCACGAATAGACATGCCGTCACGATAGAGGCTGCGACTGCAGCGCCGACCGCGAGCATGTACGCCGACGAGACGCCGTAGCGGTCGATCAGTTGCCCGGCCAGCGCAGACCCGAGCGCCACGCCGACGCCGAGGCCGGTGACCGTCAGGGTCATTCCCTCCGTGAGCTTTTCCGGGGGGACGATCTGTTCGACCAGGGCTGTCGCGATGATGAGCGTCGGTGCGACGGTCGCGCCCGCCAGCACGTACGCACCCGCGAGTGCGGCCACGTTTCCGACCAGGAGAAGTGGGACGCTGAGAACGGCGACCCCGGAGGACGCGATCATCAACTGACCTCGCAGCGACCGCGCCGGGTGCATCGACCCGAAGATCAGTCCCGCGATTCCCGAACCGCCGGCGAAAAGCGCGAGGACCAGCGTCGCCGATCCCGGCGAATTCTGTTCCTGGGTGAACGCGATGGCGCCGACGTCGATGACGCCGAAGATCGTTCCGAGCATCACCATGATCACGATGACGATCCACATCACGTGATTACCGAGAACCGACCGTCCGCGGCCGGGTCGACGCGGATGCACCTTCGGTTCGGTTCCGCGCTGTATGACCAGCAGCAGGGTTCCGGTGACCAGCAGAATCAGTCCCGCCAGTGGTCCCGCCTCGGGAAAGAGCCCGATGCTCAGGCCAACCGAAATGACGGGGCCCGCCACGAAACAGAGTTCGTCCACCACGGATTCGAAGGCAAAGGCGGTGCGCAGCTGAGGTTTTCCGACATAGATCGCCACCCACCTGGCGCGGATCATCGCGCCGATCGTCGGGGTGGCGCCGCCGGGGACGACCAGAACGAAAAGCAGCCAATCGGGAGCTTCCATCCGCACTGCGAGCAAGAGCGCCCCGATCGCCGTGACGCTCACGGCTGCGGCAATCGGCAGGACCGCACGCTGTCCGAAGCGGTCGACCGCACGTGAGACCGCGGGCGCGATGATCGCCGACGAGAGCGCAAAAACCGCGGCGAGCGCGCCGGCGAGCGCGTAGTCACCACGAAGTTGCGAGATCATCGTCACGATTCCGATGCCGATCATGGCGATCGGCAGCCTTGCGACAAATCCGGCGGCCGAGAAGGCGACCGATCCGGGGGCGGCAAAGATCTCGCGGTAGGCGCTCAGCAGGCCTTTGTTGGTGGATTCGCTCATGTCAGCTTCTCGTGCACTGAACAAGGTTCACAGAGCCGAGGCCGACTCGACAAATCGTTTTCACTGTGCGCTCGGGTTGACCTGTCGGTAACTTGCCTTACGATTGCGCGAATGAGTGTCCTGGTGTGTTTCCACGCCCATCCCGATGACGAAGTTTTCACTACGGGTGGCGTGATGAGAATGGCCGCCGACGCAGGTCACCGCGTCGTAGTCGTCACCGCTACCGACGGTGCTCTCGGTGAATTCCCCGACGGCCTGTTGG
Organism: Rhodococcus sp. MurmanLake-1; assembly: GCF_056945715.1. Taxonomy (NCBI): domain Bacteria; kingdom Bacillati; phylum Actinomycetota; class Actinomycetes; order Mycobacteriales; family Nocardiaceae; genus Rhodococcus; species Rhodococcus sp. MurmanLake-1. Next base: position 445,018 of record NZ_JBWZNF010000005.1, on the reverse strand, counting down.
ACGAATACGAGACGTTGGCTCAGCGCCGCAGCCGTGAACTCGAGGCGTCCACCGACGCGTTGGGCGCCAATCGCGTCGTGTCCCTGCATTACCCGGATTCCGGGATGGTGGGTACGCCCGAGAACGAGAATCCGGAAGCGTTCTGCAACGTCGACGTCGAGAAGGCCGCCGAGCGTCTTGCCGAGGTTCTTCGTGAAGAGAACGCCGATGTCCTGACCATCTACGACCCCAACGGCGGATACGGGCACCCGGATCACATCCAGGTCCACCATGTCGGCGTCCGGGCCGCAGAACTCGCAGGCACGCCGTTCGTCTACGAGGCGTCCACCAACCGCGATCACATGAAGATGCTGATGCAGGCCAACCCCGAGTGGACCGAAGAGGCGCAGCCGCCGGACATCGAATCGTTCGGGCTTCCCGCAGACCAACTCACCACCGCCGTCGATGTCAGTTCGGTGATCTCGTCCAAGCGCGCGGCCATGTACGCGCACGCGACCCAGGTCGGCGATTTCGGCCCGTTCCTCGAAATGCCGACGGAGCAGCTCGCCGCGGCATTCGGCACCGAGTGGTTCCGTCGCCGCAACGCGCCGGAAGGTCTGTCCGAAACCGCCCTTCCCCTCTGAAGTCACCGTCCTCGATAAACCGAAGTCCCGACGGAGGTTTCGGCGGCTCGTTACCATCGGTAGGCATGGACCTCGAACAACTTGTCGCGAGCATGCCTTTTGCAGTTCACACCGGAATTCAGTTGGACAGCGCGGCACCCGAACAGGTTGTCGGCCATCTGGATTGGGACAGCCACCGCACCACCGCCGGCAACGGAATGCACGGCGGCGCCTTGATGACGCTGGCAGACAGCGTCGGCGCCGTCTGTGCATTCCTCAATCTTCCGCCCGGTGCAAGCACTTCCACCACCAGTTCGTCGACCGTGTTCACTCGCGGGGTGCGCAAGGGCACGGTCACCGCAACCGCCCGGCCATTGCATGCGGGGCGCAGCACCGTCGCGGTCGTGACCGAGATTCGCGACGACGAAGGCCGCCTCGTCGCTCAGGTCACCGCATCACAGGCAGTATTGGGACCGTGAAGCGTCCCGCGTACCGCGCCTCGGGTGCCACCCTGCCGTACGGCAATCTGCTTGCCTCTCATGATGTTGCGATGGAGGGTTACTTCTGGCGATTCACGATGCCAGGCAGCGGACGGGTGGTGATCGCGCTCGCCGGAATCAACAAGTCCGACGGCGGCAACTGGTCGACGCTCGGTCTCGCGGCGCATCCAGGCGGATTCCTCCGTACCGCCGAACATCCGAGCGGATCGGCCGATCCACGGATCCTGGGGGCCTACGCCGACAACGCTTTCCGCGGCAATGCCGATCGACTGCAGGTCGATTTCGGCGACAGCCATCTCGACGTGCGGATCAGCAATCAGCGATTCTGGCCGCATCGCCGCTTCGGGGGATCGAGCTACTTCCAATCAGTTCCCGCACTCAATCAATACTGGCATCCGTGGCTGCTCGGCGGCCGGGTCGAGGGAAGCGCCGTCATCGACGGGCAGAACTGGGATCTCACCGGGGCACAGGTGTACGGCGAGAAGAACTGGGGAAAGGGAGGATTCCCGGAATCCTGGTGGTGGGGACAGGCACAGGGGTTCACCGATCCTCGAGCCTGCGTGGCGTTTGCCGGCGGCCAGGTCAGCGCCGGACCTCTGCGCACCGAAGTCACCGCCGTCGTTGCCGCGCTACCGGACGGAACGGTATTGCGGCTGGGTAATCCGCTGACGTCACAGGTGGAGACGACGGTGTCCGACGATCGCTGGACTCTTCGCGGCTACAGCCGGAAGTGGAGCGTCGACATCGACGGGACCGCGCCCATCGCCGACGCACATATTCTTCCTGTTCCGATACCTGCCGAGCGTCGAAACGTGCCAGGAGCGCTCGAGCATCTCGGTGGAACCATGTCGGTCATCGTCCGCCGGCGCGGCACCATAGTCTGGAAGGACAGGTCACGGTTGGCCGCTCTCGAGCACGGCGGATTGGATCGGGCGCAGGCCGAACTCACTCGGCGGGAACAGCTCTCGCAAGATCGATGAGAGCAGAGGCCGCCGGATTCTTGCCGCCCGACGAACGCCAGACCAATTCCAGCCGAGATCGTGCTTCCGGTTCGAGATCGATCCGATGCAACTCCCCCACTGTCGACTCCGGTAGCACGGCCATTCCCAGCCCCTGCGCTGCCAATGAAACGATGATGCCGAGGTTGCTTGCCTCGAGCGCAACCGTCGGCTTGGTGCCGGCTGCGGCGCACGCGAAGTCCAGACACGTTCTGATGCCGGTTCCCTCCGGCAGACAGATGACCGATTCCGTCGCGAGCTCGGCAAACGGCAGAGACGACACCTCGGCCAGCGGATGATCCGCCGCCACTCCGGCCACCAGTCGTTCGTCGGTGATCACCCTCGATTCGAGCCCTTCCGGCAGCTTGCCCGCCACCCCGATGACGGCTATGTCGAAGGTTCCGTCCAACACTCCGGCAAGCAAACTGCGCGAATCGTCCTCGGCCAGCGAAATGTCCAGTCCGGGGTGTTTGTTGTGCAACCGACTGAGCAGATCTGTGAGGTCGGCGGAAGCGCAGGCGGTGACCATCCCGACCGAAACGGAACCCCGAACCAGTCCGTTCAGGGCATCGACAGCGTCGCGGGTGCTCTGAACGGAAGCGAGTGCAGCGTAGGCGTGCGGGAGGACGGCTCGCCCGGCGTCGGTCAGACAAACGGTTCGACCACTTCGATCGAGCAATTCCTGCCCCAACTCACGTTCCAGCCGTTTGACCTGCGCACTCACACCCGGTTGGGCTACGTGAAGCCGCTCGGCGGCGCGGGTGAAGTTGGCTTCCTCCACTACCGTGACAAAGTATTCGAGCTGCCGAAGTTCCATAACTACTGATTCTAGCTGCGAGACAAACTAGATCTTGGACTTATCGCCGGTGCGGTAGAACGATGGAAGCATGACAACAACAGATGACGTTCAGAAGGCCGGAACCCCGGAAGACATCGCGAAGCTTTTTGTGCAGTTCGCCAACGCTGGTGACGCAGACGCCGTCGCCGCACTCTACGAGGAGGATGCGGTGATGGCCTTCCCGCCCGGATCACTCACCGTGGGCCGCCAAGCCATCCGCGAGGTGATCTCTCAGATGCTGGCAGCTGCACCGAGATTCACCGTCGAGGAATCTCTACCGACGGTGATCAGCGGCGACCTGGCCATGACCTCGACCAAACCTTCCGACGGAACCGGCGGGCGCACGCAGGTCGCGCGCCGCCAGTCCGACGGATCATGGTTGCGAGTCTTGGATCGACCGGAACTCTGACTACCCTCTTCGCAGTCAGACGGCCGACGCGCGACGCATGGCCGCAGCGGGATCAGCAAACAGTGAACTCAGTGACACGACCGTGGAAGCGTATTCCTGAACCCGATTACCGAAACCGGTGATTCGAATGTCCTTACGCTCCAACGAGGATGCCGTCGAGAAAGCCTCGGCGACATGGGGCACTCCGGCGGGATAGTCGGTGAATGCCTGACCACCCAGAATCACACGATCCGGGTTGAACAGGTCACGCAGCATTGCCACCGTCCGGCCGAGGACGCGTGCTCGATCAACCAGAAGCTCGTGTGCCGGAATGGAACCCGACGACGCAGCCCGGTAGACGTCCGCGATCGTGACACGCTCACTGCCCTGGATCACTGCGCCCGAAGACAAAGCCTGCGCGACTACGGCGCGGTCACTGATCGTTGCTTCAAGGCAACCCACGGCGCCGCAGGTGCACCGTGCGGACGAACCCGTCGGAAGGTGCGCGATCGAACCGGGTCCGCTGGACGGCGTGTGCACTCGACCTTCGAAAGTGATTGCGATACCGGCAGTTTCACGGGCGTAGAAGTACAGCCCGGTAGTACCCGGCGTCGGGGCTTCGGCACGGTCGGTGCTGAGCAGAAGTTCCGACGCAGCCATCGCCTCGACGTGGGCGGCGACTGATACAGGAAGGTCCAAGCCGGCTCCGATGATGGATCCGACTTTGGCGCCCTTCCACCCCAGGCGTGGGTGATCGACTACTCCGGTCGCCGAATCGACGCGACCGCCGATGGCCACGCCGACGGCGAGTGGACGACGCTTGTGCCACCGTGAGGCAAACGATTTGGCCGAGCGCGCAATGGTGGCAAGCGCGACAGCAGAATTGGTGGCGGGAGTCGGAATCTCGACGGCGCCGAGCACCTTGCCACGAATGTCGCTGGCGATGATGCTGGTGACGACGGCACCGATATGAATGCCCACGGTCAAGTACGGCTCGTGGTTGACCTCGAACGGAACCCGCGGACGCCCGATGGCGCCGGAGGCTGTCAAGTCTGCGCGTTCGCGCAGGATCCCGAGGTCCAGCAGGCTCGTGACCTGCCGGTTCACGGTGGCAATACTCAGTCCGGACGCTTTCGCCGCGGTATCGCGAGAGAGCGGCCCGCGGGATCGAGCAATGCGCAACACCGTCGCGGACGGTCCGTCGGCAATGCGCAGTTCGGGCACGACGATCTGGGTACGGGTCCGCGTTCCCGAGAGCGCGGTTCGCGATCTGATGTTCGGAATGGCGGAGATGGTGGGTGTCGACATGGCTGTCCCTTGCAGAAGGAGGAGAAGGCGCATATCTCTGTCGACCGCGAAATCAGCTTTTGCGCTGGTCAAGCGAAGAGAAAGACAGGAAAGGCGCAGAAATTAGCTGCAGAAAGAACGGCGGCGACAACACAGCTCTCGCGCCAAGGGCAGACGCGAACCAAGCGCAGCGGTCACATAGGTGACCCGCAAAGCGGCAGGCTGGTCGGTCGACATGGCTCCAAAAGTAGCAGCTTCACCGAGATTCACAAATCAGGTGCGGTAACGATCACACTGACCACAACCCTGTCGAGGCGGATTCTCGCGTGTTTGGGTGGGTGCACTCCCCACGAAAGGTGCACCATGTCTACAGCTTTCGCCAAGCCGACCCTCACGGACGCGGCATCAACGAACGGGGCGGCTGCCGGCGCCGCTCGCGGCACTGTCACCCCCCTCGGCGCGCATATCGGCGCCCGAATCGACGGAATCACTCTCGGCGAGCACCTCGATCCGGCGACGATCTCACTCATCCGACAGGCGCTTCTCGAACACAAGGTGATCTTCTTCCGCGGACAGAACCACCTCGACAACGATTCGCAGTACGAGTTCGCCCAGCTGTTGGGCACCCCGACCACTGCCCACCCCACGGTGAAGTCGCACGGCGCAAAAGTTCTGCCCATCGATTCGGACCTGGGCAAGGCCAACAGTTGGCACACCGACGTCACCTTCGTCGATCGCATCCCCAAAGCTTCGGTCCTGCGCGCGGTGCAGCTGCCCGAATACGGCGGTTCCACGACGTGGGCGTCAGGGGTAGCCGCGTACAACGGACTGCCGGATCCACTCAAGGCGCTCGCGGAGAACCTCTGGGCTCGCCACACGAACGTCTACGATTACGCGGCCACCAGCGCCGAGCGTCTCACCGAAGATCGCACGGCCGCCTACCGCGAGGAGTTCCAGTCCACGTACTTCGAGACGGAGCACCCTGTGGTGCGTGTCCACCCCGAAACCGGAGAACGCACGCTCGTCCTCGGACATTTTGTCAAGAACTTCGTCGGGTTGAGCACCGAACAGTCGAACGGTGTGTTCAAGCTCTTGCAGGATCACGCCATCAAGCTCGAGTACACGACGCGCTGGAACTGGGAAGCGGGTGACGTCGCGATCTGGGACAACCGGGCCACCCAGCATTACGCGATCGCAGACTACGACAACCAGTACCGGCGTCTGGAGCGCATCACACTGGCCGGCGACATCCCGGTCAACATCCATGGGGAACGAAGCCGCAGTATCGCCGGCGACGCTTCCGAGTATTCGGTTATCGAAGGTGCAGTTGCGGCAGAAGGTGCCTCGAACAACTCATGACTCACGCAGATTCCGCCCTTCCGCCGCACGCGCGCGGTTACGAAGGCTTCGAGGGTCGAATCGGCCGCACCGCAGCCGATTCGACCCCGGCGTGGCCCACAGCCACGACCCCGCCTCTCGGATCACCCAACATCGTCGTGGTTCTGATCGACGACATGGGATACAGCGACATCGGACCGTTCGGCTCCGAGATCGAGACTCCCACCCTCGACCGCCTTGCCTCGCAGGGCATTCGAATGACCAACTATCACACGACGCCCCTCTGCTCGCCGTCGCGCGCCGCGCTTCTCACCGGCCTGAATCCGCACCGCGCCGGGTACGGTTTTGTCGCCAACGCCGATCCGGGCTACCCCGGACTGCGTCTGGAATTGGCCGACGACGTCCAGACACTCCCCGAAATCCTCCGCGGCGCAGGCTATGCGACCTATGCGGTGGGCAAGTGGCATCTCGTGCGCGACGCAAACCTCGCCCCGGGACGAAGTCGTGATTCCTGGCCGACACAGCGTGGATTCGATCGCTACTACGGCTCACTCGAAGGACTCAATTCCTTCTATTACCCCAATCAATTGATCTCCGACAATTCTGTGGTCGACGTCGACGAGTATCCCGAGGGCTACTACCTCACCGACGATCTGACCGACAAGGCCGTCGGGTACATCAAGGACCTTCGCGCCCACGATCAGGACAAGCCGTTCTTTCTCTACTTCGCACACGTCGCCATGCACGGACCCTTACAGGCCAAGCCCGCCGATCAGGCGAAATACCGCGGTCGCTACGACGAGGGCTGGGATCGAATCCGCGAGTCGCGGTTCGCCTCTCAGCTACTGCAGGGACTCTTTCCGGAGGGGACACGACAGGCACCGCGTAACTCCGAACCCGGATTCGACGTGCCCGAATGGGATTCGCTCACGCCGGAGGTGCAGTCTCGGTTCGCCCGCTACATGGAGGTGTACGCGGCGATGGTCGACTCGATCGATCAGAGCGTCGGACGCATCGTCGACACCCTGGACGAACTGGGCGAACTCGACAACACGATCATCGTCTTCACCTCGGACAACGGCGGCACCGCCGAGGGCGGTTCGGACGGGACTCGAAGCTACTTCGCGCAGTTCGCACATATTCAGGATCCGGACTGGGTGGGCGATGTCCCACACGACGAATCCCTCATCGGCGGACCTGAATTGGGCGTGCACTATCCACGTGGATGGGGGCAGACGTCCAACACCCCCTTCCGGTTCTACAAAGGGCAATCCTTTGCCGGTGGGATCCGTGTTCCCTTCCTCCTGTCCTGGCCCGCGGGATTGAAACCCGAAGCGGGCGACAACGGGATCCGCGACCAGTTCGCGTATGTCACCGACCTGACGCCGACGCTTCTCGAACTGGCCGGAATCGAAACCCCCACCGTGCGAAACGGGCTGCCGGTCAAGGAGTTCGACGGTGTGTCGAGCGCGTCGGTTCTGCGTTCACCCACCGCTCCGAGTACCCACACCGAGCAGTACACCGAGGTGACCGGAATCCGCGGCTACTACAAGGACGGATGGAAACTGCTGGCGCTCGCTCCAGCTGACATCGACAAACCGCACTGGCAATTGTTCGACGTCCGAGCCGACCCGACCGAGCTCGACGACCTCGCATCACGGTTTCCCGACAAGGTTCGCGAACTCGCCGAGGCCTGGGACCACTCGGCGTGGGCGAACACCGTGTTTCCTCTACTGGGCAATACCGTCGGCGCGGTTCGCCGTCCGGAGGAGGAGGCACTCTCACGCCCGGTGCGACTACTTGCGGGAACGCCCCCACTGGAGCGCTACCGCTCATCCAAACTGATCGGGTTCCGTGACTTCGACATCACGATCGAACTCGACGGTTACCGCGAAGGCGACGCCGGCGTCCTTGTCGCCCATGGGGATCCACAAGGTGGATATCTTCTCTACGTCGAGGACGGCAACCTGCATCTCGGATACAACGCCTTCGGTTCCTACTCCGTGGTCGATGCGGGGCCATTGCCGGTCGGCACCAAGCGAATCGACGTGTCCGTGGCTGTGTTACCGCGGTTGCGTTGGGATCTCCACGTCAGCGTCGACGGCATTCACGCGGGCCAACTGCTCGGGCAAGTACAACTGGTCGGGATGGCGCCGTGGACCGGCATCTCGGTCGGGGTCGACGCCAGAGGACCTGTGTCGTGGGAAGTACGACGACGCCACGGACCATTCCGGTACAGCGGCGCGCTGCGCGCCGTCACCTACACCCCTGGCCCGGTCAAGGTACCGCGTCGTCACATCGAATCCATCGAACGGGAAGCAGAGTATGCCGCCGACTAGCCCTACGATTGCATCATGACCATTTCTTCCGATGCCCGCATCGCCGTAGTCACCGGAGCCAGCTCCGGAATCGGTGAGGCCACCGCCCGCACCCTGGCAGCTCAGGGATTCCACGTCGTGATCGGTGCTCGCCGCGTCGATCGTCTCGAGAAGATCGCCGAGGAAATCGGTGGTACCGCTCTCGAACTCGACGTCACCGACGAGGATTCCGTCGACGCGTTCGCGGCCGTGGTCCCCCGTGTCGACGTGTTGGTCAACAACGCGGGTGGTGCAAAGGGTCTGGCAACAGTCCTGGACGCCGATCTGGACGACTGGCGGTGGATGTGGGAGACCAATGTCCTGGGCACGTTGCGTGTGACGAAGGCACTGCTGCCCAAGCTGATCGATTCGGGTGACGGTCTGGTCGTGACCATCACCTCGGTGGCCGCGCTGGAGGCATACGACAACGGCTCGGGCTATACCACCGCCAAACACGCTCAAGCCGTCCTTCATCGGACATTGCGCGGTGAACTGTTGGGTAAGCCCGTTCGACTGACCGAAATCGCGCCCGGAGCAGTCGAGACCGAGTTCTCACTCGTCCGGTTCGAGGGTGATCAGGACAAGGCCGACAAGGTGTACGAGGGAATCACACCGTTGGTGGCGCAGGACATCGCCGAGATCATCGGTTTTGTCGCGTCGCGGCCGTCACATGTGAACCTCGATCAGATCATCGTCAAGCCGCGGGATCAGGCAAGCCCCGGTCGGTTCCATCGCACCACCAGCTAGTTCGAATCGCACCGAACAGCTAGAGCCTCGGGCGAATCGACTGACGGAGGACGGAGTCGAGATTGCGTGCAATCTCGGCCTCCGTCACTTCCGCGGAAGCGCCGCGGGCACTCACGGTTTCACCCGCGGTGATGATGTACCGACCGTCGCCGGCATAGTCGTACCAGTGGAATGTTATTCCGTCGTCTGTCGGCCTGCTGTCGACGGCTCCTCCCGGGTATGCGGTGACTTCACCGATCGAGGTCCGCTCTCGGCCGAAGAATCTGCTCACTTCCTCGCTCCCGCGCGCACCGGCTGCGCTGCTCAGAAAGCTCTGCCTCCCGGCAGTTTTCGGCCTTTCGATGTTCAGGCCACGCTCCGATCCAGCGGGGCAGGTCGGCAGGTGATCGACGAGCATCCGCGGAATTGCCGATGGGCGTGCCACGGTGAAAACCACGTCGGAGCCACAGTCGACAGTCCTGCCGGGCAGTTGAGTCAGGAGCACACCCAGGTCGCCGGCAACAACACCGTGCAATCGCGTCACCGTACTCATCTTCTGCCCATGGAAACCGGAAACCTCCACACGAGCATCAGGATTCGCAAGAGCACCGAGAACGTGATGCAGCCGATCGTCGAGCACGGCAGACAGGTGCGCTCCCGCTCGACGTCGCGCCGCTGTCAACTCGATCATGGTGTCGGCCGCCGGACGAAACCGCAGCGGGTACGGGAGTCGGTCACGTCCGACCGCTTCCCAGAGAATCTGGAATTCGAGGCCGGTGAACTGCCATTGCATGGTGGTCATTCGCCCAGTACCGCCGGGGAGACCATGGGTAGGTCGCCGATCAGGGCGTTACCGTTCTCGACGGTGACGAGGTAGCCGGGGGTGTCGTGAACGTTGTCTTCGTCTTGCCCTTGCCCTCGTCCCGGTGCCATGCCGCCGACGCCACCCATCGCGCCCCGACCGCTCTGCGCGCCCGTCGCCGAAGTACCGCCAGTTCCGTTGACTCCCCCACGTCCGCCACCGGCGAGGCCACCGCCGCCGCCAGGGCCTCCAGGTCCGAGGGCTCCACCTGGCCCGAAGCCGCCGGTACCGATTCCACCGGCAGAACCTCCACCCGAACCGCTACCCACCAGGCCTGACGGCACGCCGGAACCGAGCTGAGCACCATTCGGAGTTGCACGGGCAAGGCCATCCGGCGCTGCACCGGCGGACAGTGGACCGGCATGTGCCGCGGTGGTCCCGGCCGGGCCGGAATCGTTTGCGGACCGGGCGGCGTCGGCACCGGAATTCCCTTGGGTGTCAACACCACTACGGTTGTCACCATTTCCGGAATTGGGGCCTAAAGGGTTCTGACCGGAACCGTCTCCGGCCGGATTTGCACCGCCGGAGATTCCACCGTCCACTCCTCCACCAACTCCGCCACCCGACGCCGATGGCGCGCCGAGCCCGTTCCCCGTTCCCGAGGCCATACCTCCGCCGGAACCACCACCACCGAATGCGCCGCCACTTCCAGCCCCGCCACTTCCAGCCCCGCCACTTCCAGCCCCGCCATTGCCGGTGACCGGATTGAAAGCGGCCGGGAGGATCGGCACCTGGTCGTCCGCACGCTTCATGTACGGCAGATACACGTCCTTCATCACCTGGCGCGCTTGACGTTCGGCTTCTTCCGCTTCGTATTGGGCCTGCTTCCACGTAGCCCCGGGAACCAGGCTGAGAAACCTCTCGACCGTCGAGGCGCCGTCGGGTGCCGGAATCGAGCGTTTGGCCTCGTCGAGTGCGATCTTCGCCTCCTCGATCTTGTTCGAGATCAGATCGACCCGCACCTTCAGCTCACCCGCATCAGCCGAGTAGGCCAGCACTGCTTCCAACGCAGCCGAGCCGCCGCGCCCCTGCCAGCCTTCGGTGATTGCACCGTTCACATCGTTCTGGAACTTCCCGATGCCAGATTCCACCCGGCCGGCAATGGCCTTCCAGGCCTCACCGATTGCACTCAGGGTTGCCGGATTCATCTCGCTGACGTGGTCGAAGATTTCGGAGTGCGACATCGCATCGAAAGGATCGTCGTCCACGATTGCATGTTCGCTGTACTCGAGCGATGACGTCTGGGCGGTGAGGGCATCGCGCTCACCCCAGGCTCGTGCGCGCTCTGCATCGGCGTCGGCGGTCGCAACAGCCATCTCGTCGTCGAACGCGCCGCGGTCGTCGGTTACGGATTGCACCAGAGCAGATGTAGCGATTGCGCTCGCGATGGGAGCGCCGACAACTGGCAACGCCGCCACGCCGGACGGGACGGCCTGCGTCGCTTCGGAGATCCTGCCAAGCACATCTTCCAGAAATGGAATGCCCACCGCTGCCCCCTGACGTCGAAATCCCCGTCAGACTCCCCCGAGCCGACAGCGCTTACCTGTATTGACGCAAGCAACGCCCTGATGGTTCCGCTCGTCGACGGATTTCTCGGTTCACAGCAGTAGAGACTTACGCCAGTGCAGACATCGACTTCCAGGTCGGCAAATCGATCGCCCAGTCGTAGATGTCGCCGTCCGCAGGCGACAGGTCGATCGACGTGCCGGTCACCTCGACGGGGTCACCGTAGAGGGCGGTTCCGAAGTATTCCTGCGCGTCGGATGTCGACAGGTTGATGCAACCGTTCGTGACGTTCGACGAGCCCTGTACCCCGGTGGTCTCAGGATTGGCGTGGATGAATTCGCCGTTGTTGGAGATGCGCACCGCCCAACGCTCACGCACGTTCTCGTAGAACGGCGGATTGGACATCATGAAGTCTTCGTACTTCTCCGTCACCATGTGAATGCCGCTGCGCGTGACGTTTCGAGGTTCGTTTCCCTCGCCGTAGCTGACGGGAATGTCCATGATCGTCTGACCGTCTCGCACCACCTGCATGCGGTGGCTCGGCGCGTTCGCCTTCACGATCTGGCTACGACCGATCGTGAAGTCGAGCGTGAGATCCTGGTCGCCGTACGCGCCACCGCCGTAGTTCAAGCCGTAGAGCTTGGCGTCCAGATGGACAGTTGTGCCCGGCACCCAGTAATCGGCCGGTCGCCAATGGGCCCGTGACCCGCCGTTGTCGTCGGCCAGCCATGCCCACGATCCGGCGGTGGGCGGCACGGTGGTCACGACAAGCGCCTTTTCGACGGCCGCCTTGTCTACGACGGAGTTGTCGAACTGCAACGTGATCGGTGCCGCGATACCAACTTCCTGGCCGTCGGCGATGTTGAGGGTGGCGCCGGTGGTCGACTCCGGGGCAACCGTCGTAAAGCTCCCTTGCACTGGCACGGATTTGCCGTCGGTTCCGGTTGCCGAGCCCGACCACGAATACGTGGTGCCGTAGCCGAGTGCCTCACTGACGGTGAACGTCGTCTTGTCAGGCGAGAGTTGTCCGGCGACGGCCTTACCGGCCGCGTTGCTGAGATTGACGTCGGCCAGTGTTCCCTGGGTCACCGCAACCGAGACGGGCGCGACCGGGCTGACGTCTTTGGTACCGGGTGCCGGCGTCGACACCACGGTCGCAACAGGTGCTGGTTCGGCGGCCGCCGCACCGCCCTGTCCGTCCTTGCCACCGATCGTGCAGCCGACGGCGGCCACCATCACAGCGAGCATCACAGCTACCAACGCAACAAGACGCGAACGACTTCTCCTACCACCCAGCTCATGCACTTCAACAGGCTACCTGCGGGCTCCGTCAGGAATCAGATGGTGCAGCCCACAGTTACCGGTTCCGGTTCCAGGTGGACACCGAACGCGGCTTCGACGCCGTGGCGAACCGTCCGCGCAAGCGAGACCACATCCGCGCTCGTTGCCGACCCTCTGTTGGTCAACGCCAAGGTGTGTTTCGTCGACAGCCTGGCCGGTGCATCTTCACCGGGATAACCCTTGGAGAATCCGGCCCGTTCGATCAACCATCCGGCCGAGAGCTTGGTTCCACCACTGCCCGGGAACTGCGGCACGGTGACGTCTCCGAGCTGTTCGGTTATTGCTCCGAGCACAGCAGGCAGCTTGTCGTCCGGCACCACGGGGTTGGTGAAGAAGGAACCCGCGCTCCACGTGTCGTGGTCGTACGGATCGAGCACCATCGCCTTGCCGGTCCGCAATCCCAGAACCGCCTCGCGGACCTGCGACGCAGGCAACCGCTCGCCTTCCTCGGCCCCGAGTGCGGTGAACAGTTCGCGGTACGCGAGCGGGGCGCTCAATCCGTCGGTCGACGCATCGAATTCGACGGCGAGAACCACTGCTGCATCGGAATGCTTGAGAACACTCGACCGGTAGCCCAACTCGAGTTTCGACGGTTCGACCCACGACACTTCGCCGCTGCGTCGGTCGAGCAATTGAACCTGCCGGAGCCGCGAGCCCACCTCGACGCCGTACGCGCCGACGTTCTGCACCGGCGTCGCACCGGTCGAGCCCGGAATCCCGGACAGGCATTCGAGGCCGCCCAGTTCCGCGGCGACGGATTGGCCGACTACTTCGTCCCACACTGCGCCCGCTTCGGCAATGACGCGGTCCGTGTCGAGGCTCACGGTGGTGTTGGCCACACGAACGACAACTCCGTCGAATCCCGCGTCCGAGATCACGAGATTCGATCCGCCGGCGAGAATCAGCGTCGGGATCTGCTCGCGATCGAGCAGCGTCACGACGTCGATCAACGACTGCGTCGTCGGGCATTCGGCGAGCAGCCGCGCCGGTCCCCCAATTCGGAGCGTCGTCAATCCCGACAAGTCAACGTTCTCGGACACGAAAGCGCCTGATTCCACGACGCGTCTGCCAATGGTTACGTCCCACACATCGATAAACGGTAGCCTCCACAATCGTGAGCCGTCGCATCGAGCATTCGTCGAAGTACACAGTCCCCGCCGAGAAGGTCCATGAGGCGGTGACCTCCGAGCAGTACTGGCGCGACCGAATCGTCGCTGTCGGCGGTCCCGGCGCGGCGATCGAAGAGCTGACCGTTCGCGACGAGACCGTCGCGGTCACGATGTCGCAGATCATCGCCGCCGAGCATCTCCCAAGCATGGTGTCGAAGGTCGTCAACGGCGACATCGTCATCAAGCGCAGTGAGACGATGGCTCCTTTCAAGGACGGCAAGGCCACTGGCACCTTCTCCGCCCACGTCGACGGTGTTCCCGCCCGTATCGAGGGCACGCAGGTCCTGACTGGTGACGAGAACTCCGCCACTCTCGAGATCGAGGGTGAGGTCGAGGTCAAGATCCCGTTCCTCGGCGGAAAGATCGAAAGCGCGATCGTCGACGAGGTTGTCCGGCTCATCCAGGCCGAACAGGACTTCACCCGGGAGTGGATCGCGAAGTAAAATCCTGCGGGCGGCGATAGTTGTGGATACGGCCAATTTGGCTTGTCACAGCGCGTAACAGGTATTCTTTCCGATCATGGCTCGCCGCATCGACTACTCCGCCCGCTATCAGCACTCCCCCGAGCAGGTCTACGCGGCACTGGCGGACCGCTCGTACTGGGAGGCCCGCGTCGAGGAGATGCGCAAGCATTCCGAGAACCATGTGGAACATTTCGAGGTCACCGATTCCGGAATCGATCTCGTGCTGCACCACATTCTCCCGCGCACCGATTTGCCGGACATTGCTCAGACGGTGATGAAGAAGGATCTGGTCATCACGCGCAAGGAGTCGTACGGCGCCTTCGGCGACACCGTGACCGGAACGTACGAAGCGTCCATCCCGGCCGGGCCGGGGAATCTGTCCGGCACCATGGAGTTGTTCGCGACCGAGACCGGGTCCACGCTGCGAACCACGTCCGAGGCGAAGGTCTTCATACCGTTCATCGGCGCGAAGTTGGAACAGCTCATGCTCATCAACCTCGTCGATCTGTTCCGCACCGAAGCCCAGGTCACCGCGACCTGGCTCGCCGCACGCTGAAGCCGACGTGAAGAAGGCTCCACCCCCGAAGATCGAGGGGGTCATCACCCGTGGCACGACGGGGATCAACAGACTGCGACGAAGTGACCGGTGGATCGTCCACAACCGCACTATCGCTCGCGCCCTGAACAATGCGGCCGATCCGTTGATCGTCGACCTCGGGTACGGGGCGAGGCCGGACACCACCTTCGAGATGGCAAGCCGCCTCACCGCTGTCCGGCGGGATCGACGCGTCATCGGGCTCGAGATCGACCCCGCCCGCGTGGTCGAGAGTCGTGACGGTGTCAGCTTCGCCCGTGGCGGATTCGAACTGGCCGGTCTCACACCCGTTTTCGTACGCGCCTTCAACGTCCTCCGGCAATACCCGGAGGACGCTGTGGACTCTGCGTGGGCACACATTCAGTCCGGCCTCGCCCCGGGCGGACTGCTACTCGACGGAACCTGCGACGAGCTCGGAAGGCGTTGCGCCTGGGTGCTTCTCGACGCCGATCGTCCATTGACCCTGACACTGGCCTGGGACCCCTTCGACATCGAGCGTCCTTCCGACATCGCAGAACGTCTCCCGAAGGCTCTCATTCACCGCAACGTTCCAGGTGAGCCGATCCACGCGCTGCTCAGCGCGGCCGATCGAGCCTGGGCCACCGCTGCGCCACACGCCTCCTTCGGACCTCGACATCGCTGGGCTGCCGCATTGGAAATTCTTCGGGCGCAAGGAATTCCCGTGCAGCCCGCGCGACGACGTCTTCGCGACTGCATCCTGACGGTGCCATGGCATGTCGTAGCGCCGAACCCCTGAACTCGCAGACGGGAAACGCCTCGCCGCAGAAGTTGTCTCTGCGGCGAGGCGTCTGTGTGCAGGCGTCGGGCTAGGACCCGAAGATGTTTTCCAGGCTTCCCAGCGAACCTGTCGAACTGCCGCCGTTGCCGGGCTCTCCGCCGTCGGACTCTGCCGTGATCTTGACGGTGACTGCAGTCTGGGTCTCGGAACCGAGGTAGCCGTCGGTTCCGCTGAACACCGCGGTGATTCGGCGATCACCGAGTTCGGTGAAGGTGTGCGAGAGCGTGGCCTTGCCGTTCACTACCGCAACCGGTCCACCGATCGGGGTGGTTCCGTCCATGAACTGAACGGTTCCTGCGCTGAGCGTAGGTGCCACTGCCGCAACGAGATCAACCTTCGCGCCCTTGACCGCTGACGCCGGAGCGCTCACGGTGATGGACGTTTCCTGATCCTCCGCGGCCGGAGCCGTGACCGAAACCGACTGAGCGGCCGAGGTAGAGGTGAGGAATCCTGTTGCACCCGAGTAGACGGCCGTGATGTCGTGCGTACCGACGCTCGCGAACTCGTGCATGATCGACGCCTTGCCCTCGACGACCGGCACCGGCGAGCCGAGATTGCCCGAGCCGTCCTTGAACTGCACCGTGCCACCCACCGGCGACGGAGTGACCGCCACGGAGAGACCCACTGCCGTACCGGTTTTTGCATCCGCCGGAACGGTCAAGACCGTCTCGGTCTGCTGGTCGGTGGGAGCCGGCGCCTTGACGTTCACAGTCTGGGTGTTGGACGTCGAACCCAGGTAGTTGCCCGAACCCGAGAATACTGCGGTGATGCTGTACTCGCCCGCCACGGTGAAGGTCGGCATGGTTGTCGCCTTACCCGTGGCGTCCACTGGAACCGAGGGGCCCAGATCCCTGCCACCTTCCTTGAACTGCACGGTGCCACCTGCAACACCGGTCGAGACAGAGGCAGTGAACGACAATGCCTCACCGGTCGACGCCGTCGACGGGCCGACGAGGGTGGTCGTTGTGTTCTCCTCGACCACCACCGGAGCGACTGTCAGCGCATGGGGCGCCGACGTCGAAGTCTGGTAGACACCGGAACCGGAGTACACCGCCACGATCGAATGCGCGCCTTCTGCATAGGAATTCGTCAGCGACGCCTTGCCGTTGGCATCGACGGTAACGGCGCCGCCGAGGTCGGTTGCACCGTCTTTGAACTGCACCGTGCCACCCGCCGGAGTAGGCGACACCGTAGCCTCGACGGTCACGGACTCACCTGCAACTGCACTTGCGGGGCCGGTGATCGCGGTTGCAGTGCTCTTGTCCGCTTCGGACACGACGACGTCGACAGCTGACGACGTGGAGGTCGCCACCTTTGCATTTCCGAGGTACTTGGCCGTCACGCTGTGGGTTCGGACGTCAGCCGGTGTCCAGGCAAGTGTTGCAACACCATTGGCGAGCGCGCCCGCACCGATCTTGGAACCTGCGTCGAAGAACTCCACCGAATCACCGTCGGCACCACCGGTCACCGTCGCACTCAACGTCACCGGCTGCCCCACCTGAGCGCCACTGACCGGTGACACGGCCGTCGTCGAGACGTTCTTCTGAACATTGATCGACGGGCCACGACCATTCGTCGTGTCGTCAACGAACACCGTCCCGTCGAAATGCACCGTCGTCGACAAATTGGTACCACGAGCACAATCCGCACCGACGCGATACTGGAATTCGAACGTCTTGACGTCACCGCCCCACATCGGCCACTCCGTAGCACCCGCACTCAACCGAACAGAATCAGTAGCCACCTCGTTGACACGGAACGCACTACCGTTCACCGTCGCCGAACCATCGACATACGTCATACACGCCGGATGAAAATCGCGCACCGCATACAGATTGTGAACTCCAGCAGTTCGCTTGAACACCGTCTTCGACGTGATCACATCACCCTCGGACGGCGTGCCGTTACTGATCGTCCGAGTCACCTTGTACCCATCGGAATTGAACTCCGCCGTCACCGGAGCCGCACCAGCAACCCCGACACCCGCAACCACCGCGAAACCCGCAGCAACAGCAAACACACTCAAACCTGCAACTGCACGACGTGCAGAACCTACAGACATAGATTTTCCTTCTCGAGAAGTGAGGGATATGGGTGATGCCCCACCACCTGAAGCGGGCGGGGCATCACCGGGTATTGATTGCTAGGAGCCGAAGATGTTGCCGAGGCTGCCGAGCGAACCGGTGCCGTTGCCTGGTTCTTCACCGTCGACCGGTGCGGCGATCTGGACGGAGACCTGATCGGAGGATGCCGTCACCGTGCCGGCGCCCGAGTACTCCGCCGCGACAATTCGCTGACCCTGAGTTGCGGGCTTCCACGAAAGGCTGGCCTTCCCGGATGAATCGACCGTAGCCGTGCCGATGACGGTCTCACCGTCCTTGAAGGTGACTGTGCCACCGGCATTTGCAGGACTGATCTGAGCGGAGATCGTCTGTGCAACGCCGACCTGCCCCGCTACTACGCTGAGATCTGTTGTGGAGCTTGTTGTTCCGGCGGGCTGTTCGGCGACTGTCACATTCGCGGTGGTACTCGACCCGGTGACGCCGGATCTGCCGGCGAACACAGCCTCGACGTTCTGCGCACCGGCAACCGTCGGAACCCAGGCGTAGGTCGCTTCACCGTTGCCTGCCACCGGCACCGAAGCGAGCACCGTTCCGCCGACCTTGAACGTGACCGTTCCACCGGTGCCCGACGCGGACACAGTCGCTTTGAGAGTGGTCGACTTGCCGACCTGCGCGCCCGAGATCGGCGCCAGCGTCGTACTGGACTGAGCATCGGCCTGCGAAACGTTCACGATCAGCGCTGCCGAAGCGGAACCGACGGCACGCGCCGTGTCGGCGAACTTCGCTGTGATCGAGTGATCTCCACGGGTGGTCGGTGTCCAGGCAAGTGTTGCAACACCATTGGCGAGCGCGCCCGCACCGATCTTGGAACCTGCGTCGAAGAACTCCACCGAATCACCGTCGGCACCACCGGTCACCGTCGCACTCAACGTCACCGGCTGCCCCACCTGAGCGCCACTGACCGGTGACACGGCCGTCGTCGAGACGTTCTTCTGAACATTGATCGACGGGCCACGACCATTCGTCGTGTCGTCAACGAACACCGTCCCGTCGAAATGCACCGTCGTCGACAAATTGGTACCACGAGCACAATCCGCGCCGACGCGATACTGGAATTCGAACGTCTTGACGTCACCGCCCCACATCGGCCACTCCGTAGCACCCGCACTCAACCGAACAGAATCAGTAGCCACCTCGTTGACACGGAACGCACTACCGTTCACCGTCGCCGAACCATCGACATACGTCATACACGCCGGATGAAAATCGCGCACCGCATACAGATTGTGAACCCCAGCAGTTCGCTTGAACACCGTCTTCGACGTGATCACATCACCCTCGGACGGCGTGCCGTTACTGATCGTCCGAGTCACCTTGTACCCATCGGAATTGAACTCAGCCGTCACCGGAGCCGCACCAGCAACCCCGACACCCGCCACCACCGCGAACCCCGCAGCAACAGCAAACGCACTCAAACCACCGACAATACGACGAACACCACTCACGGACATCCACATCCCTCTCGCACACGGGAGCAGACAGCCGTCCAGGACAAGCGTCCGTCTGCTTTTGATGCCGTGACGTTATCCCATTGACTGTAAAGTAACTACGCTTTTCGCCGAATTAGTTCATCGCCGACATCACCAAGCTGCAGCGATCATGGGTCGAAAGTCCCGAAGTACTGGTGCAGATATCGCTCCACCTGGACTGAAGTCAGAATATTCGCCCCGAAGTAGCGCATTTCAAATCTCTGATATTGGTCTCATATTCGATTTCGAACGTGATGCCAGAAGGTCGCAGAAGCTCAAAATACTATCTCGACTACAGGCTTGCGGCGAGCGCCAACTCCACTCGGACGGCAACGTCGATGCTCGCGTTTTCACACGAGAGATACAACTCGTGCGCGTCGAGTCGACCTATCGCTACCGCATCGGCGACTACTTCGTTGAGCAGAACTTGAGAAATTCCACCGGATGCGAGGTCGTGCACGGTGCGCAAAGGCGTGGTGATGCGGATGGGTCCGATCTGTTCGCACTCGTCGTCCGCGAGCGGCAGTCGGTGCAGGGCGACTTGGCGGGTCGGCGCCGCGAGTGGGTGCGCTGTCGAGAGATGAATAAAGCGAGGTTGCAGGTGCCCGAGGCCATGTAGATCTGCGGCGCTGTAATGCGAGACGGTGGCGCTACCGGCGAACCACGTGCACCACTTCGCAAATTCGTCCAAGGCAGTATGTCTGACGCGTTCGAGGCGAAAGAGTCCGCGGCACTCACATGTCCATGTTCCGGATTCCGCCATCTCCTCCATCGACGCCAGACCGAAACCCAGTTCGGACGCTTGGAGAGCCGTGACGAATCCACACTGTCGCAGCGCCAGCAGCTCGAGTGATTCGTAGTCCGAAGCCATGACCACCTCCGGTGACCGTCGAAAACGCCGTTTCGAACAGACTACGGGCGACTGTGTCGCGCATCACAGGAATGAGGAAGTGCGTATTCACAGAGTTCGTTCAGACTCGTCGGGAAGAATCTGGCGAATGACTGTCGCAGCGAACAACCCTCGTCCGCGCAACCGAGTGCTCGTCATCCTTCTCGTGGTGATCGCCGTGCTCGTGGCGGCACTCGTCGGTGGAGAACTGTACGTACGCAACCAGGTGAAGACCTGCATGGCCGATCAGTTCCAGAGCGAACTGGGATCCCAGGTCGACGTCGGGTTGAGCTGGAAGCCCGTACTCCTGCAGGCAGTCGACAAGAAGGTGCCGTACATCAGCATCGACAGTGACGACTCTTCGTTCGGCCCCGCAACGGGCATGCAGGTTCACGCGAAGGTGAACGACATCAACTTGCAGCCCTCGGCGGGTAACAGCGGCACCATCGGCAGCTCCAGCGCCGACGTCACCTGGTCTACGGCAGGCATTCTCGCCACCTTGCAGGAGCAGACCTTCGGTGGCCTCGTCTCCGGCGTCACCGCCGACTCGAGCGCCGGAACACTCGCGTTCGACGTCGGACCGGTCGGGCTCGCGAAGCTCACGGTCAAGCCCACCGTCACCAACGGTGTGGTCGACGTTCAGACCGTCGGCGCCGAGATTCTCGGATTGGGTCTGCCGACAGACCTGGTCGACGGCATCGTCCAGACACTCACCGACAGCCTGCAGACGTACCCGCTGGACATGAAGCCCACCAAGCTGACCGTCACCGACGACGCAATCCAGATCTCACTGGAGGGCGGCGCTTACGCCATGCCCGTCGCCGACGCGAACAACCAGAACGCCTCGGCGGTGCCGGACAGCTGCGGCCTGCTGACCTAGTCGGTCAGACCGTCCAATACTGCTCGGGTTCCGGACAATCCGAGACGGGTGGCGCCGGCCGCAATCATGTCGAGTGCGGCCTGCGTCGTACGTATTCCGCCACTGGCCTTGACTCCCACGCCTGGGCCGACCGTCCGTGCCATCAGTTCGACGGCCTCGACCGTCGCCCCACCCGCGGGATGGAATCCGGTGGAGGTCTTGACGAAATTCGCCCCGGCGCGCACGGCCGCGCGGCAGCATTCGACGATGGCCTCGTCGGACAGAGCAGCGGTTTCGAGGATCACTTTGAGGATCGCACTCTCCCCCATCGCCTCACGGACGGTGAGGATGTCTGCGAGCACAGCGCTGTAGTCGCCCGCGACCGCCGCTCCCACGTCGATGACCATGTCGATCTCGGCTGCGCCCTGATCGACGGCCAGTCGCGCCTCGGCACCCTTGACCAGTGAATGATGCTTCCCCGACGGGAATCCGACGACGGCCGCCGTCACCAGTCCGTCGGCGCGAATCGGCAACATCGACGGCGAGACACAGACGGCCAGCACACCGAGGCTGCGTGCCTCGTCGATCAGGGCGGTCACATCGGCCGCGGTGGCTTCGGGTTTGAGGAGAGTGTGGTCCACCATCGCGGCAACCTGGGAACGAGTGAGTGCAGCTTCAGACATGATGGAAAGCTTGGCACACCACCACGCGACCGTCGCCGCAGCCGCACCTGAGAGACTAGGCCGCATGACCGCTGCACCTTCGATCGACGATCGTCGCTATGTTCTGTCCCTCGGCTGCCCCGACACCACGGGCATAGTCGCACGCATCTCGACCTTTCTCACCGACGTCGGTGGATGGATCGTGGAGGCCGCATACCACGCCGATGCCGACACCGGATGGTTCTTCACGCGTCAGGCGGTCCGTGCGTCGTCTGTGAGCATGAGCATCGACGAGCTTCGTGAACGTTTCAAAGCTGTTGCGGCCGAGATCGGTCCGGAAACCGAGTGGACTCTTCACGACTCCGGCGCACCCAAGAAGATCGTGCTGCTCGTGAGCAAGGAAGGTCACTGCTTGCATGACCTCCTGGGCCGCGCCGCGGGCGGAGAACTTCCGGCAGAGATCAGCGCCGTCATCGGAAATCACGAGGACCTGCGCAGTGTCACCGAGCGCCACGGGATCGACTTCCACCACGTTCCGTTCGCCAAGGACCCGGCCGAACGGGGACCGTCCTTCGAGAAGGTCCGCGCCCTGGTCGACGCTCACAACCCCGATGCCGTGGTTCTTGCACGCTTCATGCAGGTGCTTCCCGAATCACTGTGCGAGCACTGGGCCGGCCGCGCGATCAACATCCACCACAGCTTCTTGCCGTCGTTCATCGGTGCCCGCCCCTATCACCAGGCGTTCGCCCGCGGCGTGAAGTTGATCGGCGCCACCTGCCACTACGTGACCGCCGAACTCGATGCCGGTCCGATCATCGAGCAGGACGTGATCCGCGTCGACCACGCCGACGATGTCGCCGACATGGTCCGCCAGGGTCGAGACATCGAAAAGCTCGTGCTCTCACGCGGACTGCGCTGGCACCTCGAGGATCGTGTGCTGGTCCACGGGCGCAAGACGGTCGTATTCAGCTAAGGCTGATCGGCAGGCAAAAGGGCAAGGACCTCCGGTACCGGCCGGAGGTGTGCGGCCAGAATTTCGAGAGCCTTGTCTGCATCGGATTCGTCCAGCGCCTCAACCAAGGCACGATGCTGCGCATTGATCGTGTCCAGGCGGTGCGGTCCCACGTTCAGGGCGCGCACCGCAACTCTCTGTTGCCGTGACCGGAGCGACTCGTAGAGTTCGGTCAGTACCGAGTTCTGTGCAGCTCTGACCATCGCAAGATGGAATTGCCGGTCGAGACCGGAAACCTCGAACCAATCACGTTCGCGCCCTGCAGCTTCCATCGGTTCGATCAGCTCGATCATTGACGTCGGCGCGCCGAAGCCTCGGGCACACAGCACCGTCACCGCGTGACCCTCGATCAGTTGCCGGCTCTGGTAGACCTCTTCGAGCTCACGGGCTGTCACGGTTCGGACCTGCGCGCCCTTGCGCGGCAGGAGAGTGATGAACTTTTCGGCGGCCAGCCGATGGAATGCCTCTCTGACCGGCGTACGGGACACCCCCATGGTCCCGGAGACCCACAGCTCGTCCAGGAATCGCCCCCCTTCGATCGATCCACGAATGATCTCGTCCCGCAACCAGACGTAGACGCGGTCGCGTGCCGGCCCCTGGGTGGCTGACGGGTCGGCAGTTGCCGGTGTCGACATCACAATCCCTTCGCACTGGCGTCCGCCGGGTTGACGAACTTGTAACAAATTCATCATACCGACTCTGGACACACCAAGTATTCTCTGTGTATACATGACGTATACGACAGCTGTGCGGGTCGTCACACCGATCAGATCAGTCGTAAAATCCCTACTGCCAAGGAGCCCACCAGCATGTTCAGCACTCCCGCCGACCGCCGTCACGCGATCTGGCTGTCCGATCCAAGCTTTGCCGCAGCAGAAATTGCGCGTGGGCTCGGCTACGGCGCGGTGATCCTCGACATCGAACACGGGTCGTTCGACCTTGCCGACCTCGAGCGATTCATCCCCTTCCTTCGCGGCCTGGACATGGAGGTTCTCGCGAAAGTACTGGGACCCGAGCGCGGACCCATTCAGCAGGCTCTCGACTTCGGCGCCACTGCCGTTGTCATTCCGCACATCGAAAATGCTTCCCATGCAAAGGAAGTCACTGCGTTCGCCAAATTCCCACCGCTAGGCGACCGTAGTTTCGCCGGCGGGCGCACGACCAACTACGGCGGTTTCACCGACGACTGGGTCCGTCGCCAGGACACCTTCACCCGTTGCTACCCGATGATCGAGGATGCCGGAGCAATCGAGAACATCGCAGACATCCTGGCACTGGACACCGTCGACGGCGTCTTCGTTGGCCCGTCCGATCTTTCGCTGCGCCGAGAACGCGGTGCATACACACGTACCGAGGGCGATTTTGCCGACCTCGCTATCGTTGCCGCAGCGGCAGCCGAAGCAGGCAAGCCGTGGGTACTGCCGGCGTGGAGCGTGGAAGAGAAAGAATTTGCCGTCCGACACGGCGCTGATCAGATGGCGTTGATCATGCAGCACGGTGCCCTCGCTGCCGGCTTTGCCGGACCGCTCGATCAGATCACTCGGATTCGGGAGTCTCGATGACAACACAAACCTCGGAACCCGGCTCGTCACCGATAAAGGCGGCCGTCCCGCCGAAGATCGGCCGTGCCCGTTGGGGTATCGCCGGAGTTCTCGGCGTCGGCATGTTCGTCAACTACATCGACCGCGTGAACCTCTCCATTGCCGCACCGGAGATCATGCGCGACTTCGACATCAGCGCTTCGCAAATGGGAATGGTCTCGTCCGCGTTCCTGTGGACGTACGCCATGCTCCAGATGCCGATCGGTTCGTTCATCGACCGCATCGGCGTGCGGTGGGTCAATCGAGCTGCCGCGTTTCTCTGGGCCGTGGCGTCGTTCGCCTCCGCTGCGGCAGGTGGACTGGGAATGCTCCTGGTCGCCCGACTCGTCCTCGGTGTCGGCGAAGCGCCTACTGTCCCGGCCGGCTGGAAAGCAATCGGCCAATGGTTCCCGAAGCAGGAGCGTGGGACCGCGACTTCCATCTTCGACGGGTGTGCCAAGATCTCGAACGTGATCGGCATCCCGATCATGGCGTTCTTGGTCACGACGTTCAGCTGGCACGCGGCCTTCATCTTCACCGGCATCCTCTCCGTGGCCTACCTCGCGATTTGGTGGCTGCTGTATCTGACGCCCAAAGAGGCACTGGCGAAAGGTCGGCTGAGCCAAGCGGAGTTCGACTACATCCGCGAGGGCGGCGCCGAAGACGAGGACGCAGAAACCAGCGGTTCGCTCAATGGTCTGGGCTACCTCCTGCGGCGACGCAAGACTTGGGGACTCGCACTCGGGTACGCGTCCTATACGTACGCCTACTACGTGCTCTTGACCTGGCTCCCCGCCTACTTGGAGAAGAGTTTCGGGGTCAACCTCCTCAAGGGCGGCATCTACACGATGATCCCGTGGCTCGTCGCCGTGATCGCACAGTTCCTCATCGCCGGCATCCTGATGGACAGGTGGTTGGCCAAAACGGGTGACGTCACCAAGGTCCGCCGTACGGTCCTCGTGGTCAGCCTCCTGGCATCACTTGCTGTCACGGGAGCGGCATACGCGGGATCGATCGCAGTCGCCCTGATCTTCCTCTCGATCGGAGCAGCAGGACTGGCAGTGTCGGTCCCCGCAGGTTCGTCCATCGTGGCGCTCATTGCGCCTGAGGGATACACCGGGTCGCTCGGCGGCATCGTCAATTTCGTGGCGAATCTGCTCGGAATCGCGGCGCCCATCGTGACCGGCATGGTGGTCGACGCCACCGGTTCGTTCGCCGGCGCGTTCATCGCGACCGGTGCGGTACTCATCGGCGGAATCTTCTGTTACACCGTGGTGCTCGGCAAGATCGAGAGAATGCCGGCGCCCCAAGCCCAGAAAGGCACAACCACATGGTCGACGTAGCAATCGCACAGTACGCCCCAGGACTCGACAAGCAGTCGAATCTCGAGCAACTCACGAAACTGGCGAGCGAAGCGGCGGAATCCGGCGCTCGCATCGTGGTCGCTCCCGAGTACGCGATGTTCACGGCTCCGAGCATGGACTCACGTTTCGTCTTGACCGCCGAGTCGCTCGACGGCGAATTCGTCTCAGCGCTGGCAGACCTCGCAACAACTCTCGGCATTCACATAGTCGCCGGGATCAACGAGGCAGTTACGGGCTCCGACAAGATCTCGAACACCTTGGTCGCCCTGGCCCCGAAACTCGGTGTCGTTGCGATCTACCGAAAGCTGCACCTGTACGACGCTTTCGGTTACAAGGAATCGGACGTCGTCCGTGCCGGTGAGATTCACGACCCCGAAACCTTTGTCGTGGAAGACGTCCGGTTCGGTCTTCAGACTTGCTACGACCTTCGCTTCCCGGAAACGACACGACGGATCGTCGATGCAGGCGCCGACGTTCTCCTCCTCCCGGCAGAGTGGGTGCCCGGCCCGTTGAAGGAAGATCACTGGACAACTCTCGTCCGCGCCCGCGCGATCGAGAACACGATCTACGTCGCGGCGGCCGACCAATGCGCACCGGCGGGATCAGGCGCGAGCATGATTGTGGATCCGATGGGCGTCATCGTCGCATCTCTGGGAGAACGCGTGGGTATGGCGACTGCAACCGTCTCCCTCGAACGAATCGCGGAGGTTCGGATGAAGAATCCGGCTCTCGAACTACGCAGATTCGGAGTCACCGCGCGCTAGAGATTGCGCAGTCGCACGATTTCCTTGTCGAACTCGTCGATGTTCTCGATCGACGACATGTGACCGACGCCCGGCAACACGATCAACCGTTCGAGGTTGCCGGCGTCGTCGAGGACCTGCGCAAGCTTGCGCGCATGGACCGGCGGAGTGAGCCGATCGAGCGAACCGACGAGCACGGTGGTCGGCACTTCGAGATTGTCGAGTCCCTCGTGAATGTCGAGGGTGCTCAGCGCTGCTCCCCAACCGCCACGAATACGCGGCTTGCACTCACGAACGATGTTCTCGCAGAACTGAATCTCGGCCTTGGTCGCGTTCGGTGACATCGAGACGTACTGGATCGCCTTCGTCATGGCGCCCGAGGAGACAAACGGAACGGGCGAACTGAGGATGGCGCGGCCCACGGGGACAGGCACCCGAGGAAAGCGATTGGGCAGTGGGATGACCGTGGTCTCGGCGATCAACCTTTCACTCGCGGTGCTCGCGAGCATGACCGCCGACGCGTACTTCTTGACCTCGTCGGGGTGACGACCAGCCCAGGCGATGATGCTCATCCCGCCCATGCTGTGACCGACGATGACCGCCTTCTTGTCCTCGCGAACCGTGGCTGCCAGCACGGCAGAAAGATCGTCGGCGAGGACGTCCGGGCCGAGCGGAAGATTACCGACGGTGCTGCGTCCGTGACCGCGCTGATCGTAGGTGATGACGCGATATTCACCGGCAAGCGCATTGACCTGCGGGTACCAGAATTCGGTTGAGCACGTCCAGCCGTGACTGAGAACGATCGGATCGCCGTCGACGGGACCGTAAGCCCGGACATTGATGATCGCACCGTCGTCGGTGGTCAGCTCACTGATATCAGCTTTGAGCGTCGGAGTCTTCAGGAGTGCGTTGGGCTCGACGTCGCTCGAAAGAGTCAACCCGCGCGTGGATCGCCGATGACGGATCCCAGCGACTGCCGCGACGAGTGCTCCCACTCCGACGGCGCCTGCCAGTACTCGAAGCTCTGTGGTTCGCGAACGACTGGACATGCATTTACCCCTGACTGCTGCTGACGACAGACGGATGCAATCTATGTGTGACTGCCGTTAACCGACACTATCACTCGAACAACGCGCGTTGTCAGCGTTGGAGCGAAGAGTGGGGCAACACACGGTGACCTGGAACCGCGTCACCGGATGAGCAGAAACCGCGGCCCGCTACCAGCGGGAACCGCCATGCTGGATGTCGTCCACGCGCGGTCGAACGTCGACGAGATATACACACACTGCAACAACCGCGATGATGCCCAGGAGACCGACAGGGGATGTCGCCAGCAGGATCAACGCCGCAACGATCAGAATTCCGAGCCAGATCGGCTTGGTCAATTTGTTGACCGCGGTAAAGGCGTCCGGACGCTGCCTGACGGCATGAACGATCGCGTAGACAGCACCCACCAACGCGAGCACTTTCAGTGCGAGAAAGATCAGACCGACTAGCCCATCGACTTGAGTCACAACTACATCCTAAGTTCTCATCCGGTTCCCGACGAACACGAAGGCTCCCACACTCGGCTGAGCGCGGGAGCCTTCGTCAGGTGGAGCTGGGCAAAATCAGGCCTTCTTGGCCGGAGCAGCCTTCTTGGCCGGAGCCGGCGCGGCGGCCTTGGCCGGAGCAGCCTTTGCCGGTGCAGCCTTGGCCGGAGCGGCCTTCTTGGCGGCGGTGGTCGCGCGCTCCTGGACGTCGGAAGCAGCAGCGGTCACGCGAGCAGCAGCTTCCTTGGAAGCCTCGTCTGCCTGGTCACCGAGGTCGAGGACCTTCAGTGCTGCCTCGTCGCCTGCGTCGGCGATCTTCTCGCCGGCGTCAGCGATCTTCTCGCCGACCTCTTCTGCGGTGTCGGAGATGCGTCCGGCAGCGCGGCCGGCCAGCTTGGCAGCCTGCTCGCCCACGGCGCGCGTCTGACGAGCAACGGTTCCGAGTGCGTCTTCGGTCAGCTCGACGGCGTCGCCGAGTGCCGACTCTGCAGCAGCGATGCCCTCTTCGACTGCGGGCTGCTTGCGGATGCGCTCGACTGCGTCTTCGCCGCGCTCTGCGAGGGAGTTGTACAGATCGCCGGCAACCTTGAGGTATGCCTCGGCGACCTTGCGGAGTTCCTCGGGTGCGAACTTCTCTCGCAGCTCGGCGAGCTCTTCGGGCAGCTCGGACGGCAGGCCGGCGAGACGCTCGCGCAGTGCCTCGACGCTCTCGGCAACGTCACCCTGAACGGAAGCAAGCTTCTCGCGGGCACCGTCGACACGGCCGTTGACGTCACCCTGGGTGTTCTCGGCGCGCTCACGAACCTGAGCGACTACATCGGCCACGGCCTGGACAACCAGGTCGCCTGCGCCGACAGCGGCGTAGAGCGAGGTCTTGACGCTGTCGATGGCGTTCTTGTCAGTCATCTTGTTCTCCTAGTGAAGTCTCGGTGTCTGGAATTGCGGCCGATTCAGCGAAATCGGGCGCTGCGGCTGGTCTGGACGACTCGTTCTCGCGACAGAACGAGTCGTAGATTTCGAGCAGTACTTGCTTCTGCCGTTCGTTGATGGCCGTCTCGGCCAACACCGCGTCCCTGATGGGACTGTGCGGGCGTTGTTCGAGATATCCCGCTTGGACGTACAGGACTTCTGATGAGACCCGAAGACCCTTGGCAATTTGCGCCAGTACGTCTGCCGACGGTTTGCGCAATCCGCGTTCGATCTGACTCAGATACGGATTGCTGACGCCGGCGAGTTGAGCAAGTTGGCGCATCGAAACTTGGGCGGCTTCCCGCTGTGCACGAATGAACCCCCCGATGTCGTGTGCCGCAGAGCTGACGACGCGAGCTGCCAAGTCGCTTGCTCCGGCTGCGGCACCGGATAATTCACGATCTCCGTCATCGGAGTTCGTCGACTTCGCTGGCATTGCGTCCTCCCTTTCCAGTGGACATTTCCCAGGATAGGAGAGGGTGCTAACTATTGCAAGCACTACTGCTAGCACTCGTGGTGGACGTCACATACCGGACAGCTCAGCCGAAGATGAGAGTCGAAATCGTGTAGATCAGCAGCCCGGCGATCGAGCCGACAACGGTGCCGTTGATACGGATGAACTGAAGATCTCGACCGACCTGCAGCTCGATCTTCTGGCTCGCTTCGTCGGCATCCCACCGCTCGACCGTGTCGCTGATGACTCCGGTGATCTCGTCGGTGTAGTTCTCCGCGATGTACTTGGTGCCCTGCACCAGCCAGCCGTCGACCTTCTCACGCATGGATTCGTCGTCTCGCAGCCTGACTCCGAAGCCGGCCACGTTCTCGGCGACCTTGGTCCGCAGGGTGCTGTTCGGATCGTCGACCGACTCCATGATGAGGCGCTTGGCGACCTGCCACGTCGACGACGCCAGACCCGTCACTTCCTCGCGGCCCATGATCTCCGCCTTGATCCCTTCGGCCTTCTTGATGGTCTCCGGGTCGTTCTGCAGATCATCGGCGAAGTCGATCAGGAAGCGGTTGGCAGCGAGGCGTACCTCGTGTTCGGGATTGGAACGGACCTTCCAGGTGAACTCGACGAGTTCCTTGTAGATCTTCTCCCCCAGCATCGCGTCGACGAATTTCGGCGACCACGCCGGCGAATCGCGAACGATCACACGGTCGATCGTCTCCTGGCTGCCGAGTGCCCACTGATGCGCGCGCTCGGCAAGCAATTCGATGATCGGCAGTTGCTTGTTGTCCTTGAGCAGCTCCCCGAGCACTCGGCCGATCGGCGGTCCCCACATGGGCTCGGCCAGCCGCTTCACGATCGTGTTGTCGATGATCTGGGCAATGTCCTCGTCGCGAAGAACCTCGACCATCCCGCGCAATACCGTCGACGTCTCGGCGGCGACGCGAGCGGCATTGGCAGGTTCAGCCATCCACGTACCGAGGCGGAGCGGAATCTGCGCCTGCTGCACCTTGGCCGACACAACCTCGGGAGCCAGGAAGTTCTGACCGACGAACGAGCTCAAACTGGCTCCGAGCTGGTCTTTCTTACGCTTGATGATGGCAGTGTGCGGGATGGGAAGCCCCATCGGATGACGGAAGAGCGCGGTGACGGCAAACCAGTCGGCAAGCGCGCCGACCATGCCCGCCTCGGACGCGGCCCGGACGTACCCGACCCACTCTCCGGCGCCGCGGGATTCCTGCCACCGGCAGAAGATGTAGACCACCGTCGCGAAGCCGAGGAGGCCAGTGGCGAAGACTTTCATCTTGCGAAGGTCCCGACGCTTGGCGGCGTCGTCGAAGGCGGAGAGGCTCAGTTGCTGCACCCTCGCCATTGTGCCGAAAGGTGTGACGCGGCGTAGCGCGAGCGACACGATGTCCGATTCGCTAGGACTTAATCCCCCGAACTGCGGATGTGAGTGCCCGAGATAAAGGCACGGACATTAAGCTGGACCAGAAAGTAGACCGATCGGACGTGGCTCGCACCACAGATATGAGATGACTCGTGGCCAAGAATGCCGTGCAGGACAACGAGCAGGTAGACGGCCCAGTCGTTGCTGATGCGAAGCCCGAGAAATCCGACGGTCGCAAGCGTCGGTGGCGCGAACACAAGATCGCTCGCCGCGAGGAACTCGTCGACGGCACCATCGCTGCTATCCGGGCCCGCGGCCGTGAGATCGGCATGGACGAGATCGCGTCCGAGATCGGTGTGTCCAAGACCGTGCTCTACCGGTACTTCGCCGACAAGAGCGACCTCACCACCGCCACGATGATGCGGTACGTCGAGACCATCCTGTCGCCGCGTATCTACGAAGCCATCAGCGGTGATCTCGACGATTTCGAACTCACCCAGGCCAGCATCACCGCGTACGTCGAGACGGTGGCATCCGACCCCGACATCTACCTCTACGTCATGGCCAACGGCGCCGGCGCCAACCGCGACGTCGTTGCCGATTCCGAGCGCATGATCGCCGAATTGCTCTCCACGGTGTTGGGCAATCGTCTTCGCGAGATGGAGATGGATTCCGGCGGTTCCCTGCCGTGGGCGTTCGGGATCGTCGGCGGAATTCAGCTCGCGACGCACTGGTGGATCTCCAACAAGTCGATGTCCGCAGAATCGCTGATCGACTACCTCACCATGATGACGTGGGGCGGCATCACCGGCATTGCTGCGGTCAACGGATCACCGGCCAAGTTCAAGTCGGTTCCGCATCCCCTCGTCAAGCCTGCCGAGGACTGACTCGCCCGAGACCGAACTTTCGAGCCACAGGGGTCGATCCTGTGGCACTCTTTCGGCATGGCACAAGACTCGCTGTGGGAAACACCGGCCGCCAAGACACTGCGGGCGGAGCCCGGGTTCGAACTCGATCAACTCGATCGCAACAGCACTCCGGGATTCACCGGAAACAAAGCTGACGGCGAACGTCTACTCGAGGAGCGCGGCGCGGTCCTGTCCGACCTGCAGGAGTTGCTCTACGCCAACGGCAGGTCCGGGGACAGCCGTTCCATCCTGCTGGTCCTGCAAGGAATGGACACCGCAGGCAAGGGTGGCATGGTCCGACACGTGATCGGTCACGTGGATCCTTCGGGAGTTCAGCACGCGGCCTTCGGCGTCCCGACCGAAGAGGAAAAGCAACATCACTACCTCTGGCGGATCAAGAAGGAACTCCCCCGCGGCGGCTATCTCGGTGTGTTCGATCGCTCCCACTACGAGGACGTCCTGGTCGTGCGCGTCCACGATCTTGTCCCTGAGGATGTCTGGAGCGCGCGCTACGACGAGATCAACCAGTTCGAGAAGGAACTCGTCGACGCCGGAACCACCATCGTGAAGGTGGCGATGTTCGTCTCGCTCGACGAGCAGAAGAAGCGGCTCGAAGAGCGGCTCGACCGCCCGGACAAGTACTGGAAGTACAACCCGGGTGATGTGACCGAACGCGGTTTGTGGCCTGCATATCAACAGGCGTATCAGGCAATGCTCGACAAGACGTCGACCGAGCACGCGCCGTGGTACGTCGTGCCGTGTGATCGGAAGTGGTACAGCCGAATTGCGGTCACGGAGCTACTGATCGACGCTCTGGAAAAGCTCGATCTCGACTGGCCGCCTGCCAACTTCGACATCGAGGCGGAGAAAGCGCGACTGGCACAGTCCTGATCAGAAGCAGTCCTGATCAGAACAGGTGTGGGGATTCGCGGTGCACTTTGTGGTCGTGATGAACGGTGCTGGTGTACAGGGCAACCGCCAGTCCGATGGACGCGACGCCGGCGAGCCCGGCAATCAACGCCCAACCACCGTGCCCTGAACCGGCGGCCACGAGAAAGCTGCCGAGACAGACAACTGTGGCCAGCACCAGGAAATACGACGCCCACGCTGCAAAGAGATTGAGCTTCATCGTTCGCTCCTCCGGTCGGATCTCTTTCGTTTCGACCGTACGCCGGAGCATGACGGTCGACAAGACACTCCTGTCGTGAGGTTTCCCGACGTCTACGCCGGGTAGCCGAATTGCATGGACATCGGAACTCTTTACCGCGGAATCGAATCGGCGCGCGGACTGGACGGTCCGTCCACTGGCATCAGACGCAGAATCCTCGAGATCACCGAGCGATCCGACAGATCGCGTACTGTCGCCGCACTTCTGCGCGGCGCCCTCGTCGGGCATCCCATCCATCCCGCCCTCGTGACCATTCCCGCGGGCGCGTGGACGGCTTCGCTGATCTTCGACGTGTCAGGCGATCCGCAGACTGCACGACGGTTGATCGGGCTCGGGCTGGTCTCGACGCCGCCGGCTTTGCTGACAGGCTGGCTGGACTGGTCCGAACGTGGCGACGTCGCACGCCGTGTGGGGCTGGTACACGCCGCGTCGAATGCTGTGGGGATCTGGTCTTTTGCCGCGTCGTACAGGCTACGCGGCAAGGATTCACTCGCGCTGGCGCGAGTTCTGTCGGTGCTGGGGCTCACCGCGGTCGGTGTCGGTGGCGCGCTCGGCGGTCACATCGTTTTCAAACTCATGGACGATCCTGCCGTCGAGGCTGCAGCGACTCCGGTTCTCGATCCCATCCTGGACGTGGTCAACTGAGCTGATCGGACCTCAATACTGTTCAGGCGTAAGCACTTCCGGAGTAGCTTCGTAGTTCTCGCGCGGTCTCGTCCGAATCCGCCAGTGGCCTGTTCATGACCCAGTGCGGGTTGCGCGTGCCCAGTGTCGCGGCAAAGTCGGCGACGGCGTCCGGGGTCGGCACTGCGTGTTCGCCCAGATATCCGAGAACGATGAGGTCCTCCCCTGAACGAGTCTCCACGGCCAGGGCCCAACCGCACGTCTCCTCCCACAGCAACGCCACCTCACGCCCAGGGAAACGCGGCACAGTTCGATCCAACGCGATGTAGGCCTCCAGAGGATGCTCGCGCCTGCAACACCATTGCTCTATGCCGGCCCCCACGCCGACCGCCACCCGTTGTACGTACCGCTCGAACCCGAGTCCGACGGTTGCGTCGACCAGCATTTGTTCTGTCATCGAACCTCACTCCTCGCCATCGTGTTTGGAATGTGCCCAGCGCTGACCGCGCCGAAACCCGGTTCAGATCACGGACTCCGGGTATCCCCAGACGAACCGATCAAGTGGAGAGGGGACCCGATGAAGTACTCGCCCGCTATAGCTCCCGGACGAATGCTGAAGATCTCCATGGTGTCGGTGAACGCCGATCCACTCGCACCGGTGGGCTGCTCGGCAGCCGGTGCACAGAACCTGCACGTCGACGAACTGTCCGCGGCCCTGGTTCGCGCCGGACACGATGTCACCGTCTTCACCAGGCGGGCACACGTCGGTGGACCGGACCGCGTTCGCGCCCGCGCCGGGTACTCCGTCGACTATCTCGAAGCCGGACCGACACACGCTCTCCCGGACGCCGAAATACTCCCCCACCTGGGCACCTTTGCCAGCATTCTGCGCGCTCAGTGGAGTACCGACCGACCCGATGTGGTGCACTCGCACTTCTGGATGTCTGGTGTGGCAACGGAACTCGCGACCCGCTCACTCGGCATCCCCGTACTTCAGACATTCCATTCCCTGGGATCTGCGGCGCACCGACACCTCGGAGCAGCCGACGACAGTCCATCGGAGCGGACTCACCTGGAACCGTTGATCGCCAGGGGCGCAACCCATGTGATCGCGACAAGTTCGGACGAGATCTTCGATCTGGTTCGGCAGGGGTCACCACGATCACGGACCACGATGGTGCCCTCGGGCGTCGATACCGAAGCGTTCACCCCGGAGGGACCCGCCGCGAAGAAGACCGCGCCGCATCGATTGATCTGCGTCGGAAGGCTGGTGGAGCAGAAGGGCTTCGATGTTGCCGTCGCCGCGCTGGCTTCGCTGCCGGACACGGAGTTGGTGGTGATCGGCGGGCCACCCGTCGCGCAACTGAGCACCGACGAGGTTGCGATCCGCTTGGTCAAGCTCGCCGAGCGGCTCGGCGTCGCAGATCGAGTCCAATTGTTGGGACGCGTTCCGCACCGCCAGCTACCGAAACTGATGCGGTCGGCCGACGCCCTCGTATGCACCCCCAGATACGAACCTTTCGGAATCGCGGCGCTGGAAGCGATGGCGTGCGGAGTTCCTGTAGTCGCGACTCCTGTTGGCGGACTGCGGGATACGGTGATCGACGGACTCACGGGGCGTCGGGTGCCGGTGAACAGCCCCGTGGAAACCGCGCGCGCGGTCCGGCATCTTCTCGACGACGAAGACGAGGGCGCGGCGTTTGCACGGCAGAGTCGGGCCCGAGCGTGCGAATCGTATTCATGGGATCACGTCGCCACCGAGGTGGTCCGAACCTACGGCCGCTGCGTCACAGCACCGCCGAGAGCCCGCCAACACAAGGGCACTCACCGAAGTGAAGTGCACTGACGCTGACGGGCTCTACGAAGCTGATTTCTCGAAACTGTAGGTGACTCGAAACTATCGGCGAAAGGGCGGTATCAAGCCGGGAAACGTCGGGTCTCTTCGAGTCCGATTGCATGATCCAGCGACTCGTAGCAGGCAAACATCGACTCCTGACCAGCTGCTTTGAGTAGCCTCTGAACCGGGCGGGCGCAGACGAGCGCGAGTGTGCCGCCCACGTCGCGTGATCGCGTCGACAGGACCGACAGCACGGACAAGCCGCACGTCCCCATGAATTCGAGTTCGGAGAGATCGACAACCAGCGTCCGGTCCGCGGCAACGTGGTACGTCAAGAAGTCACGAAAAGCATTGGCGCTCATCAGGTCGATCTCGCCACGAACGTGGATCACAGCGGTATGTGCACTGATGCGGTGCGCGTGAAACGATGCGGTCGCTGTCCCGGTCGCGGGAGGTCCGTAATCTACCGATCCCTTCGCCGCGTTCGTAAAGCCTGAAATAGATGATCCTGGAACAACAGTCATGGTTCTCCCATCCCGCAACGGTTTACACTCTGCAAAAGAGAAGGGACCTCCGAAGGAGCCGCACGATGAACGGGTCTCCAGAATTACGGATAAATCCCTCATCGGCTGTGTGCTCAACCTCGGTTTGAAACAGTACGCCAGCATGACCGGCGTCACAAGTGCGTTGCGACCATTCGTTTCGGTGTTCCGAACAAAAATGTGGTTTGGTCTGCGGTTCCGCGAGGTAATCCGATGTTGCGATCGCCAACGGTCGTGAGCAGAATCGTGTCGTTTACCCCGGCACCACCATCGACCAAATTTCGTGTTCGGGGGTCACTGTGAAGGTCGAGATGGGTATCGTTCTCGGCACCAGACTTCACCGCGACCCCTGGTACGACGATCCGGAGAACTTATGGCACACCTCAGCGCACTCGAGCCCGATCAGGATCAGACTCAGCCAGTTGTGGAGTTGAGGATTCAAGCGACTCTCGATCAGCTGTCGATTTTGCGTGCACTGGCCGCCACTGTTGCCATTCAGGAAAACTTCGACCTCGACGCCATCGCCGACATCAAATTGGCCATGGACGAAATCTGTACGCATCTGATTGTTCGTGCTGCGCCTGATTCGGTTCTGGTGTGTCGGTTCGTGTTCACTCCCCCGCAACTGCACGTATCCGTATCGACGACAACCACGGAGTACGAGGACAGCACTCAGCGATCGTTCGGGTGGCACATCCTCACCGAACTCACCGATTCGATTTCGCTCGACCAGGAAGAGAACCTGGGCGGCGTCGGCTACATCACGACCATGAAGTTCACCAAGGCCCTCAGCGGGCGCCTGTGACCGCTTCCGCAGACGGCCCGTCACGCCCGCGCCGGCGGTCCACCGACGAATATCGGGACGTCATACCCGTTTTCGAGGAAATGCGGACCCTCGAGCCCCACAGTCCGGAGTACGAACGAGTGCGCACCGCACTGATCACCAGGTGCCTACCGTTGGCCGAACACATCGCCAGACGATTCGACGGACGCGGCGAGGCACACGACGATCTGGTTCAGGTGGCGCGCCTCGGTCTGGTCAACGCCGTCGACCGTTTCGATTCCACGCGCGGATCCGATTTCGTCTCGTTCGCGGTTCCCACCGTGATGGGCGAAGTTCGACGACACTTCCGCGACACCGGTTGGGCATTGCGGGTTCCACGCCGGATGAAGGAGTTGCACTTCCAACTCGGGCAAGCCATCAGCGAGCTGTCACAACAACTCGGGCACGCGCCGACCGTCGACGAGTTGGCCGAGACGTTGGGGATCGAACGTGAAGAAGTTGCCCAGGCGTTGATCGCCGGCAACGCGTACCAGACCGTCTCGGTCGACGGTGCCGCGTCCAATCACACCGACGATCTTCCGCTCGTGGAAACACTCGGTGACTACGACGCAGCACTCGAGAACGTCGAGAATCACGAGGCCTTACGTCCACTTCTCGACAAGCTGCCCGAACGAGAGCGGACGGTGTTGATGCTCAGATTCTTCGGAAACCTGACGCAGACACAGATCGCCGAGAAAGTCGGTGTGTCCCAGATGCACGTGTCGAGATTGCTCGCGAAGACATTGAGTAATCTTCGCGAGCAACTCGACTGAACGTGACTGAGGTGGTCAGATTGTTGCGGTGTCGATCACGAATCGGTATCGAACGTCGCTCTTGATCACGCGCTCGTAAGCGTCGTTGATGTCGCTCGCCGGAATCAGTTCGATTTCTGCGCCGATGCCGTGCTCGGCGCAGAAGTCGAGCATCTCCTGTGTCTGCGGGATGCCGCCCACCATGGAGCCGGCGAGGCTACGACGGTTTGCGGCGAGCGAGAATGCTCGAACTTCGATCGGCTTCTCCGGCAGGCCCAGTTCGACGAGCGTGCCGTTGATGGCGAGCAAGGACATGTAGGCGTCGATATCGAGATTGACCGAGACCGTGTTGAGGATCAGGTCGAACTCGCCGCGAAGAGCCTTGAACGTCTCACGGTCATTGGTCGCGTAGTAGTGATCGGCGCCGAGACGAAGGCCGTCTTCCTTCTTGCCGAGCGTCTGGCTCAGGACGGTAACTTCCGCGCCGAGCGCCTTGGCGATCTTCACACCGACGTGACCGAGGCCGCCGAACCCGATGATGGCGACCTTCTTGCCGGGGCCGGCATTCCAGTGCCGCAGCGGTGAGTACAAGGTGATGCCGGCGCACAGCAGCGGCGCGGCAACGTCGAGTTCGATGCCCTCGGGGATCGAGAGAACAAAATGCTCGGTGACGACGATGTGCGTCGAGTAGCCACCCTGAGTGCGCTCGCCGTCGCGTCCGGTGGCGTTGTATGTACCGGTCACACCCTTGCGGCAGTACTGCTCTTCGCCGGCCAGGCAGGCGTCGCAATCTCCGCAGGAGTCGACGAAGCAGCCGACGCCCACGCGGTCGCCGACTTTGTGCTTGGTGACATCCGAACCCACCGCGGCGACGACGCCGGCGATTTCGTGTCCGGGGACGATCGGGTACTTGGCCCCGCCCCACTCGTTGCGAGCGGTGTGGATGTCGGAGTGGCAGATGCCGGCAAATTTGATGTCGATGAGAATGTCCAGTGGACCGAGCTCGCGGCGTTCGACGGTGGTCTTCTCGAGCGGACCGTCAGCGGACGTCGCGGCGTAAGCAGCAGCAGTAACCATGCACACATGCCTACCCGTGCATGGAGGGACCTGCAAATCGCAGGCCCCTCCATGACGTGTTCTTGACGTGACTTACCCGGCGTCGCGCTCCGCTTGTTCGGCGCGACGACGCAGGCGCCTCGCGGCCGCAACCATGTTGCGCAGCGAAGGCTCGAGCTGCCATGGATGGCGGGTCTTGAGGCCACCGTCCGGGTTGGCCCACAAACGATCGAGAGAGATCGATTCGCTTGCCTCGGTGAGCAATTCGTCGAGCTCGTCGATGTCGGGAATCCGAGCCGAACGAGATTCGTACACACCGGGGCCGACGCCGTGCGTGAGCGCGCCTTCCTTGAGTGCTTCGAGAACCCACGTGATGGAGCGGGTCGCGACGATAGCCGTCACATCGGCGTCCAACCGTTCGATGGCGTCGACCACCGACGACCGAGCGGAGTACGTCAGATGTGTGTGGATCTGTGTTTCCG
Source organism: Rhodococcus sp. MurmanLake-1 (assembly GCF_056945715.1). Taxonomy (NCBI): domain Bacteria; kingdom Bacillati; phylum Actinomycetota; class Actinomycetes; order Mycobacteriales; family Nocardiaceae; genus Rhodococcus; species Rhodococcus sp. MurmanLake-1. Next base: position 406,016 of record NZ_JBWZNF010000005.1, on the reverse strand, counting down.
GCTTCGCTCCACCTGTTGCCAGACGGAACGCGTCGACGGCCCACTCCAGGTAGGCCTCCCGGCCGTCCTCACGCAGTGGCAGCAGTTCACGAATTGCCGGCTCGTCCACCTGGATGATGGCGATTCCGGCAGCTTCGAGATCCGCGATTTCGTCTCGAATGACAAGTGCCAGTTGCTCTGCCGTTTCGTAGAGCGGCTGATCCTGACGAACGAACGAACGGGCGATCATGGTGACCGGACCCGTCAGCATGCCCTTGACCGGCTTGTCGGTCAGCGACTGCGCGTACGCAATCCATTCGACCGTCATCGGCTTCGGACGTGCGATGTCGCCGTAGAGAATCGGCGGACGCGTGCAACGAGATCCGTAGGCCTGAACCCAACCGTTGTGCGTGAAGGCATAGCCTTCGAGCAGTTCGGCGAAGTACTGGACCATGTCGTTGCGCTCGTGCTCGCCGTGCACGAAGACATCGAGACCGATGTCCTCTTGCAGACGGATTGTGCGCTCGATCTCTTCCTGGATGCGCTTGTAGTAGTCGTCCCACTCCAAACGCCCCTGGCCGAGTTCGTAACGAGCCTGGCGAATCGCGTCGGTCTGCGGGAACGAACCCAATGTCTGGGCCGGAACCAAGGGCAGGTTCAACCGTTCCTGCTGAGCTTTACGACGCTCCTCGTACGGTGCACGCACACGATCTTCGGGCTTGATCGCGTTGACCCGAGCACGGACAGCGTGCTTGAGCTTGAAGTGCACCTTCGTCGGACGCTTACGCCACTTGTCCGAAGGACCTTCGGTGAGTGCCTTCGCCAGGGAGACGACCTCGCCGACCTTCTGCTTCGCAAAAGCCAGACGGTCTGCGACGTCTCCCGGAATGTCGTACTCGGAGAGCACGTCGTACGGCACGTGCAGCAGCGACGACGACGTGGAGACGACGAGGTCGGGCACAACGTCCTTGAGTTCGTTCAGGTACGTCAAGGTGTTGAACCGGTCGACGCGCCAGACGTTGCGACCGTCGACGACGCCCGCGTAGATGCGCTTGCGCTTGATGTTCGGCACTGCGGCCAGTTCCTCGGCCGTGATCTTGCCGTGCACCAAGTCCAGACCGAAGGCTTCGATCTTGGTGGGCGCCAAGATGTTGAGGGCTTCGCCGAACTTGCCGTACGGACCCGTCACCAACAGGCGCGGGCGGAGCGGAGCCGTCGACAGCTTCTCGTACGCACGTCCAAGAGCGGCCAGCTCCTCGGGGGTGCGGTCCTCGGTCACCGAAGGCTCGTCCAACTGAACACAGGTGGCACCGGCCTTGGCGAGCTGCTCGAAGAGCTTCTCGTACTCGGGCAGGAGCGCGTCCAACAAGTCGAGCGGGGTGAAGTTCGGATCGGACTTCTCGGTGGCAGGTCCGACCTTCGAGAGCAGAAGCAGCGAGACGGGCCCCATGATGACGGGGCGCAATTCGATGCCGCGCGCCTTAGCGCGTTCGAACTCGTCGAGAAGTGCCTCCGAGTTGAGCGAGAACACCGTGTTCGCGTCGATCTCGGGCTGACGGTAGTAATAGTTCGTGCCGAAGAAGCGCACCAGCTCGAGAGGCGGGAAGTCCGGGCGACCGCGGGCCATCGTGAAGTAGAAATCGAGCGGATCGAGGGCGCCCTCGAGCGGCTTGAACCGCTCCGGCACTGCGCCGAAGAGCAGCGCATTGTCGAGGACGTGATCGTAGAAGGAGAAGGTGTTGCCCGGAACCTGGCTCAGTCCCGTCGCAGCCAGTTCACTCCAGGTCGATTCCTGGAGTTCCTTGGCGACCGCGAGAAGTGCGTCCTTGTCCGAAGTGCCGTGCCAGTAGGACTCGAGGGCGCGCTTGAGCTCACGGCGCGGCCCGATGCGCGGATACCCCAGGACGCTGGAGCCGAATGCTGCAGTGCTGCTGGACATGCGGTCGACCTTTCTAACCGAGGGGCGCGAGCGCCCTGTGCGCCTTTGTGGTAGCCGGAACTACCAGAAAGGCGCACAGGGGCTTTGGGCCTTAGCTTGCCTGCTTGGTGGAGCGACCGTTGTCGGCGTATTCGTAGAAGCCCGCGCCGGACTTCTTGCCGGTCAATCCGGCTTCGACCATACGCAGGAGCAGCGGCGGAGCGGAGTACAGCGGCTCCTTGAACTCTTCGTACATGGAGTCGGCGATGGACTTGACGGTGTCGAGTCCGACCAGGTCCGTCAGAGCCAGCGGACCCATGGGGTGCGCGAGGCCGAGAACCGTTGCCTTGTCGATGTCTTCCTTGGTCGCGAAGCCAGACTCGACCATGCGGATCGCCGAGAGCAGGTACGGCACCAGGAGTGCGTTGACGACGAAGCCGGAGCGGTCTGCACTGCGGACGACCTGCTTGCCGAGGATGTCGCTGGCAAAAGCCTCGGCGCGCTGCGAGACGGAGGCACTGGTCTTGAGCGTCGTCACCAATTCGACGAGCGGCAGGACCGGAACCGGGTTGAAGAAGTGCATACCGATGACTCGCTCGGGACGCTTGGTCGAGATGCCGAGCTTCATGATCGGGATAGACGACGTGTTGGACGCGAGAACCGCATCCGGATCCGTCACGACCGCGTCGAGCTCGGCGAAGATTTCGCTCTTGATCTTCTCGTCTTCGACGACGGCCTCCACGACGAGCTGGCGGTCCGCGAAATCTCCCAGATCGGAGGTGAAACGCAGACGCCATGCGGCCTGCTCACGCTCACGTTCTGTGATCTTTCCGCTGCTCACACCGCGGTCGAGCGAACGCAAGATGCGTGAACGCCCGGCTGCTGCAAGCTCGCGAGTCTGCTCGAAGACCAGAACATCGACATGTGCGCGGGCGCACACCTCGGCGATTCCGGCACCCATGATTCCGGCGCCGATAACGCCGACGCGCTGAATTTTTTCGCTGGTCACGTCAGCTCCTTGTTTGTCTCGTGGAGTTTGTCTGGTGAAGGTGTTGTAAAAGAAGCACTTCGAACTGCGTCGACGCTGGTGGCCGATGCAATCGGAACTGCCTTGAAGACGAGAGAAAGTAGTGCGGTGATACAAGCAGGGGAGAGACCCGAAGCCGAGCCTCTCCCCCACCCGAAGTCAGTTCTTAGTGGAACTGGCCCTCTTCGGTGGAGCCCTTGAGAGCTGCCGTCGAGGTGTTGGGGTCAACGGTGGTGGCGATGGTGTCGAAGTAGCCGGCGCCAACCTCACGCTGGTGCTTGATGGCGGTGAAGCCACGCTCTTCGGCAGCCTTGAACTCGCGCTCCTGCAGGTCGACGAATGCCGTCATGCCTTCGCGGGCGTAACCGTAGGCCAGGTCGAACATGCCGTAGTTGAGCGAGTGGAAGCCGGCCAGCGTGATGAACTGGAACTTGAAGCCCATCGCGCCGAGCTCCTTCTGGAACTTCGCGATGGTCGCGTCGTCCAGGTGCGCCTTCCAGTTGAAGGAAGGGGAGCAGTTGTAGGCCAGGAGCTGGTCCGGGAATTCGCTGCGAACGGACTCGGCGAACTTCTTTGCAACCTCGAGATCCGGCACGCCGGTCTCCATCCAGATGAGGTCTGCGTACGGTGCGTAAGCCTTGGCGCGAGCGATGCAGGGCTCGATGCCGTTCTTGACGCCGTAGAAGCCTTCAGCCGTGCGGGTTCCGTCGAGGAACGGGCGGTCACGCTCGTCCACGTCGGAGGTGATGAGGGTTGCAGCCTCAGCGTCGGTGCGGGCGATGATGACGGACGGAACGTCCGCAACGTCGGAAGCCAGGCGAGCCGAGGTCAGGGTGCGGATGTGCTGCTGCGTGGGGATGAGCACCTTGCCGCCGAGGTGGCCGCACTTCTTCTCCGAAGCGAGCTGATCCTCCCAGTGGACACCGGCAGCGCCGGCGCCGATCATGGCCTTCTGCAGCTCGTAAGCGTTGAGAGCGCCACCGAAGCCGGCTTCGGCGTCGGCAACGATCGGAGCGAGCCAGTTGCTGACGGAGGTGTCACCCTCGGTCTTGGCGATCTCGTCGGCGCGCAGCAGTGCGTTGTTGATGCGACGAACGACGGTCGGAACCGAGTTGGCCGGGTAGAGGCTCTGGTCCGGGTACGTGTGGCCCGAGAGGTTAGCGTCGCCGGCAACCTGCCAACCGGAGAGGTAGATGGCCTTCAGGCCGGCGCGAACCTGCTGCACAGCCATGTTGCCGGTAAGTGCACCGAGGGAGTTGATGTAGTCCTCGTTGTTCACGAGATCCCACAGGATCTCGGATCCGCGACGAGCGAGGGTCTGCTCCTCGACGACGGTGCCCTGGAGCTTGACGACCTGATCGGCCGTGTAGTTACGAGTAACGCCCTTCCAGCGAGGGTTGGTGTCCCAATCCTGCTGGAGCTCAGCTGCGGTCTTCGGGGTGCCGGTGGTCGACATCAAGACTCCATCTCTTTGATCTGCTGGTCCGGCCTGTTGTGAGCAGTACGTGCGTACTACTTCACATACTTGCCAGGCCCTTCTTGTGTACTTACCGAGAATGGCACATCGAAAAAGTGCCGTCTACCTGTTGCTAATGCCAATCTTCGCTACCTTTTCAACACACTTTGCTAAGTCTGTGAAGATTCCTACACGGCTGGTACTACCCAATCGGACAGGTTCCGTACTGGCGAGTAGCAAAGAAACCGCAGGCTGTGAACGAAATGCACTCAACTCCGCCACTTGCGAATTCCGGCAGTTCGCGCGGCACTCGGAACAGGCCCATCCGCTACTTCGGAGCCAACTTCACGACTCGCAAGTGACCGCAATCACTTCGTGGCAACAGGCTTCGCTCGGGCAATTCCAGGGATCTACCCGCCAGAAAGCCACAGACAACCCATTCGCCGGCCATATGCTGTCGAACCATGACTTGTCGTTCGACGCCCCCGACCGGGCGATAAAGCGGTGCCGGACAACTATCAGCGGCCACCGAACAACCAGGCATGGTCGCAATCCGGTCCACAGCCGCCGCAGTTGGGCTACCGGGCCGCGCCGCAGTCGTATCCCCCGCCCCAGGGATTCCCGCCTGCACCGCCACGTGGAAATCCGCCGCGGCGTCGGCCCGGCTGGGTGATTCCGGTATCCGTAATCGGAGTCATCACTGTGTTGGCTCTCTTCGGCGGGCTTGCCTGGGTCCTCTGGCCGAAGGACGTCCCAAACTCAGCCGCCGGTGGCGCGGCCCAGACCACCATCACCGCCGCGAACACACCCGGCACCACGACAACCGCTCCCAGCACGACATCCCCGACGACCACACGCGCCGCGAACTTCCCCGCCGGTGCGTCCGCCTGCCCCGGCGGGCAGCCGGCCGGAAGTTACAAGGAGTCCGCGACAAGTGGGGGCAAAACTTCGTGCGAGTTTGCCGAGGCAGTTCGGATCGCCTACGGAAACTCCGGTGCCGCCGGTGCCTCCAGCACCGTGTCCGCACGTAGTCCGGTGACCGGCAAGGAGTACACGATGGCATGCAAGGTGACCTCCGGCATCGTCACCTGTACCGGCGGAGACAACGCGGTTGTGTACTTGCGCTGACGGGCGCAATTGCGGCATCGGCAACCCGGTGCGTGTCGTTCCAGTGTCGCACTTACGGATCCTCCGATAGCGTGACCGCATGCCTCTGTACGAGTTTCGCTGTACCGGCTGCGGCCCGCTCGAGCGGTCGTTCGCGATGGCCGAAGTGCCCCAGTCGATCCGTTGCCCCCAGTGCAGTCTCGAATCGAAGCGTGTTGTCTCGTCTCCCCGTTTGAGCCACCGCTCGTCAACCGCGATGGGTTTACTGGACAGCACTGCCCGATCAGCTCACGAGCCTGCCGTGGTCAGTGGGTCACTACCGGGCCGCGGCCGACAATCTGCCCCGACGACGTCCAATCCGTTGCACCGCAAGCTACCTCGCCCCTGAGCGTCCTCACCGCGCGTCCTGGCCGTGAGTCCCGATCCGACACGAAAGTCCTGCCGCCACGAGTTTTCCGTTTCTTCGAGAATGAGGAGTGCATATGCCTGAACTGCTGTTTCCACTCGATTCCGCCAAGAAATTCACCGACCAGGCGATCGTCGGCCACAATCGGTGGCACCCGGACATCCCGGCGGCGGTGACGGTGAAACCCGGTGATGCGTTTCGTGTCCATTGCCGCGAATGGTTCGACGGCGCAATACACAACGACGACTCGGCCGACGACATTCTCAATGCACCACTGACCACGGTCCACACGTTGTCCGGCCCCTTTTCCGTCGAAGGCGCAAAGCCCGGCGACCTCTTGATCGTCGACATCTTGGATATCGGGCCTATCCCCCAAGAAGATTCGGGTCCGTTGGCCGGCCAAGGCTGGGGGTACACGGGCATCTTCCCTCGGAACAACGGCGGCGGCTTCCTCACCGAACAGTTCCCCGACGCGTACAAGGCCGTCTGGGATTTCTCCGGCCAAACGGCGACGTCGCGTCACATTCCGCACGTCTCGTTCACGGGCATCGTCCACCCGGGACTCATGGGCACGGCTCCGTCGGCAGCCTTGCTCGCCAAGTGGAATGCCCGCGAGGGCGCCCTCATTGCCACCGATCCCAATCGGGTTCCCCCGCTTGCACTTCCGCCCGAGCCCCGCGATGCAGTACTGGGAACCTTGACCGGTGACGAGTACACCCGCGTGGCCGGCGAGGCGGCTCGCACCGCTCCCCCGCGTGAGAACGGCGGAAACCAGGACATCAAGAACCTCACCAAGGGCAGCCGAATCTTCTATCCGGTGTTCGTGGACGGTGCGAATCTGTCGGTCGGCGATCTTCACTTCTCCCAGGGCGACGGTGAGATCACTTTCTGCGGTGCCATCGAGATGGGCGGCTTCATCGATCTTCGTGTGGACATCATCAAGGGCGGAATGGATACCTACGGCGTTTCCGAGAACGCCATCTTCATGCCGGGCAACACGGATCCGCAGTATTCCGAGTGGCTTGCGTTCTCGGGCACTTCCGTCACGTTGGACGGCGAACAGAAGTACCTGGATTCACATCTGTCCTACCAGCGTGCGTGCCTGCATGCGATCGAGTACCTGACCAAGTTCGGGTACGCGCCGGAGCAGGCGTACCTGCTGCTGGGTGCGGCACCGATCGAGGGCCGTCTGTCTGGCGTCGTGGATATCCCCAACTCGTGTTCGACGGTGTATCTCCCGACTGCGATCTTCGACTTCCCCCTCGCACCCTCGTCGAGCGGACCGTTCCAGATCGATCCCGGAATCGGCGCTCCGCGTTCGGAGAACAGGGTCTAGGCCTCCGGCCCCGTGAGTGGTTGAGGAGTGTGAGGACTCCTCAACCACTCACAGGGGGTACCGGTGCGAATTCTGCAAACCCACCTTTGCGAAGCCGGACTGTCACTCGTATCCTGGGAAAATGTCGAAAACCTTTGTCGGTGTCCGGCTCCGCCAACTGCGGACCGAGCGCGGGTTGAGTCAGGCTTCGCTGGCCAAGACGCTGGAGATCTCGGCAAGCTATCTCAATCAGATCGAGCACGACGTCCGGCCACTCACCGTGCCGGTCCTCCTGCGAATCAGTGAAGTCTTCGGCGTCGACACCACCTTCTTCTCCCCACAGGACGACACGCGCCTGATCGCGGAAATGCGTGAAGTTGCCCTCGATCAGGAGATGGGCATCGACGCCGACGCCCACGAAATCGCGGAGATGGTCTCCACACACCCGGGCCTGGCAAAGGCGATGGTCAACATGCATCGCCGCTTCCGCAACACGACGGCGCAGCTCGCCGCAGCGACGGAAGACCGCTTCTCGGACGGCAGCGGCAGCGGTTCGATCACCATGCCGCACGAGGAAGTGCGCGACTACTTCTATCAGCGGCAGAACTACATTCACGATCTCGACACCGCAGCCGAAGAACTCACTGCCCGAATGCGCTTTCATCGCGGCGACGTCGCCGGCGAGATCGCCAGACGCCTCGAAACCGTCCACGGCGTGCAGATCGTTCGACGAGTCGACCTGGGCGAGAACATACTTCATCGTTACGACCCGGATACCAGGGTCCTGGAAATCTCCGCACGGCTCTCCGGCGGGCAACAGGTCTTCAAGTTCGCGACAGAACTCGCGTACCTCGAGCACGGCGATCTGCTCGACTCGTTGGTGGCCGAAGGCAACTTCACCAGCGAAGCGTCGGTCTCTTTGGCGCGACTTGGATTGGCCAACTACTTCGCGGCGGCCACCGTGCTCCCATACAGCCAGTTCCACGACGTCGCCGAGGACTTCCGGTACGACATCGAGCGCATGTCCGCCTTCTATTCCGCGAGCTACGAGACGATCTGCCACCGCCTCTCGACTCTGCAGCGCCCCAAACTTCGCGGGGTTCCGTTCATGTTCGTCCGTGTCGACCGTGCCGGAAACATGTCGAAGCGTCAGTCCGCAACCGGATTCCACTTCTCCACCAGCGGCGGTACGTGCCCGCTGTGGAACGTCTACGAGACGTTCTCGTATCCGGGCAAGATCATGCCCCAGATCGCACAGATGCCCGACGGCCGCCGATACCTCTGGGTTGCTCGCACGGTCGAACGTCGAGCGGCTCGATACGGACAGCCCGCAAAGATCTTCGCCATCGGATTGGGATGCGAGATTCGACACGCCCACCGACTCGTCTACAGCGACGGTCTGGATCTGGACGAGTCGAATCCGGGAACGCCGATCGGCTCGGGCTGCCGTGTCTGCGAACGCCTCAACTGTCCGCAGCGTGCCTTCCCGCCGTTGGGTAAAGACCTCGACATCAGCGAGCACCGGAGTTCGATTTCGCCTTACGTGATTCGCTGACCGCGCTAACGCACGTAGTTGCGTAGGAACGCGACTGTGCGATCGAACGCGATCATCCCGTCCACGGTATCGAGGTCGAACTGATATTCGTGGTCCAGCGCAGGCTCGTGATCTTCGGGGTAGAACAGTGCGTCTACTTCGACGCCCAGATCGGCGAGCCGTTCTGCCATGGGTTTCGACTGGCTGGCGGTCAGTGGGTCGACATTTCCGCCGGTGATGAACGTCGCTGGAAAGTCCGAGGTCACATGGCCCAGTGTCGACATCTGACCCACTGCAGTCGACCCGTCGAAGTCCCTCGTTCCGAGATACCCCCACAGCGATTGCTTGTCGACGCCCCAACCGAAGTACTTCCCCTGTGACAGCAGCGGTTTCAGATCGAAGACCCCACAGTCGAGGACAACTCCGCGTATCTGCTCGGGACGTAATGCCGGCTCCACACCCATTTCCGACGCGTAGTCAGGGCTGGTCATGACCGTCGCCAACTGACTGGACAACTGCGCGCCTGCCGAATCTCCCGCAAGAAAGAGATTGTTCGAATCGACATGCAACCTGTCCGCATTGCTCACGATAAATCGATACGCGTCGTTCAGTTGATTCACTGCGGTGGGGTAATACGCATCTGGTCCCAGTGAGTAGTCCACCGAAATCACAGTGAAGCCTTGATTTGCCAACAGTTTGTAGTAACCGTCGGCATCAGTTCTCGATCCTGATATCCAGCCACCGCCGTGCACCCAGACCACCGTGGGTAGCGCCGAAGTGGACTCCGACGGGTAGTAAACGTCCAGTTGTGCATCGTCGCCGCCGTCGCGGTACGACTGATCGAGAATCGAGACGATTCCTGACGGTGCATGCCTGTCGAGTTGTGCGTGAGTCGCTTCGGAGCCACCCGCTGACATCCACCGTACGAGGAGAACTCCTGGCCACGGACTGACGATTGCCGCGGTTACCCCGGACAGCAGAATGACGACGAATACCGCCGCGATTCCGACAATGCGCCTTCGCCGTCTGTCGGGGGAAGACGCGCGCACAACAACTCCTGGGGTCGGATCGGATTCACCCAGGCTAGACCAAAAGGACTAGTCGAGAATTCCCCGGCAACACACCCGCGGCGCTTTGTCTGAAATGACCATTTCTTCAGCGTCTCAGCATCATCCGACAACTAGCGGGTGTGTGCGTCGAGAAACTGAACCGTGCGATCGAGGGCAGTGAGACCGTCGGCATTGTCCAGATCGAACTGATACTCGTGACCGAGCGCCGGAACGTGATCGGCCGGATAGAACAGTGTGTCGACCGCAACTCCCAACCCCGTCAATTTGTCAGCCAACGGTTTCGACTGAGAATCTGTCAAAGGATCCGCGTTGCCGCCGCTGATGTAGGCAGGCGGAAATTGAGCGCTGACGTAGTTCAAGGTCGACATCTGATCCGCTGCATCGGTACTCATGAAGTCACGCACCCCGGTATACGCCCAGAGGGACCGATCAACCCCCCAACCGATGATGCCGGGTCCGCCGACCATGTTCCCGACGTCGTAGATTCCACAGTTCAGGATTACTCCACGTAACTGATCCGGCCGCAGCGACGGGACCACGCCCACACGGTTCGCATACGCGGGATCAGTGACGAGAGTGGCGAGCTGACTCGAGAGTTGCGCTCCCGCAGAATCACCGGCGAGAACGACCGTCGTCGGATCAACATGCAGCCGTTCCGCATTCGCGACGACGTACGCGTGAGCTTCGTTGAGCTGCCGCACCGCTGTCGGATAGTGATGCTCAGGTCCGAGTGAGTAGTCCAGGGACACAACGGTGTAGCCACGAGAGGCCAGCAACTCGTAGTACGGCGCGTAGTTGGACTTGCTTCCCGAGATCCAGGCACCGCCATGAGTCCAGATCACCGTAGGCAATGCGGTCGTCGTCGCTGCGGGAAAGTAGACATCCAGGTATGCGTCGTCGTCATCGGCGCGGTACTGCTGGTCCTTGATCGAGTCGACGCCTTCGGGCGCGTGCTTCTCGAGCGCCTCGGTGACTTTCACGGCATCACGATCGAAGACCCATCGCACGGTGAGTGCGCCAGGTCTCGGGCTCAGAACGAAGGCCAGAACCACGGCTCCGACCAGAACGAACACAATTGCCAGAGCCCACAGCAAGCGCCTGCGCCACCGATGCGGTGAAGGGTTCGTCATCGGGTTTCCTTCACTCTCGGCAAAATGTCCGGATCAGCGTAACGCGACGCCGGTACTGTCAGGCGCGATCAGCCGAGTTCAGCGATCCGCCTCTGCGCGAGTGCCTTGACTTCGCCCTTGGCTACTTTGCCGCCTGCCGCCATCGGCAATTCGGCGACCGTCATCACGTACTCGGGTATGTACTCGCGGGTCACTCCTCGGCTCTGCAGCCAGGCGGTCAGGTCCACCGAACTCAGATCGTCATCGGCGGACACGACGACCGCACAGACCTTCTCACCGAACAGCGGATCGTCGACTCCGACCACGGCGACCAGTTCCACCGAAGGGTGCGCGCGCACGTACTCCTCGACCTCGACCGCGGAAATGTTCTTGCCGCCTCGAATGATGATGTCGGCTTTGCGCCCGACCACACGCACCCGCCCGGTCTCGTCGATCTCGACGATGTCGCCGAGAAGCATCCAACCGTCGTCGGTGTACAACTCGTCGTTTGCATCGACGTCGCCCCAATAACCCTGGCACATCAGCGGGCCGTTGACCGCAGGCTGACCGCGACGGACGGAGCCGGTCACTTCCTTTGCCGCATCGTCGAATACACGAACTTGCATGCGATCGATGACGTGGCCGCACGTCTTCAGTCGGGTATCGGAACCGTCCGAAACCGTCGTCACCGAGACGGCGCCGGTTTCGTTTGATCCGTAGAACTGCAGGACAGCCGCTCCGGTACGTTGTTCGAAGGCCAGTGCCTCCGAATACGGCACGGCTTCACCACCGGTGAACATGAAACGAAGTGACGAGAGATCGGCCGATTCCGCGGCCTCCGAACGCAACAGCATCTTGAATTGTGTACTCACACAATTCAAAGCAGTCACCCGTTCGCGCTCGATCAACTCGATCATCACCGAAACGTCGAAGCGTTCCATGACGACATTGCGAGCACCGAGTAGCGCCGGCAGGAAATGCGAAGTCCAGAGGCCGAATCCGAAAGGTGCCGGAACCGCGCCGAGGAACACCTCATCCGGACCGATCGCCGCCGCCTCGGCGGCAATCTCGGAGAAACCAACCCAACGATCCTCGGTTTGTGTGACCAGTTTGGGTAGGCCCGTTGTGCCGGACGTCGAGTTCAGCATCGAAACGGCTGACGTGACAAAACACGGACTGGTTGCGGGGAACTGCTTTAGCTCGACCGGCAACGAGGTGAGTTCGCCGTTTGCACTCACGCGTTCGAAACTCACGTCGGCGCGTTCGTCGGCGAAGACGACGTCCAGTCCGGGATGCTCTGCCCGCAGACTCGCCACGAGTTCGGCGGTATCGACGCCGCGCAGCGTGCGAGTGGTGACGAGTACGGAGGCTTCCGAGCGGGCGATCAGATGAGAGATCTCGCGAATGCCCGAGCGCGAACCGATTCCGACCGCGACGCGGCCGGTACGAAATGCTGCGCAGAGAGCCGCATGGAATACAGCGGTGTCGGGGAGCAACACGGCTACATGTCCGTATCCCTCACCAGCTAGATCCAGCGCCGACGCGATCGCATCGGCAGCCGCGTCGTACTGTTTCCACGACACCCTCGATTCCGGAGTGACGAAGGCGGTTTCGTCCGGGATGGTCTCAGACCAATGCCTGACCATTTCGCTGATGCTGACGCCGGCGAACCGGTCCGGATTCGTGGCGAATTCACCGACGGTGAAGTCGAGTGTCTTCGTTTCAAGCATGATCGTCGATCATCTCCCGTCGGCGCTGAGTACGCCCATCGATTGTTTGTACGCGTTGTCCAGTGTCGCTGCGGAATCGCATTCGCGGACGAGTTCGCCGCGCTGCATGACATATCCGCGGTCGACAACCGATTTCAGTGCAGTAAGTGCCGGTTCCGTCACGATGACGGTCACACCCTCGGCGGCCAGACCCCCGACCAGCGCTCGCAGCTCCGCGACGATTTTCGGTGCCAGTCCTGTCATCATCTCGTCGAGGAGCAACACCTTCGGGGTTTCCAGAAGGGCCCGCCCCAGAACCAACATCTGCTGCTCACCACCGCTGAGGACCCCGGCATAACTCTCGGAGCGTTCATGCAGGATCGGGAACCTCTCGAAAGCTGTTTCCACGGCTTCGGCTTTCAATCCCAGCAGGTCTGCGCCGACGCGTAGGTTCTCGCGAACGGACATTCGCATGAACAGTTGCCTGCCTTGGGGTACGTAGGCAAATCCGCTGCGGACACGATCCAGTGCCGATAATTTCTGGATCTCTCGACCATCGAATTTGATTGTCCCGGTGGCGGGAACCGAGCCGTAGATGGATCCCGCCAAGCTGGTCTTGCCTGCACCGTTCGGCCCGACGATCGCTGTCACTTCACCGGCGGGGGCGACAAGGGAGACTTCCCGGACGGCGACAGCGGATCCGTATCGAACTGTGACTCTGTCGAGTTCGAGCATGTCAGGCGCCTTCCTCGTATTCGGAACCGAAATAGACTTCTCGCATCGCGTCGCTGGCCAAGCACTCCTGCGGTGGTCCGTAGAACGCCACTGATCCGAAATTGAGCAGCACGATCTTGGTGGCGAGCGCCGCGATGAGATCGACGTTGTGATCGACCAGGACTACTCCTTTGCCCTGCGCGGCAATCGATCGCACGGCACCGGAGATGGCAGCGATGCCGTCGTGATCCGCGCCGGCAAACGGTTCGTCCAACAGGAGAACATCGGGTTCGGTCGCCATCGCCCGCGCCACCTCGACCAAACGCTGCGCCCCCAAACTGAGATCCCCGCAAGCACTCTCGACGTCGGTGACCGAGTATCGCGCAGCAATCTCCCGGGCCCGCTGTGCTGTCCGGTCCCAGTTCTCGAAAGGTCCTTTGATCGCCCACCACAGCGAGTGCAGAGGTGAGGTGATCTTGTGCCCGTACAGTCCCGGGATGATGTTGTCGACGGCGTCGAGTTCCGCCGCGAGCTGCGGATGTTGAAACGTGCGCGAGAGCCCTTGCCGTGCACGGCGCTCCGACGGCCCGGTCAAGGCAGCACCGGCGAGCGCGACGGTTCCGGAGTCTGCTTGCTGTGTGCCGAAGATGCAGTCCACCAGTGTGGTCTTGCCTGCCCCGTTCGGGCCGACCAGGCCGATCACCTCTCCCGGTCCGACGCTGAACGAGACATCGTCGACAGCGCGGACGCCGCCGTAGGACTTGTGGAGCCCGCTCACTTCGAGTAGCCGCGTCATCGATTGCCACGCTCCTTGTACAGACGGTTCATTCGACCCAGAACGTTCTGACTCCACCCGATCACCCCACCAGGCGCGACGATGAGGATCACCAGGACGGCTCCGGCAAGCAGGAGTTCGCCGCTTCCCTGGTAGCCGGGCATGTTCAGCGTCACGATCACCACGATCAATGCACCGAGCGGAGCACCCCACGCCGAGCCGCGACCGCCGATGATCGGCATGAAGATTGCAAGGAAAACAATACTGAGAGTGAAGGTTTCAGGAGTGACAGCTTGCACCGACACGGTGAACAGCGATCCGCCGGTCGACGCGATCGCGGCACCGATCGCCAGCGCCACCACGGTCAGGTGCGCAGGATTGACGCCGGAAGACCGTGCGACATTACGATTGTCGCGGGCAGCTTGCAACATCAGCCCCCACACCGATTTCCGAAGGCGATCGACAGCGACCGCGATCAGACACACGAACAAGATCGCGAACACGACCAATGCGTAGCGCGGTGGCTCCCAGCCGAACATCGTCACAGTCTCGACACCCGAGATCCCGGCCGACCCGCCGGTGAAACTCGGCCCGTCGATCAACCAGTGCTCGAAAGCGATACCGAACAACAAGGTCACCGCGGCAAGGTAGAAGCCGGAGAGTTTCTGTGTTGCCAAGCTGAGGAGCACTGCAACCGCTGCAGCGGCGAGGGCGCCGAGAATCCATCCCCACCACATCGACAACCCGGTCCGAACCGAGATCAGCGCAACGGCATACGCGCCGATCGCCGCATACGCGCTGTACGCCATCGACAGTGATCCCGCGAGCACGAATGGCACGTACATGCCAAGTGCGATCAGCGAATACGTCGCAGCGAGGAACACCAGATCCTGCCGGTACAGACTCGGCCCCATCCACAGCAGCACGGCAGCAACCACGACCACGGTGATCAGCGCTTCTCGTGACAGGGCGAGCATCCTCGTCCGGGAACCGCCGGATGTAGCGGGCGGATTTGACGTCAGCGGACTGGTAGAAAGCGAGGCCATCAGACGCGAACCTTCCTCGAGAGCAAGCCTTCCGGACGGAAAGCGAAGAACACCAGGGCAATCAGCAGAATCGCGGTTTGAGCAGCACTCGCACCGAAGTAGTAGGGGGCGAATACCTGGACGACGCCCAACACCATTCCGCCGATCAGTGGAGCCCAACTCCGACCGGTACCACCGATGACGAGTGCGATGAATGCCGTCAGCGTCCATGACAGACCGCTCGTGAACTGAACACCGGCCTTGGGAGCGAACAGAAGTCCGGCGACGGCGGCAATCACACCCGCGAGGGTGAACGCGATGAGGCGTACCCGATCCACCGGCAAGCCCAGGACGCGGGCGGCATCCGGACTGTCGCCGACGGCGCGAAGCAGACGGCCCGAGGTGGACCGGTTCAGCCACAGTCCGATACCGACGAAGGTCCCGGCAGTTCCGACGACGAGTACAACGGTCGAACTGTCGACGGTGGCACCGAGCACCGATATCGGATCGAAGTCGAAGATCTTCTGCCCGGGAAGTGGTGTGCGGCCGAAGACAGTGCCGGCGAGCTGCTGGATCCCGAACAGTACTGCGGTCACAGCCACCAACGCCGGTAGTTCCCCACGACCCGATCGCTTCTGAACCTGTTTGACCACAAGCTTTTCCGTCAGGATCGACAGCGCCACCGCTACCGCGATCCCTAGCGGCATGGCAATCCAGAGAGCGAGCCCGTAATTGATCGCGACCCAACTCGACGCCATGGCCGCAGCCATCGCATACGGACCCATCGCAAAATTGAAGAAATCGGCGCCGACCACCACGAGATACATTCCGAGGGCTATCAGTGAAAAGAATGCACCGATCTCGATGGCAGCGAGCCACAGTTGTGCGTCTGTCATGTCAAGGCTCCTCGGTTATCCACACGGGGGTTGGTAAGAATCCCACGGATGGGCCGGCTTGTTGTCCTCACCGAATTCGACGAGCACCAGTCCGCAGAGGCTGTCCGGAGCCAGGTGATCCTGCGAGGAGAACGACAGTGTCAATCCGTCCTGGCCGAAGCTGGCGGGAAGTGCCGAAACCTGTTGAAGAGCATCACGAACGGCCGTCCGATCTCGGTGGTCGCCGGCAATTTCGATTGCCTCGGCCAACATCATGACGGCGTCGTACGCCTGTGCGTCGTAGGCAGTCAGTTGATAATCAGGCCCCTTCACCGCCTGCACCTTGCGACGCAGTTCGGCGGTTCTCGGGTTGTTCTCACTGAGCGAGCCCATGTACACCATGCCGCTCAACGCCTTCGGGTCCGCCAAAGCCCAAGATGCGGGCTGGTTCCCGATGGAAGCGAGTGAGAAGCGTTGCGTCTGCGGGGTGATCTTCGACAAGGTGTTGTGCGCGAGGATTTCGAAGTGCCCGCCGATACTGGCGACCAGAATCGCGTCCGGTTCGGTTTCCGCGAGACGTGAGACCTGTGCGGTGATGTCCGCAGCATCGACCGGCGCCTTTTCGACGCCCGTCACTCTCGCGCACTTCTCGAGCGCCGGCCGCAGGGTCTTGATGATTCCGTCGATGGACGCACTCGCGTCACCGAGAATTCCCAGGGACTTGTACCCCATCTTCTCGAAAGCCCCGCAGTACACCTGGGCGTACTGCTTCAACGAGTTCGGAATCATGAACGAGAAGTCGTTGTCGGGCGCCGAGGCAAAGGCGTCGCTGAGAACGACCGGAGCTATCGCGGGAATCTTCGACTGCTGGAGAATCGACTTGGCCTGCAGCACCGACCCGCTGCCGGTGGCGAGGATGACCGCACTTGATCCGTGATCGACCAACTTCCGAATGATCGACGGGGTCTTGGTGGGACTGCTCTCGTCATTCTCGACAACCAATTCGACGTGCTTGCCGTTGATTCCGCCGGCCTGGTTGATCAGGTCGACAGTCATACGCACGGTCTTGCCGGCGATCGTGCTGTACGACGCACCGGGCCCGGTGGAGTCCTCGTCCAAACCGATGACGATGGTGTCTTCGGGAATGACACCGGCAGATGCGCACGCGCTCGCCCCGAGGACCACTGCCGCGCAGACGGCAATCGCCTTTCCGAGTCTCACATCAATCTCCCGTCCAAACTCTGCTTGGTAAATCAAACAAGCGCTTGATTTACGAGTGTGGACAGAAGTATGCACTGGGTCACACCGATAGTCAAAATTCGAACTACACGCGCAGGAACTGCGGTGTTACGGCTTCTGCAGCTGCCGGATCGAGGAGCTGAGTTCGCGAATGACGGACTTCAATTCGTCGACGTCCGAACGGAGTTCGGCCATTTGGGAGTCCGAACGGAGTTCGGCCATTTGGGAGTCAGAGCGGAGTTCGGCAAATTCGGAGGCAGGAGATACGGTCTGCGCTTCCTTCTTCGTCGTGCGCTGCGCAATGCGTGCCACCGGCTCGCCGTCGACGGAACGTGCGGCGAAGCCGTCCAGGAATACCGAAATCAGATTGCGCTGCAGATCATCCGCCAACTCGGAAAGCTGCGGGCGATACTGCGCGACGGTGGACCAGACGGATTCACGCAGGAGACGGTGAAACTGTTCGGGATCGATGTCTTCCCGAAACTCCGCGTCGGCAATTCCGCGAGCGATAGCCGATCGCCAGTAGCTGTGTGCCTTCTGAACCAGGATGGTGATGGGCGCGTCCGCCGGTTGCGACGAAAGTATGGCTTCTCCCTGATAGACCTCCGTGGCATACGGGTGATCCACCGCCGATGCAAAAGACACCGAGACCATCGTTGCCAGGCGATCTCGGGCCGAACCTCCCGGCTCGATCGAGTCTTCGTACCTGACGTTGAGGTCTTCGAGAAACCGGACGACGATCTCGTTGGCTATCGCATCCTTGGAGTCGAAGTAGTGGTAGAGGCTGCCGGAGAGAATCCCGACTTCGTCGGCGATGTCGCGTACCGTCGTCGCGGCGATTCCCCGCTCACTGAACAGCTTGGCCGCATGAGCGAGTATTTCGTCCCGTCGGGTCGAGCGCACGAGAAGATCCTTCCGACGTTCCGATCGTCAAGCGAGTGCTTGATCAATTTCTCGTCGATGCTAACACCGCACCCTCGCTGACCTGCGGTGTGAGGTCCTGGACATCCAATCGAAACACCGGACACACACTTGTCACCGACAGTCATTCCACCGCAACAACTTCCACCTACTCTGTGCACTCGACGAATACAGCGTTGTATACGCACTCCGGATACAGATCTGTCAGAGCCATTGTCTGCCAGAGCCATCGACACGAAAGGCCCGTACATGCGAACCTTCTCGAAGCGCACCCTTGCCGCGCCGGCCGCTCTCGCCGCGCTGGGCTTGGTTCTCACCGGCTGCGGAAGCAAGGCGACAGACACCGCATCGGGAGATTCGACGGCTACGTCGTGCGTCGACACCTCGGGGGACACGATCAAGGTCGGTTCTCTGAATTCACTCTCGGGCACCATGGCCATCAGTGAAGTGACGGTCCGCGACTCCATCTCGTTGGCGGTGCAGGAGATCAACGATTCCGGCGGTGTGCTGGGCAAGAAGATCCAAATCGTGGCAGAGGACGGCGCGTCGGAGCCGACAGTGTTCGCCGAGAAGGCCGAGAAACTGATCAGCAGCGATTGCGTCGCAGCAGTTTTCGGTGGCTGGACTTCCTCGAGCCGCAAGGCCATGCTGCCGGTGTTCGAGGACAACAACTCCCTGCTCTACTACCCGGTCCAGTACGAGGGGCTGGAAGATTCGAAGAACATCTTCTACACGGGTGCAACGACCAACCAGCAGATCATCCCGGCTCTGGATTATCTGAAGGAGAAGGGCGTCAAGTCGCTGTATCTGGTCGGCAGCGACTACGTGTTCCCGCAGACCGCCAACCGCATCATCAAGGCCTACGCGGCAGCGAACGGCATCGAGATCAAGGGCGAGGATTACACGCCATTGGGTTCGACCGACTTCTCCACCATCGTGAACAAGGTCCGCACAGCCGACGCCGACGCCGTGTTCAACACACTCAACGGTGATTCCAACGTCGCGTTCTTCCGTGAATACTCGAATGTCGGCCTGAAGCCCGCCGACATGCCCGTCGTCTCCGTCTCCATTGCGGAGGAAGAGGTCGGCGGTATCGGAGTCCAGAACGTCGAAGGCCAGCTGACGGCGTGGAACTACTACCAGACCATCGAATCCCCCGAGAACAAGAAGTTCGTCGAGGCGTACAAGGCGAAGTTCGGCCAGGACAAGCCCACGTCCGATCCGATGGAAGCGGCATACACCTCCGTCTACCTCTGGAAGAACACCGTCGAGAAGGCCAACTCGTTTGCGGTCAAGGATATTCAGGACAACGCCGACGGTGTGACCTTCCAGGCACCCGAAGGACTCGTCACCATCGACGGCGACAACCATCACATCACCAAGACTGCCCGAATCGGCGAAATCCGTTCCGATGGACTGATCTACACGGTCTGGGATTCGGGACAGCCGATCGAGCCGGATCCGTACCTGAAGAACTACCCCTGGGCCGAGGGACTCGGCAGCTGATCGACGAAAGGCGGAATTGACGGAATCGACGAGTAGAGAGGTGGAGCGTCTGTCATGGATGTTGTGATCGGACAGTTGTTCACGGGTTTGAGTATCGGATCGATTCTCCTGTTGGCAGCGTTGGGATTGTCTCTCACGTTCGGGCAGATGGGTGTCATCAACATGGCACACGGCGAGTTCATCATGGCCGGCTCGTACACCGCATACGTAGTGCAGCAGGTGATCTCGAATGCAACGGGATCGTTGATCATTTCTCTGCTCGTCGGTTTTGTCGTCGGCGGACTGATGGGTGTCGTGCTCGAAGTGGTACTGGTATCGCGGATGTACCACCGACCCCTCGATACCCTGTTGGTGACATTCGGCGTCGGATTGATTCTTCAGCAGTTGGCGCGCGACATCTTCGGCGCGCCCGCAGTCAATGTTTCGGCGCCGAGCTGGCTTTCGGGCGGGGTCGATATTTTCGGCGCCGTGGTACCGAAAACCCGCATCTTCATTCTGGTGTTGGCGATCGCAGCGGTGATCGCGCTTTCGGTCGCACTGAAGCAGTCGTCGATGGGTCGACGCATCCGGGCCGTCGTCCAAAATCGCGATCTGGCCGAGACGAGCGGAATCTCTTCTCGTCGTACGGACATCACGACCTTCTTCCTCGGTTCCGGACTCGCCGGCGTCGCGGGTGTCGCGTTGACACTCATCGGTTCCACCAGCCCGACCATCGGCCAGTCGTATCTGATCGACGCCTTCCTGGTTGTTGTCGTCGGCGGTCTCGGTCAGATGAAGGGAGCCGTGATCGCAGCCTTCGCCCTCGGCATCTTGAACTCGTTCATCGAGTACTCGACGACGGCGTCGATCGCGAAGGTGATCGTGTTCGTCATCATCGTCGTCTTCCTTCAAGTTCGGCCGCAGGGCCTGTTCGCAGTCAAGACGAGGAGCCTCGTATGAGCATCCTGAACAATTCCCGAATTCGGGTGTGGGGCGGTTTTGCACTTGCCGCGATCGTGCTGTTCGCCATCGCTCCGGCTGTGCTCTCGGACTTCAGGCTGTCACTGTTGGCCAAATTCCTGTGCTTCGCCATAGTCGCTGTCGGCATCGGCTTGGCTTGGGGCAGAGGCGGAATGCTCACGCTCGGCCAGGGCGTCTTCTTCGGAATCGGCGCATACGTGATGGCGATGCACCTCAAGATCGCCGATGCCGAACTCAAGGGCGACGCGGTACCGGACTTCATGTCCATCGCGGGCAAGACCGAACTTCCGGGATACTGGCAACCGTTCGCCTCGCCATTCGTGGCGATCTTCGCCATCCTTTTCCTGCCGGCCGCTGTTGCCTTTCTCCTCGGACTCGGTGTGTTCAAGCGGAGAGTCAAGGGCGCATACTTCGCGATCCTCTCGCAAGCACTCGCCGCGGCTTTCGCGATCCTCTTGATCGGCCAGCAGTCGATCGGTGGCAGCAACGGCCTCAACCGCTTTCGCACGTTCTTCGGTTTCAACCTCAACGATCCGGCGAACAAGCAGATGTTGTTCTTCATCGCCGCCGGAGTTCTTCTCGCATCGGTCGCTCTGATTCGCCAGCTGATGAACTCCCGATACGGCGAACTCCTCGTCGCCGTCCGCGATCAAGAGGAGCGCGTACGTTTCCTCGGATACGATCCGGCGAACATCAAACTGGTCGCCTACGTGACCGCGGCGTTCCTCGCCGGTATCGCCGGTGCGCTTTTCGTTCCGATCGTGGGCATCATCTCCCCCGCCGACGTCGGGATCGTTCCGTCAATCGCCTTCCTCATCGGGGTCGCGATCGGTGGCCGCGCAACGCTTCTGGGTCCGGTACTCGGTGCGATCGGCGTCGCTTGGGCGCAGTCGACATTCTCGGAGAAACTCCCTTCGGGATGGATCTACGCACAAGGGTTGATGTTCATCGTCGTGGTCGGGTTCTTCCCGGCAGGTGTGGCCGGATTGTTCGCCCTGATGCGCCACCGCAAGAAGCGTGAGACCCCGGCCGACCCGCCGGTCAAGGTCTCCCAACCCGAACCAGTGGAGGTGTCGTCATGACCAACACAACCGCCACCAGCGAACCCACACCGGCACTGGGCGGCAACGCCGGAATGTCGTCCGAGTACCTCGAAGTACGGAACCTTTCGGTCAGCTTCGACGGTTTCAAGGCCGTCGACGGCGTCGACTTGACCCTCATGCAGGGCGACCTCAGGTTTCTCATCGGCCCGAACGGGGCTGGAAAGACAACGCTGGTCGACGCCATCACCGGACTCGTTCCCGCGACGGGTTCGATCACGAAGTCCGGCGAGCAACTACTCGGCAAGAAGGTTCACAAGATCGCCCGCCTCGGCGTCGGGCGAACCTTTCAGACGGCAAGCGTCTTCGAAGAACTCTCGGTGCTGCAGAATCTCGACATCGCGGCGGGAGCCGGTCGCTCGGCGTGGAACCTGCTCCGAAGGGGCAAAGGTGTGCTCCCCGAGATCGAGGAGGCTCTGGAGACAACCGGCTTGGAGCACCTCAGAGACACTCCCGCGGGCATTCTGGCGCACGGGCAGAAACAGTGGCTCGAAATCGGAATGTTGTTGGTGCAGAACTGTTCCGTGCTACTACTCGACGAGCCCGTCGCTGGGATGAGCCTGGAGGAGCGCGAGGAGACCGGAAACCTTCTGCGTCGCATCGGCGGTGCACGAACCGTCGTCGTGGTCGAGCACGACATGGACTTCATGCGATCGTTCGCCACGTCCGTCACAGTGCTCGCCGCTGGGAAAGTACTCGCCGAAGGAACTGTGGCGGAGGTTCAAGCCGACCCCAAGGTGCAAGAGGTCTATCTCGGCACAGCCGCTGCCGGAACCGATCTCGGCGCCGACACCGAACCGACCCCGGAGGACTGAATCATGCTCGAGCTCGTCGACATCCGCGCCGGCTACGGACGCACCGAAGTAATCCACGGCGTATCCTTACTGGTTCCCAGTGACGGGGTTGCGGCAGTCATGGGTCACAACGGAGCAGGCAAGACCACCTTGCTGCGCGCCGCCGTCGGTCTGATCAAACCCACACGCGGAAAGGTACTTCTGAACGGAGAGGACATCACCGGACTACGACCGAGCGCCCGCGTCGCTCGCGGACTTGCCTACGTACCGCAGGGTCAGCAGTCGTTCGGACAACTGACAACTGCCGAGAATCTTCGGGTGGTCGCCGACGGGCGCAAACGCGGAAAGGCACTCATCGCAGAGGCATTGGATCTGTTTCCCGCGCTCACCAAACTCCTCGACCGTCGTGCCGGGCTTCTCTCCGGTGGGCAGCGACAACAACTTGCCATCGCCCGCGCCTTGATCACCGAGCCCAAGATCCTCATCCTCGACGAACCAACCGAGGGCATTCAGCCCAACGTGGTCGCCGAAATCGAAAGAACCGTCATGGAACTCACCGAGCGCGGCGATCTCGGTGTCCTCCTTGTCGAGCAGCACATCGGTTTCGCGCTCCAATCTGCTCAGCATTACAGCATTCTCGCGGCCGGACACGTGACCTCGACCGGTGAGGGCGGCACCACGTCCACCGAGGCGGTTCGTCGAGCGATGGCAATCTGACATGAGTGTGCGGCCGCCGCTGCGCGAACAGGTTTACCGGTCGATCCGAAACGATCTGATGTCCGGTCAGATCGCGCCCTCGGAACGACTGGGCGAGGAACGCCTGGCCCATCTCTACGGTGTCTCGCGAACACCGGTGCGCGAAGCGCTCGCAAAGTTGGAATCCGACGGGCTGGTCGAGCGCGACGAACATGGACTCTTTCCGTACCGACCGCACCTCGACGAGTTGGGTGGCCTCTACGAGCTGCGCATACTCCTCGAGGTGCACGGGCTTCGTCGGGTACTCGACGGTGAGGCCCCCGCTCATGATCGAGACGCGCTCGGTTCCGAACTCGACAAGTGGTACGCATTTCTCAAACAGATGCCGGTACCGGACGCCGGTTTCGTGACGCTCGACGAGGAGTTCCACATCGCGCTCCTCGCCTCGTCCGGAAACCACGCGTTGGTCGACGCCTTGCAGGCCGTCAACTCGAAGCTGCGCCCCGTGAGGATGTTCGACTACCTGACTCCCGACCGTATGAAGGCCACCGTGGAGGAACATATCTCCGTCGTCGAACTGGTTCTGGACGGCAAGATTCCGCAAGCACACGAGGCACTGGTATCGCACATCGACATCTCTCGTGCGGTTGTCCTCGACCGTGCTCGTCAGGCCCTCTCGTTGGCCGCCATGGCCAATGCCGTGCGTAACTGATCAGCGTCGTGTCGCTGACTTCAGGGTGACGACTTCGGTGACGCGGTCTCTCGTCAGGGGGATCCTGAGGTACTCCCCCGGTGCGGTTGGCTTCGGGCCGAGTTCAGAACCGGGGACCGTACCCGTTGTGCCGTCCGAGCATTCGACTGCAACTTCGCTCGTGTAGTCCGCATCAGGCGCAACGTCGCAGGTGAGTCCGTCATCCGTGGTGAAGGCGGAGATACTCGAACCGACGGGCCCCTGGATTACTGTCCCGATTGGGTCCGCCGGAGCCGAGGTGACGGGCGTTGTGGTGAGCGGTGGACTTGTCTGCAGCGTGGTGGCTGTTGCCGCGGTGGTTGTGGCGGTGGTGGTTGTGGCGGTGGCGGTGGCGGTGGTAGTTGTGGCGGTGGTGGCCGCTGTAGGTTCAGGCGTCGTCGTTCCCGTAGTCGGCGTGGCGGTCACGGGAACAGCTGTCGATGTTGTCGATGTGGGCTCGGCGACTCGCGCTGCCTGTCCGGTGACAAGGCTCAAGGGCGTCACCGGGGGTGAAGAATCGAGTCCGCACTGAGCGGCCGACAGATTGACGGATATGTTCGTCGATCCGAGGATGACTGTGACCAGTCCTTCACCCAAGATCGACAACGCGACGGTTACGGCCTCAACAGTGAAGCTCACCGAAACAGCGGAGGAAGCAACAAAAGGCGCGGAACCGGAAGCCGCTCGGGTACTGGTGACCTTGATGTTCGAGAAGCGCGCTTCCACCCGCGCGAGCAATGGGACATTCGCCATCACGAAGGTCGCAGTAGTCGGCGACGTCGACGTGGCCGAACCGTTTGCACCCACTGCTGGGATGGCAACGGTGGCGCCGCCGACTTTCACGGTTCCTGTCGGCTGGTCAGTAGCCGCCGACGTACTCGCACAGCGCGCGTTTGTCTTGACGCTTGTGCTCGTGATCGCGTCCGCCGGTATCAACGTGATCCCCAGTACCGAAAGCAGATTCAATTGCAGGCCCAACGTAGAGGTAGTTTCCGCGTCCGCATCCGACCCGGCCACCCCACATGGGGGCGATGCCGACGCTCCTACGAGATACGCAGCGCACTGAACGGCGCTACCCGTGCGGCTGAGTGCAGGCAACCCCAGCAATACACCGGAGTTGTCCGCCAGCGAAACTGTCCCCGTGGTTTTGCCCGGCGACAGTTGAGTTTGCAAGGTCGGATGTTCGATCAAAGAACCGCCGAGATTTCCTCCCAGAGTTATCAATCCGCCGGTCGCCGTTCCTTTGCCCGACGTCGATCTGCCGTACCCACTCGTCGTCCATGAACCGGTGGAAATCGGACCGGTCACGTATTCGGAGTCTGTCCACGCCGCTTCGGTCTCTCCGAACAGTGGGTGAGACGAGAAACCGGAGCCCAGAACAACCGCAACTGCCAATACGATGACTGAGAACAGGTGGCGACGCTTCATTGCCTCCCGCCGTCCGGCGGTAGAAGAACCTGAATGGGTTCGGTTTTCGGTTCGGCCGAGTCGGCATCATCGTCGTCATCGGTATTGCGCGGCCAGAATACCGCAACCACCAAAGCGGCCATGGTCAGCGTGATCGCCCCCAGAACAAGAGGATTCGAGAAGTAGACGATCACCCGCGCCAATCCCGGAACGTGCCAGAGCACCTTTCGGACCGTGGTGACCTCGTATACCGCGGGATCAGCCGAAGCGTTGGCATCACCCTTGAGATCGAGAATCGTGATGCCGTTGTACTGGGTACGAGCGGAGACGACCCGGTGGGTCACCGGCAGTTCGGACACTCCCCGATCGACGGTGACGACGTCGCCCACCTCGACGGAATCTGCCGGTACTTCCCGTACAACTGCCAGAGATCCGGTCGGAATGGTCGGCGACATCGATCCGGTCTTGAACATGATCAGTGTGATGTCGAAGGCGAAGGCACAGATCACCAAAGCGATACAAACAACCCCACCGGCAGCGAGAACCTGAAGGATGCAGTCCCCGATGATCGTGGGGACCGAACGCTTCTTCGTCCGGGCATGTGTTGCCCGGGCATGTGTTGGCATTGCAGCTCCTTCAGGGTGTTGCACTGAACTGCCAAGTGGGAGTTGCCGTTTTACCGATCAACGCCGAGTTACTCCAATTAGCCGAGGTTCCGGGCAGCGAAATCTCGAAGCACAGCGCCACCGCGGCGCCCGGGGACGCTCCACCGGCGGGTAGCGCGATGGCCCCGACTGCGGAACCAGTTGAGAGCGACGGAAACACCGTCGCACTTCCCACCACGAATTGTGGTGTTCCCGTGGAGAAGGCTGACGCATCACAGGTTGTCGACTTGACCACCCGATACCGAAGCGCCGACGCCAGAGTGGAGTCGCCGGCAACCGTGGCCGCCTGCAGAGTGACGGATGCTGCCGGCGAGACCGGCACTGTTCGAAGAGATATCGGGCCGTACGAGAACGCACCGGGGCGAATCAGGAGCGCCGAGGGTGTGTACGTGAAAATGCCAGGGGCACTGGATGCATGCGACGACCATCCACCGCCGACGTTCGACTCGATTCCGAAGGTTCCGGTGCGAAACGATGCATCGCCCATCGTGCTGTCCACCCAACTGGCAGCCACGGTGGTTGCACCGATACCCAGGACGAGTCCCGAGGCCGCCAGTGCGTACACCTGACGCATTCGCCGTGTGACCACGCAGGCGTCAGGGGGTGGACTGGCCGGTGAACTGCCAGAGCAAGCGCCCGGTGTCCTTGCCCGACACGATCGAGGGGTCGACTCCGGCGGGCAGCGTGACCGCGAAGCACAGTTCGACCGGCACACCCGTGCCTAGCAAGGCGACATCCGAACCCGAACCTGCCGTCAAGGCCACCGGACTAGCTGTCGTGCCCACCCATGCTGTGCCTGCTCCAATTCCCGCCGCCGTGCAGGCCGTGGAGGAGACACCTCGATACACCGAGTACCGCAGGGCGGGTTTGAGATCGGCATCACCGCCCGTCGCACCGAGTAGTTGTACCGTCGCGCCGAAAGTGCTGGCCGTGGGACCGATCCGTAGCGCTACCGGCGCATATACCGTCGTTCCGGGTGCGAGTGTGTTGAATCCCGTGCTGAATTGGAAGTGGCCGGCGGAAGCGTCGACTTGATACTCACCCCAGGTCGTCAGTCCGTCGAAACTGCCCTGGAGATTCCAACTTCCCGTCTTGAACTGCGCGTCGCCGAAAACATTGTCTGTCCACGCTGCCAAGGTGACAGCGGCGCCGATACCGAGGACAAGTCCTCCGGCTAGTAATGCACGTACTTTGCGCTTGTTTACAGCCTTCCGATCAGTGGCCATGCTGGTCTCGATTCACTTGGAATGCGAAAGAACCTCCGATTCGGGAAATCTAGCCCCCACTTTCACCCGAAATATCCGAAATGACCGAAATTGAGACAAAGACTTGACGCCTTCTCCTCCTCGCCGCCATCTGTGGGCGTTGACCAGGGGGAAATAGGAAAGCCGGCCAGATGGTTGCACCTTCCAACGACGCTTGCGTTCTATTCGCCGAGAAAGGCTCCACCTCCATGGCCGTACCACTTTCCATCCTCGACCTCGCCCACATCGGGGACGACGAAACCGCCAAAGACAGCTTCGACGCCAGCGTGACCCTGGCGCAGCGTGCCGAGGAGTGGGGCTACAAGCGAATCTGGTACGCCGAGCACCACAACATGGGTTCCATCGCGTCTTCGGCAACCAGCGTTCTGATCAGCCACGTCGCCGCGAACACCAGCAAAATCCGCCTCGGCGCCGGTGGAATCATGCTGCCCAACCACGCACCGCTGACGATCGCCGAGCAGTTCGGCACCCTCGAGACTTTGCACCCCGGTCGAATCGATCTCGGTCTCGGCCGCGCGCCCGGTAGTGATCAGAAGACGATGCAGGCTTTGCGACGCGACCCGAGTTCTTCGGACAGCTTCCCGCAGGACGTACTCGAGCTTCAGGGCTACCTCGGCGACACCTCGCGCGTCCCCGGAATCAATGCCGTTCCCGGTAAGGGCACTCACGTTCCGCTCTACATTCTCGGATCGTCACTGTTCGGCGCCAAGCTCGCCGCGATGCTCGGCCTGCCGTATGCATTTGCCTCGCACTTCGCCCCCAACGCCCTGCGCGACGCCGTCGCAATCTACCGACGCGAGTTCAAGCCGTCGGAGCAGTTGGCGGAGCCGTACGTCATCGCCGGCGTCAACGTCATCGCCGCCGACACCCATGAGCAGGCTCAGCAGGACTTCCTCGCGGCCAAGCGTTCGCGCGTCAGTCTTCTTCTCGGGCGTGGACGCAAATTCACGGACGACGAAGCGGACATGCTGCTCGACTCCCCCGCCGGTCAGCAGGTTCTGCAAATGACCAAGTACAGCGCCATCGGCACGCCCGCCGAGGTGCGTGCGTACCTCGACGAGTTCACCGAGCATGCGCAGGCCGACGAGCTGATCACGGTGTCGACCGGCACCAACCGCGAGGCATGGTTGCGCACGTTTGAACTCCTCGCCGACGTGAGCGATCTGGTGCCCGCCTAAGCTGCCGGTATGGGCGATCCATCCCGTCGCGGGTTCATCTCGGTACTGGCCGTACTACTTTCGACGGGTTGGGCCGCCAACCACTTTGCTTCGCTCATCCCGGTTCTCCGGGTGGACGAGGGCCTTTCGCATACCGTGCTCGACGGTGTTTTCGGTATCTATGCGCTCGGACTCCTACCCGGCCTGTTGACCGGTGGAGCAGTGTCGGACCGCGTCGGCCGAGCTGTAGTCGTCCTTCCCGGAGCACTCATAGCCTCGCTCGGAACCTTGATTCTTCTTCTCTGGCACGACGCGCCCGGGCTCATGGTCGGGCGCCTCGTAGTCGGTATCGGTGCCGGTCTGGCAATCGGCGCGGGTACCGCGTGGGCGGCCGACCTTCGCGGCAAGTCCGGAACCGTGATGGCGGGCGTCGTACTCACCTCGGGTTTTGCACTGGGACCACTGTTTTCGGGTCTGTTGGCACAATTTGCCGCCTTCCCACTCGCTACGCCCTTTGTCGTCTCGACCGTCTTGTCGGTGGGTTCGGTTGCCGCGGCAGCTGTGTGGAGTCGTACTCCTGCTCCCACCAAAGCTGCGATGTTCACACAGATTCCCGACCGCGCAGAGCGGTCGGGAACCGGTGTGAAGGCCGCACTGCTCTGGGCACTTCCGTTGGCGCCATGGGTGTTCGCCAGCGCAACAGTGTCTTTCGTGACCATGACGGCCAGGCTCGGGGACCGCTACTCGGGTCCTCTCCTTCCGGGTTTCGCCGCGGCGCTGACTCTGGGTGCTGGAATCCTGGTTCAAACCGCTGCGCGCCATCGCAATTGGGGTCCTCAGGCCGGCACGACAGGCGCCGCACTGGCGGCACTCGGATACTGCCTGGTCGCAGTCGGCGGCGCGCACCCCGCGCTCGGGTTGTTCATCGTCTGCGCGCTCGTCCTCGGTACGGCCTACGGACTGTGTCTGCGTGAGGGGCTGCTCGACCTCGAGTCGCTGGCTCCCCCGGCCTCGCGGGGCGCTTTGACCGGGATCTTCTACGTCGGCACCTATCTCGGATTCGGACTGCCGGTGCTACTGGTTGTCATCGAGCCCACGATGGGTCCGTCACTGCCGTTGGTGATCCTCGCCGCTGTTGCCGCCGTCGTTGCTGTGGTCCGATTCCGTCGATTGCGGTCGCCCCAGGCTTCCACGCCACATCCGCGTCTCGAAGCCGCATCGGTCTGAACACCCGTTCGGACGGAGTTGGCGGTACTTGCAGTCGCAGCTACCCGGCGGTGTTAGCGTCGGAGGACCAGAAGGTAACTGCGTAGGGACACAGCACATGGGCAAGAGCGAGGCGGGCAAGGCCGAATCGGCCAAGAGCAGTGGCGACGATCTGACGGGTCGGCGCATCCTGATCACCGGCGCTGCCCGCAATATCGGTTCTTCGCTGGCCAGACGCCTGTACGACCGTGGTGCGTCCGTGGGACTGCTCGGCCTCGAGCCGGAACTTCTCGAGCAAGTCGCCACTTCCTGCGGCCGCGCACCCTGGCAGTTGTGCGATGTCGCCGACCCCGAGCAGGTATCTCGCGGCGTCGACTACATCGCTGAGAAGTTGGGAGGCATCGACGTCGTCGTGGCCAATGCCGGCGTCGAGGCGAACTCGTCGATCCTCGACGGAGACGTCGAAGACATGCGTCGCGCAGTCGAAGTCAACCTCATGGGCACGTACTACACCCTGCGCGCAGCGGGTCCCCACATCAGTCACGAAGATGGTTACGCCCTGGTGGTCGCCTCGGCCCACGGCGCGGCGAAGCACCCGTTCCGCGGACCGTTCGGTGCTTCGCGCGCCGGTGTCGAAGCGTTGGGCGACGCGTTGCGCCTGGAAATGAAACACCTTGGTACCAAGGTGGGCGTCGCGTATATCGGAGACATCGACACCGATACCACCGCACTCTCTTTCGACGGCGCTCGCGGAACCCTCGCCAGCGCCGGCACCACGACCGTCGCTGACGCCGTCGACGCGTTCGAGCGCGGTATCGTCGGCCGGAAGTCACGCGTACACGCGCCCCGCCGCAGCGCTGCGGTTCGCCACATCGCGCAACGAGCTATCGACCTCCGTCCCTCTCACATCCGTGGAGTCGCATGAACCCCCGCATCCCGCCCGGCCGATTCAAAGACCTCGGTCCGATCAACTGGGGAATCTGGCGTGTCCTGTCGAAGGCCGCCGGAGCACCCGACGCGCATCTGTTCAGCACCTTGGGGCGCACGGGTGGACTCTTCCGCGGTTGGCTGCACTACTCCGGCTCACTCATGCCCGGCGGCAAGATCTCTCGCCACGACACCGAACTGATCATCCTGCGGGTCGCGCATCTGCGGGACTGCGGTTACGAGATGGATCACCACATCAGGCTCGGCCGCAAAGCCGGAATCGACGCAGAAGAACTGGCCCGAATCATCGAGGGCCCTGGCGCTTCCGAGTTGAGTCCGCGTCACCGTGCGATCTTGACTGCGGTCGACGAGTTGGTCACCACCAAGGACATCACCGACAACACGTGGGGAACGCTCTCGCAGCATCTCGACGATCGTCGGTTGATCGAATTCACCTTGCTGGTCACTCAGTACGACGGCCTGGCCACCACGATCGGAACCTTGCGGGTTCAGCGCGACTTCTCCTGAAGTTCCGCGGCGGCCGTAACTCAGCTCTTACCCGAAGACATCTGGACGAAACACCTGATCAATAGCGTATACAGGTATGTCGACAGGGATGAATACGGCGCCGGAGCCACTGCGTGAGGTGGTCTACCGGGAACTACGCACCGAACTGGTCAACGGGACTATCGGGTTCGATCAGCGCCTGACGGAACCGAAGCTCTCCACGCGTTTCGGCATTTCTCGCACACCAGTACGGGAAGCGTTGACGATGCTGTGCGCCGATGGACTCCTGCGCCGGGAAGAGTACGGGTTCTCCGCCGTGCGCCCGAGCATCCCGCGGATCCGAGATCTGTACGAACTCCGAATCACTCTGGAACTACAAGGAATTACCCGGGCGATCGCAGATCCGACGATCCGGCACGACCGAACAATCCTCGACGACGAGTTGGTGCGGTGGCGTGCCCTAGCTCTCGATCCGCCGGCTCAGGAACCGGGGTTCGTCGAACTGGACGAGGAATTCCACGTCGCCGTACTGAGGGCGTCGGGAAACAATGAACTGGTCGCGTCGCTGCTGTCGGTGAATTCCCGTATCCGGCACGTTCGGATGTACGACTTCATGGTCAACGGCCGCATCGACACCTCGATCGCGGAGCACATTCGAATCCTCGAAGAACTACGTGCCGGCAATCTGCCCGAGGCCCGCACGCTTTTGCACCAGCACATCGGCGAGTCTCTCGACGTCGTCCTCGACCGGGTGACCCGCGCGATCACCGCGCTCTCACTCGCCACCATCACGGACTGATCGGAGCAGTACACACCATGACCATCGCAGCAGAAGTTTTCACCCCGACAGCCCGGGTCGAGCAGGCATTCCAGCGGATCGAGGAAGTAGATCGCCCCGAAGTCTGGATCACGTTGCGCCGCAAGGAAGATGTGCTTGCCGATGCCGCCTCGGTCGAAGCCAGAATCGCCGCGGGCGAGCATCTTCCCCTGGCTGGGCGTCTGGTCGCCGTCAAGGACAACGTCGACGTCGCCGGTCTGCCGACCACAGCGGCGTGCCCCGAATTCGCGTATGCGCCGGACGAAACTGCCAGTGCCGTTGCACGGTTGATCGAGCACGGAGCTGTTGTTCTGGGGAAGACCAACCTGGACCAGTTCGCCACCGGGCTGGTCGGAACGCGTAGTCCGTACGGAGCCGTTCGCTGCGCCTGGAACGAAGAGTTGATCTCGGGCGGTAGTAGCTCCGGATCCGCCGTCGCTGTCGCGCTGGGGATTGCAGACATCGGAATCGGCACCGACACCGCCGGTTCCGGCCGGGTACCGGCGGCATTTCACGGGATCTACGGACTGAAGCTTTCGCTCGGTGTCATTCCCGTCCACGGAGTAGTGCCCGCCTGCATCGACTACGACGCTCTGACGGTGTTCGCCGGCGACCTCGAATCGGCAACCGCGGCAGCGGCAATCATGGTCGGCCACGAACCTCGAGATCCCCGCAGCCGCGTCTGGCCTTCCGACGTTCGTCTCGCGGCGGCGCCGAATCCCCGCGTCGCGGTCCCCCGAATCGAGGATCTCGCTCAACTTAGCCCGTCGTATCTGGCAGCATTTCAGGACACTGTGACAGCTCTGGTAGCCGGCGGCGCCGAGACCGAGACCGTCGACATCTCCGGGCTGCTCGACGCGGCCCGATTGCTCTACGACGGCGCCGTGGTGGCGCAGCGGTACGCCGCTGCCGGCGAGTTCCTCGAAACTCGTCCTGCCGGAGCAGATCCCGCGGTGTCCGACATCGTGCTCGGCGCGAAGCACCCCACCGGATACCAGCTAGTCGACGATCTCGACGCTCTCACCCACGCCAAGGCTGCCGCCCGGGAACTCCTCGCCGGGTTCGACGCCCTACTGCTTCCCACCACCACCGAACATCCGACCATCGCTGCCGTGACCGAGGATCCATTCGGAATCAACCGCCGGATGGGAACTTTCACCAACTTCTGCAACCTGCTCGACATGGCGGCCGTCGCGGCGCCCGGACACCGCACTGCCGAAGATCACCCGTTCGGCGTCATGTTCGTCGTACCCGCTTTCGACGACCAGATCGCCATCGACCTCGCTGCGCGACTCGGTGGTGTGCCTTCACCCGCCCTCGTCAATACCGGAATCGACCTCGCAGTATTCGGCGCTCACCTGCGCGGGCAACCGCTCAACACACAGTTGGTCGACCTCGGCGCGCGGTACGTCGAAACCGTCACGACCTCGGATGCCTACCGGCTCTTCGCTCTCGACACGACGCCCCCGAAGCCCGGCCTGGTCCGCCGTGGACCCGGCCTCGGGGCACCGGTCGTCGGCGAGATCTTCCGGATCTCACCGGCTGGCCTGGGAACGTTCCTCGCCGCCTTGCCTGCACCGATGGCGCTCACGAGCGTCGAGTTATCCGACGGCAGAACGACAGTCGGTTTCAGCTGCACTCATGACGCCGTAAACGGCGCAGCTGACATCACCGACTACGGCGGTTGGGCCGCGTACCTCTCTCGCTGACAGTCACGGCTTGCAGATTCGAGTGACGGCCTCGCGCACCACTTCACGGCGGCGCGCGATCTCGTCGGCGTCGACGTTCTGGTTGTCGGCCACACCGGGGGCCACTACCCAACCGAACACGAGGCCGAACAGCATCGTGATCAGGTCCTGGGGATCCCAGTGCTTCGAGATGAGGCCGTCTTCTTGAGCCTTGCGGATCGTGGCCATTCGCGGAACCCAGCTGGAATGTTCCTCGGCCAGCTTCTTCATCCGTGGTGCCTCACCCTGCAATTGACCCCAGATCATCATCCGTTGAATCTGTGGTTTGGCGAGCATTGCGTCGAACAGTTCGACGGCATGCGCGGGCATGTCTTCACCGGTGAACTCGACAGACTCCATCGCCTGCTCGAAGTCGACGTCGAGCACCGCGTGGAACAACGCGACCTTGTCACCGAAATAGGCGTAGAGGCGCTCCTTACTGGCGTTTCCGTTCTTCGCAATCCGATCGATGCGCGCACCGGCAAGCCCGTAGGTACCGAATTCTTCTTGCGCAGCGTCGAGGATTCGCTGTTTCGTCGCGGTCACGTCAGTGGGAGCCATAGTGATGATGGTAACCGAACGAACTATTTCGTTTGACTCACCTGAGAAGGCTGGAATACCTTTTTCCAATGACCACCACGTCCCACGTCGACGGCGGCACTCTGCCACCGATCCCGGCTGTCTCCGAGAATCCGAATCATCAACGTCGCTGGCTGGTGCTCTGCATCGTCGCGTTCGCTCAACTCATGGTGGTGCTCGACGGCACCATCGTCTCCATCGCCCTACCGGCAGCCCAGGAGGAACTGGGCATCAGCGACCTTGACCGCGCGTGGGTGGTCACGTCGTACGCCTTGGCGTTCGGTGCGCTGCTGCTCCTCGGCGGACGTATCGCCGACTACTGGGGCCGAAAGCGATCCTTCATCGTCGGCATGGCGGGCTTCGCGGTTGCCTCCGGCATCGGCGGCATCGCGCAGAGCGGTATCGAACTGTTCATCGCCCGCGCCGGCCAGGGCGTCTTCGCAGCATTGCTCGCGCCCGCTGCGCTGTCGATGCTCACCACCACCTTCATCGGAGAGAAGGAGCGCGCCAAGGCTTTTGCCGTCTACGGCGCGATCTCCGGCGGTGGCGCTGCCATCGGCCTGCTCCTCGGTGGAGTGCTGACGCAGTACGTCGACTGGCGCTGGTGCCTGCTCGTCAACATCCCGATCGCGCTGATCGCCATCGCTGCAGCCGTCCCGATCGTCAAGGAAACCAAAGCGCACGGCGACACGAGCTACGACCTTCCCGGCGCTGTCCTCATCGCCCTGGGGCTCGGCTCACTGGTCTACGGATTCACACGCGCCGAGCACGGCTGGGGTCAGGCGGACACTTTGCTGTTCATCGCACTGGGTCTGGTCTTCCTCGCGATCTTCGTGGTCGTCGAGAGCCGCAGCAAGAATCCGCTTCTACCGCTGAGCGTTCCGTGGCATCGTGATCGCGGCGCTGCTCTGATCGGCTCCATGCTGGTGGGCGCCGCCCTGCTCGGCGGCACGTTGTACCTGACGTTCTACCTGCAGATCGTGCTCGGATTCAGCCCGGTCATGGCCGGCGTCGGATCGCTGCCGATGGCATTCTTCATCGTCTTGGCGTCGACCATCGCAGCGCAGTTGTCCACCAAGATCGGCCCCAAGCCGCTCATGGTCGCCGGCCCGCTGGTGGCCGCAGTAGGACTGCTCATGCTGACCCAGATCGAGGTACACAGCTCCTACTGGACGCACGTGTTCCCCGGCCTCGCGATCTTCGGCTTCGGACTGGGCCTGCTGATGGTGCCGATGCAGAACCTCGCGCTGATCGGCGTTCCCGACCACGACGCCGGCGCTGCCAGTGCCCTGGTCAACGCCACCCTGCAGATAGGCGGCGCACTCGGAACCGCACTGTTCACCACGATCTACGCTTCGGCCAAGTCGGCCTTCACCGCCGACAACGCGGCGCCGATCCCGCCGGAAGGCATTCCCGTCGACATGTCGAATGCGACCATCCCGACCGGGGACCAATTGGCGCTACTCCCCCAGCCGGTGCAGGACTTCGTCGCCTCGATGACGGACTACTTCTTCGGCGCCGAGGTATCCGGATACTCGGCCGCATTCGGTTGGGCGGCAATCCTGTTGGCGATCATCGCACCGGTAGTGCTGGTTCTGGTCCGCGCCAAGAAGGGTGATCTGCCCGCCGAGGGTGCAGTCCACATGGGATAACCCCCTGTGCGCCTTTATTAACCGCCCGCGGTTAATAAAGGCGCACAGCAGGTCAGGCCTTCCTCAACACCTCAGCCACCGGAGTGCTGCTGCGGCCGATCAACTTCTGCAGGTCACCAGACTCGGTGTCCAACGCCCCCTTGGCAATTGCAGCATCGGAATCCGCGAGAATCTCTGCGACCGGGGCAGGCAGGCCGACGCTCTCGAGAATCCCCTTGTATGCGTCCTCGCTCACGAACTGGTACGCGACAGGCTTGCCTGCAAATTCGCTGATCTTCTCGGCCAATTCGGCGTAGGTGAGCCTCTCGTCACCGCCCAACTCGTACACTGCACCTTCGTGGCCATCGGTGGTCGCGACTACTGCTGCGGCGTCGGCGTAATCCGCACGCGCCGCAGCCGCGATCTTGCCTTCCGCTCCCGCACCGACCAGTGCGCCGCGTTCGATCACACCGGCCAGGTCGTTGGTGAAGTTCTCCCAGTACCAACCGTTGCGCAACAGCGCGAACGGAATACCGCTCCGAGTGAGCACGTCCTCGGTCGCTTTGTGCTCGGCAGCAAGCTTCATCGGCGTGTCCTGAGCATTCAAGATGCTCGTGTAGGCGATGAATCCGACGCCGGCAGCCTTCGCCGCGTCGATGATGTTGGTGTGTTGCGCGAGCCGTGACCCCACTTCACTTCCCGAGATCAGAACCAGCTTGTCGACGCCCGCCAATGCGGTTTCCAACGCCGAGGCATCGGCGTAGTCCGCTTGGCGTACAACTACTCCGCGGGCGGCGAGGCTTTCCGCCTTCTGTGGATTGCGGACGACTGCGACGATGTCGGACGCGGCGGCTCCCCGCTCGATCAACGACTCGACTACCAGTTGTCCGAGGTTTCCGGTTGCGCCGGTGACTGCAATGCTCATGCGAACTCCAGATCCAGGTTGAAGCGTAAATGCGTTCTGCAACCATCATGCACTTATTTTTCGTAAGTGCAACACGGTGAGTTAGCGCTATCGGATCGTGCAGTAGTAGCCTGGGTTCATGACCAGCACCGACTCACCTTCACGTGCTGCCCAGACTCCTGATCCGAATGCCGACGTCGTGGACCCAACCCTCGAGGCTGACGTCTTCGCTCGCGGATGCAACTCTCGGGCGGCATTGCAGAATGCAACCGGACGCTGGGGCGCACTCGCGCTGGCGGCATTGAACGAGGGCCCGTACCGGTTCAGTGCCCTGCGCCGACGCGTCGACGGAGTCAGCGAGCGCATGCTCTCACAGACCCTGCAAACACTCGAGCGGGATGGCCTCGTGCACCGTGAGGTACTCGAAACCATCCCCCCCAAAGTGGAATACAGCCTGACCGAACTCGGCGCCGACGTCGCCGCAAAGATCACGGCCCTGATCGAACTACTCGAATCGCAGGTGCCGAAAATCGTTGCGTCACAAGCGTCGTACGACGCCCGGAATCAGCTCAACTTGTCCGAAAGCTGAGCGATGAACTCGTCGAATGCGTAGGGAACGCTCAGCACCGTCGGAGCGGACGTAGCCATCGCGTAGTCCATTCCGACCAGACGAACCAGACGGCCGTTCGACACCGAGGTCATGTTCGCGAACGGACCGAAGGACATCAGCTTGTCCAGGTTGGTGCCGTCGGCGTCGACGAGAATGAAGACGTCGGCGTCGAGTGTGTCGATGGATTCCATGCCCACGGACACCGAACTGTCGCCGGAAGTGCACACTGCGTCGACACCGGGCGAGGTCTTCACCCCGAGCTGGCCGAGAAGACGGATCCGCGGGTCGGTGCCGCAGAAGACGATCAGGCCCTCGTCGGTGCGCATTGCATACGTTGCGGTTTTGCCCTGGAACTGTGGGTGATCAGCGGCCTGCTTCTCGAAGTACGCCCCGGTCTCGTCGATCAGCGTCTGGGCCTGCTCCGGCTGTCCGAGCGCTGCACCGATCATGCTCATCTGCTTGTCCCACGCCGTATCCCACGGCTGGTCGGGGAACGCGACGGTCGGCGCGATGTCACTGAGGCGCTTGTACTCGCCCTCGTCGATGCCGGAGTAGACGGCGAGGATCACGTCGGGATCGAGCCCGAGGATCTGCTCGAACGGGATATCGGGATTGGTCGTCATGAGAACGGGCTTGGCACCGTTCAGACGCGAAGCGTCCCAGGGCAGGATGTTGTTCTCGATGCCGTCGCCGGAGAAGCTCTCCATGGCGACCGGAACCTTGTTCAGTGCGATCACCGCATCCTGGCCACTCCATCCGATGGTCACGATGCGCATAGGCTCCGCGTCGATCGTCGTCGAACCGTAGGCGTGGTCGACGGTCACGGGGAACGCCCCCGCCTCGGCGGCACCCGAAGCTTCGGTGTCCGATCCGGAGTCACCTGAGGTTCCACAGGCGGAGAGCGTCAGCGCGACGCAAGCCGCGAGCAGTACGGAACGAGTTTTCATGAGTGGTCCTTCGAAAGCCGAATGGTCGACTCGGGACGCTAATGCGTTGCGCGCCTACACCCCGACTCGAAGGCCTCAGATGGCGGTTTCGCAACACAACTCGACACAAAAGACGAAAAACCCCGTGTGCCTTTCCGGTAGTGCGAACTACCGAAAAGGCGCACGGGGCCGAAGGCCCTGCCGTCAGAAGTTGATCATGTGGCCGGCGAGGCCGTGGATCGCTTCCTGCAGTGCCTCACTGAGTGTGGGGTGGGTGTGGACGTTGCGTGCCAACTCGTTGACCGTGAGGTCCCACTTCTGGGCCAAGGTCAGCTCGGGCAGCAGTTCCGAAACGTCCGGTCCGATGAGGTGCCCGCCGAGCAGTTCGCCGTACTTCTTGTCGGCGATCAGCTTGACGAAACCGGTCGGGTCACCGAGACCGTGTGCCTTGCCGTTGGCGGCGAACGGGAAGTTCGCGACCTTGACGTCGTAGCCCTCGGCCTTGGCCTGCTCCTCGGTCAAACCGAACGAGGCGACCTGCGGCTGGCAGAACGTCGCACGCGGCATCATCCGGTAGTCACCGAGTGTCTGCGTCTCCGCGCCGCCGATGGTCTCGGCAGCGACGACAGCCTGAGCTTCTGCGACGTGCGCGAGCTGCAGCTTGGCGGTGACGTCACCGATGGCGAAGATGTGCGGGACGTTGGTGCGCATGTAGTCGTCGATCGCGATGGCGCCGCGATCGGTCAACGCGACACCGGTGTTCTCGAGACCGAAGCCCTCCACACGCGGTGCGAAGCCGACGGACTGCAGAACCTTGTCGACGACCACGGTCTCGATCTCGCCGGACTTGTTGTCCTTGATCGAGACGGTGACCTTGCTGCCGTCGTCGCTGATGGACTGCACAGCGGCACCGGTCTTGATGGTGACGCCGAGCTTCTTGTATTGCTTGGCGATTTCCTTCGAGACGTCGGCGTCCTCGTTGGGCAGTGCCCGATCGAGGAACTCGACGATCGTGACGTCGACGCCGTAGTTCTTGAGGACGTAACCGAACTCCATGCCGATCGCGCCGGCACCGACGATGAGGATCGAACCCGGAAGGTCACGGGTGAGGATCTGCTCTTCGTAGGTCACGACGTTCTCGCTCAGCGAGGTGCCGGGCAGCAGCTTGGTGTACGAACCCGTCGCGATGATCGCGTTGTCGAACGTGATCGTCTCGGTGCCACCCTTGCTCAGCTCCACGCTGATGGTGTTGGCGTCGACGAACGTGCCCTTGCCGTCGTACTCCGGGATCTTGTTCTTCTTCATCAAGAAGTGAATGCCCTTGACTCGCCCGTCCGCGACCTTGCGGCTGCGATCGAAAGCGGAGCCGAAATCGAAGGACACGTCTCCGGACATGCCGAACGTCTTCGCTTCTTTCGTGAAGATGTGCGCGAGTTCGGCGTTACGGAGAAGCGCCTTGGACGGAATGCAGCCGACATTCAGGCATACACCGCCCCAGTACTTCTGCTCGATGATGGCGGTGCTCAGGCCCAGTTGTGCCGCGCGGATAGCAGCGACGTACCCACCGGGGCCGGCTCCGAGGACAACGACGTCATAGTGTGAGGTCACGATTCACCAGGGTAGTCCTGCATCGTTTCGCTGTCCCCAGATGGTCGCATTACCCGTCGGTAGCCCACACTTCTCGGGCAACTCGGGCGAAATTTCCGCCGTACACGGCCTCGATCGACGGCTCGTCGAAGCCCCGCTCACGCAATACCTGATCAAGTGTCAGCACGTCCTCCGGAGGAGTCCACTGCAGTGGCCCCCACGCGGTGTACGCCTCGGAGAACGACGACGGGTTCTGCTCGATCTCTTCGCGGAAGTCGTCGGCGTCGAAGGAGAAGTCGGAGCCGATCCCGACATGATCGATGCCGACGAGTCCCACAGCCTCTTCGATGTGGTCGGCCATCGCGGACAGCCGAGCCTGGTCGTCATCCGGTCCGTTGACGCCGAGGAATATGCCCACGCCGTTGATCCCGATGACGCCGCCGGTCTCCGCACACGCTCTGGCCTGATCATCGGTGATGTTGCGCGGATGCTCCCACAACCTTCGGAGGTTCGAGTGGCTGTAGATCATTGCTCGCTGGGTGATAGCTGAGATGTCCAACCCCGTCTGTACCGAACAATGTGATCCGTCGACTGTCATTCCGACGCGATTCATCTCGGCAACCAGGTCACGGCCGTATCCACTCAACCCCGTGTCCGCCAGGTCCAAGCAGCCGCAGCCGGCAGCGTTCATGTAGTTATACGTCGGCAACATCGAGCGGACTCCGAGATTGTAGAAGTACGAGACGTTGGCCAGGTCTCCCTCCAGCGGATTCGAGTCCTCCAGGTCAAAGGCCAGGGCGATTCCGCCGGACTCCTGAATCTCGACGACGCCGTCGACGGTGAAGACAGGGGTGATCTCCGGGAACTCGACCCGCGCCTGCCACGCGAAACTCTTGGCGATTGCCGT
The DNA here is from genome assembly GCF_056945715.1 of Rhodococcus sp. MurmanLake-1. Classification (NCBI taxonomy): domain Bacteria; kingdom Bacillati; phylum Actinomycetota; class Actinomycetes; order Mycobacteriales; family Nocardiaceae; genus Rhodococcus; species Rhodococcus sp. MurmanLake-1. The sequence goes on along the minus strand of NZ_JBWZNF010000005.1, from coordinate 365,229 downwards.
CGAGTCCGCGCGAGTCTGCGGCGAGTAACCGACGTTCACCGAAACGTAACTCCCCGCTGGGCGCTGATATCGGAGAAGATCTTCGACAGACGCGTTCGACTGCAGAGGTAGGCAACAATGTTGTTCCCATAGTGGATATGTCCGGTTCACTCACTAATCCCGTCGATGATCAGGGAAATTCACCTGAAACTGGTCGTACGTTCAGCAAATCTCTGGTTCACTGGCGGATAACGCACCGATGCGGTAGAACTTACAAGACTCACACGCCCTGTACCTATCGACAGAGCATGTACCCAGCATGAATTCCCGTACGGGAACAGCAACAAAGGACCGTTCACTCCTGGGCGGATTCGAAGGAATTTTAGGTGGAGGTTTCTGAACGTATGCGTGCTCGCACTTTCAAGCGTGGCCGTCTGGTCGCCGCTGTAGCCGCAGTATCCGTGCTGCCGATGCTGATCAGCCCTGCAGTATCGTCCGCAGGCGGAGATCCGTCGACCACCACGGCAACTGTTGCCAAGGCAAACACAACGGGTTCCAAGCTCTCGAGCCGCACGGACAACGGGCGCATCGCCACCATCAAGGTGTACTCCCCTTCCATGGAACGCGATATTCCGCTCGAGGTCATCCTCCCGGCAGACGGCAGCGAACCCCGCCCGACGCTCTACCTGCTCAACGGTGCAGGCGGCGGCGAAGACCGGGCGACGTGGCAGCGTCAGACCGACGTCAACGAGTTCTTCGCTGACAAGAACGTCAACGTCGTCACCCCGCTCGAAGGTGCATTCAGCTACTACACCGACTGGGTGAACGACGACCCGTCCCTCGGCCGTCAGAAGTGGCAGACGTTCCTGACCCAGGAACTCCCGCCCGTCATCGACGCCGAGTTCAACACCAACGGCGTCCAGTCGATCTCCGCGATCTCGATGACCGCGACCTCGGTCCTCAACCTCGCCATCGCAGCTCCGGGCCTCTACAAGGGCGTCGGTGCATACAGCGGATGCGCCGAGACCAGCACACCGGTCGGCCAGTCCTCCATCGAACTGGTTGTGGGCATGCGCGGCGACGCTGACGTGACCAACATGTGGGGCCCCCTCGACGGCCAGGGCTGGATCGACAACGACCCCGTCGTCAACGCCGAGAAGCTCCGCGGCACCGAGCTCTTCATCTCCACCGGCTCCGGACTCCCCGGCCCGCACGACACCCTGAACAACGAGGCGATCAACGGACAGGTCGGCACACTCGCCAACCAGGTGATCGTCGGCGGCGTCATCGAGGCAGCAGTCAACTACTGCACCCACAACCTCGCCTACCGCCTCAACGATCTCAAGATCCCGGCCACCTTCGACTTCAAGCCGACCGGCACCCACTCGTGGGGCTACTGGGAAGACGATCTCCACAACTCCTGGCCGATGCTCGCTCGTTCGATGGGCATCTGACCGAAATCGTTCCGACTCGACCCCGCTCCCTGCACTTCCGGGAGCGGGGTCGAGTGCTTGTCTGGGCCGATTCGGGGGTTAATTCGGGGGTTAATTCCGGGGCCAATTCAATTGTCAGGCAATCGAATCGCGTCACTTTCTGCGCCCGCTCTGCTTTACTGACACATAACAAAAAGTGAACCTGTTCCAGTAAGGGCTCACAGGCACTTCGATCCGTTCCGGATCCGAAGACATTCAGGTGGAGGATCCGAACGTATGCGTGCTCGAATTTTCAAGCGTGGCAGTGTGATCGCAGCTCTCGCAGTGGCCACGGTGCTTCCGATGCTGGTCAGTCCGGCGACAGCTTCTGCGGGCGGTGACACGTCCGGATCGCACGTCGTGAGCAACACCAAGACCGGCGACCGCAAGGTCACCATCTCGGTCTTCTCCCCGGCGATGGATCGCAACATCCCGCTCGAGGTCATCCTCCCAGCAGACAACAGCGAACCCCGCCCGACGCTCTACCTGCTCAACGGTGCAGGCGGCGGCGAAGACTCGGCGACCTGGCAACGCAAGACCGACGTCATGAACTTCTTCCAGGACAAGAACGTCAACGTCGTCACTCCACTCGAAGGCGCATTCAGCTATTACACCGACTGGGTGAACGACGATCCGGTTCTCGGTCGCCAGAAGTGGCAGACGTTCCTGACCCAGGAACTCCCGCCCGTCATCGACGCCGAGTTCAACACCAACAAGGTGCAGTCCATCTCCGCGATCTCCATGACCGCGACCTCGGTCCTCAACCTCGCCATCGCGGCTCCCGGCCTCTACAAGGGTGTCGGCGCATACAGCGGATGCGCCGAGACCAGTACTCCCGTCGGTCAGAGTGCGATCGAACTTGTCACAGGTACCCGCGGCGGAGCTGACATCACCAACATGTGGGGCCCGCTCGACGGTCAGGGCTGGAAGGACAACGATCCGGTCCTCAACGCCGAGAAGCTCCGCGGCACCGAGCTCTACGTCTCCACCGGCTCGGGACTCCCCGGCCCACACGACACTCTCGCCAACCCCGCGATCAACGGTCAGGTCGGTGCGCTCGCCAACCAGGCGATCGTCGGCGGCGTCATCGAGGCAGCGGTCAACTACTGCACCCACAACCTCGCCTACCGCCTGAGCGATCTGAAGATCCCGGCCACCTTCGACTTCAAGCCGACCGGCACCCACTCGTGGGGCTACTGGCAGGACGATCTCCACAACTCCTGGCCGATGCTCGCTCACTCCCTGGGCGTCTGACCCGATTCGTTCTCACTCGACCCCGCTCCAGTGTTTCGGGAGCGGGGTCGAGTGCTGTCGGGAGCGAGCAGTAAGAATGGACGTATGACTTCCGATCAGCAGCCCACCACCGGCCACGACCCCTACCTCTGGCTCGAAGACGTGACCGGTGAGTCTGCACTCGATTGGGTCCGTCAGCACAATGCCGTGACCGAGGGGCAGCTCACCGACAACGAGCGCTTCGATCGACTGCAGAGCGACGTGCGCGAGATCCTCGATACCGACGCGCGAATTCCCTACGTCCGCCGTCGAGGTGAGTTCCTCTACAACTTCTGGCGCGACAGCACCCACGTTCGCGGATTGTGGCGACGCACGACGTTGGATCAGTACGTCACCGACGACCCGGAATGGGACGTCCTCGTCGACCTCGACGCCCTGGCCGAGGCCGAGGGCGAGAACTGGGTCTGGAAGGGCACGCAACTTCTACGGCCACACCGCAACCGTGCATTGATCAGCCTCTCCCGCGGTGGGGCAGACGCGGCGGTCGTTCGCGAGTTCGACATCGACAAGCGCGAGTTCCTCGCTCCCGAGGGCGAGAATCCCGGCTTCTACCTTCCCGAGGCCAAGACCGACATCGACTGGATCGACATCGATACCGTCTACGTCGGAACGGATATCGGACCGGGGTCGCTCACCGATTCCGGATATCCCCGTCTGGCCCAGCGGTGGAAGCGCGGCACTCCCCTCTCCAGCGCCGAGACCGTCTACGAGGGCCAGGCCACGGACGTGGCCATCTCGGCTTCGCACGATCCGACGCCCGGGTTCGAACGAGACTTCGTCACTCGCTCGGTCGATTTCTACAACTCTCAGCATTTCGAAGTTCGCCCCGACGGTGAACTGGTGCTCGTGGACGTCCCCGAGGACGCCGGGATCTCGATTCACCACGAGTGGTTGTTGATCCGCACCAAGTCCGTGTGGGCCGTCGAGGACACCGAATATCCGACCGGCGCACTGCTTGCCATCCGTTACGACGATTTCCTTGCCGGCTCACGAGCACTGACATCGATCTTCGAACCCGACGCACATTCCTCGCTCGAGCACTCCACCTGGACACGCGATCATCTGATTCTGGTGGTCCTGACCGACGTGCGCACGACGCTGCGAATCCTGACGCCGGGCGAAAACGGCTGGGAGGATCGACCTTTCGAAGGGCTTCCAGAACTGACCAGTATCGAAATCCTCGACACCGACCCCGATGTCAGCAATGAATACTTCGTCAACTCGAGTGGATACACCTCCCCTGCAACTCTTTTGCATGGCGTGATCGGCGAAACCGAACCCACTGCCCTCAAGCAGGCTCCCTCGTTCTTCGACGCCGAGGGCATCACCACGGAGCAGTTCTTCGCCACCTCTGCCGACGGCACCCAGGTTCCGTACTTCGTGGTGCGCAGTCCGCGTAGCGAGCCAGGCCCAACCCTGCTCTACGGGTACGGCGGATTCGAGATCTCGCTGACACCGTCGTACAGCGGTTCTCTGGGCCGTGCCTGGTTGACGCAGGGCGGAACCTATGTGGTTGCGAACATTCGTGGTGGCGGCGAGTACGGACCCGGTTGGCACACACAGGTTCTCAAGGCTGGGCGCCACAAGGTGCACGAAGACTTTGCTGCCGTCGCGAGAGACCTCGTCGATCGCGGAATCACGACCCCGGATCTTCTGGCAGCTCAGGGCGGAAGCAACGGCGGCCTGCTGATGGGCATCATGCTGACCAAGTACCCCGAACTCTTCGGCGCCATCGTCTGCCAGGTCCCGCTGCTGGACATGCGTCGATTCCATCTCCTGCTGGCCGGCGCGTCCTGGATGGCCGAATACGGTGACCCCGATGTCCCGGAGGAGTGGGCATTCATCTCGGAGTATTCGCCGTATCAGAACATCGACGCCGCCGCGTCGTACCCACCGATCCTGATCGCGACATCCACCCGCGACGACCGCGTCCACCCCGCGCATGCCCGCAAGATGGCCGCACGGCTGGAAGAGCTGGGCAAGCCGGTGCTGTATTTCGAGAACATCGAGGGTGGCCACGGCGGCGCCGCGGACAATGCTCAGCTGGCCTTCAAGACCGCGCTGACCTACGAGTTCCTCTGGCAGAAACTCGGCTGATCTTTCAGCGGTCGCGCAACCACGCGACGACGCGCTCGCTCACAGCGGTGGGATTGCGTATCCAACCGTTGTGACCGAGTGGTTCGTCGATGTGCGTCATCGTCACTTGGGCCCCGGAGAGCTTGTCCACCAGGTTCTTTGCCGACCGGCGTGGAGCGAGATCGTCCCCTTCGATCGTGATCGACAGAACCGGCAAGGTCAGGCGAGCGATCCGCTCCTCGTAGTCGATATCCGCACCGATGGGTTCCATGCGACCGGTCCTGGCGAACCTGGCCCAATCGGTGATCAGTACTTTCGACTGTCGACCGAAGGCGCCGACGTTTACCCGGTCTCCCGGCCAGAAGCCGGCGATGTTGGCTGTCACCGACATCGCGGACGAACCCAGATAGAGTCCGGGCGCACGGATTCCGGGGAATCCGCGGTGATACGGCGATCCGGAGGCAACCAGGATCAGGCCGCCGAGCCGGCCCCGAATCCTCGACGCGTACATCACCCCGATCTGGCCGCCCATGCTGTGCCCCATCAGAAATGGTGTGCTGGCCGGGAACCGCTCGCGCACTACCTCGAACGTCGCCGGACAATCGATCGAGACCAGTTCCTGATATCCGAAAGCACTCGACGCGCTCGGGCGCGGTTTGCTGTCACCTTGGCCGCGCAGTTCACCGATGGCCGCGTTGAAGCCGGCTTCGACCAGGGCCTGCGCCACCGGATCGTAGAACCCGGCGGGAACTCCGAGCCCGGGCAACATCACCACCACAGGTGCGTCGTCGTTCGGTCCGGGAAACAGACGGATCGGGGTCACGGTGCCGTCGGGGAGTTGGATCGGTACGGTCTCCATTCAACTCACAGTAACCACCCACGCCGCGGATGGGCAGAGCACACGCGCCGACTATTCGAGGCTGCCCACGATCAGCGGATCCGGAGTACCCACGATCTCGTAATCCTTGTTGTCGTAATCGAACTGACTGAGCACGTGACGCATCGCGTTTATCCGCGCGCGTTTCTTGTCATTGCTCTTGATGACGGTCCACGGAGCGGTGGCGGTATCGGTGAACCGGATCATCTCTTCCTTCGCCGCCGTGTACGCATCCCACTTGTCCAGAGAAGCGATGTCCATCGGCGAAAGCTTCCACTGCCGCACGGGATCGACCTGTCTGATCGCGAACCGCGTGCGCTGCTCCAGCGGTGAAACCGAGAACCAGAACTTGATCAAGCTGATGCCGTCGTCGACGAGCATCTGCTCGAACAACGGCACCTGGCGCAGAAATCGCTCATGCTCCTCGTCGGTGCAGAAACCCATGACCCGCTCGACCCCGGCCCGGTTGTACCAAGATCGATCGAACATCACCAGTTCCCCAGCGGCGGGAAGGTGCTGCACGTAGCGCTGGAAGTACCACTGCGTCGACTCGCGAGCCGACGGCTTCTCCAGCGCGACGACGCGAGCGCCACGAGGATTGAGGTGCTCCATGAATCGTTTGATCGTTCCGCCCTTGCCGGCAGCGTCGCGTCCTTCGAACACGATGGCGTGCCGTGCGCCGGTTTCTTTCGACCAGTTCTGCAGCTTGAGGAGTTCGATCTGCAGCAGACGCTTGGACATTTCGTACTCGTCCCGAGGCATCCGTGCGTCGTACGGGTAGCCCTCCCGCCAGGTGTCGACCTCGAAACCGTCCGGCGACGTCAGCAGCACCGGATCGTCGTCGTCATTGTCGTCGACGGTGAAGGCGGCGGTGTCGGCCAGATCGACGGCGGTCGAGAGATCCGCGAAGGCGCTGAGGAACGGTCGGCGTTCTGCTAAATCGGTCACCGCCGACAAGTTAGTCTCCCGCAGCAACCGTTCGGTGAAGCTGGGATGAACTACCGGGGTATGACACGACGGGCTCAAAAGATCAGGGTGCAGATGGGGGTCGTCCCCGATGGTTCCTGATGCGATCTCGCTTCAGAATTGAAGCATGACATTCGAAAGCAACACACCTCGCCCCTTCACCCGTTCCAACGACAAGAAAATGTTCGCCGGAGTGTGCGGCGGGATTGCAGATTACTTCGGCGCCGACGTCAATCTTGTCCGTCTACTCGCCGTTATCGCCGCTATTTGCACGGGTGGAACCGCGGCATTGATATATCTCGCCGCCTGGATGCTCATGCCATTAGGGTGAGAATTCCGGCAATTCACATGGCGAGAATTACGCGCCGACAAAAGGTATTTCGGGGCCTACGCGCCAACACGAGCAGGCCCCGAAATCGACAATCTACTTGGCGGCCTTCAACTCTCCACCGCTGAGCGCAGCGAGGGCCTCGAGACCCTTGACGGCCAGGCCACTGACGCTGCCCAACCCCTGACCGATGATCGCACCGACTGAGCCGGCAGCGTCCATGACAGATCCTTCAAGCATGACGTTCTCCTTTAGATGTTCAGTGGTTCACTTGGGACGAGCAAATGACGCCGATCAGAAAACTCAGGGAACGACAGGCGGCGTAAAGCTGAGGGTGTCGAGAGATCCGAAGATTCCACCGGCGGTATCAGCCAGTGAACCGAAGAGGTTTGCACCGACATTGTCCAATCCCAGCAGCATTGTCAGCAAAGCCTGCATCGGTGCACCGTCCCCATTCGGACCACCGAGAATATCCATCAACGAACCCATGTTCAGCTCCTCGCGTAGGTGATTCTTTTTACCGTCGGTGACGATTATCGAACCAGTCCGGCGGTAGACACTCGACGTGTCGACAGTCACATTAATCCGCGAGATAACGACTCGACACCACTACGGACAATTACCTTAATTAGGACGAATTCGACAGAAATTTCCCGAACACAAATCGTCGATTCACCACAAGTTCCGACGCAAGTTACTCTTTATCGTTCGACTACCTCACGATTTTGGTCAGAAACTGCCTGCAGAAGCGTCGTGAACCCCACCCGCAATAATTCGATGTAGTGCTCGATATCCGGCATCGTCTCTCGCGAGACGATGACATTGAGCGTCAGAGAACCTCCACGCGCAGCAATGAGGAAGTGGCGCAGAATGTCTCCGTCGACCGGCGCCTGCCCACCGAGAACTGCCACCGCCGGCGCACCTTCGAAGACATTGCCGTCGACCGATACCGGGACATTGCTGATCGTCGTGTTCTGAATGACCTTGTGCGAAGGGTCAAGCTTGTTGATCCGACGCGAGAGACCGGTGAGTCTGAGCAGAGCCGCGGGCGACGTTTCGATGCGTGTGCCGTATCGACGGACGGCTGGGTGCAAACTCCGCCCCTTTGCCATCAGCGCCGAATCCCTGATTCGTGTCAGCCGCTCGACCGGATCTTCGACGTCCGTGTGCAGATCGACCGTCAACAGCGCCAGTTGGTTGGCCGATTCCCATTCGGCGATCTGCCGCATCGATCGGGGAACCATCGCCGCCAACCCACTGCCTGATTTCTCGCCCTTCTCCGACAGGTATGCGTCGAGAGCGCCGGCGACGACGGTCAGGAAGATGTCGTTGACCGTCACGTCCGGAACGGCCGCTCGGATCGCTTTGATGTCTGCGCCGTCCAGCGTCAGGAAATCGATCGTGATGTCTCCGCCCAGCATGCCGTTGAATCGGGTCGGCAGGCGGTCGGCCGAGTACGTAGGCAACTCTCCGGCCTCTTCCGCCTCCCGAACCGTCTCGGCCGCAACCTTTGTCACGGACAGACCCCGGCCGAAACGGATCGCCTGGCCGGGCAAACCCACGACCGTGCGCCCGATCAAATCCAGCGACGAAAGCCCCGAACCGACACGCTTCGTCTCCGGCTTCGGCGGACCGGAGAACAGAAGGTTGGTCAGATCGCGGATCGCCAGACCGTCACCGGCCCCGTGGTGGGTCTTGAGCATGATCAGCGTCAGATTGCCCGGTAGCTCGTCGATCCCGTGCACTCCGGTCATGACGTGCAACTCCCAGGGCGGCCGGGACAAGTCCATCGGCTCACCGAGCGAGCACCCGAGCAATTCACGAACCGGCGCCCAACCGGCAACCGGGGCACGATGGACGTGCACGTGATCATCGACGTCGAAATCGGCCGGGACCCAATAGGGATAGTCCAGATCCAGCGGAACTCGCTGGAGTCGACTCGTGAACAGTGGCCAGTATCCGAATCTTTCGGTGATCCACCGAACCGCGTCGTCGTGCGTCATCTCTGCGAGCGGATGGCCCGTCGTGTCGAAGAAGTAGGCGCAGACCATGTGGCTCAGATGTCCGCCGGACTCGTTGTAGACGAACTCCGCGTCTCGCGGCCCCATCTGAGATACCGCGGCTGGCAACGAGTTCCGAAAGATCATGCATGCCCCTCAATTCCGACGCTGAACGAATGTCCGAATTGTAGCGAGCTGACATGCCGATCCTCTGGGTTCTGCTCGGAATCGTTGGGTATCACCGGATCCAGCAATCGGAAAAGGTGCCTGTGATTCCGATCGATCAGGAGGCAACCTCTTGGTTAGGTGAATCCGCAGTCTGCATCGCGGCTGCCGCTGCCAAGTCATCGAAACTTGCCTCCCCCGCACGAGCAAAAGCCCGGCCCACCGAATGGTGGGCCGGGCTCTAGGAGCTAGGTGGAGATGGACTCAGAAGTCCATGCCGCCCATGCCGCCGGTCGGATCGCCTGCAGGCGCTCCGGCCTTCTCGGGCTTGTCAGCGACAACGGCTTCGGTCGTCAGGAACAGAGCCGCGATGGACGCTGCGTTCTGCAGTGCCGAGCGGGTGACCTTGACCGGGTCGTTGATGCCTGCAGCGAGCAGGTCGCCGTACTCGTTGGTCGCAGCGTTGAGGCCGTGACCTGCGGGCAGGTTGGAGACCTTGTCCGCAACAACGCCGGGCTCGAGGCCTGCGTTGAATGCGATCTGCTTGAGCGGAGCGGACAGTGCAACGCGAACGATGTTCGCGCCGGTTGCCTCGTCACCTTCGAGCTTGAGGTCGTCCAGTGCGGGAGCTGCCTGGAGAAGTGCAACGCCACCACCGGCGACGATGCCCTCTTCGACGGCTGCCTTTGCGTTACGCACTGCATCTTCGATGCGGTGCTTGCGCTCCTTGAGCTCGACCTCGGTAGCAGCGCCGGCCTTGATGACTGCAACGCCGCCGGCCAGCTTGGCCAGACGTTCCTGCAGCTTCTCACGGTCGTAATCCGAGTCGCTGTTCTCGATCTCGGCGCGGATCTGGCTGACACGACCGGCGATTGCGTCGGCGTCGCCGGCACCCTCGACGATGGTGGTCTCGTCCTTGGTGATGACGACCTTGCGTGCCTGGCCGAGGAGCTCGAGGCCTGCGGTCTCCAAGGAGAGTCCGACCTCTTCGCTGATGACCTCGCCACCGGTGAGGATGGCGATGTCGGCGAGCTGAGCCTTACGACGGTCACCGAAGCCGGGAGCCTTGACGGCAACAGACTTGAAGGTGCCACGGATCTTGTTGACCACGAGGGTGGAGAGAGCTTCGCCCTCGACGTCCTCGGCGATGATCAGGAGCGGCTTGCCGGACTGGATGACCTTCTCCAGCAGGGGCAGCAGGTCCTTGACCGTGGAGATCTTGGAGCTGACGAGCAGGATGTACGCGTCTTCGAGGACGGCTTCCTGACGCTCTGCATCGGTGGCGAAGTACGCCGAGATGTAGCCCTTGTCGAAGCGCATGCCCTCGGTGAGCTCGAGCTGCAGGCCGAAGGTGTTGGACTCCTCGACCGTGATGACGCCTTCCTTGCCGACCTTGTCCATAGCCTCGGCGATGAGCTCACCGATGGACGGGTCACCGGCGGAAATACCGGCGGTAGCAGCGATCTGCTCCTTGGTGTCGATCTCCTTGGCGGTCTCGAGCAGGCGAGCTGTGACAGCCTCGACAGCCTTCTCGATGCCGCGCTTGAGGCCGAGCGGGTTCGCGCCGGCTGCGACGTTGCGCAGACCTTCACGGACCAGTGCCTGTGCGAGAACGGTAGCGGTGGTGGTGCCGTCGCCAGCGACGTCGTCAGTCTTCTTGGCGACCTCCTTGACGAGCTCGGCGCCGATCTTCTCGTACGGGTCGTCGAGTTCGATCTCCTTGGCGATGGAAACACCATCGTTGGTGATCGTGGGGGCGCCCCACTTCTTTTCGAGAACGACGTTGCGACCCTTGGGGCCCAACGTCACCTTGACAGCGTCGGCGAGGGCGTTGAGGCCTCGCTCGAGGCCACGACGTGCCTCTTCGTCGAACGCGATGATCTTTGCCATTGCGAAGTGATCCTCCGGATAGGGGGTGACACACAAGGTGACCGCTCGTCGGGTCACCTCATCGGCACAAGGCGACCGTTTGACCGGTCACCTCATTACACGGGCGACCGATTTGCCTGGTCACCCATCTACGCCTGTGGTCTAGTCAGTGCCCGCGACGGACGACCGGGGGTGTCTATGGTTCCCGGTCTCACTGCCTCGACCTGGCACTCACGGTTCGCGAGTGCCAACTGCATTTTTAGCACTCGAGCGTGCCGAGTGCAAGGTTGAGCCTCAGCCCGCGATGCAGAACTGTCCGTTACTCAAATTGACCGCAAACGAGAGCACTCCGACGCAGTCGACGCCGTTGGCATCGGCCGTAGCGCCCGCCCCGTAACCGGCGATGGCGAAGGTGACATTTCCGTCAGCCGCCCCGGCCCGCGCGATACCGCCGCCGAGCGCGAATGCCTGCGCCTGACCGTTACCGCGAGAAGCCCCCAGCGCGGTTCCGAATCCGTTTGCATATGAATTGGAGTAGCCGTTGTCGGCGGCAACGCTCACTGCCGTACCGCTCTCGGCAGCACCGGCCTGCGAACGGCCGGCTCCGACGGACTGCGCGCCGCAGCTCGCGGTCTCTGAGACCTGGATGTCATTGGCCGACGGCGGCGAGACACACGTGACGGGGGCTGCCGAAGCAGCTCCCGCACCGGTCAGTGCCAGCCCGGCGGCGAGCCCCATACCTACAGTCATCACAGCCCCTGTTCTCGCCAGGCGGCCCCCCAACCGACTACTGGAAATTCCGCTGACTCGAGAGGATGAGCGGCGGAACCAGACTGACGAGATCAAGGGCATAGAAACTCCTTCGTGGAACAAGTTCATTGGATTCGGGCGCGAGAGTACCCGCTCGAGTGAAGTCCGTCACCCCCGCCTGGTCAAGCCTCGAGGACGACCCCGAGAAGGGCCGGAAGATCCGCGACCGAATCGATGACGTGGTCGGGCTTCTGAACCGAGAGGTCGAGCACTGTTTGCCGAAACTTGCCTGTGCGCACCAGAACTCCGGTCAGGCCGACCCGCTGTGAGGAGAGGACGTCCCCGATCAGATCGTCGCCGACCATCACCGTCGCCTCAGGTTCGACATGCATCAGCTCCGTGGCTGTAAGGAACCCCGTGAGAGACGGTTTACCCACCGCGGCGATATTTACACCCGCCACTTCCTCGAAGCCGGGCAAGTACGTTCCGGTGTCGATTCGAAGGCCACCTGACGTCTCCCACATCATCCCGCGGTGCATCGCGACGACGGGCACTCCGGCGAGCAGTAGTTCGAGCACTCTGCTCAGCGCCTCGTGGGTGAACTCCGGGCCGGCGCCGCCGAGAATCACGACCTCGGGATCGGCGTCGTCGAATTCGATTCCCTCGAGATCGGCGGACACGTCACCGTGATTGAGTACCCACGCCCTCGCGTCCGGGTACGTCGCCCGCACGTACTCCCCCGTGAGCCTGGCGGCAGTAACTATCTGGCTCGCCTCCACCTCGATACCGGCGTCGCACAACCCCTGCGCGATGAGTGTCGAACTGCGCGAGGTGGTGTTGGTCAGAAACCCACAGGCCAATCCGCGCCGCCGAACTTCGCGTACTGCTTCCCCTGCTCCCTCGATCGGCTGCCAGGACGTGAGCAGGACTCCGTCGATATCGAACAGAACACCTTCGATGTCGGCCATTGCACCAGCCTATATTCGCCATCGAGGTCCTGCCGAGGCGTCGAAACCCGAAATCCGTCGATCGCTCAGTAGGCTCCCACCCATGGACCTGCGCGACGACGACCTCTTCTCCGTCGCCGGTTCTCTGGCCGAATTGCTCGGCGCTCCCGTCACGATCGAGGACGAGAACTCGACGGTTCTCGCGTACTCCGGCGGCGAGCAGGCCGTGGACGAAGCTCGCATCGGCACGATCCTCGGTCGGCAGGTACCCAGCCGATTCCGCCAATTACTCTCCGATGCAGGAGTATTCGATCGGCTTCACCGAGAGAGCGATCCCATCTACGTCGACCTCGAAGACCCCTCGATCACTCCGCGCCTGGTTATCGCAGTTCGCGAGAACGATCACCCCGTCGGCTCGATCTGGGTCGCACTCGCTGGAACACCGACGCCCACACAGGAATCGATACTTCGATCCGCGGTATCTGTCGTGGCCGAGAGAATCGCCTCGGAGCGTGACCGGGTCGACAGCACACGCCGTCGCCAATCCCAGCGCGTCCAAGCTCTGGTCGGCGGTGGCGAACCCGCATTCCGCGCCGCCGACGACTTGCGGTTGGCAGGCCCGCTCACCGTCGTCGCCGTCGGAACCGTCGCGGGACCACTGCCGGCGGGGTTGGTCGCCTCCTTGAGCTTGTACCTGGACACTCTGGCCGTCGACGCCGTGATCGCACAGTTGATCGACTCGACGTACCTTGTTGTCGCCGCTGACGAAGCGAACGCCCGCCGACTGTTGGAGGACTTCCTCAGCCGCGCCCGCACACGAGCACAACTTGCCGTTGCGGTGGGCCGCACCGTGAAATCAGCCAGCGAATGCCATTTGTCACGCGCCGACGCCGACCATGTTCTGGGCGCGCTGCGACACAACCGGTCCGGCGGGATTGTCGCGGGTATGAACGACACCTTGGCGTCGGTACTGGCCTTACATGTTGCCGACATCTTCGACGGACTGAGCACCGCCACACCTATGCACGCCCTGGAAGGGTACGACCGTCGACATGGAAGCGAACTCGTCGCAACGGCCCACACCTTCCTCGACAAGGGCGGTGATGTCGCGAGTTCTTCCGCAGCATTGCATGTTCACCCCAACACTCTCCGCAATCGATTACGCCGCTGCAAGGAGATGTGCGGGGTTGACCTGAGCGACGCGGACACTCGACTGATCCTGATGCTTCAGTTCAAACTACGAAGTTCCTGAGCCGGCGAAGAAGGTATCGGAGCATCTCCCGTGCCGCTCCACTTTGGGAGGTATTCGACAAAATATCACCCAAAAGTATTAACGACCAGTCCGCCAAAAGTCATAATTACCGGCCACGATTCCCAAAACCCAGCAATTCGGCAATCATCAATCTTGCAATCTGGTTAGCGTTCCGCAAGATCTTCCTCTCACGGCCCAAATAGGCCATTTTGGTTGCCTGACCAGCATAAATGAAACACGTTTCAGTTTGGTTCTACAAATTCCTAGTCAAAGTGGACTTGCTCGAGCTAACCTCATTCTCGTCACGCCACATAAGACCCCGAACGCCACACGGATCTCTTAGCAGAACGATCGCAAGGGTCCGTGCACTAGTCGAACCTGCTCTTTGTGGAATGCAACAAGCATGCGCCGATGTACAAAAAGTCTTCCAGATCTATCGAAAGGATGGAACTTCATATGATCGCAATGTTCCTTCAAGCAACGGCTGCGTTGTTCACCGGATTACTGGACAATGTATGGAGCGGATCCCTAGTGCCCGGCATCGAGGGCGCCACCGGCTCGCTAGCCGGATTAATCGAGACCGGCTCATCGCAACCCTGATCCATTTCAGAACATCACCCAACGACAGGAGTAAACGATGGATCTAGGATCGATGGTGCCTTACCTCAAGGAACCGATAATTTTGCAGATCATTTCATTGCTCGTATACAGAGGCTCCATGGCGTCAGTCGACTTCGACTGGCAACCCCCACTCGGCTGACTTCAACAGAATTTCCTACCGTGATAAAAATCTACCGCAAGGAGCGTTAGCATAGTGGATACAGCAAGTATCATCGACGCAGTCACGAGCATTGATTCGCAATCATTGCTTCCCCCGTTCGTTTATGTGCAGGCAATAGTCGACGGCATCTTCAAGTCTATCTCCGCAGCCATCAACCTAATGGCTAGCGGTTCTGCAGGTATTGGTGGAAGCATTCAGACCGCCCTCGGCTCGACCGTTGCCCCGTAGTCGGGAGAGGAGACAATAATGTTCGATCTTTCAATGAGCTATCTGTCGGATCTGGTGGGATTTGGCTCAATCGACCTAGTAGGTACGTTCGCGAAGTATCTCAACACCCTGTCCGCGTACACGCCGACGCCGCTCTAAGGAAAGGTGATTTACAATGCTGCAAAGATATATCACCAGTTTGATCGCCTGGGCTACTGGGACCATAGAGTTGACCGGCCTGGGAAGTACCATTCTGCAGAAGTAAATTCTCTGGTGCAACTTCTCTACTCTGAACTTCGATGATCCCCGAGGCTCCAATTCGCCTCGGGGGTCATTTCGCGTTCCAAGCACGAGAGTTTTCCAGGCACGAGAGTTCCGGGCCACGAGAGTTCCGGGGCACGGACACTTTGATCCGGCACCCGCCACGTGAGGAGTTCGACATGAGACTGCCCAACCTGCTGGATGCGGCTGTCACACAGGTGAATCCGCGAGACGCGGACTTCGTCTACAACGAGTCCGCCGGCCACCTGAAGCATCTGGTCGGCGTGTACTTCTTCGAAACATCTCAGCACCCAGCCGCAGAATTCACGCAGGCGCAAGCCGTCGATTGGGTCACCGCCAGGCTCGGACACAATCGCATGTTCACCCACCGAATCCAGCACACGCCACTGGGACTCGGCCATCCGTACTGGGTTCCAGACCCCAACCTGGATGTGGGCGACCACGTGCGGGTCAACGCGATTTCCGAGCCGGGTTGGGCACCATTTCAAGAAATGCTCAGCGCCCTGCTGACCTCGAGAATGGATCTCAGCCGCCCACCGTGGGAACTGCACTTTTTCACGGGGATCGAGGGGCTTGACGCTCTACCCGGCAGGCTGACGGCGGTTGTGCTCAAGTCTCATCACAGCGCGGCCGACGGAATCGCGATCCGAATGCTGGGTGAAGCCATATTTTCGGATGCGCAACGGCCGAGGAAATCAGCACCTGCAATACGGTTCCTACGGGGACGTCTCTTCACGCGATCAGCGCTGAGTTTCCCCGGCCAACTTATCCAGTTCGCCAAGAGCATTCCGGGCAATCGGGCTGCTGCCCGTGCGGTAGTCGAGGCGAAGAGTGCTGGAGAATGGGACGAGTGCATCTACGAAAGTACTAGCACCCGCTTCAACTGCAAGGTAAGCGGGTCGGCATTGGTGGAGCCGATCATCCTCGCAGGCAACGAGGTTCGGCATGTGAAGAACGCAGTCCCCGGAGCGACTGTCAACGACGTCCTTCTGGCTGTGGTCGGTTGCGCGATGGCGCGATACCTTACCGAGAAGAGCGAAGCGCCTCGAGGTTCTCTGTTCGCGATGGTTCCGCGGTCCATGCGCAAGCAAGAGGAGTGGGAGTCCGCAAACCAATTGGTGAATCTGTCCGTGAACATGCACACCACGATCACGGATCCGCTGAAAAGACTCGCTCTCATCGCAGGGTCTGCACGCTCGGAGAAGGCCCGTACGTCCCACACAGCGGTCCGGCGGATGAGCACAGTGTTGGAGACCCTACCCGCTCCGATAGCGCGGTTGATGGCATATTCACGTCACCATGACGACTACAGCCCGGATGGGCCGCGGTATCAGCACACGATGGTGAGTAACATTCCGCTCTCGGTCAACGGACTGACCCTGAACGGGGCAACTGGCACTGCCGTACTCGCTAATCAAGCACCGGTCGACGGTGACGGGCTGCGGCACTTCATGGTAGCTGCGAGTGGCGGCAACCTAACGCTCAACGTTATTGCAGACGCCGCAACGATGCCAGATCTAGGCCACTACCTGGAGTTGCTTCGCGCGAGTTTCGAGGAACTGAAGGAAGCCGCAAAGACGCGTGAGCTCGAGAGCAACTCGACCGTCATCGCATCCTGATCCCTTATTCACCAAGACATTACGAGCCCGGCCTACCACTGCGGTAGGTCGGGATTCTTGTCGAGCGGGTAATTCTGCACGTAACTCGCATCCACATGGTCTGGAAGCGCCTCCCGGCACACACTTCTGGCACTCACGCACAAGACTACGCAAAACAGCGCTGCCTGAGTGGGGTGTCAGGCAGCGCTGCTAATCACCGGGGTCCGGATTGACTATGGATGCAGAACGCCCGCACCCGAATTCAGTGCCGGGTAACTACCGGTCGCACCCACCGCATTGGCGGGAATGCATGAGGTCGGCGCACTGACTGTCCCGAAGATAGGCACTGACGCCTTCGATGTGAAACGGAAGTAATTCGCCGAGAAGTTATACATCTGGGCCGCGGTGCCCTGAGTGTCGAACTTCACGTCCAACGCACTGTTCCGAGTTTGGAAACTAATCTTCGGAAGCTGGTATGTCACGCCTACGCCGACATCCGCACCGTCCACGATCAGTTGCGATCCGGTATCGGTGAGAGTGACCGTGCCTGTGTAGCCCGAACCGGAACCGGCCACCAGTGCGGCCGATCCTGCGACGAACGTCGCTGGGTCATAGCGGTAGACAAGCCTGACGTCATCAATGCCGAGGAATGTGACACCCGAGACGCCAGAACTGCTGGGTGTCGTCGCTGAACCGGGCTGAAGGGTGTATGAATTTACCCCGGGCGTGGCATTCACAGTGACGTGGTTAGCCGTGACCGAGGTTGGAACTACCTGATCCACGGTCTGCCCAACACTTACAGCGCGGCACGCCTGGTTATAGCTCGTCACCGTCGTACCTGCAGTTGCCGACGCCGGTGCAACTGCTGCGAATACCATGCCCGCCGAAGCAGTTACTACTGCTAGAGCGGCCACCGTACGTTTTGCCGTTGAAACATGCATATCTTCTACTCCTCATTCCCTTTCGGGATCGGTTTATAGCGTTGATAGCACTTCCTGCCAAAACGCAGTTCGAGCAAAGTTGAACTACTGCATTGACAGCCTCCGCATCACCGGAAGTTTCGCGGCGAAGGGGAAGTCTTTGAGGCCGTGCGCAGCACGATAGGATTTGTTCACTACCGATGCACGACCGAAATCTTGACAACGGAGATTAGCGATACGACATCACCCGGGAATCATGTCTCGATTCCGAAAAAGATGACGTCCGACCGTGAGAAACCACCTCCAATCAGCTGGTTTGGTAGCACCAATTCCACTGGATGCTCACACCGAGCGGTAAGTTGGAACAGCTGATCGACGATTGAAAGCCATTCACGATTTGCCGCTTATGTGATGACCGTCACCATACCTCAATTACTAGAACTTGTAACAGTTTTTGAAAGAAATCTCTCGACAACTTGAAACGGCGACCCCACTTACATCGAGGATTTGCACGCGACTAATACCAAGGAACTAACATTCAGCGAAACATTAATACTAAAGTATTAACAACGCAGCTCATTCCAGAGATGGTTAATACTTTAGTATTAATTCAAAAGTTCCAGTGCATTCACGAACCGACTCACTGTGATTCGCTTCCCAAGCGAGGGCTGTGCACTCGCACAACGCATTCCCCGAAGCTGTGGCCGAACGGCCAGTCCTTTTGCCACCCCTGCGATTCATGCTTGAGAGAAGAGCCGGATGTGACCGGCGTCTCGGTTCGAGCAGAGTCTGTAGAAGGAGTGCGTCATGGGAACTCGTCAGAGCCCCGATCGTGTGGTCGTGGTCGGTGCGGGTGTTGTCGGATTGTCGACGGCCTGGTTCTTGCAGGAACGTGGAGTCGAGGTCACCGTCGTCGATCGCGACGGCGTCGCAGCCGACGCGAGCTGGGGCAACGCCGGTTGGCTTGCCCCCGCATTGACGCTTCCGCTGCCCGAACCCGCAGTGCTCCAATACGGCTTGCGCGCGATGCTCAGCCCGTCGTCCCCGGTGTACGTGCCACTGACCACCGATCTGAAGCTGATTCGGTTCCTGGTCGGGTTCGCGCGCCACTGCACGCCGTCGAAGTGGCAGGAAGCGATGTCGGTCTACACCGAGGTCAACCGAACAGCCTTGGGCGCGTACGACGAACTCGCCGACGGTGGCGTCAAAGAGCTGACGCGCCTGGCCGATCCTTTCCTCGCCGCGTTTGCGTCCGAGAAGGACCGACAGACCTTGGTGGACGAGTTCCACCACGTCGAAGCTGCCGGCGGAGAAGTCGACTTCGACCTCCTCGACTACGACGCGATTCATTCGCTCGAGCCTTCACTCGGCCAGGGTGTGAAAGCCGGTTTGCGCCTGCGCAATCAGCGTTTCATCGATCCCCCGTTGTTCGTGAACTCGTTGGCGGACGCGGTTCGTGAACGCGGTGGAGAAATCGTCAGCGGTTTCGACGTCACGCAGATCGACGATCGGGTCGGCGGAGTCACTGTTCGCAGTGCACACGGTGATTCACGCGACGGTGACTCCGTAGTCCTCTCGAGCGGTGCCCGCTTGAACAAGCTCGCAGCACCGTTCGGTGTGCGCAAACTGGTGCAGGCCGGACGCGGATACAGCTTCAGTGTCAAGCCCGAGCACCTCCCCAAGAACCCTGTGTATTTCCCCACCCAGCGCGTCGCATGCACTCCGTTGCACGATCGCTTCCGAGTGGCCGGAATGATGGAATTCCGCAGCCCTGATGCGCCGCTGGATCCGCGCCGCGTGCAGGCGATCATCGATGCGGCCAAGCCGATGCTCAGCGGCATCGACTGGACTGCGCGGGAAGAGGAATGGGTGGGATCACGACCGTGCACTACCGACGGCTTGCCGTTGATCGGAGCCACGAAGTCGCCGCGGGTGCACGTCGCCGGTGGTCACGGGATGTGGGGAATCGCCCTGGGTCCGTTGACCGGAAAGATGGTGGCCGACTCGATGACCGGCGCTCAGACGCCGACCGTCATGCGCCACTTCGATCCGCTGCGCTGACAGCCGGTTTCACCCACTTGTAGTACGCGCCCGTCAGCAGAACCAGCCATCCGGCACCGACGAGCAGCGCAACTCGGGTATCGGCGATGACGCCGAGCAACACGATGACAAAAGCCAGGAACACGATCGCGAAGATCTGACCGTACGGCCACAGCGGCACTGGAAACTTCAGTGCCGCTGTTTCGTCTGCACTCATCTGAGCGCGGGAACGGAACTGCGAGAGCAGGATCATGATCCAGACGAAAATCGTGGCAAAGGTGGCCAGCGAGGCGATGACGAGGAACACCTGGTCCGGGATCAGGTAGTTGAGCAGTACTCCCACCAACAGGGCACCGGTCATGATGACAACGGTCATCCACGGAACACCGTTGGCGGAGACTCTCTTCATCACCTGCGGGGCCTGACCGGCATGCGACATTCCGAACATCATGCGACCCGCACCGAAAACGTCGCTGTTGATGGCGGACAGGGCCGCGGTGATGACAACGATGTTGAGGATCGATGCGGCCGTTCCCAATCCGAGGTTCTCGAAGATCTGGACGAACGGGCTGTTGTCGGAGTTGATGGTCTGCCACGGAATGATCGCCATGATGACGGCGAGGGTGCAGATGTAGAAGAGAATGATGCGCACCGGGACCGTGTTGACGGCTTTCCTGATGGTCTGCGCCGGATCCTCGGCTTCGCCCGCGGTGATACCGATGATCTCGGTGCCACCGAACGCGAACATGACGATCGCGAAACACGCGACGAATCCGCCGAAGCCCGTCGCGAAGAACCCGCCGTCCGACCAGAGGTGGCTGATTCCGGCATCGGTGTCGTGAACGCCGAATCCGAACACGATGATCGCGATGCCGCCGGCGATCATCGCGATGATGGCGGTGATCTTCACGAGCGTGAACCAGAATTCCAGTTCGCCGAACACCTTGACGCTCAACAGGTTTATCGCGCCGATGAAGAAGACCACAGCCAGAACCCAGATCCATCTCGGTACGTCCGGGAACCAGAACTGCATGTACAGCCCGAAGGCGGTGACGTCGGCGAGGCACACGATCACCATCTCGAACGTGTACGTCCACCCGGTCATGAAACCGGCGAGTGGTCCGAGGTGCTTGTTCGCGTACTCGCTGAACGAACCGGAAACCGGGTTACGGACCGCCATCTCGCCGAGCGCTCGCAACACCAGGTAGACCGCGATACCGCCGATCAGGTAGGCCAGGAGCACCGACGGGCCGGCTCGTTTGATGGCCTCGGCGCTGCCGTAGAACAGTCCGGTTCCGATGGCTGATCCGAGGGCGATGAAGCGGATATGGCGCGCTGTCAGCCCTCGCTTGAGGCCATCCTGCGTCGCGGCGTCGCTGTTCACTTCTCGGTACTCCAGTCGGATGGATCGTCATACGTGCGCGAACCATTGTCCGCTACCACCGCGCGTGTTCCCGCACGACCCTGTTGGACGGCCGTACAGTGACCTGACACACATGGTCCATTGACGGATCGCTTACGATCGACAAAAGTGTTTGTAACTTTACGTAGCATCAACTCGACTGGAGAGACTGTGTCCAACACCCTCGAAGCAAGCATCGACATCGACGCATCACCGCAGGACGTGTGGGCAATCGTCGCCGACCTGCAGCGCATGGGCGAATGGAGCCCCCAGTGCAAGGTGATGAAGGTAATCGGCGGGACCGTGCGTGAGGGCGCCAAGACGATCAACGTCAACCGCAAGGGCCTGCTGGTCTGGCCGACGTCGTCGAAGGTCGTTCGCTTCGAGCCCAACAAGTCGGTGGCGTTCCGCATCGCGGAGAACCGCACGATCTGGTCCTACGAACTCGAGCCGACCGCTACCGGCACCAAGGTGACCGAGCGTCGCGAGGCTCCCACCGGAACGTCGAAGGTCTCGCAGTTCCTCGTCAAGACCGTCCTGGGCGGAAACGCCGACTTCGAGGTCGAGCTCGTCGAAGGCATGAATGCCACATTGAAGCGTGTGAAGAGCGAGGCCGAGGCGGCTGCACGCACCTCTGCTTGACCCTCGACCTGGTCGAGGCATCAGGATCCGTTCCATGGATCCCGTGATGACACAGATAGCGCAGGCACAAGAATTGGCGAGCTCCGGCGATCGAGCCGGGGCTCGCTCTGCGTTCGAGAAGATGTGGGAAGAGATCAGCGCCGCCCCCGATGCGCTCCACATCGTCTCCCTCGCGCACTACATGGCCGACGTTCAAGACGATCCGGCTCAGGAGCTCTGCTGGGACCTGCGCGCCCTCGACGCTGCCGATTCGTTGACCGACGCGCGAGCCCAGGAACACCACGCATCGCTGCAGGTCGCCGGTTTCTATCCATCGCTGCACCTCAACCTGGCTGCCGACTACCGCAAACTCGGACGCGACACCGAGGCCGTCGAGCATCTGACGAAGGCCGAGGCGTCGGTCGGCACACTCGCCGACGACGGTTACGGCCGGATGATCAGGGGCGCTATCGAGCGACTGCGGGCAGAATTGATCCGTGACCACTAGTTCCGCCCTCTTGACGATCGGCGAGATGTCCCGGGCGTCGGCGCTCCCGATCAGCGCTCTGCGGTTCTACGACAAGGAAGGCGTGCTCGTCCCGCATTCCGTCGATCCGCACACCGGTTACCGCTGGTACACCGACGATCAGCTCCGCGACGCCCGCATGATCGCCGGTATGCGACGCGTCGGTGTTCCGATCCGCGACATGATGGCCGTCCTGACCGGGCCGGAACCGCATTCGTGCCTGGACGCCCATCTGCGCAACCTCGAGTACGGTCTCGCCGACGCCCGCGCCGAACTGGGGCGAATTCACCGGCTGATCGATTCGCTACCTGCCTCCGGCGGCGTGGACATCGACTCGTGGGATCTACGACGCGCACTCGACGCCGTGCTGTTCGCCGTGAACGAGGAATCGGAGTTCCCGATACTTCGCGGCGTCCACCTCGACATTCACGACGGCGTCGCTGCGTTTGTCACCACTGATCAGTTCCGGCTCGCGGTCGCCGAGGTGAAAGTTCACTCTGCTCTGACGGTGTCCGCTGTCGTTCCCGTGGCCTTCGCGCGATTGTTGCGCGATGTCGCCGGCGTCGTGACGCTGACTTTCTCCGCGCGCACGGTGACTGCGTCGTATCCGGGAGGTGAGGTGTCCAGCCCGCTGATCGAGGACGGCGAGTTCCCCGATCACCGAATCCTGCGCGAGCACCACGACGCGGTCGAACTGAGCGGCGACCAACTTGCCGCCCTGCTCAACGGCACCGGACACGGAGCCGTCGTCAGCATCGGCGAAGACGGTGGTGCCCGGGTGGATCCGGGTGGAATGGATCCCCGTGAGAGGTTCCGCGTACTGGTCGACCGGCAGCGACTGCGCGACGCCGCCGCAGCCCAACCGGGGCGGCAACTGGTGATCCGAGTAAGCGGCGCGACGCTCCCGCTGGCGATACGCACCGGCGACTGTGTCGGGTACTACTCGTACTTGATGCCACTACAGCCTGTAGGAGAGAAGGCGTTCACGTAATCTATGGATGCTCTACCACCCCGTACTGTCAGTGCGACCAGCAGAAGACCTACCGAGTAGTTAGAGGAGCCTGTGGCACGCCGACCCACACCCCCCGGAACCCCGCAACCCACCGGGATCGGACATATCGTCGATCTGGTTCGCCATGCGATTCCGCCACTTCATCCCGCCGGCCTGCCGTTCGTGCTGGCCCCGCTGGGAGTTGCAGCTCTAGGCCGCAACCGTAAGTGGGTGCGCCGAGCCGGTCTGACCACCGCCGCCGCATGCGCCACGTTCTTCCGTCACCCGCACCGGGTGCCGCCGAACCGCATCGGCGTCGTCGTCGCGCCCGCCGACGGCGAGGTGGCGTTGGTCGACAACGCCGTTCCGCCCGCCGAGCTCAATCTCGGAAGCGAGCCGCGCCCGCGCGTCAGCATCTTCCTGTCTGTTCTCGACGTGCATGTCCAGCGCAGCCCTGTCGGTGGAACGGTCAAAGAGGTCGTTCACCAGGCAGGCAAGTTCCTCTCCGCAGATCTCGCCGACGCCAGCGAGGTCAACGAGCGCAACAGCATGCTGATCGAAACCGCCGATGGTCACGACGTTGCGGTTGTCCAGATCGCGGGACTGCTCGCGCGCCGCATCGTCTGCTACGCCGGTGTCGGTGACGTCCTGCCGATCGGCGACACGTACGGACTGATCCGTTTCGGCTCACGCGTCGACACCTATTTCCCCGCCGGAACCACACTCCTGGTCGAGCCGGGACAACGCACGATCGGTGCTGAAACAGTTATCGCGCAACTGCCGTGAAGACGCCGAAGATGAAGTCAGCCGTGAAGAAGCCGGGAGCAGCCCAACCCGGCGCGAAGATGCCCAAACGCACCCAGGCGGTGCGGTTGCTGCCGTCCGTCATCACCATCCTGGCGCTGTGCGCCGGGCTGTCCGCCGTCAAATTCGCTCTCGACGGACAACCCGGTACCTCGCTCGCGATGATCGGCGCCGCTGCCGTCCTCGATTCACTCGACGGCCGCATCGCGCGACTGCTCGACGCCACCAGCAAGATCGGCGCCGAACTCGACTCACTGGCCGACTCCATCTCCTTCGGCGTCGCCCCGGCCCTGGTCCTGTACGTGACCTTGCTGGACGGCACCAGCATCGGCTGGATCATCGCGTTGATCTACGCGGTCAGCATCGTGTTGCGACTCGCACGTTTCAACACCCTGCTCGACGACGACGACGTCCCCGCGTACGCACGTGAGTACTTCGTCGGCGTGCCGGCTCCGGCCGGCGCACTCATCGCCCTCACTCCCCTGGCCGCGACGGCTCAGTGGGGTGACGGCTGGTGGTCTTCGCACTTCGTCGTCATCGTGTGGACGCTCTTCTCGGCTGCACTGATCGTCAGCCGCATCCCGACGCTGGCGATGAAGTCTGTATCCGTGCCGCCGCACATGGCGGCCGGCCTGCTCGTCCTGGTGACGTTGGCTGCGGCCGCACTCATCACCTACCCGTACATCCTGCTGATCGTTCTCATCGCGATCTACCTGGTGCACATCCCGTTTGCCGTGCACTCGAAGCGGTGGGTGGCAGCACGTCCTGAAACCTGGGACATCAAGCCTTCCGAACGCCGCGCGATCCGACGCCAACCCAACGTCGGTGGCCGCCGCTCGGCCGCTCGTCTCGGATTGCGGCGACCCCGCTAGTCCACGACGTACTCTCGAGAGGTGACTTCGCCGGAACTCGCCCTCACCGTTCGACTCAACACCTCTGCCGCCGACCTACGCCGCGGGGTCGTGCGCTTGCACCCCGAAGCGTTGGCGGCGTTGGGCATCCGCGAATGGGATGCCATCGCACTCATGGGAGCCCGCGGCACCGCGACCGTCGCGGGCCGTGCACCCACCGGAACCCCGGCAGGCACGATCCTTCTCGACGACGTCACCATGTCGAACGTCGGCCTGACCGAGAACTCTTCCGTCGTGGTCGGTCCGGTGACGGTGTACGGAGCGCGATCCGTCTCCGTCACCGGCTCGTCCATGGCGACAAATTCGATCAGCTCGACGGTTCTGCGACAAGCTCTTCTGGGCAAGGTCGTCAGCGTCGGCGACACGGTCTCGCTCCTCCCCCGCGATCTCGGTCCGGGTACGAGCACTTCCGAAGCCACCCAAGCGCTTTCCCGTACCTTCGGCGTCGCGTGGACATCCGAACTGCTCACCGTCACGGCCGTCGAACCTGCCGGTGGTCCGGTCAGCGTCCAGCCGAATTCGGCGGTCAACTGGGGTTCCGGCTCGGCGGGTGCGCTGACACCGAGTGCGCTTGTCTCCAGTCCCGCTACAGCCGCGATCGAGCCTGCACCGTCGGTTCCGCTGGATCACCTCGTCGGCGCGCAAGCGCAGGCAGCCAAGCTGACCGAGTGGCTCGGCCTGGCACTCGACGAACCAGAACTGCTCCGTACGCTCGGCGCCTCACCGCACCTCGGCGTCCTCATCACGGGCCCCGCCGGCGTGGGCAAAGCCACGTTGGCCCGCTCGGTCCTGTCCTCACGCAAACTGGTCGAACTCGACGGCCCGGGAGTCGGTGCCACCGAGGCGAATACCCGCCTGCAGCGAATCGTCGACGCCGTTGCTGCCGTGCGCGGCGGTGGTGTACTGCTGATCAGTGACATCGACGCTCTGCTTCCGGCCACCGCGGAACCGGTGTCCGCACTGATCCTCGAACAATTGCGCAGCGCCGTCGCAACCCCGGGCGTGGCATTCGTCGCGACCTCCGCCCATCCTGAAACCGTCGACGCGCGCCTTCGCGGACAGGATCTCTGCGATCGAGAACTCGCACTTACCCTGCCGGACGGCGCAACCCGCAAGGCATTGCTCGAACTCCTGCTCCGCCGCGTGCCCACCGGAACCCTCGAACTCGACGCCATCGCCTCGCGCGCACCCGGATTCGTGGTCGCCGACCTCGCGGCGCTCTGCCGTGAAGCTGCTTTGCGAGCGGCGACGCGGGCGTCCAAATCCGGTGATTCCCCGGAGATAACGCAGGAAGATCTTGTCGGCGCCCTCGAAGTGATTCGGCCACTGTCTCGTTCGAGTACCGAAGAACTGTCGATCGGCAGCGTCACCCTCGACGACGTCGGCGATATGGTCGAAACCAAACAGGCGCTCACCGAGGCGGTCCTGTGGCCGCTGCAGCACCCCGACTCCTTCGCACGCCTCGGTGTCGACCCACCCCGCGGCGTGCTCCTCTACGGCCCTCCCGGCTGCGGTAAGACGTATCTCGTTCGTGCCCTTGCCAGCTCAGGCCACCTCAGCGTCCACGCCGTCAAAGGTGCGGAGCTGATGGACAAGTGGGTCGGCGCCTCCGAAAAGGCCGTACGCGAGTTGTTCCAGCGCGCACGCGATTCGGCGCCCTCGTTGATCTTCCTCGACGAAATCGACGCCCTTGCCCCGCGTCGTGGTCAAAGTTCCGACTCCGGGGTGTCGGATCGCGTCGTAGCCGCGTTGTTGACCGAACTCGACGGCGTCGAACCGCTACGCGACGTCGTGGTGTTAGGCGCCACCAATCGACCGGATCTGATCGACCCGGCTCTCCTGCGCCCCGGCAGACTCGAACGTCTCGTATTCGTACCGCCGCCGGATGCGGAGGCTCGCAAAGCGATTCTGCGTGCTTCCGGCAAGTCGGTACCGCTCGCCGAAGATGTCGATTTGGACATTCTGGCCGTCGATCTCGAGGGATACTCGGCAGCAGACTGCTCGGCTCTCCTGCGTGAGGCTGCACTCGCCGCCATGCGTCGGAGCATGGACGCGGCCGACGTGACGGCCGCGGACGTGGCAACCGCCCGTGAGAAGGTACGTCCCTCACTCGATCCCGAGCAGGTGGCACACCTACAGGCGTACGCGGACAACCGATAAGGACTGACCATGGCTGCTGATCTGGTTCTGTACGGCGACATCGTGACCATGCACGAGGAATCACCACGCGCCCAGGCGCTCGCCGTGACGGGCGGCCGGATCACGGCCGTCGGCGCGCGCACGGACGTCGAGAAACTGGTGGGGCCGGATACCCGCGTCGTCGACGTCGGAGGTGCCGCTGTTCTGCCGGGGTTCATCGAACCGCACGGTCACCCCCTGGAAGAAGCCATCGTTCTCGGGCCTGACGTCGTCGACATTCGGCCTGTCACGATCGCCGAGGCGGATGCCGTAGTTGCTGCCGTCGTCGACACTGTTCGTTCGCGAGGTGCTGCCGGCGCTTCTTTGAACGGTTGGGACCCGTTGCTGCAGAAGGGCCTACCCGATCCGACCATCGACTGGCTGGACTCCGTAGCGCCGGAGTACCCCCTCGTGATCATGCACAACTCGGGACACGTCGCGTATTTCAACACGGCGGCAGCAGTGCAGGCCGGCATCACCCGCGATACCCCCGATCCGATCGGCGGATCGTACGGCCACGACGCGACGGGCGCACTCGACGGATCCGCGTACGAAATGCCCGCGGTGTTTGCAGTCGCGGGCCACGCAGTCACCATCGGTGACGACTTCCCCGCACTGGTGGCGGCCGAATGCGCCCGGCTGAACGCCGCGGGAATCACCACCATCGCCGAATTGTCGTTCGACCCCAAGATGCGGCCCGCCCTGGCAGCGATAGCCGACGCCGGACTGCTCACCACCCGCCTGCGGCTCTACGAGATGTCCAACGACGCGCGCACTACCGAGGCGTCACCGGGCGACGGAAACGACCTGGTGCGCCAGATCGGCATCAAGGTCTGGTCCGACGGTTCACCGTGGGTCGGCAACATCGCCACCAGCTTCCCGTATCTCGATACCGAAGCCACCCGCGCGCTCGGGATCGCCTGCACGCACGGGCACGCCAACTACACCGGCGAACAGATCCACGACATCAGTTCCGCCTACTTCGCCAAAGGGTGGCAGATGGCGTGCCACGCGCACGGCGACGACGCGATCACCATGGTTCTCAACGCGTGGGAACAACTTCTGAAGGAGCACCCCCGGCCCGATCACCGGTTGCGCCTCGAACATGTCGGCGCGATGCGTCCGGATCAGTTCGTCCGCGCAGCGGAACTGGGCGTCACGGTCAGCATCTTCATCGACCACTTGCACTACTGGGGTGACGTTCTGGTGGATGACCTGTTCGGCCCCGAATACGGATCCGTCTGGGCCGCAGCAGGATCTGCACTCGCGGCCGGGCAACGGTTCACCTTCCACAACGACGGTCCCGTCACCCCCGCCAATCCGCTACGGAATATGCAGGACGCTGTCACCAGGCTTTCGCCCAGCGGCCGCGTCGTGGCACCCCAGGAACGGATCCCCGTGGACGCCGCCGTGCGCGCCCATACGGTCAACGCCGCGTGGCAGCTGTTCAGCGAAGATCACATCGGGTCCATCTATCCCAGTGCCTACGCGGATCTTGTTGTGCTGTCGGCGAATCCCCTCGACGTCGAGCCGACCAGGCTGGCCGACATCACGGTGCTCGCCACCATCCTGGAGGGTCGGACGGTGTACGGAGACCTGAGCGAGATCGGCTGATCGGTCGCCGAACGCCGTGGACAAAGGCCGATAACCTTCTCTGCTCGAGTTCCAAGGATTGTTGCGGAACCGGAGACGGCGCAGGTGGTCTCAGGGTTCAGTGCGGATGTCGTCAATGACCTGGGCAATCGCATGTTTCGCCCAGGCCGTGATCTGCTCGTTCGTGTCGCGGTAGTACGGCAAGGCAACCAATGCAATTGACAGAGCCCATGCGCGGCCACGCGTCCAAGTGCCCTCGTCCACGTCAACACGAAGCCGGAATGTATGCCGAGTGCTCGGCGTCAGCAGAGTCCATGCAATGAGGCAGTCGAGATTGCCTGCCGCAAATCGAATGAAGATCCGAAAAGTCCCAAAAATCGGAATTGTCGAAAATTATTGCATAGGAAGCGTTTTCGAGATCCAAGTCTTGTGTTCGAAACTTTGTTCGATTAGACTTTGAGCATGGACAGTCGGGAAGCGTGGCAGCTGGATGGCGAGGGCCTCAAGAGTGAGGTTCTGGATCTGGTGCGCGCCCGGCACGAGTTGCAGTCGCGGATGGTGTTGTTGATCGTCGAGATGTTTTCCCGTGAGGTTCTCGGGGGGAAGGGTTTTCGGGCGATCGCGCAGTGGTTGCATGGTTCGACGAATTTGGAGATCGGTGAGTGCAGTCTGCTGGTCGGGTTGGCGCGGTTGTTGATGCTCGAACCCGTTGTGAGCGATGCGTTTCATCGCGGTGACGTTGATGCGTTGAAGGCGCGGCAGGTGGCGTCGTTTTGTCAGCATCCACCCAAGAACATGACCCTGGCGGATGTGGACAAGGCTCGCGGGATTCTGCTCGGGTTGGCGTCGAAGAACATCGCGGATTGTGATGCGGTGCGGGCGGCGATTCGGCGGATCGAGAAGCAGTACGGAAAACGCGAGGACGGTGTTCCGGTCGGCGAGGATTCCGAACGTAACGAGTTCTACGCCTCGAAAGGCTTGTACGGGCGGGTCACTGTGAAGGGTGATCTGGATGCTGTGAACGGGGCACGGTTGATCACGTTGTTGTCGAGCCTGTCCGCTCCGACACCGGAGAAGGACGGCGTCAAGGACACCCGCACGCCTGCATTACGGCGGGCGGACGGGTTTTGCGAGTTGTTGCGCCGGTATGAGCGGGCGGGGTTGGGTCCGATCGAAGGCGGAGTGAAACCACACATCACGGTGACCGCGTCGGCCAAGGACATGACGGACCTTAAAGTTCTGAAAGACCTCCTGCCGTCGACCGATGAACTGGGGTTCGCGTGGACGGATTGGGTGGGCCCGATCAGCATCGACACTGCCCGGATGCTGGCCTGCGACTGCACCGTGACGCGGATCTTGTTGGATGAGAATGGTGTTCCGCTCGACTGCGGTAAGGAAGTAAGAACAGCGACGGTTCCGCAGCGGCGGGCGTTGGCGGTTCGTGATGGTGGGTGTGCGTTTCCGGGGTGTGGGACGCCGTCGGGGTGGTGCGATGCTCATCATATTGTTCACTGGAACGATGGTGGCCCAACGGATCTCGACAACCTGGTTCTGTTGTGCGGTCATCATCATCGGACGATGCATCACACGGAGTGGCGGGTGGAGATCGGCCCGGATCGAAAGACGGTGTTCTATCCGCCGATGTCGGTTGATCCGTATCAGCAGCCGATCGGCGGGAACAGCCCACCAACAGCAGCCTGAAGTGAAATAACTCGAGACGCGAGCACCGGGGCACGATCATGCCCCGGTGCCCATGCTGCGTTCCGTCATCTTCGCGGAGATGTACGGCCTACCAGCGGTTCCGAACCTCCTCGGCAAATCCGAGGAGATCTCGAACGACCACGGAGGTACCGTCGTCGAGGATCACTGTGCCGGAGAACTTTCCGAACACCTGATGCTGAATCGAACGCAGTACCCCGACGTCGAAAGTCGCGGCACGGTCGATGATCGGCTCGAAAGTCATCTCGAAGCGACCATCGTTGCTCGAGAAGTTCCACGGAGCGCCGTCGTACGTTCCCTGCGGGATGCCGAAGTCGATCCTGTCCAGTTTGTGTGCCCGACCGCCGACAAACACGATGTTCTCGCTGGCCGCCGTAGTGTCGCCGAAGCCGTAACCGATGTTGAATCCGAACCGCTCGCCGTTCACCAGTCCGGATGCAGAACCCCAGTACCAGGTGTTGTCGTAAGTCCAGACTCCCCTGCCCCAATCGAGAACGCCGAACGAGTCTTCCGAGCGAAATGTGAAGTCGTCGCTCCCGATTCGCACGGTCCCGGCAGCGGGCAGGCAGTTGATCTTCTGGTTGTAGTAAAACGATCGGGACGCCTTCGGAAACGGTGTAGCGATCACCATCCGGTCATCGGCAGGACCCGCCAGGAACAAATCGGCATGAAGGCCTCGCCCACCGTCGAAAGCCGGGTAGTCGACAATCAGGTGGCGCCCACCGTCCACATGGCGAAACTCGAAGCTAGCTTTACCTTTCGACACCACCACATCACCGTCGTCCGCGCTTTCGGGCAGACCGAGCCTTCCCATCGGGAACGGCAGCATCACGTTTTCGGTGGTCTCGTGCGGTGTTCGGAAATCGAGCCAGGAGACTCCGAGCAAGCCCATGTACCCGTTGTCGGCGACGGTCAACGCGATGCCGTAATCCGCAGTGAGAACGCAGTAGTAGTCCCACTCCTTGATCCGGAACTTGGGAGCAGTGATCGCAGAGCGTCGATACTTGCGAATCTCCGATGGGGCCCAACCCGTCTCGACCAAATGTCCGCCATCGTCGAGAAGCGGGCCGGGCGACATCAGTGTCTGCATTCTTACTTCCAGCGTCCCAAGATCTCGTTCGCACGGTTGGCCAATGCCATCTGGAAGAACGGACCGAAGCTCACACGTGCCACTCCGAGCGGACCGAAACTTGCCGGATCGTCCTGGTCCGGGATTCCGATCGCATTGATCGGAAGTGGAAGTTCGGACGTCAGGCGGCGCTGGGTCGCGTCGTCATGCCGCCCGACGGGGTAAAGAACGTCGGCGCCGGCGTCGGCCGCCAGCTTGAGGCGTGCGATGGCGCGATCGACACGATCGGACTCGTCACCGATCTGCTTCACGAACAGGTCGGTGCGCGCGTTGACGACAACGTGAACTCCGGCTGCGTCGGCGGCCTGACGAAGCCCACCCACGAAGTCGGCGTGCTCCTGCGCCTCACGCAAGCGTCCGCCTTCACTGTGAACGGTGTCCTCGATGTTGAGTCCGACAGCGCCGGCATCGATCAACCCGTCGATGAGAACTGCCGGCTCGAGCCCGTAACCACCCTCGATGTCCACCGAGATCGGGGCGTCGACCGCACCGGTGATCTGCTTGATCCGGTGCAGAAGTTCGTCGAAGGTGATGCCCTCGTTGTCCGGCTTGCCGATGGAATCGGAAACCGGGTGGCTGCCCACCGTCAGGGCTGCAAAACCGGCAGCCACCGCAAGATTCGCCGACCACGCGTCCCAGACCGTCGGGAGAATGACCGGGTTACCTGGCTGGTGCAATGCCAATAGAGCAGTTGCCTTGTCGTTGATCGAAGTCATGCGGTGGCTCCTCGAGATCGTGGGGTGTACCTCTCACCTACCGACTCTAGTGAGCGACCGGGCAGCCTGTGCTCTTGTAATCGACCTGGAACTCCTTGATGCCGTTGATCCAACCCGAGCGCAGACGGCGCGGATCACCGATCTTGGTGATGTCCGGGACGTTGTCGGCGATGGCGTTGAACATCAAGTCGATCTCCATGCGAGCGAGGTTTGCACCGATGCAGAAGTGCGCGCCAGTTCCGCCGAAGCCCAAGTGCGGATTGGGGTTACGAGTGATGTCGAACGTCATCGGGTTCTCGAACACGTCCTCGTCGAAGTTCGCGGAGCTGTACAGCATCACCACGCGCTGCCCCTTCTTGATCGACACTCCTGCCAGCTCGGTGTCCTCGAGCGCGGTGCGCTGGAACGCGGTGACCGGTGTCGCCCACCGGACGATCTCGTCGGCCGTCGTCTTGGGACGTTCCTTCTTGTACAGCTCCCACTGCTCGGGGTTGTCCAGGAACGCGATCATTCCGTGCGTGATGGCGTTGCGGGTGGTCTCGTTCCCTGCGACCGCCAGGATGAGCACGAAGAACCCGAACTCCTCCGGGCTCAAAGCGTCGCCGTCGATGTCGGCCTGGACCAGAGTCGTGACGATGTCATCTGCCGGACAGGTACGACGCGCGTCTGCCATTTGGTACGCGTATCCGAGGACCTCGGTGGACGCGACTGCCGGATCACCCTGGTATTCCGGGTCGTCGTAGCCCATCATCTCGTTGGACCACTTGAACAGCTTGTCCCGATCGTCCTGCGGTACACCGATCAGATCCGCGATCGCCTGGAGCGGCAGCTCGCTGGCAACCTGCTTCACGAAGTCGCCCGGGCCTTCGCTCACAGCGGTGTCGACGATGCTGCGCGCACGACGATCCAATTCGTCGCGCATGCCGTTGATCGCGCGCGGCGTGAACAGCTTCGAAATCAGCTTGCGGAGCTTGGTGTGCTCCGGCGCATCCTTGTTGAGCAGAAGATGCCGGAGCATCTCGACGGCCTCACGTGGCATGTCGTCGGCGAAACGCGCGATCGCGGTGTTCTCCCAGCTCGAGAACACATCGCTGCGCTGGCTGACCTCTTTGACGTCAGCGTGACGCGAGACCACCCAGTAGCCCTCGTCCTGGAATCCACCAACGGTCGGCGGCTGCTCACACCACCACACGGGCGCGCTTCGACGCAGTTCGGCGAATTCTTCGAAAGGGATCCGCTCCCCGAGGACAGCAGGATCGGTGACGTCGAATCCGGCCGGTAGGTCAGGCGTGCGAGTTGTGTCCGAGATGGTCATGGCGTCCTCTGATCGGTCGATTGTGCGCTACACCACAGAGTAGCTTTCACTAACAGACTGTCAAGTGAAAGACGGAGAGTCTCGTGCAACTGACCCGTGAGAGCCCCCGCGGCACTAGGATCCCGGTAATGACAGATACCTCCGGCAGACTGACGCTGCGAGAGAAGCAGAAGCAGCGAACCCGCGCAGACCTCGTGGATGCTGCCGGCGCGCTCTTCACCGAACGCGGATACGCGGCTGTCACCGTCGAGGACATCGCCGGCCGGGTCGGTTGCAGCCGCGCCACCTTCTACCTGCACTTCCCCGGCAAGATCGACATACTCAAGGCCCTCGGCTCGAACACGGTCGTATCCAGCACGCTCGCGATATTCCAGGATCTCGACCACGTACTCGATTCCGGTTCGCGCGAAGAATTCGCCGGCTGGATCAACCGCGCTCTCGACTGGTGCCGCGATCACCACCACATGATGCGGGCGTGGGACGAGGCCATGGTCCTCGAACCCGAATTCCGAACACTGGCACGTGAAGGCATCTCCGCACTGCCCAACGCGATGCCGTCGTACCTGGCACGCTGGCCGCAGAGCCGACACGACGAGGCGAAACTCCGGGTCGAACTCCTGCTGACACAGATCGAGCGCTTCTTCATTCGGTGGGCGGAACAGGGCGCGATCACCGCGGGTGCGGACGTCGCAGCAGACGTTCTCACCGACATCTGGTTTCCGGCACTCACGCCGCCCACGACCGATGTTGCGGCGCCGCGATAGGTTGGCCCGATGCCACTCGACCTTCGAGCGATCCTCACCACCGTCGCTGCACTCCTGTCCGGGATACTCGCGGCGCTGGCCCTGACCAATCCCGTTCTTCGCGACTGGGCCATCGTGGCCTCCCCCTCGGAAGTAGATCGCTGGATCAGCAGCGGACCGACTGCTGTCGGCCTCGGCGCCGTGATCGCCGTGCTTGCCTGCGCCCTCTCACAGCGTCGCGGGTCCCGTCGGGCGGCGTGGATCGCGATCGCCGTCGGCGTCGCCGTCATCGCGATCGTTCGGGCAGTCGTACCCGAGGTTGCGTCACTGGACCTGCTGATCGCCTTGATCATCGTCAAAAGTGTTGCAGCCGGCACCATTCTGGGCTGCGTGGTTGCCGTCAGTTGGGACCGCACTGCCACGAAGAACGCGACACTCCTCGGCGTGCTCGCCACCTTCCTCGCGATCCGCACGTTCGCCGGTGGGACAGCCAGGATGACGACGTCTTCGGTGGGTGAGCCGTCGTGGTGGCTGATCGGCGCCACGGCCGCAGCCGCAATCGCCTGTGCAGTGACCGCGCAAGCCGGCTTCCGGATTCGCAAGCCGGACTCGGGTGAAATCCGCATCGCTCTCGTGGTGATCACCGCGCTGGCGATCGGGCATCGAGTGCTCGGCGCCGTGATCGACCGCCAGCAATACGCGTCCGAAGCGACCGCCTGGATCGTCATGGTTTTGGCGGCAGGCGCTGCGCTCGCCTTGACGTGGATCGCCGCTTACCGCCTCGGCGACACCTCCGGTGCTGGTGGCAAGTTCCTCTGGGCGGCAACCGCACTGGCCGCTGCGTCGGCCCCGCTCTTCGTCGACATCGCGAAGGGTTCCGGCCACTGGGGAGACCTGAAGTCCCCTTGGGTACTGGTGCTTTTCGCGGCCCTGCCGGTTGCCGTCGGATTGAGGCTGCACAAGCAGGTGCCAAACCTAGTGCCCATCGTCGTCCTCGTTGCGGTTCCGCTGTCGGAACTACTGCCCTTCGACTCCGCGCACGGCGTCTGGTCAATCGCGCTGAAGATCGCCGCGCTGGGCCTCGCCGCCGGTTTGCTGTTCGGTTCCCTTGCTCCCGGCAGCCTGATCGACGCCACACTCGGACTCGCCATTCCCTTTGCCGCGATGACCTTCTCGTCGATCGCCATTCTCACCGATCAGCTCACCGCGCCGCCAGAGTTGACAGCGGCAGACATTCAGCGATTGATGGAACTTCCCATCCCGGCGCACGTCAGCGCCAACGGAGGACTATTCGGACGCGGAATAGGCATCACCATCGACTACGTCACCCCTCAGACCGTCGGCGCTGCAATCCTCTTCGCCCTGATCATCGGCTTCTGTGGTGCGGCGATCCTTCGACGATCCCACCCACCCGTCGAGGTATCGGAACCCACCGAGACCGCCTGATCGGGACAGACCGATGACCATCGACCTCCGGTCATGGACCGGCGCCCTCGCAGCCTTTCTCTCGGGAATCCTTGCCGCCCTGGCGCTGACGAACCCAGCGCGAATGAGATGGCCTGTTACCGAGCCGCAGTCGAAGATCGACCAATGGATCAGCAGCCAATCCACCAGCGTCGTGGTGGGCGCCATCGTCGCCGTAGGGGCCTGCGCGTATCTCCAGCACCGCGGTTCTCGCAGGCGTGCGTGGGCGTTTGTGTACTCGGGCGTCGTCGTGTTGATTCTGATCAGATTCCTCGTCGCCGAAGAAGTCGGTCTTGATCTGCTGAGCGTTCTGGGTTTCGCCAAAACCATTGCAGCCGGACTCATCCTGGGCGGCGCTGTCGCCGCATCGTGGGACAGCCGCCTCGGACGCAACCTGCTGATCATTGGCGCGGTGTCGACGTGGTTGGCCGCGCAATCGTCCACCGGCGATTTGATGCCCGTCAGCACGTCGTCCATCGGCGAACCTGCCTGGGCACTTCTGTTGCTGACCCTGATCTGCGCAGTGGCGTGCGCAGTGACAGACGACTCCGAATTGCGGATCAGCGAAAGCGAACCGGGCGTCGCCGCAGCCGCTCTGGCAGTTGTCACCGGCCTCGCTGTCACCCAACGGATTCTGAGTTCGGTCGTCGACCGGCAAGAGAACCCACCGACGTTTTCGGGTTGGCTGGTCATGGTCGCGTCCACCGTCGCCGTCCTCACCCTGACCTGGTTCTGTGTGAGGAGACTGGACACAACTTCAGGCAGTGGCGGATTCCTTTGGGCTGCAACCGCTGTTGGAGCCGCCGCCACGACGGTGTTCGCGGATCTGACCGACCGCTTCTTTCTCGACGGTGACCGAACCTCGCCGTTGGTGATCGCTGCCCTCGCGATCATCGCGGTCGTCTTCGGCTTGTCGCGTTCCCGACACCGGGATCGCACGATCGCAGGTCTGGCTCTGCTGGCTGCGATCCCGTTGTCGGAGTGGATCTTCGACGGCGAACACGAACTTGCTCTACTGCTCCGCATTGTCGCGCTAGGCGTCGGGTCGGGATTGCTGCTCGGATCCGTACTGCCGTCGAATCCCGTCATCGGGGCGCTGGGGTTGACGGTTCCTTTCACTGCCCTGGTCTTCATGTCGATCGGGCAGCACGAGATCGAAACAGTGTCGTCAAAGTACGTCAAGCACGATCCGTCATCGACGTACTTGCAGGACGAGTCCGGACTGCGAGCCTACGTCGACGCAACCGAGCCCGACGCAGCCTTCCGAGCCGACGCCGCGTTCGTTATCGTCGATGCAACTGAAGATCCGCCACGCTCCGACGGCGCGGCACTTCTGATGTGTGTAGTTGTCGTCGCCACCGGGATCGCGCTCCGCCGCCGCAGCCCCGTTGACACACCGTCACCGGACTGAGACCTCCTATTGCGGTGCAACTGGTACCGGATTGACTATTTTGGAGCAGTGCCCATCGCCCGCAGGACGCTGCTCGTCGCACTGAGTGGTGTGACGGCATTCGTCGTCACCGTCGTCGCTTTGGCACCGTTCGTGAACAGCCAGTCGACGTCGATTTCAACGGGCGACCGATTCTGGTCCATCTCGACCATCGGCGCCGGCGTCTTGGCTGTGGTCGCGGTCGGGACAGCCGCGATGATGGCCCGTTGCCGATTGCGGACCGCGGCCATGACGGTCTTCGGTGGGCTCCTCCTCGAACTGCCCGGGCTCTACGATCACAACTTCGAGGCACTCTCGCCCGTCGGTGCGGGAGTCGCTGTCGGCGCGGTGACGGTTGCTGCCGCTCCCCGGGTTCGAACTGCCTCGGTCGCGGGAACGATTGTGGCTGTGCATGTCTCGGATTCACTCCTGGACGAAGACGCAATTCCTCGGCGGTACGCGGACTACATCGCCGACAACACCAACCAGTTTCAACCACCAGTGTTGGGGGCAACACTGCTCGCGCTTGCATTGGCAGCCGCCTGCGTCGCCGCGTTCTGGTTCCACGACTTCGACAAGGACCACCCCAAGGAACGGATGGCCGTTCGGCCCGTGACGATCGCGGCGGTGCTCACGCTCTTCGGCGTCGCGGCAAATTGGTGGTTCGAGATCACCACCGTCACGGCGGCCGTACCCCTTCTACTCGTCGCGCTGGTGATCACGGTGATCTGCGCGCGGGTGTTGGGCGACGGAGGTCGAATCCTGCTGATGTGTACCGCAGCCGTCGCAACTCTGGCGGCGGTGTCGGCGAACCGTCCCGCAACCGAGGCCATGGAGTGGTCGAAGACCCCCGCCTCCACCGCCGTCGTGATCGGAGTCGTCATCGTCGCCGCGGCAGCAATCGGCGCGATCGCTCCCTCGCGGGTCGTCGGCTACGGATTGCTCCTGACGGTGACGGTCGCCGGGATCGTCAGCTACGCCACGTCGCCGTCGCCGAAGATCGGTGACGTTCTCACGATCAGCGATCTTCTTGTCGCCTTCACCTCTGCGGTCGTCACGTACGCGATCGCCAGCGCGATGTACCGAGAGCCACCGCGGACCGGAGCGTCACGAGCCCTCGTCGGACTCGGTGTCATCTTCGGCCCGACGGCGCTGGCCCTGCTCGTCTATCCGCAGTTCGACTACGGATGGACCGCGTACACGCCGCTCGACGAGAACAAGCCCTTCAACGGCATCACGACGGTCGGCCCGTTCGAAATCTCGACCGACATCCTGATACTCGACGCCTTGGCACTGATCATCGTGGCCGTCTGCGCCTATGCAAGTCTGCGCTTGGGGCGAGTCAATCGATCCGTACCTCCGCCGATCAGTCGATCAGATCCATCGACGCCAGGCGATGGAACACTTTGAGTGATCCCGGCGCCACCTCGTCCATCGCTGCGTACTCGGCGAGCGTGAAGTAGCGGAACTCGGCGATCTCGCTGGTCGGGTGCGGGTCTCCGGCCATCTCCGCCAGATAACAACTCATGTGCAGGCCCGTGTCCGCGGAATGTCCGAAAGCGTGAGCCTCGAAAACGTCGAGGAACGTCACCGTCCCGTCGACCAGATCGACGTCGAGTTCCTCCCGAATTTCGCGGTGCAGTGCCTGCTCGGGCGTCTCACCCGGGTCGATCTTTCCGCCGGCCATGTAGAACGCGGTCTTGCCCACGGAGCGGGTCTGGATCAGCTTGCGGTCACGAATGTGCGCAAGGGCGGCGGTACGGATGATCGTGGTGGGAGTCGACGAATTCACGTCGTCCAACCTACGTGTATCAGCGAGTGCCGATGATGTCCGAATCGACTCGCTGCACATCGAAACTGCCACGCCCGGTAATATGTACGCAAAGACAACCTCTCCGACTAGGTGAATTGTCTCGTTAATCCGATAGGTTCGATTTTGTTCGGACACCCCGCCGCCCGCTGACAACACGACGGAGTGCCTTTTGCTCGCTATCTTGCTTGCCCATGCCGTTGCCGCCCTCTTGGCTCCGCTTGTGGTGCGCAGGTTAGGGCGAAACGGCTTCTTCCCCCTCGCGATAGTCCCCCTCGCCAGCCTCGGCTGGGTCATCGACAAATGGGGCACCGTCGAGACGCTGCACATCACCTGGGTTCCCGGCCTGTCGATGGACATCGACTTCAGGTTCGACGCGCTTTCCGCCATCATGGCCGTGCTCGTCCTGGGCGTCGGCACGCTGATCCTGATCTACTGCGCCCGCTACTTCAACGACGACGAACCTCGACTCGGCATCTTCGCCGCCGAGATGGTCGCCTTCGCGGGTGCCATGTTCGGACTCGTGACCAGCGACAACATGCTGCTTCTCTACGTGTTCTGGGAACTGACGACCGTCTTGTCGTTCCTGCTCGTGGGTCACTACGCCGAACGCGCCACCAGTCGCCGCGCCGCGACCCAGGCACTGCTGGTCACCACCGCCGGTGGTCTGGCGATGTTGGTCGGCATGATCATCCTCGGCCAGGTCGGCGGCAGCTACAACCTGTCCGAACTGGTCGCGAACCCGCCGACGGGGTGGCTCCCGTCCGTCGCGATCGTCTTGATCCTGATCGGTGCGCTCTCCAAATCGGCAATCGTGCCCCTGCACTTCTGGCTGCCAGGTGCGATGGCCGCGCCCACCCCCGTCAGCGGTTATCTTCACGCGGCAGCAATGGTCAAGGCCGGTATCTACCTCGTCGCGCGCCTGGCTCCCGGGTACGCCGATTCGCCGCCGTGGCGCATCACCATCATCAGTTTGGGTCTGCTGTCGATGATCCTCGCCGGTTGGCGAGCCATGCGCGCGTACGACCTCAAACTCGTCCTCGCCTTCGGAACCGTCAGCCAACTCGGCTTCATGATGGTCCTGGTCGGCATCGGCACGCGTGACGCCGCCCTGGCCGGCATGACGATGGTCGTAGCGCACGCGATGTTCAAGGCCGCACTCTTCATGGTCGTTGGCATCATCGATCACACCACCGGCACCCGTGACCTGCGCAAACTTGCTCACCTGGGTAAAGCGGCACCCGCTCTCGCGATCATCGCGAGCCTCGCTGCCGCCAGCATGGCCGGTCTACCACCGCTACTCGGATTCGTCGGCAAGGAAGCCGCACTCGAATCAGTTCTCGAAACGAACGCGCTCGGCCACTGGTCGTCGATCGCCGTCGTCACGGTGATCGTGTTGGGCTCGATCCTGACCGTCGGCTACAGCGTCCGGTTCATCTGGGGAGCCTTCGGACGCAAGACCTTGAGCAAGCCGAGTCCGGCCGTGAGCAAGATGCACAAGCCGGGTTGGCTGTTCCTGTTCGCGCCCGGCCTACTCGCGGTTCTCGGTCTGGCCGCCGGCATTCTCTCGCCCCAACTCGAGAAGCTGCTGACGCCGTACTCGACCACGCTGGCCCCCGGACCTCACGCCGACTACCACCTCGCGCTGTGGCATGGATTCAACACTCCGCTGCTGCTCACCTGCATCGTCATCGCCGGCGGCATCGCGCTCTACATCGCGCAGCGTCAGATCAGCCGCCTGCATTTCGAGCACCCGCCGCTCGGCAACGCCGACCGTATCTACGACGCGACCCTGCGCGGCATGGACACCATCTCGATGCGCCTGACCGGTGCCACTCAGCGTGGTTCGCTCCCCCGCACGCAGTCGACGATTCTTGCGACGCTGGTCGTGGTGCCACTGTTCCTGCTGATCATCGACACCGATGGCGGCGGAGTCGACCTTCGGATGTGGGATTCACCCATCCAGTTCACTATCGCGCTGATGATGATTTCGGCCGCCATCGCCGCGACGCTGATGCGCAACCGACTCGCCAGCGTCATCCTCGTCGGACTCACCGGCTACGGCTGTGGCGTGTTGTTCGCGCTGCACGGCGCACCCGACCTCGCGCTGACCCAGTTCCTCGTCGAAACCTTGACCCTCGTGATCTTCGTGCTGGTACTCCGGAAGTTCCCCGCAGAGGTCGACGAGAGCAAGGCAATCGGCTTCAAGTGGCCGCGTGCCGCACTCGCCGTCGCCGTCGGTATCACCGTCACCACCATCGCGGCCTTCGCGACCAATGCGAGAAACACTCGTCCGATCTACGAACTGCTTCCCGACGCGGCCTACGACCTGGGCAACGGCAAGAACGTCGTCAACGTCCTACTCGTCGACATCCGCGCATGGGACACGCTCGGTGAGATCTCGGTCCTGCTGGTCGCGGCAACCGGCGTCGCCAGCCTCGTGTTCCGCAACCGCCGCTTCGGTATCGCGCCGCGAGTCGCGGACGCCCCCTCCGTCATCGTCGACAAGGCAGCGGCCAACTCGGACACGACGTGGTTGCGCGGCGGAGACCTCATCGATCCTCGACACCGTTCGCTGGTTCTCGAGGTCACCACGAGGTTGATCTTCCCGACCATCATGGTGTTGTCGATCTACTTCTTCTTCTCCGGTCACAATGCCCCCGGCGGCGGTTTCGCCGGAGGCCTGACGGCGGGCCTCGCCCTCGTGCTGCGTTACCTCGCCGGTGGCCGCTACGAACTCGGTGAAGCCGTACCCATCGACGCGGGCAAGATTCTCGGCCTCGGTTTGGCACTGGCCGCGGGCACCGCCCTGGTGTCTCTGTTCCTCGGCGCCCCGGCACTCTCGTCGGCTGTCTTCGAGTTCACGCTCCCACTCATCGGCCACGTCAAACTGGTCACCGCACTGTTCTTCGACCTGGGCGTCTACCTCATCGTGGTCGGCCTGGTCCTGGACGTACTCCGAAGTCTCGGCGCCCGCCTCGACGCAGAAATCGAGGTGAAAGCACCATGAGCGCAAACATCGGAATGCTGATCCTGATCGGCGTCCTCACGTCGGCCGGTGTCTACCTGCTGATCGAACGAAGCATCACCCGGATGCTCCTCGGTCTACTTCTATTCGGTAACGCCATCAACCTCTTGATCCTGACCGTAGGTGGATCGGACGGGAATCCGCCCATCGTCGGCCGAGATTCGGTCCACGAGGAGATAGCGGATCCGCTCGCCCAGGGCATGATCCTGACGGCCATCGTGATCACGATGGGTATCGCCGGCTTCGTTCTGGCACTGGCGTACCGGTCTTACAAGATCAACACCGCCGACGCCGTCGAGGACGATCCCGAGGACACCAAGATCCTCAAGCGTCGCCTGCCTGCCGACGCTCCCGACCACGACCGCTCCGACGACCCGGTCACCGGTGCCCCGAGCATCGGCGGCGACGCATTCGACAAGGACGGAAACCCTATTCCCCTCGAACAACTGGTCAACCTCGAGGACATCGAATGCTACGACGACCTCCACGACGGCGACTTCGAGGACGAACCGGTACCCGACTGGGCCACCGACCTTGCTCGTAAGAAGGAATCCGAGAAGCGGCGCAAAGACGCTCGCCAGACCAAGATCGAGGGAGGTGGCGGCGCATGACCATCTCGGACAACCTGATGGGAGCCCTTGCGCCCCTGCCCGTCCTGATCCCGATGCTGGCCGCAGCTGCGACGCTGGTTGTCGGCCGACGTCCGCGTTTCCAGCGTGTCATCACACTGATCGCGCTCATCGGCGTCGTCGCGGTGTCTGGCTTGCTGCTCTACCTCGCCGACCGCGACGGTACGACGGCCGTTCAGGTCGGCGGCTGGGACTCCCCCATCGGCATCACACTCGTCGTCGACCGTCTCTCGGCGATGATGCTCGTGGTCTCGTCGGTGGTGTTGCTCGCCGTCATGATCTACGCGATCGGTCAGGGTATTCGCGACGGCAGCGAGGCCCAGCCGGTCTCGATCTTCCTGCCGACCTATCTCGCATTGACCGCCGGTATCTCGAACGCGTTCCTCGCCGGTGACCTCTTCAACCTGTACGTCGGATTCGAGGTTCTGCTCGCCGCGAGTTTCGTGCTCCTGACGCTCGGTGCCAGCGCCGACCGCGTTCGGGCCGGTGTCTCGTACGTGATGGTCTCGATGGTGTCTTCGCTGATCTTCCTGGCGGGCATCGCCTTCGCCTATGCGGCGACCGGCACCCTCAACATGGCCGACATGGCCCTGCGCTTCGACAACATTCCGCCGGGCACACGAACCGCCATCTTCGCTGTCCTGCTCGTGGCGTTCGGCATCAAGGCTGCGGTCTTCCCGCTGTCGGCGTGGCTACCGGACTCGTATCCGACCGCGCCCGCACCGATCACCGCCGTCTTCGCCGGGTTGCTCACCAAGGTCGGTGTGTACGCGATCATCCGCGCGCACTCGTTGCTGTTCCCGCAAGGAGAACTCGACAACGTACTGATGGTGTGCGGTCTGCTCACGATGGTGGTCGGCATCATGGGTGCCATCGCGCAGAGCGACATCAAACGTCTGCTCTCGTTCACACTGGTCAGCCATATCGGTTACATGATCTTCGGTATCGCACTGTCCACGACGTCCGGGCTGTCCGGCGCGATCTACTACGTCGCCCACCACATCATCGTGCAGACGACGCTCTTCCTCGTCGTGGGTCTGATCGAACGACAAGCCGGGTCGTCGTCGCTGCGCCGTCTCGGCGGTCTGGCTGCGGCCAGCCCGATCCTCGCGATCGTCTTCCTGATCCCGGCACTGAATCTCGGTGGTATCCCGCCGTTCTCGGGCTTCATCGGCAAGGTCGCGCTCCTGCAGGCCGGTGCGGCCGACGCCAGCGCGCTGGCCTGGATCCTCGTCGCCGGCGGCACGATCACCAGCTTGCTGACGCTCTACGCCGTCGCCCGCGTGTGGACCAAGGCCTTCTGGCGAGCCCGCGCCGACGCGCCCGAAGGTGACCTCGCCGACGTCAGCCCGTCAGCACTGATCGACGAGTCCGAAGAGGACATCGCGTTCGTCGACCGCGAGGACGTCGGCAAGATTCCGGTCTTCATGCTGATTCCGACGGTCGGACTCGTCATCGTCGGCCTGGCACTGACGGTGTTCGCAGGCCGGATCATCGACATCAGCGACAGAGCGGCGAAGGATCTGCAAGACCGGTCCATCTACATCGACGCGGTTCTCGGCAACCACCGACCCGTGCCGGTCGACGAAGCTCCCGTCGCTGCAGACGACCCTGCTGTAGCTCCCAGTACCGATGCCCCGAACAGCGACGTCCCGAACACCGACGCCCCGAACACCGAGGAGGCTCCGCGATGAAACGCGAACAGGTACTCCGCGTCGGGATCCTGCTGTGGCTGATGGTCGTATGGATCCTGTTGTGGGGCAACATCAGTTTCGGCAACATCTTCGGCGGACTCGCCGTCGGCCTGATCATCATGGTCCTGCTTCCCCTCCCCCGTGTACCGGTCGAGGGTCGGGTACATCTGC
Source organism: Rhodococcus sp. MurmanLake-1 (assembly GCF_056945715.1). Lineage (NCBI taxonomy): Bacteria > Bacillati > Actinomycetota > Actinomycetes > Mycobacteriales > Nocardiaceae > Rhodococcus > Rhodococcus sp. MurmanLake-1. Next base: position 320,554 of record NZ_JBWZNF010000005.1, on the reverse strand, counting down.
TGTCGATTCTGCGTCTGCTGTGGATGATCGTGTACTACGCGATCCAGTCGAGTATCCAGGTAGCGTGGCTGGCGATCCGTCCGTCGCCGCCGCCGGTCACCGGAGTTCTGCGTTACCAACTCGGGATCAAGTCCGACCTGGTTCTCACGCTGTGCATCGACGTACTGAACCTGATCCCGGGCACCATGGTTCTCGAGATCGACCAGAACCGGCGCATCGTCTACGTCCACGTGCTCGACGTCGGCTCGCAGAAAGCCGTCAGCGCGTTCTACCGCTCGGTGGAGGATCTCGAGCGGTTGTTCATCGCGTCGTTCGAACGTGATTCGGACTGGCAACCCAGCCCGTGGCACCAGCGCGACTACGAATTCGATGCACCCCGGCAGGAGGACCAACCATGAACGGGTTCATCACCACGATCTTGATCATTTCCGGAGTGATTCTGCTGATCGCCGCCGTACTGACCACGTTCCGATTGCTCGACGGTCCGAGCTCACTCGACCGCCTCGTCGCTCTGGACACGATCATCGCGGTCTCGATGTGTGGACTCGCCGTCTGGGCCGCGTACAGCAAAGACACCACGATCGTTCCCGCGATCGTGGCGCTGGCACTGGTCGGCTTCATCGGTTCCGTGTCAGTCGCGCGCTTCCGGGTGAGTGACCAGTGATCGGCAACATCCTCGACACGATCGGGGCCATCTCCATCTTCCTCGGCGCGCTGCTCGCGCTGACCGCCGCGGTGGGAATCGTTCGCTTCCCCGACACCCTGCGTCGTATGCACGCGGCCACGAAACCTCAGGTGGTCGGACTGATCCTGGTGCTGATGGGCGCCGTGTTCCTGCTTCGTGGGAGCGTCGACATCTGGATGTTGGTCCTGGTGGGCATCTTCACGCTGCTGACCGCGCCCGTGATCGCGCACAGCGTCGGCCGAGTCGCCTACCGCGAACAGCGCGAAGAGGACGACCTCATGAAGATCAACGAGCTGGAAGACCCGGACTCTCTCCTGTAGCGGCATCCCACTCGCCGTCGCGCTCGCCCCACACCGCAAGAGCAGTGCCGGGGCGGGCGAAGAAGGTGGCGAAGTACGCGACCGACATGAGAACCAGGACAGCCATCAGCAGCGGCCCGAAGATCGCCGGGTACTCGGCCATCTGCACCGCAGCGAACCGGTACGAGAGCAACAACCCCGCGAGTAGTGCCGAGCCACCGATCAACAGACGCACTCGGAACCACCCCCAGCCTCGCTCCGGATCCCGTAGCGCCGCATCGAGGGTCAAGCACAGGACGGCACCGGCAATGAGGTCGACGCCGTAGTGGAATCCGAAACCGAGCGTCGCGGTCAGGGTCGCAACGAGCCAGAACGATCCCAGGCTGCGAATCCACCACGGCCCGCTGCGCGAGTGGATGAACAGTGCGACCGCCCACGCGGTGTGCAGGCTCGGCATGCAGTTTCGCGGTGCGGCGTCGTCGAACGGCAGCGACGACGGTGATGCGAAGTCGAAGTTGGGCACGATGTTCGGCCAGTAGTCACCGATCTGGAATCCGAACCCACGCGGACCGAAGGCGAACACCGGGCCGACCACCGGGAACAGGACGTAGAAGATCGGGCCGATCAGCCCGATGAGCAGGAACGTGCGCAGCAGGTGATGCGACGGCCATCCCTTACGTGCTTGGTAGAGGGCAACCACGATCACTGCGACGGGCAGTTCGACGTAGATCCAGTCGAGGGCTGCTGCACCGACGGGGCCCATGGCGTCGACGATCTGGCCCATCACCCACGACGGATTCCCGAGAGCCTGGTCGGCGAGGAACACGTACTCGTCCCACACGTCGGTGCCGACGAGAATGGTGATCTCCAGCCACGTCTCGGCAACCTTGGCGGCGATGATGAGCAACGCGCCGAGAGCGACGCCGTGCAGAACGCTGAGTCGACGCTCGCCGGACAACTTCCACACCGCGTACACCGCGATGGCCGTCAGCACCCAGGTGCCGCCGGTGCCCATAGTCAGCGGTCCACCCGAGAACCAGCGGATCGCGCCGACGACCACGTCGATGACAACGGCCGCGGATACCGCGTAGATGCGTTCTTTGTTGTTCAGTCCAACCAGCGCGAGAGCGAGACCCACCCAGGGCATGGTCGCCGAGCGAGGAACGAGGAAGTAGTCACCGAACAGGCTTTCCACCGGGCCGAGATAGCCCTTGTACGACGCGAACGCCTGCACACCCAGGACCAGCACGGTCAATGCTGCTGTGCCGATCAGAAGGAGTCGATGAGAACTCGACCACGAACGATCCGACTGTCCGGGTACGCCCCCTCGTTGGGACCAACTGTCTATCAACACCGGACAATAGTAAACGCCGTGTGAACCGAATATGGACGCAGACTGGACAATCGGTCTGTATGCCCGTATTTCGACCCTACGAAACCATCGGCAAGACGGAGTGCTCTAAGTACCCAACTCCGCGACCAATGCGTCGACTACCGCAACCAGATCGCCGCCCGTCGCTTCCGCGACACGGCGTTGACGCTGGTAGGAGGCACCGCGACGGGGAATGTCCGCCACCGACGCCAACTCGTCCGCGCAGCCGAGTGAGACCGCTATCGGCGCCAAGTCGTCGAGCAGGCGATCCAGATCGTCAGTGACGAGGCACTCGTTTGCGTCGGAGTCGAGGATGATCTCGGCGTCCAGTCCGTATCTCGCTGCGCGCCACTTGTTTTCCTTGACGTGCCACGGCTGCATGTTCGGCAGAGTCTCACCGGCACTCAGTCTGCGGTCCAGATCGACGATGAGGCAGTGGACCAGAGCAACGAGAGCACCCAGTTCAGCGCGTGTCGAGACGCCGTCGAACACCCGGACCTCGATGGTTCCCCACTTCGGCGCGGGACGGATGTCCCAGTGCATGCCGCCGATCTTGGTGATCACACCGGTCTTCATCTGGTCGTCGATGAACGACTCGTATTCGGCCCAGTTCTCGAACTGGTACGGAAGGCCGGCGGTTGGCAGCTGCTGGAACATCAACGCGCGATTGGACGCATAGCCGGTGTCCACACCGGCCCACATCGGCGAGGACGCCGACAGCGCCAACAGGTGCGGATAGCGCTGCAGCAGTGCGTTGATGATCGGGAAAACGCGATCCGCGGACGAGACACCCACATGAACGTGCACGCCCCAGATCAGCATCTGCCGACCCCACCACTGCGTGCGTTCGATGAGTTCGTCGTAGTCGGGTGTCCGGGTGACCAGCTGCGTCGACCATTGCGCGAACGGGTGCGTGCCCGCGCTGATGAGGTCGACGCCGAGCGGATTCGCAGCGCGGCGAAGCAGATCCAGTGACCTGTCGAGATCACTCATCGCCTCGCCGACCGTCGAGTGAATACCCGTGACGAGTTCGACGGTATTTCGCAGTAGTTCCTTGGTGATGTGCGGGGTTTCCGAGCCGGCAAGCTCTTCGACCGCCGAAAACACCTCGGCTGCTGTGTTGGAGAGATCTCTGGTCTTGCGATCGACCAGCGCGATCTCCCACTCCACGCCCAGCGTCGGGCGCGGCGAACCTGGAAATGGAACTACCACGCAGAGAATCCAATCACAGTGTCGGTAAAAACACCGTGCTGGCTACTGCGTGGTAGTCGCCGGAAGTGATGCAAAACTCAGGTGAGTTTGTCAGCTCTTGGTGATGACACCGCAAGCGACGCGTCCGCCGGCGTCACCGGTGTCGAGCGTCTGCTGATCCGGTGCCGGCGCGTAACGCGTCGGGATGTTGCCGAAGTTGTCCGCACCGGCATGGATCATGACGGATGTTCCACCGTTTGCGACCAGTTCGTCGACGGTGAACGCGTCGGTCGTGGTGACCAGCGTGGCGGTGCCGTCTTCGAGGACCTGAACCGAGGTGAGGTCACCGCTCGCCGGGTGGCCCGAGTGCCCCTCGGCCTGGAAGTGTCCGCCTGCCGAGAGGAAGTTACCCGGCTCTCCGCCGCTGGGAGCTACGGAATTGGTCTCGCACTTGGCGACCTGGTGAACGTGGAATCCGTGGAAGCCGGGGGTCAGGCCCTTGGCGTCGAGGGTGACCTTGACGTCGCTACCTTCCTGCGCGAACGTGACCGTTCCGACCTTGGCGCCGTCGGTGCCGTTCAGCGTTGCGGTGACAGTCTCGGCAGAAGCGCCGGCGTGAGCCGTCTCGGAACCGTGGCCGCCCGCGCTTTCGTGCGCGCTGGGATCGGCTGCACCGGTCCACACCGGAGGAGTCGTGCCGGGGACGCTGCTGGGCTCTTCGCTGTTACTGCAAGCGGTCAAGCCGAAAGCGGCAATCGCGACTACAGGGGCAACGACGCGCCAGGACATACGCCGGGTGCTGCTGGGGGCCATCGAACCGCTCCTTTGAGGTGGCGAGAAAGTGCTTCTGATCATAACGGCGCGTGTAGTAGCTGGAACCGACGGGTCAGTTCCACCTTCACGACCGGTCAGTTGGAGGTCACGATCACGATCACGCCAGGTGACGCGTTCGCGATGCCGGCGAATCGAGGTTCTGCGGTGACTCCGAGTTCAGCTGCGATCTTCTGCGCCGCTGCCTTCTCCGCCGCGGACGATCCGTAGTACACCGTCGTCGTACTGACGGTGCCCTCGCTGTAGTTACCCGTCTCCTCGACGTTCCAACCTGCAGCCGTCAATTCCTCGGCAGTGCCTGCTGCCAGACCCGAGACGGTGCTGTTGTTGAGAACTCGAACGCTGATATTCGACGTGTCGACGCCGCTCGCGGAGCTGGAAGTCGTGGTCGTCGCAGTTCCCGAGGGGCGCGACGTAGTGGTGGTATCGCCCGAAGCGGGTTGCGTCGTCGCTGCCGGCTTGGAAGTGGCAGATGCCGGTGCGGTGGCGCTCGTCGTGGCAGATGCCGAGGATTCGGTCTGCTCTGCTGCGGTGTTCTCGTCGCCCGATCCACCGTCGCTCGATCCACCCAGTGAGGCTGCTCCGAGACCGATGAACACGATCGCCAACGCGATCAACACCATGGCGATTGCGCGAAGCGGAGGTCCGGACGGCTGCTCTTTCGGGGTACTCACGATGTCGACCTTATCGCCAGTGTGTGGACAGCCCGATCATATGTACGCGTGATTCAGGTGACCTCGAAGCCGAGGCGACGGGCGGCCCTGGCCTTCTGACGGCTGGCACGCAGACGACGCAGGCGCTTGACCAGCATGGGATCAGCCGCCAAGGATTCGGGGCGATCGACCAAGGCATTGAGAACCTGGTAGTAGCGGGTTGCCGACATGTCGAACAACTCCTTGATGGCTTCTTCCTTCGCACCGGCGTACTTCCACCACTGGCGCTCGAAGGAGAGGATGTCGTGCTCCCGGCGGGTGAGGCCGTCTTCGCCCACCTCGTGCATGCCTGCTGTATCTACTACCGAATCGTCGGCGCCAGTGCCTTCGGACTGGTTCCGACTACGCGCGGTTGCGCCGTCCATGTCACTCCTCGACTGCTGTGCTCGGCGTCAGCGAGACTCGTATGCCCGGTGTTCTTTTCCGACCGATATTCTCGCGGCCGTGAGTTTCCCGGTCCCCTGGCCCGAAGGTAACTCACAATTTCCCCCGCGGCCCACGTTCCGACCGAGCAACGAATTACATCGCTGTTCTTCAGCAACCATTGAACCATGATCGAGTGTGCGGGCCGTGATAACTACGCGGGCGCGCCGCACTATCCTTGTCCGCATGGCTATCCTCCCCATCCGAATCGTCGGCGACCCGGTACTGCACAAGGCGACAGAGCCGGTCACTCAGTCCCCGGCCGAGATCGCCGAACTGATCGCAGACATGTACGAGACGATGGACGCCGCCAACGGCGTCGGTCTGGCGGCCAATCAGGTCGGCGTTTCACTCCGAGTCTTCGTCTACGACTGCCCCGGTGACGACCGCAGCAGCGAGCGTCGTCGCGGCGTCGTCGTGAACCCGGTACTCGAGACGTCCGAAATCCCCCAGACGATGCCCGACCCGGAAGAAGACTTCGAGGGTTGCCTTTCCGTTCCCGGCGAGCAGTTCCCGACGGGCCGCGCCGATTGGGCGAAGGTCACCGGCACCGACGCCGACGGCAACCCGATCGAGGTCGAGGGCACCGGATTCTTCGCACGGATGCTCCAGCACGAGACCGGGCATCTCGACGGTTTCCTCTACACGGACGTGCTGATCGGCCGCAACGCGCGCGCCGCCAAGAAGATCATCAAGCGTTCCGGTTGGGGCAAGCCCGGTCTGACCTGGACGCCGGGCACCGTCGACGATCCGTTCGGTCACGACGACGACGATTACGAAGACTGAGAATTCCGCTCTGAACGGCAACATTTCGATCGGTAGCCGGGTGGTTTTGCGATACAAGCTCCCACCCGGCTATTCGCATCCCATGACCGACGTCATCGGCATCCTCGAGGGCGCCGATCCCATCGCCGTCCGCAGCGGCGACGGTCGGCTGGTCCAGGTCTCCGCCGATCAGGTGATTGCACTCAAGACTCTCTCGGCCCGCCCGATTCGCATCGGCGAGATTCGAAACCTCGAAACGGCTGCTGCGGCGGCGTGGCCGGGGGTCGAGCAGGCGTGGATCGAAGGTTGGTTGCTGCGCGCCGGTCACGGCTTCACCGGCCGCGCCAATTCAGCTTTGCCGCTCGGTGGTGCGGGGACGGTTGCCGGCTTCGACGCGAGCACTCTCGAACGGATACGCCAGTGGTTCGGTGACCGCGGCCTGCCGACCCTGCTGCTCCTCCCCGATCGACTCGGCACCGCTCCGGACGGGTGGACCAGCGAGAAGGAAACCATCGTGATGGCCGCCGATCTGGGCAATGTCACGCTGCCGCTCGGTCCTCCGGTCACCTCGTTCGCCGACCGCCCAGACCACAACTGGCTGTCGACGTACGACGCCCACGGAGATCCGGCGTACGTCGAGGCGGTCCTCACGGCTGTCGTGGGCAGTGCAACTTTCGGCGCGATCGGAAACACCGACACGACGCTTGCCATCGGGCGCGCTGCGCTCACCGAGGCGCCCGATGGCAAGCGCTGGGTAGGACTGACCGGCATTCACGTCGCCCCTGAACACCGTCGTCACGGAATCGGGTCGCTGATCTGCGGAGATCTACTCTCCTGGGGTCGTCAGAACGGTGCGACGCACGCGTACCTCCAGGTTTCGGCGGAGAACTCCGCGGCGATCGCGCTCTACGAGCGGCTCGGATTCGTCGAACACCACCGCTACCGATACGCCACCGATCCTGTCGGCGGCTGACGCTAGGCTTGCCCTCGTGCGCATCGCTACTTGGAACGTCAACTCCGTCCGTGCCCGTACCGACAGGATCATCGACTGGCTCGGTCGATCCGACGTCGACGTCCTGGCAATGCAGGAAACCAAGTGCAAGGACGAGCAGTTTCCGTACGAACGCTTCAAGGAAATCGGCTACGAGGTCGCCCACGTCGGGTTGAGCCAGTGGAACGGTGTCGCCATCGCTTCGCGCGTCGGCCTGGACGACGTGCAGATCGGCTTCGAGGATCAGCCCGGGTTCGACAAGGATCCCGAGGCAGACCCGGTCCGCGAGGCACGTGCGATCGGTGCCACCTGCGGCGGTGTGCGGGTGTGGAGCCTGTACGTCCCCAACGGCCGTGAGCTGGAAGACCCGCATTACGCCTACAAGCTGGATTGGCTGGCCAAACTGCGCGACGACGCGGAGGGCTGGCTCAAGCAGGATCCCGACGCGCAGATCGCCCTGGTCGGTGACTGGAACGTCGCTCCTACGGACGACGACGTGTGGGATCCCGCTTTCTTCGAGGGCAAGACCCACACGTCGGAGCCGGAACGAGCTGCATTCACCGCCTTCACCGAGTCCGGGTTCGCGGACGTCGTTCGCCCGTACACCCCCGGTCCCGGCGTGTACACGTACTGGGACTACACGCAGCTTCGCTTCCCGAAGAAGCAGGGCATGCGAATCGACTTCATCCTCGGCTCTCCGGCATTCGCAGCGCGCGTCGAGGCGGCCGAGATCGATCGAAACGAGCGAAAAGGCAAGGGCGCCAGCGATCACGCTCCAGTGATCGTAAAGCTCGGGTGATCGTGAATCTCGGGTAATCGTAAAGCTCGGAGCCTGATCGCCTGTTTGCAACCTTCGGCGGCTAGTCCTCGACGAGCAGTTCCAGATACTCGGGATGCTCGCCGAGGTACCGCTGAACATAGGTGCACACAGGCCGCACCGACCATTCACGTTCACGGGCGCAGTCCATCGCGAACTGCACGAGTACGGCTGCCAGTCCCTGCCCGCCGTACTCCTCCTTGACAACGGTATGCATGTACGCAACCACGTCGCCCGCTTCGGCTCCGCTCCCCGAAATCTCGTCCTCGTCGCGGTATCCGAGGATGCCGACCAACTCGTCGTCGGAGAGCAGTTCGAATCGTTCGTGCGACGGATTGTCCACGAGCGTGACTTCCGGTGAGGTTCCGGTTCTCGAGTTTTCGATGTCGTTCATTGCGGCGACCTCCACGGCACGATCTGCAACTGCGCGATCTGCGACTGCTGCGTTCGCACGCTCTCCATAACTGTGATCCATGCCACTCATAGAATCAGCTACCGACGACGCTGTCCCGGGTTCGACCAATTTTTGCACCGCGAACGACTCCACCGCAATCGCAGTGAAACGCTTTTTCGGGGTTGAGATAGAGTCGCCCGGTGCCGCTGTGACAGCGGGCACAAATTTCATACAACCACCACGGGGGCTCGCACCAGCGGGCTGAGAGGACGGCTAGGGCCGTCGACCGGATGAACCTGACCGGATAATGCCGGCGTAGGGAGCGCACCATGCAGGAGAAGTCTGTCCGTACGGCTGTTCACGCGACTGTCCACACCGCTGTGACAACCGGCCCGATCGAGGGCAGTAGTAAGCACTACGTCGAATCGGATTCTCTCCGGATCCCACTTCGACGCGTCACTCTCACCAATGGTGAGCATCTGGACCTGTACGACACGTCAGGTCCTTACACCGACACGGACGCCGACATCGACCTCGATGCAGGGCTCCCGACGACCAGGGACACCTGGGAACGCCCGGAAAGCAATCGGACGCAACTGGAATGCGCCCGAGACGGTGTGATCACCCCGGAGATGCGCTATTGCGCTGCACGCGAGGGCGTTTCAGCCGAACTGGTGCGTTCCGAGGTGGCTCGCGGGCGGGCGGTAATTCCCGCGAACCATCGCCACGGCGAGCTGGAGCCGATGATCATCGGCAAGAAGTTCGCCGTCAAGATCAACGCGAATATCGGGAACTCGGCCGTAACCTCCTCTGTTGCAGAGGAAGTAGAAAAGATGGTGTGGGCGATCCGCTGGGGCGCCGACACCATCATGGACCTGTCCACCGGCAAGGACATCCACCTGACCCGTGAATGGATTCTGCGCAACTCACCCGTGCCGGTCGGCACGGTACCGATCTACCAGGCACTCGAGAAAGTCAACGGAGATCCCACTGCTCTGACATGGGAAATCTACCGCGACACGGTAATCGAGCAGTGCGAGCAGGGCGTCGACTACATGACCGTGCATGCCGGTGTAAGAATCGGTTACATCGCTCTGACTGCTGGTCGCGTCACGGGAATCGTCTCGCGCGGCGGCGCGATCATGGCCGCGTGGTGCATGCACCACAGGCAGGAATCGTTCCTCTACACCCACTTCGACGAACTGTGCGAGATCTTGCGCCGATACGACGTCACGTTCTCCCTCGGTGACGGGCTTCGACCGGGATCGATCGCCGACGCCAACGACGCCGCCCAATTCGCGGAGCTTCGCACTCTGGGAGAACTCACGCAGATTGCGAAATCCGCAGGAGTCCAGGTCATGATCGAGGGCCCCGGACACGTTCCCATGGACAAGATCGAGGAAAACGTCCGTCTGGAAGAAGAGCTCTGCGACGAGGCACCGTTCTACACCCTCGGACCGCTCGCTACCGATATCGCGCCGGCGTACGACCACATCACCTCCGCCATCGGTGCGGCGATGATCGCACGGGCGGGAACGGCGATGCTCTGTTACGTCACACCCAAGGAACACCTCGGCCTGCCCAACCGAGACGACGTGAAAACCGGTGTGATCACCTACAAGATCGCTGCCCATGCAGCAGACCTGGCAAAAGGGCACCCGAATGCACAGGCCCGCGACGACGCACTGTCCAAGGCGCGCTTCGAATTTCGCTGGTTGGACCAGTTCGCTTTGTCACTCGACCCGGACACCGCCAGGGAGTTCCACGACGAGACACTGCCGGCCGAGCCCGCCAAGACCGCACATTTCTGCTCGATGTGCGGGCCGAAGTTCTGCTCGATGCGGATCTCGGCGGACGTACGTCAGTACGCGGAAATCCTGGAAGCGGAAATCCCGGAAACCGAGTCCATCCGGACCGAGCTGCCGTTTCCCCAGGTCCGGTCGGTAGGCTCGTCGTCGTGAAGCTGCTGCCCCTGACCCCCGCCGGACAGACCCCGATTCGGGCATTGACCATCGCCGGAACCGACTCCGGCGGCGGAGCCGGCATTCAAGCCGATTCCCGCACGATGGCGATGTGCGGAGTACACGCCTGTGTGGCCGTCGCCGCTGTGACGGTCCAGAATTCGGTGGGCGTCAGCGGATTCCACGAGATTCCGCCGGAGATCGTCGCCGACCAGGTGCGCGTTGTGGTCTCGGACATCGGCGTCGGCGCAGCGAAGACGGGAATGCTGGCCTCGACGACGATCATAGAAGCGGTAGCCGCAGTTGCCGCCGAGGTGGGGATCGGCCGCGACCGACCGATCCCGCTGGTGGTCGACCCCGTGTGCGCGTCGATGCACGGCGATCCACTGTTGCACGAAGAAGCTCTCGACGCGGTCCGCAACACCTTGATCCCGGCTGCCACGGTGGTCACTCCGAACCTCGACGAGGTTCGGTTGATCACCGGCATCGAGGTCGTCGACGACAAGAGCGCCCGCCAAGCGGCAGAAGCGTTGCATGCGCTCGGCGCTCAATGGTCCATCGTCAAGGGCGGCCACCTTCGTACTTCGGAGTTGTCCACCGATCTGTTGTTCGACGGAGACCGTTTCCTCGAATTCAGCAGTGCCCGGATCGACACCGGCAACGATCACGGCGGCGGAGACACGCTGGCCGCTGCGATCACTTGCGCTCTCGCACATGACTATTCCGTTCCGGACGCGGTGGCGTTCGGCAAAGAGTGGGTGACCAAGTGTCTCGAGGCGTCGTACGACCTCGGCGCAGGACATGGTCCGGTGTCCCCGCTCTGGCGGCTCCAGGTCTAGTGCGCTAGTTCCGGCGTACGCGCCAGATTCCCAGGTCGACGGGAACTCCGTTGGGCGTGGTCGCGAAAAACCCTCGCCGCCACGGACGGATCGTGAGATCGAGATCCTCCAGGGTGCCGGCTTCGAGTTCCTCGAGAGTTGTCGCCGACATCATGACGTTGCCGTCGCCGCCCAAGCCCATCATCCGGGCGGCGATGGTCACGTCGACGCCGAGCCAGTCGTCGCCGATCTGGCGCGGAGTACCCGTGTGGAGGCCGACGCGCATGCGTGGGGTGTATCCGTCGAGGTCGACTTCCGCGAGTGCGTCCTGCGCGGTGAACACCGCCTTCAAAGCCGCATCCGGGCGAATGAACACGGCCATCAGACCGTCGCCCATCCGTTTGACGACGTGTCCGCCGTTGTCGGTGATCGGGGTTTCCACGGCCTGCGCCACGGCACGCAGGAGCGTCAGCGTGGCGCCGTCACCGGCTTCGAGTGACCAGGTGGAGAAGCCAACCAGATCGGTGAAGACGATGGTCAGTTCTTGATCACCGCGGCCGCGGCCCATCTTTTCCAGCGCCGCCTGCCACACCTGCAGTGCTCCGAGGCTCACTTCGCGAGTGGCTGCCGGCTTCTGATCGAGCAATCTGTCAGCGACGCGGGCCACGGCACGAGCACCGCCAGGACCTGCCAGCGAGAGCGGGTCTCCGAACCCGGGATCACCGGGTAGTGCCCGCCTCAGCCGTCGTAGCGCGTCGATGAGCTGCTGCCGACGGTTCAGTTCTGCCGCAGAGTTCAAGACGACGTCGACGACGCCTCGAACCGAGGAGGAAGGAGCACCTGTCGTGTCGGTGCCCTCCGGGGACAGATCAGCCATAACTCAAGCGTAACTCAGAGTTACAGACAGTGTGCTGCCGCCGTTCTCGCACAGTGGCCTCCTGGTCGCTCGCACAGTCGATCATTCGGTCAGTCGATCATTCGGTTCTGGCCTGCGTTCGAGCATCGCCGACGGGAACTCCGTTCGGGCCGCTCAAATCCTGGGCATACGTCGCAACTCCGAAGGCTACTGCAGAAGCGTTGGCCGCGAGCGCTTCGCGATCGATGTTCGCGAGGTTGTCCTGGGCACTGTGGTAGTTCGGGTCGAAGGTCTCCTCCGCTTCGCCGCCCCACTTCTCGGCCTGAGCCGGCGTCTTGCGTTCGTCCGCGCCGCTGAACACTCCGCCCGCCGGGATTCCGATCTCGATGAACGGGCCGTAGTCGGAACGCCCGTCGAAGTCCGTTCCGTCCGCCGCAATCCCCCGATCGGCGAGGAAGTCGACGAAGGTGCGCTCGATGCCTGCCGAACCCTCGGGCCCTGGCCCCTCCCCGACCGCATCCGAGTTGTCGCCGTCGTAAGCCAGGTATCCGGCATTGGGCGAACCGAGCATGTCGAAATTCAGATACAGGGCGATGTCGGCTCGTTCCTGATCGCTCAGACCTTCCACGTAGCGGGTGGAGCCGACCAATCCCACTTCTTCCGCTCCCCAGAAAGCGAAACGCACGGCATTCTCGATGCTCGGTGAGCTTCCCATCTGCAGCGCGGTTTCCAGCACGGCTGCGGTGCCGCTTCCGTTGTCGTTGATGCCGGGACCTTCCGGCACGCTGTCCAGGTGGGCGCCCACGACAACCACGTTGTCGGTCGCGCCGGTCTTGGTCTGTGCAATCACGTTGCGCGACTTCGTCGTTTCCGTCGACGTGTCGAGAATCAGCGTGAGGTCTCCGGGCGCTACGGCAAGAGCCTCGCCCGACGCCTTGCTCACCCCGCCGGTCGGAATGCGGGCGTCTTCGGGCTCACCCAAGGTTGCCCCGCCCAGCATCGCGTCCTCGTTGTTGGCAACCAACAACGCTGCCGCGCCGCGGTCAGCGGCGATCTTCTGCTTGTCGCCGAACGGGCACACTCCGCGGGTGACCAGCACGATTGCACCGTTCACGTCGCGGCCGTCGTAGTCAGTGGCCTCGCAACCTGGTGTCTCGTCGGCGGGAATCACCACCAGGCGTGCCGTGATTCCGGTCGGTCCCGTGGAGGGGGAATATGTCAACGCCCGCACCGGAACATCGGAGCCGTCAGTAGCTTTCAGGGATTCGGTGCCGGGATCGAAGGAGCTGAAGTCGAATTCCGGGGTACTGACGTCGAAGCCCTTGTCTTCGAGCAGGTTTGCCACGTAGTCGACACTGGCGTCGTAGCCGGGGGTTCCGGCCGATCGATTGCCGTCGTTGTTACCGGCGATCTTCTCGAGTTGCTCCAGATGCCCGGTCACGGCGTCGACCGTGACGGTCTCGGAGAATGCCACCGGATCTGCCGGGACGGCTGCTTCACTTCCTGACGACGAGCATCCACTCACCACGAGTGCTCCAGCCATTCCGACCACAACCACACCGAAGAGTCTCATCTTCGGAGGATATCGGCCGGAGCACAGGAAAGGGACCCAGTACGAATGGTTTTTCGTACTGGGTCCCCACTCTGCTGTCACTCCTCGTTCTCGGTAGGTCTCCCGACAACACCTACCGAGGGAGCGACAAGATCAGGCGTCGCGACGATTCACGATGACAATACTTGCTCCGAAAATCACCAGAACGAAGGCCGCGAAGTAGATCAGGCTGCCCCAGGGTCCCCAGTGGAAATCAAGGCTTCCGCCGCCAGGGCTGAGGAAGTGGTTTGCGTTCGCGAACGGCAGGAACGGGGTGATCTTCTCGCCGACACTGCCGAACAGTCCGAACAGGCTCTCGATGAGCAGCGGCCAGAGCAGGAGCAACGCAATAGCGCCCGCAGACTGCCGGATGATCGATCCGACGCCGACAGCAAGAATCACGCAGAGGAAGGCGTACACCGGGATGCCGTAAATCGCACGCCAGTCATCGCCGGTCGACAGGGTCAGGCCCGTGCTGGCCTCGGTACCGGCCATGGCTTTGGCCACCGCGTAGGACCCGAAGGCGAGGACAAACGTCAGCACCGCGCCGAAGGCACCGATGAGGCCGGCTTTGGCGATGAGCACCGAGGCACGGTTCGGAACTGCCTGGAAGGTGGTGCGGATGGTCCCGAATCGGTACTCACTGGTGACCGCGAGGGCCGCCATGATCATGAGAACCATGATTCCGAAACCCGAGATGCCGGCCGTGGCAACGGCGGTGTCGAGGTCCGGTGCTCCCTGGACGTCGGAGGACGTCAGAGCCGACTTGGCAACCGCGCCCATGATGGCCGCGAAGCCGAGAGCGAGCACGACGATGATGACCGAGCACCAGAGCGGCGACTTGGTCGTGGTGATCTTGATACGTTCAGCACTGAGAACAGCCATTACAGTGCACCTCCCATAGCCTGCTGTGTGTTTGCCTGCTGCGTATTTGCATGGTGTGCACCAGCACCCGGATCGATACCGGATGCGTGGTACTGGACATCGTCTCCGGTCAACTTCATGAACGCATCCTCGAGCGAACCCTGCTGGGACGCCAACTCGTACAACACGATTCCCTGCGAACCAGCCAGACCGCCGATCACGTCAGTGGTCGAATCCACGACCACCAACGCCGGCGCAACACCGGAACCGTCCTCACGCACCGTCAACCCCTGCGAGAGCAACACACTGCGCAACGCATCGAGCTGAGGACTACGCACGCGCACCGTCGACTCCGACGAGCGATCCACGAACTCCGCGACCGTCGAATCCGAAATCAACCGTCCCCGGCCGATCACCACCAACTGCTCCGCCGTCAATGCCATCTCCGAGAGAAGGTGACTCGACACCAGCACCGTGCGGCCCTCGGCCGCCAACCGCTGCATGAACTTACGAATCCAGACGATGCCCTCCGGATCGAGACCGTTGACCGGCTCGTCGAACAACAACACCTTCGGATCACCCAACAACGCACCCGCCAACCCGAGACGCTGCGACATACCGAGCGAGAACCCGCCGGCCTTCTTGCCCGCCACCTCGGACAATCCGACCAACCCGAGTACCTCGTCGACGCGGGACTTCGGGATCCCGTTCGAAGCGGCCATCCACTGCAGATGCGCCCGCGCACTGCGGTTCGGGTGCACCCACTTCGCATCCAACAACGCGCCGACAGTCCGCAGCGGTGTCTTGAGCTCGCGGTACGGCTTGCCCTCGATCAACGCCGCACCCGACGTCGGCTGATCCAAACCCAGAATCATCCGCATCGTTGTCGACTTACCGGCACCGTTGGGGCCCAGAAAGCCCGTCACGATGCCCGGCTTGACCGTGAACGACAAATCGTCCACCGCTTTCGTCGGTCCGTAAACCTTGGTCAATCCCCTCAGTTCAATCATGAGGAGAACTCTGCCCTACGGCGCTGACCAGCACATCGGCCACAGGTCTAGTTCCGAGTGGTACTCAGGTAGGACATGAGTCCGGGCAATTCGGGCAGAACCCCGAGAAATCACCCGGATCTCGTCCCTCAGGACGACGCTTGAGCCCAGAATCGCTTGGGGATCCGGCCGGCGTGCCGCGCCTCGAAACCAGCCACGACAGCGTGACGCATCGCCGACGCCATCAGCGCGGGATTCTTGGCCCGCGTCACCGCTGTCGCAAGCAGGACGGCGTCGCAGCCCAACTCCATGGCAAGGGTGGCGTCGCTGGCCGTTCCGATCCCGGCGTCGAGGATGACGGGCACGCCGGCGCGCTCGACGATCATCTCGATGTTGTGCGGATTCGCGATACCCAGCCCGGTGCCGATGGGTGAACCGAGCGGCATGACCGCAGCGCAACCAACCTCTTCGAGGCGAAGCGCCAGCACCGGATCGTCCGTCGTGTACGGCAGAACGGTGAATCCGTCGTCCACCAATTGTTCTGCGGCGGAGACGAGTTCGATTGCGTCGGGCAGCAGCGTCCGCTCGTCGGCGATGACTTCTAGTTTGACCCAGTTCGTCTCGAGCGCTTCGCGTGCCAACTGCGCCGTCAGCACTGCTTCGGCGGCGCCCCGACACCCGGCGGTGTTCGGCAACGGTTCGATTCCGAGACGACGAAGCAGGTCCAGAACACCCGTGCCGCCGGCCGCGTCGACTCGCCGCATCGCGACGGTGGTCAGTTCGGTGCCGGAGGCGACAAGCGCTTCCTCGAGCACCGCAAGGTTGGCGGCGCCGCCTGTTCCGGTGATGAGCCGGGAACCGAAGGTGCGGCCAGCGATAGTGAGAAGGTCCTGCTCAGCCACCCTGCACCGCCGTGAGGATCTCGATTTCCCAACCACGTCCGACGGATTCGTCCCAACGCCCGCGAGGAAAGAGCGCACCGTCGACGGCGACGGCGATACCCTTGCTCGGCAACTCGAGGTGCGTCAGTAGCTCGGTCACCGTGACTGCTCGATCGAACTCGAGATCTTCGCCGTTGACGGTGATCCCGATCGGGACCTGCTCACTCATGAATTTTCCTTAACTACTGCGAACCGCTCGGGTTCGGTTCCTTTTACCTCGACCAAAGATGTGCCGTTCAGCAACGCGACCGTCGCATCGGCGGTGACGGGCGTCAGCAGGACACCGTTGCGTCCGTGTCCGGTGGAGACG
Organism: Rhodococcus sp. MurmanLake-1; assembly: GCF_056945715.1. Taxonomy (NCBI): domain Bacteria; kingdom Bacillati; phylum Actinomycetota; class Actinomycetes; order Mycobacteriales; family Nocardiaceae; genus Rhodococcus; species Rhodococcus sp. MurmanLake-1. Next base: position 303,743 of record NZ_JBWZNF010000005.1, on the reverse strand, counting down.
ACAACACGATCGGACACGCGCCCGATCAAGGGCAGGTTGTCCGGCGTCATGGGACGCAGGCCTGCCGCGCATTCGTACAGTTCGTATTCGCCGATCGCCGGCATCAGTGCCTCGGCGTCGTTGATCAGGTCGCGTACTCCGGCCATCGTGACCTGTGTGTCCTCACCGGACTCGTATTGTGTTGCGCCGACGACGATTCCGTCACCGCGCGGGACGAGGTAGGCGGGCCGCCCGTGGACGCTTCCGCGGATGGTGCGGCTGGGCGCCGGGGTGACTCCAGGCCTACTCCGCAGGCGAAGGATTTCGCCCTTGACCGGGCGTACCGGTAACCCGGGCCACAGCTTGGGTGACGCGATACCGGCGGTGAGCACTATCTGGTCGGTATCGAGTTCGGCGAGGTCGTTGACGGCACGCGCGATCAATTCGACACCGGATTCCGCACAGGCCTTCTGCAACGCCTCCAGCAGAAGTCTGTTGTCGACGGCGGACTCACCGACAGCCATCAGTCCCGACCGGATGCCCCGGCCGAGCATCGGTTCGAGTTCGCGGATGCGGGCGCGACCGAGAACTTCGAGTTCATGGCCCTGCGCGGTCACCCACTCGGCGATGGTCTGCAGGTCCTGCGCGTCGGCCGCATCGAGTGCAACCGTCAGCGAACTGTCCGCGGTGAAGACCGATGGCCCGAACTTTCCGAGCTCCTCACCGAACGTCGGCCACCGTTCCAGGGACGCTGCACCAACCGTCAACGCTGTCTCTTCACCCGGCCAGCCTTCGGAAAGCGGGGCGAGCATTCCGCCCGCCACCCACGAAGCACCTGATCCAATGGACGGGTCGTACAACCGAACGGACCACCCGTCGCGGGCGGCTCGCCACGCAATGGCGAGACCGATGACACCGCCGCCGACAACCGACACCGTACGAGCGTGTGTACTCACGAAACTCCACCTCCACTTCCTGCGCCGGCATGATCCGGGTCAGGTCTGACGGTCGGGATCTGGTCGCGATCCCCTCTCAGCCCCACGAACCTCGCAGTCACGACAAAAAGTGACAACGACGTTTCAGGACTCCCGTGTCGAACCTTGCTCCCTAGAGGCTACCGTTTGCTCCGTGCACCCCACACATCCCAGTAACGTCATCGACCGGCGCGAGCGCCTGGCAGCAGCACGGCTGTACCTGTGCACCGACGCGCGCCGCGAGAAAGGCGACCTCGCGCAGTTCGCCGAGGCAGCATTGTCCGGCGGAGTCGACATCATCCAATTGCGTGACAAGGGCTCTGCCGGTGAGCGCGAGTTCGGCCCGCTCGAGGCCAAGGACGAACTGGTAGCACTGGGCATTCTCGCGGCCGCAGCGCGACGCCACGGCGCATTGTTGGCTGTGAACGATCGCGCGGATCTCGCGATGGCTTCCGGTGCCGACATCCTCCACCTCGGGCAGAACGACATTCCCGTCCCCTACGCACGAACGGTTGTCGGTGAAGACGTCGTCATCGGGCGTTCGACGAGTAGTCGCGCGCAGGCGAGTCTGGCCGCAATCGAAGAGGGCGTCGACTACTTCTGCACCGGGCCGGTCTGGGCGACACCGACCAAACCGAATCGAAGTGCGTCCGGTCTGGAACTGGTTCGATCGACCGCCGACGCCGCACCGCCGCGCCCCTGGTTCGCAATCGGCGGCATCGACGAGGAACGCCTGCCGGAGCTGCTCGATGCCGGTGCCACGCGCATCGTCGTCGTGCGTGCAATCACGCAGGCGTCGGATCCGCAGGCGGCTGCGCAGCGCCTCGCCGCGGCCGTCGCTGGACGCTGAAAACCGGTAACTGGCGACCGTCAACTGTTTGCCGGGCGATTTCCACACAGTTACGGGTCAGCACGCCTGACTCGAAACATGAACGGAAGTTGTCCGATCAGACAACAAACCCCCAGTTCCTAGGTGCGATTGGATGTCCGAAAAGTCGGATTACGTGATCTTGATCACAGTTGTTTCGATTGCGTGTCACATCCCATTCGGTTTGTTGTAGTTTACCTCCAGTTACTAACTGAACCTAGGAGCACTAAATGGGATCCCTCGACACCGGCTCGCTCAGCACCGAATCGCTCGAAGACCTGAACCTCGGCAAGATCAGCGAGCTGCTCAAGCTCGGTATCACCGCGGTCAGCTTCATCACGGCGCTGAACTCGCTCAGCTGAGCCTCGTTTCGGTCGACGACCGAAACACAGAAGGGCCGGACTCCTGAGGAGTCCGGCCCTTCTGCTGTATATGCCCTGTTAAGACTGCGTACTCGACGCCTCGGACAGGTTCTGGTCACTGCCTGACTGCTCACTGCCTTGGTGGGAACTGCCTTGGTGGGAACTGCCTTGGTGCGAGCTGCCCGACAACCATCCGAAGCCACCGTCTTCGAGTACGACGGTGTGTGGGTCGCCGGCCTGTAGGTCTTCAGTCTCGGCTGGTACAGGCGCAGTCCGGAGCTCGGGCCACGAGGAACCGAATCCCGGATGCAATGGCAGCGAATCGACGTCGGCTTCACGCACCCACCGCAACTCGGTGCTCTCACCGTTGGCAACCGTCGACAGTGGATGTGCCGCATCAGCCACGACGGTGGTGTAGGTCCACCCGCTCTCCGCGTGCATCGTCACTACCTCACCGCGGACGCGAACGGCGTCTTCGGCGATTCCGGCTTCTTCGTGTGCCTCCCGGACAGCGGCGTGCGTCGTGCTTTCGTGTGAGTCCCGTGCTCCACCGGGCAATGCCCAGGTACCACCTTGATGGCTCCACGCCGCACGATGCTGCAGCAAGACCAGGGGCGATCCGTCCGAATCGGGGGCGCGAAGAAGCAGTCCAGCGGCTCCGTGTTTACCCCAATGCCGAGTACCGTCCGGTCCGATCGACCAACCGTCACCGTCACCACGCATCGACTACCTCGCTCCGCCTGCTCTCGCCGTTGTCCCACACTAACCGTTTCAAACTGCTCCAGGTGTAGGTGATGCTTATATGCTCGCGAAGATGCCCTGAATCATTTCTCGGCGGCATCATTTCTCGGTGGCCCGCCTACAGCGAAGTGAGGTGCTCGATGGTCGACCGTGTCGTCCCGTCCATCGAACCCCGGTCGCTGCCGCCCGCCGAGGGCACTTCGGTATCGGCGGAGGACGAGCGAGCACTTCTGCGGCGCGAACTCCAGGCATTCATGTCCTCGACGCCTGGCCGGTTGACCGTCGTCGGAGTGATCTTGATTGCGATCACCTTGATCGCCGGACTCCTCGCCACCGCAGCGATCGAGAACCGACAGGCGAACCTCGACCTCCTCCTCGTCGAAACCGAACCTCTCGCCAACTCGGCCCAGAACCTCTACAGCGCGTTGTCTTTGGCAGACGCCGCCGCGGCCACCGCCTTCATCTCCGGCGGCCTCGAACCCGCCGAAGTACGCGACCGATACACGCAGTCGATCGGTGAGGCGTCGGCGGAGATCGTCCAGGCGTCGGCCGGTCTCGACTCGACTGATCTTGCCGGGCACAGCGCGTTGACCACCATCTCGACCGACCTCTCCGTCTACACGGGGCTGGTCGAAACTGCACGGGCGAACAATCGCGTCGGAAACCCGGTCGGGGCAGCATATTTGAGCGAGGCCTCGCAGTTGATGCAGACCTCGCTGCTGCCGATGGCTCAGCAACTGCACGCCTCGCAGGAGACCCTGGTCTCGCAGGTACAGCGCGATTTCGAGACTCCACCGTGGTGGCCGATCGTGGCATTCGTCCTCGTGTTGTGCGCGCTGGTGGCAACACAGGTGTACTTCTCCCGCAAGAGTCGCCGACGCTTCAATCTCGGGTTGATCCTTGCCTCGCTCGCCGTCGCGGCTGCGCTGCTGTGGCTGCTCACCGTCGGACTGGTGTCCGCACTTGCCACCGGACGCGCACTCGACGCGGGCGCCGAGCCACTGCACGAACTGACCGAGGCCCGGATCATGGCACAGCAGGCACGTACCGTCGAAACCCTCACGTTGGCGAGACGGGATTCAACTGCCGAGGACAACGTGACGTTCACTCGCAAGGTCGACGCCCTGCGCGACATCCTCGAGGGCCTACGCAGCGACGAACGCGCCCGAGTGAACAACGAGGTGCTGACCGCCGCACTGGATTCGCGCGAGCAATGGGTGGCTGCGCACACGCGCATGTACGACCGTCTCGGGACCGGCGACTTCACGTCCGCTGCCGCCATCACCATCGGCTCCGGAGAACAGGATTCGGCCGCGGAATACGGAAAGCTCGATCACGAACTCTGGCAAGGAATCGTGGATTCGCGCACAAATCTTCGGTCCGACGTTTCGTACGCCTCACGTGTGTTGGCTGCCTCTGCACCGGGCATGACTGTATTGGCAGTTCTCGGAGTTGCCGGAATCTTCATCGGGTTCTGGCCCCGACTGCGGGAGTATCAGTGACGGGAGTACCGGAGATGCGGAGGAAGCTCCCGGCCGTGTGCGTCGCGGTTCTGGCAGCGTCCGTGCTGGCGCTCGCCGGTTGCGGTGCAGATCGAGCCGAAGACCTGAACAACGCGGCCGCCACGTCGTACACGGAACCGCCGCTGCCGGCCGAGGCCACCATCGCGCCCAGTCCGACACCGACGACCACCGCGTCGTGCACCAACCTCACTGCGAGCCTGCGCCCCACACCCGCAGACGCATCTCCGCAGCCACCCACGCCGAGCCTCGACGCCATCCGCGCCCGCGGGCGGCTGATCGTGGGCCTGGACACCGGTTCCAACCTCATGAGCTTTCGCGATCCGGCGACCGGACGCCTCGAAGGCTTCGACGTGGACATCGCCCGCGAGATCGCCCGCGATCTGCTCGGCGACCCGGAGAAGATCGAGTACCGAATCCTGACCTCGGACGATCGGATCGCCGCACTCCAGGAATCCATGGTCGACGTGGTCGTCAAAACCATGACCATCACGTGCGAGCGGCGCGAGAAGGTCGACTTCTCGACGCAGTACTTCTCCGCCGAGCAACGAATTCAGGTCCTGCAGGGTTCACCGGTACGCGGCATCGCCGATCTCGCAGGCAAGCGAGTCTGCGCGGCCCGGGGAACGACGTCGGCCACGCGAATCCAGGAGCTCCAACCCGAAGCCACCGTCGTGACCGTCCCGATGTGGTCCGATTGCCTCGTCGTCCTCCAGCAGGGGCAGGTGGACGCGATCAGCACCGACGACACGATTCTCGCGGGCCTCGCCTCGCAAGACCCGTATCTCATGATGGTCGGTGGTTCGTTGGGCGTCGAGCCCTACGGAATCGGAGTGAACAAGGACAACCCCGACTTGGTCCGATTCGTCAACGGAACCCTCGAGCGGATCCGGGGTGACGGGACCTGGAACCGTATCTACGACCGTTGGCTCAGCGTCCTCGGTCCGTCACCCGGTCCCCCGCCGGCCGTCTACCGGGATTGAGGCTGACATGACCGAAGAAACCGGCCCCGAGCCCGACGCCACGCAAGCCTCCGTACGCCCCGAGCCTGACTCCACGCAGGCAGTTCACCGCGAGCCTGACTCCACGCAGGCATCCCTACGCTCCGAACCCGAAGCCACCGGTGCCTACGAGCGCCTCGAACCGACCTCGGCCCAGATACGAGGAACCGCGCCGTCCGCATCCTCCTCCCCTACCGGCCGCTCCACTCGATCCCGCCGCAGCCGGTCGGGACGAAAGCTGCGCCTCGGCGGCGGCCTGGTCGAAGTTCCCCCCGTCCCGCAGATCGACCCCGCATCTGCGGTGATGAGTGACCCGACGGTCCCCGAGCGCAAACGGTTCTGTTGGAAATGCAACGAACCGGTCGGCCGTAAGAGCGCAAGCACCAAGGCAACTCAGCACGGCACCTGCCCCAAGTGCGGTTCCACTTTCGACTTCCGCCCACTCCTCGAAGAGGGCGAATTGGTATCAGGTCAATACGAGGTTCAAGGGCCCATCGCGCACGGCGGCCTGGGATGGATCTACCTCGCGATCGATCGCAATGTCAGCGACAGGTGGGTAGTTCTCAAGGGACTCTTGCATTTCGGTGATTCCGAAGCGCAAGCCGTTGCGGTGGCCGAGCGTCAGTTCCTCGCCGAGGTCGCCAACCCCAGCATCGTCAAGATCTTCAACTTCGTCGAGCATCCGCGCCCGGACGGGACACCCATGGGGTACATCGTCATGGAGTACGTGGGCGGGCGATCATTGCGCGAGGTGCTGGCCGAATTCCCGGACGGCAAGCACATGCCGATCGAGCAGGCAATCGGCTACGTACTGGAAATCCTTCCGGCGCTGAGCTATCTGCATTCCACCGGCCTGGCGTACAACGACCTCAAACCTGAGAACGTGATGGTCACCGAGGACCAACTGAAGCTGATCGACCTCGGCGCCGTGTCCGGGATCGAAGACTACGGATACCTGTACGGCACTGCCGGCTATCAAGCGCCGGAGATCATCGAGACCGGCCCGACCATCGCCTCCGACATCTTCACCGTCGGAAGAACACTCGCGGTTCTCACCCTCGACATGCCCTCGAAGCACGGACGGTACCTCGACGGCCTTCCCGAACCCGAGGACGAGCCACTGCTGCGGGACAACGAGTTCTTCCACCGCCTGCTGCTGCGCGCCACCGACCCGGATCCGAAGAAGCGTTTCCAGTCGGCCGAGGAGATCGCGGGCCAACTCACCGGCGTTCTGCGAGAAATCCTCGCGGAGCAGACCGGGCAGGAGAATCCCGGGCTCTCGCTCGTGTTCAGCAGGCAGCGAACGTCTTTCGGCACCGATGAATTGGTCGGGCAAACCGATGTGTACGTCGACGGTATCAGCCACGACGCTGCTCTCGATCCGCGCGAAGTTGCGCACGCACTTCCCATCCCGTTGGTCGACCCCACCGATCCCAGCGCGCCGTTGCTGGCGGCAGCGGTGCACAGCGAACCGTCTCAGACTCTCGATGCGTTGAAACACGCCCGCGAGAACGGAATCGACCGAACGTCAGGCACACCGGCGGCCGCCATCTCCGGCGAGGTCCGACTGGCCGAGGCCAAGGCTCATCTCGATCTCGGCGATCCGGAGACCGCGCTGAGTGTTCTGGACGAACTCCAGCAGAGCATCGGTGATCACTGGAAGATCGAGTGGTATCGAGGGCTTGCAGCGTTGCAACTGGACCGATTCGAGCCCGCCTTCAGTCATTTCGAGACCGTCCTGACGGCTCTGCCGGGCGAGGCTGCACCCAAACTCGCGTTGGCGGCGACAGCAGAACTGATCCTCCAGCATTGGGAGAGCGACGACCCGGACCAATGGTGCCGCTTCTCGGAGAAGTACTACCGCACCGTCTGGCGGACCGAACGGAACTACGTCAGCGCAGCATTCGGGCTCGCCAGGCAACTCGCCGATCACGGCAACAAGAAGGCAGCCATCGCCGCCCTCGACGAAGTTCCCACGTCTTCCCGGCACTACAACGTCGCACGGATGTCGAGCGCTCTGACGATGCTGTCCGGCGTTCCGATCGCCGAACTCGACGAATCGACTCTGAGGGAAGCCGCCCGTCGCGTTCGCGCGCTACCGGCCGAGGAGAGCCGAAGTCTGCAGATGCGAACCCTGGTGTTGGGCACGGCACTCGATTGGATTCGCTACGGAAACCGCTCGCACACCGAACTCGAACCCATCCTCGACCTGCCATTCACCGAGCAGGGTCTGCGCACCGGAGCCGAAGCCTGCCTTCGCGCCCTCGCCCGCGCCACGACCTCCCGCACGCACCGCTACGCCCTCGTGGACCGGGCGAACGCGGTGCGTCCGCGCAGCAATTTCTGACGCGCTCCCCGAGATTTACAGCGCGGCCACCAAAGCCTTCGCCGCGCGGGCGATCGCCAACTCCTCGTTGGTGGGGACCACCAGCACCTCGACGGCCGACGTGGATGCGGAGATACGACGCTCGTCGCGGCTCTTCGCCTCGTTGAGAGCCGGGTCGACCTCGATTCCGAGACGGGAGAGGCCGGCCAGGCTGTCGCGTCGTACGTCGATGTTGTTCTCGCCGACACCGCCGGTGAAGGTGATGACGTCGACGCCACCGAGTTGAACGATGAAGGCGCCGATGTACTTACGGAGCATGTGTACGTAGACGTCGTAGGCAAGTTGTGCGTCTTCGTCGCCGCCCTCGATCAGTGCGAGCAGGGCACGGAAATCGTTGACTCCCGACAGTCCCTTCAAACCGGAACGACGGTTGAGGAGGTCGTCGATCTCGTCGACCTTCATTCCCGAGTTGCGATTGAGGTGCAAGATGATGCCTGGGTCGATGTCGCCGCTGCGGGTGCCCATGACAAGACCCTCGAGCGGGGTGAGGCCCATCGTGGTGTCGATAGCCTTGCCGCCCTTGATTGCCGAGGCCGAAGCGCCGTTTCCGAGGTGCAGAACAATCTGATTCAGCTCGGCCGGATCCTTGCCGAGGAAGTCCGCGACTCGTCCCGACACGTATTCGTGTGAGGTCCCGTGGAAGCCGTATCGACGAATCTGGTTGGCCTTGGCCACATCCCGATCGATCGCGTAGGTCGACGCTGCGGCGGGCAGCGTGTGAAAGAAGGCAGTGTCGAATACTGCTACGTGCGGAACGTCTGGCAGTTCTTCGCGCGCCACCTCGATACCGATCACGTTGGCCGGATTGTGCAGCGGCGCAAGGTTCGACAAATCCTCGATGGCTTTCACGACGCCGTCGTCGATGAGCGTCGGCGAATAGAAGATGTCACCACCGTGCACGACTCGGTGACCGACGGCGATGATTCCTGCCTCGCTCAGCGGCCGTCCGACCTCGGCGACGATGTCGAGCACCATCTTCAGTCCCGCACGGTGATCGGCGATGGGGAGGCTGCGGTCTTCGACTCCGGTGCGGTGGTTGTAGACGATGTGGCCGTCGGGTTCACCGATCCGCTCGATGAGGCCGTGCGCTACCGATTCCGCTGTATCCGGATGCACGAGTTGAAATTTGATCGATGACGAGCCGGAATTGATGACCAGTACGGTGCCGTCGCTCACGCTTACGCTCCCTGTGCCTGTATTGCCGTGATAGCCACGGTGTTGACGATGTCCTGGACCAACGCTCCACGCGAGAGATCGTTGACCGGCTTGTTCAGTCCCTGCAGAACCGGGCCGACGGCGATAGCGCCGGCGCTCCGCTGCACTGCCTTGTAGGTGTTGTTGCCGGTGTTCAAGTCCGGGAACACGAACACCGTGGCCTTGCCCGCCACCAGAGAATCCGGCATCTTCTTGTCAGCGACACTCTGCTCGACGGCCGCGTCGTACTGAATGGGCCCTTCCACCAACAGGTCCGGTCGGCGCTCGCGCACCAAAGCGGTCGCGGTGCGAACCTTGTCGACGTCGGCTCCACTGCCCGAATCGCCGGTGGAGTACGAGAGCATCGCAATGCGCGGATCGATACCGAACTGCGACGCCGTCTGTGCGGACGAGATCGCGATGTCCGCCAACTGCTCCGACGTCGGGTCCGGAACCACGGCGCAGTCACCGTAGGAGAGAACGCGGTCGGCCAGGCACATCAGGAAGATGCTCGAAACCGTCGAAACTCCGGGGGCCGTCTTGATGATCTCGAACGAGGGCCGGATCGTGTGAGCGGTGGTGTGGGCGGCACCGGAGACCATGCCGTCGGCAATACCCAAGTGCACCATCATCGTTCCGAAGTACGAGATGTCGGCGATCACCTCGCGTGCCCGCTCGATGGTCATGCCCTTGTGCGCCCGCAGCGCGGTGTATTCCTGTGCGAAGCGCTCGGTGTACTCGGACTGCGCGGGCGCGAGTACCTGCGCGCCGCTGATGTCCACGCCGAGTTCCGCTGCGCGTCGACGCACACTGGGTTCGTCGCCGAGGATCGTCAGGTCGGCAACCTGGCGCTGCAGCAGCCGGCCGGCCGCGCGCAGGATCCGGTCGTCGTCACCCTCCGGGAGGACGATGTGCTTGCGATCGCGCCGAGCGCGGTCGATGAGCTTGTACTCGAACATCTGTGGGGTCACGACCGACGGAATCGGCAGTGCCAGTCGGTCCATCAGGACGTCGGCGTCGACGCGCTGTTCCATCAAGCTCAGCGCAGTGTCGACCTTTCGCTGCGAACCGACTGCCACGCGTCCGCGGGTTTGGGCTGCAGCGCTTGCGGTGTCGAAAGTGCCGAGGGTTGTCGTGAGGATCGGAAGACGCTGTTTGAGGCCGGCCATCAACGCCGCGATGGCCGGGTGCGGCGTGATCCCGCCATTCATGATGATGCCCGCGAGCGACGGAAATCCTTCCGCCTCATGCGCATTGAGCAACGCGAGCAGCACGTCCGAGCGGTCACCCGGGGCGATGACGACCATGCCCTCGACCAGACGCTCGAGGATGTGCTCGGCGGTCATGCCTCCCACCATCACCTTCAGTGCCTCGCGGTGCAGCAGTTCCGGGTCACCCGAGTACAACTCGCCGCCGGTGGCCTCCATCAACTCGGCCATCGTGGGTGAGACGAGCAACGGAATCTCCGGCAGGCTCCACGTCGGAACTCCGATGTCGGACAGGGCTGCGGTGACCTCGTCGAGCTTGTCGGGATCGCAGCGATTGGCGACGACCGCGAGCAGGTGAGCGTGGTTGGCGGCCAACTCGGCGGCGCACAGGTGCGCGAGCTGAGCAACCTCCTCGACGCTGCGCCGAGCGCCTCGAACCGCCAACAGGACCGGCGCTCCCAGGTTCACGGCGATGCGGGCGTTGAAGCTCAATTCGCTGGGGCTTGCGACGTCGGTGTAATCACTTCCGATGATCACGACGGCGTCGCACTGCTCGGCCACGGTGTGGTACTTCGCCACGATGTCGGCCAGTGCAGCTTCGGGATCGGCGTGAACCTGCTCGTAGGTGACGCCGAGTGCGTCGGCGTAGGAGAGATCGGCAGTGGTGTGCTCTAGCAGCAGTTCGAGGATGTAGTCGGTTTCCTCGGTCGAGCGGGCGATCGGGCGGAAGACACCGACCCGGGCGACGGTCGCGCACAGCATCTGCAGTACGCCCAGCGCGATGGTGGATTTTCCGGTGTCACCTTCAGGGGAGGCGACGTAGACACTCGACACGGCAGCGGGCGCTTCTGGCATGCCCAACAGCCTAGTGTGGGCCGCCGCCCACCTTGCCACTGATCGTGGTCACGCTCACGCTCGTGCCGACAACCGGCCGCTACGAGAAAGACGAACGGTGCCTGCCACACGTCGAGTGGCAGACACCGTTCAGTTGATCTCGAGGATCAGCCAAGAGCACGCAGGCGGGGCGCGAGGTCACGCTCGAACAGTTCGAGGAAGCGGCGCTGATCGTGGCCCGGTGCGTGGAACACCAGGTGATTGAGACCGGCGTCGACGTAGGCCTTGACCTGCTCGACGGCGTCGTCGGGATCGGAAGCGACGATCCAGCGCTTGGCCACCTGCTCGATGGGCAGAGCGTCGGCAGCTGCTTCCATTTCGATCGGATCCTCGATGCTGTGCTTCTGCTCCGGCGTCAGGGAAAGCGGCGCCCAGAAACGCGTGTTCTCGAGTGCAGCCTCCGGGTCGGTGTCGTAGCTGATCTTGATCTCGATCATCTTGTCGATGTCGGCGACGTCGCGCTCGGCCTTGGCCGCGCCCTCGGCAACCGCCGGAAGCAACTTCTCGGTGTAGAGCTCCATGCCCTTGCCGGAGGTGCAGATGAAGCCGTCACCGGCACGTCCCGCGTACCGGGCGACAACGGGTCCACCGGCCGCGATGTACACGGGAATCCCACCCTCGGGGACGTCGTAGATCGACGCGCCACGAGTGGTGAAGTACTCACCTTCGAAGTCGACACGATCGCCCAGCCACAGCTCACGCATCAGCCGCACCGACTCACGCAGGCGCGCGAAGCGTTCCTTGAACTCGGGCCACTCGCCCTGGAAGCCGGTGGCGATCTCGTTGAGAGCCTCACCGCTGCCGACGCCGAGCATGATGCGCCCCGGGTAGAGACATCCCATCGTCGCGAACGCCTGAGCGATGACCGCCGGGTTGTAGCGGAACGTCGGCGTCATCACGGACGTGCCGATCTGCACGCGCTCGGTGCGCTCACCGACGGCCGTCATCCAGGCGAGCGAGAACGGCGCGTGTCCACCGTTGTGGCGCCACGGCTGGAAATGATCGCTCACCGCAACGGAATCCATGCCGTGCTGCTCTGCCAGAACTGCCAGCTCTACCAGTTCGCGAGGGCCGAATTGCTCAGCCGATGCCTTGTATCCGAGCTTGAGTTCCTGCGCCACCGTGCACTCCCTTGTCGTCTGTTTCGTTTACTTCTCTGACTTGCTTCTCGTTCTTTGCAGACTATCCAGACACCGCTCGGACTTCTCTGCGTATCTCAGCGAGGTATCTCAGCGAGCGAGGCTGGTAACCACCGTTGCCACGCCGGCCGCGACGGCAACCCCGGCCAATGCCAGTGCGAACAGCCACAGCGCATGCGGTTCCGGCATCGCCGCGCCGTCCTCGAGCGCCTTCTTCACCTGTAGCCAGCGTCGCATACCGACAAGGGCGGCTGCTGCCGAGAGTGCGATCAATGTCAGACCGAGCGCCGTACGAACCCACCCTGTACTCCACTCGGGGACCAACTGGACGACGGCAATGCCGCCCGCCAGCAGGGCAAGCGAGCTACGCATCCACGCGAGGAAGGTGCGCTCGCTGGCAAGGGTGAATCGCTCGTCCGGGCGGTTCGGTTCACTCATGCGTGCTCGCCTCCGTGGGGTGCCACCAGATCCGGGTCCTGACGCCAGTCGTAGACGACCTCGGTGCGCAGAACGATGTCCTGCAACGATCGTCGCCGCCGATCGACCGCCGACCACAGCAATCCGAAGGCGAAGAGCACACAGAGCACCGCACGGATGAAGGCGAGCGGCCAACGGACCAACCGGTGACCCGACGTGATCACCCGCAGCCCCATCACGAGGGAGCCGACAGTTCGACCGGTGGTCGCCCAGCAGGCAGTCAGGTAGGCCACCGAGACGCCGAGAAATGCCGTCGTGGACAGGAAGATTCCCGGTTCCGAGAACGTGAAACTCTGCGGCGAGAAGAGCAATCGAACAAAGGCCAAGGCCACGTACACGGAACCCATCAGGATCAGCACGACGCCCAGGTCGATCAGTCCGGCGAGGCCACGGGTGACGATTCCGGCCGGGCCGGAATTCTCCTGGGCCACTAGCGTTCACCTGCGTTCGTGTCCGGATGCGGCTCGTGTGAGGGTGGTGCGTTGTCGCGGCCGAACAATCGTCCGACGAACCCGGCGACAGCGTCGTCCGCCTGCATCCCCTGCACGCGCGCCCCGTGCACGGCTTCGGTGGAGAGTGAACCGGTCGATTCACGAATCATCTGTGGGAGGTCGACACCCTCGATGACCTGGTCGGCGATCTTGAGGAGGTCGACGCGGTCGATCTGGCGCTCGAGGTCGACACTGTCGACGATGCCGTCGAGGTCGAGGCGATCGATCACTGCTTTGACGTCGAGTCGGCTCGCGATCGCATCGACGTCGACGCGATCGATGATCGGTTCGAGCGAGACCCGTTCGGCAATCTTGTCCACGTCGATGTTCTCGGCGATCTTGTCGATGTCCACGTGGTCCACGACGATCTTCGTGATGTCGACTTCGGCAAGAGCAGCGTCGACGACAGCTTTGATCACCGTTCTCAACGTGGAATCGGCAAATTCCGCTGTCGAGCGAATCGCTTCCGTGCCGCGGGTGGCGACCTGGGTGATCGCGTCGTCGAGTGCGTCACCGACAACGGGGATCCGCTGCACCGAATCAATGGCGAGACCAGCGGTTCTGCGCGCCGCACCAGCCGTGATCGCGGCCAGCCCGAAGGCCAGCCGAATCACGTCGGATTCGGGGTGATGCGACTGCGATCCCACGCAATTGTCTCCATCTTCTTACCGGACTGTTATCCGGACATTCGTCACTCTCCTTCGCATTGTGCCACTGTTGGTAGGCACAAATACGCTGTCCGGCTTGCGCCAGGGGGAAATAATGAAGGCACGTCGATTCACGGTCCGATTGACGATGGCGGTGGCCATGGCTGCCGGCTTTCTCGGCCTCAGCGCGCCGACCGCGAGCGCGGATTCAGTGGTCAGCCGCATCGATGTCTACTCCCCCTCCATGGACCGCTGGATCGCCAACGACGTGATTTCCCCGGCCGGCGGTGGCCCCGCCCCGACCTTCTACCTGTTGACCGGCGTCGGCGGCGGCGAGGACGGGATCTCTTGGTTCAACAACACCGGAGTTCGTGACTTCTTCGACGACAAGCACGTCAACGTGGTCATGCCGGTCGGCGGCAAGTTCAGCATGTACACCGACTGGAACGCCGACGATCCGGTGCTCGGCCGCAACAAATGGCAGACGTACCTCACCAAGGAACTACCGGCAGCGGTCAACGCTCGATACAACACGACCGGCGTCAACGCACTCGGCGGCGTGTCGATGGCCGGTGGACCGGTTCTGGACCTCGCGATCCAGTCGCCGGGCACCTACCGCGCCGTCGGCTCGTACAGCGGCTGCCCGCGCGCCGGCGACCCGCTCGGCCAGGCTGCGGTGCGCTCGATGGTCGAGATACTCGGCGGAGGAAACGCGGCCAACATGTGGGGGCCGTGGGGTAGCCCGCAGTGGGCTGCTCACGACCCGCTGATCAATGCCGAGAAACTGCGCGGCACAGCGCTGTTCATCTCCACCGGCAACGGCCTTCCCGGTCCGGTGGACGGAATCAACTCATTGGCGATGGCTGCCGGAGTCGTTCCCGGCGCTGTGCTCGAAGGCATCACCAACATGTGCACCGCTGCCCTACAGGGTCGATTCGGTCAGCTCGGCATTCCCGCGACGTTCAGCTTCCGGCCTGAAGGCACCCACACCTGGGGACTCTTCGAAGCCGACATGCGTGCGTCGTGGCCGATGATCGCGGGCGCAATCGGTGCGTAAGCCTCACGGACCTCCTTCAAGCCATGGCGTCAGGTGAGACTGCGCGCCCAGTCCCGCATCCCGGCGGGGCCAGTGCCAGTGGCGTATTCAGCGAACAGATTTCGCGATTCGTCACGGCGAATGCCGCCGAGGACTTCACGCGGCTTACGGAAAAACGGAAGTTCCTCAGGCGGCGCCCACAGCTGCACGAGTTCCCTCGCACCGTCGTTCGGGGATTCGAGAGCGAACCACACCCGGGACACACCGAGTGTGATCGCGGCACCCATGCACATCAGGCATGGTTCGAGATTGACCGCCAATGTCAATTCTCCTGACGCTCGAGTGAACCCGAGAGCCTCGTCGGCCTGCAAGAGCGCTTGAAGGTCCGCATGGACTACCCGTCGGCCAAGTGCCCGTTCTTGCGTATACGCCCGCCCGAGCACACGGTCGTCGTCGAACACGACTGCCCCGATCGGCATCTCCCCGAGTTCCATGCCCTCACGCGCTACGTCAAGAGCAAGCGAAAGCGCATCTCGGGGCGAAAACATCACTCGACACTAATGGACCAAGGCAAGCTCATGCCGCCAGTAGTGCGGGTAGTCCCCATTCCTTGGCAAGCAGCTCGTACGAGCGCAGGCGATCCTCGTGTCGATGGGTCACCCCGGTGATCACCAATTCGTCCGCTCCGGTCAGCTTCTGCAAACTGTCGAGTCTGTCGGCGACGGTGGTGGGTGAACCGACGAACTGCGTGATCAGCCGATCCTCCACTACTGCTTTGTCGGCATCGGAAAGTGGGAGCGCTGTGGCCGGATCGGGGTACGGGATGGCGCCGTGCCCGCTGCGAATGCTGTGTGTCCAGTGCGCGAACGTCGACGCCAACTCTCTCGCCGTCGCATCGTCCTCTGCGGCAACAACATCCGCGGAGACGACGACATACGGCTCCGACAGAACTGCCGACGGTCGGAATGCTGCACGGTATGCCTCGACGGCGTCGAGCGTACTCGAGGGCGCCACATGGTAATTCGCGCCGAACGGCAATCCGAGTCGTCCGGCGAGTTCGGCACTGGGGCCTGCGCTGCTTCCGAACACCCACAGTTCGACGTTGGCGTCCTCGCCGGGACTGGCGTGCAATTCGATGCCGTCGCGGGTGCGGTGGGTGCCGTTCAGGAGCGAGAGTATGTCGTCGACCTGCTGCTCGAAATCCGGCGCCTGCGCACCCGGAAACGCCAATGCCTCGAACGACGCCTGCAATCTCGGTGACGTGAGAAGACCGGTTGGATCGAAGGGCGCCGGGATCACGACGCCGTCGCGTACGACGGTCTCCCGCTTCGATTCTGCCGGGGCGGGCGTTCCGGCAGCGACGGCACGAAGTGCCTCCACCCGACGCTGTCCGCTGCGCCCGATACCGAGATCGATACGACCCGGATACAACGCTTCGACGGTACCGAAGGCCTCGACCACCTGAGCTGCCGTGTTGTTGCCCAGCAGCACGGCGGCCGAGCCGACGCGAATGGTGTTGGTCGCGGCCGCAATCAGTCCGACCAGAACGGCCGGTGACGAGCTGGCTACGCCGACGAAGTGGTGTTCGGCGACCCAGTACCTCTTGTATCCCCACGCTTCGGCAGAACGAGCGAGGTCCAGCGAGTTCCGCAAGGCCTGGCGGGCCGTTTCACCCTCACTGATCGGAGAGAGGTCGAGTACGGACAGGGGCGCGCTCACCTCGGTGCGCTTCCGTCGCGGGTATTCGGGGTCTTCTCGCCGGCTTCCACCGCGAACGACAAACGATTCTCGGCGGGGGCGACGGGGCACGTCGCGTAATCGGTGAAGGCGCAGGGCAGGTTCGACGCCCGATTGAAATCGAGGGCTACCGCACCACCGGGCTCCGGTGCGCTCACGTGCAGCGAGCGTGCGGCCGGGTAGGTGGATACACCACTGGTCGCGTCGGTGAACAGGATGTGAAAGCCGTTGTCCTTGCCCGCGAACGCAATCAGCGTATGCGTTGCACCATCGTGTTCGAAGCTGATGGTTCCGCGGGCGTCGTGATGATGCTCGAGGCGCTCGACGACCGCACCCGTCGTCACCGTGCGAGCCTCCTCGAAAGCTGTGAAGACACCCTCGACGCGCCACTGCGGGTTCGGCTCGAAGGTCGGGATACCACTGAACTGCGCCAATGTCGGGGCCGACGAATCGTGGATCCGCAGAGCCACCTCGCCGGTGCGGCGGATGACCTCGACCAACCGCGCGCCCTGCTTGACGATCAGTCCCGGCGCACCCTCGATCGGATTCAGAGTGACTGAACCGTCCACTGCGACGCCGTCGATCGAGAGGTCGTCGGCCGGCGTCGCGGTGACGACAACGGCATTCGCGTCGGCGCGCCACGCACCGGGCAGGTCCGCGAAGGTGGAATCGGTGTCAACCAGCCAATGCAACGCAGTCAGGCTCAGCCAGCCGAGTGGTTCACTGAAGGTGGCGTCGCGCGAGGCATGCCAAGCATTCCACTCGCCGGTGAAGGTGCTGGTGGAAGTGTCGGTAACGGTCATGATGCGCGGACTCCTTCAGCCTGCTCGTACGGGTGGCGCAGCCCGAGATGGCTGCGCAGGGTGGTTCCTGAGTATTCGGTCCGGAAACTGCCGCGGTCCTGTAGTTCTGGTACGACGGTGTCGATGAACTCGTCGAGGCCCGCGGGGGTGATGTGGGGAACGAGAATGAATCCGTCGCTCGCGTCGCCCTGGACGTAGGTGTCGATCTCGGCAGCCACCTCCGCTGCACTACCCACGAACTGTTGGCGGGCAGTTACTTCGATGATGAGTTCACGGATGCTGAGGTTTTCGGCCTCGGCCTTGGCACGCCACTGATCTGCGACCGCTCGCGGATCCTTGACGTGGCGGACGCGTCCGCGGGTGATGTTGACGTCGTCCGACGGATCTTCCTTCGGCAACGGGCCGTCGGCGTCGTACTGGGAAAGGTCTCTGCCCCAGACTTGTTCGAGAAAAGCGATGGCAGTCTGGGGTCCGACCTGCTGCCGCCGGATGTGATACGCCTTCTCCTGTGCGTCCGCGGCGTTGTCACCGAGCACGAAGGTGGCGGCGGGGAGAATCTTGAGGTCTGCGTGCGTGCGTCCGTACTTGGCCAAGCGTCCCTTTACGTCGGCGTAGAAGGCCTTGCCTGCTTCGAGCGTTCCGTGCCCGGTGAAGATGGCGTCTGCCTTGGCGGCGCCGAACTCGCGTCCTTCATCGGAGTCACCTGCCTGCAGCAGGACTGGGTGTCCTTGGGGACTCCGAGGTACTTCGAAGCGTCCGGTGATGTCGAACTGCTTACCGGAGTGTTGGAACTGACCGACCTGCTGGTCGGTGGCAAAAACGCCGCGCTCACGGTCGACGATCGGACGATCGATGCTCCAACTGTCCCACAGCGTCCGTACTGCGTCGACCAACTCGTTTGCGCGTGCGTACCGCTCGGAATGCTCCAGATACCCACCGCGGCGGAAGTTCTCACCGGTAAAGGCATCCGAAGAGGTGACCAGGTTCCACGCGGCGCGGCCGTCGGAGAGATGATCGAGCGTCGAGAACTGCTTGGCCAACTCGTACGGCTCGTTGAACGTGGTGTTGATCGTCCCGGCCAGGCCGAGATGCGTTGTCACACCGGCAACCGCGTTGAGAATACTGAACGTATCCGGGCGACCGACCACGTCGAGGTCGTGAATCTTGCCCTGATGCTCGCGCAGGCGCAAACCTTCTGCGAGGAAGAAGAAGTCGAACAATCCGCGTTCGGCACTGCGGGCGAGATGCTCGAACGAGCTGAACTCGATCTGGCTCTTGGACGCCGGATCGGTCCACACCGTGGTGTTGTTCACGCCGGGGAAATGAGCACCCAGATGAACTTGCTTGCGAATCCTGTTCTGTGTCATCGGTGTTCCTGTTCTCTGTTCGCGCTACGCGAACTGATTGACGGGCAACTCGAAACCCAACCGCTCGCGCAGCGTCGGGCCGGTAGTCGGTCGCGGATTGAGATTCGGCACCACGTCCGCCGCGATCTTCTCCACTGCGGCAGCCAAAGCCAAGGGACGCAGGACAACACCGTCGACCCCGGCCAGCCCACCGATCTCGCGAAGGAGGACAGTCAGGCCGGCGCTGTCACCGCGATAGAACAGCGAGTGCGGGGCGTACGGCGCTCCCGCCCATTCCTCGAGTTCCGCCAGAGCGTCGTCGGCGGCTCCGCGATCAGCGCCGAGAAGCACGTCGACGTCGAGGAGAACCCTGACGCTGCGCCCGAGGGCAGCGGCATTCGCGTGGACCAACTTGGCCGTGGCGTTGGCCTCGCCGAGGTCGGTTGCCGAGATCCGAATCAGATCTCCGCGCGCAACAGCGAGCTCGCGTGCCTCCGGCCTGCTCGCGTCGACGGCGATCAGCGGCTGCCCCTGCGGGGAGCGCGGCGTGATGGACGGCCCCTTGACGGAAAAGTTCTTTCCCTCGAAGTCGATGTAGTGCAGCTTGTCTCGATCGATGAATCGTCCGCTCGCAGCGTCCCGTATCTCGGCGTCGTCCTCCCAGCTGTCCCACAGCCGACTGACCACCTCGACAGCCTCGGACGCTTCCTCCCACGCGGACTCGGGGCCCTGCACTGCCTTTCGGCCGAACAACGACGCCTGCTCAGCGGTGTCGGACACCGCGACCTGCCAGCCGGCCCGCCCCGCTGAGGAGTAGTCGATACTCGCGACGGCCTTGGAGATGTGGAACGGCTCGGTGTGCGTGACTGTCGCGGTGGGGATCAGGCCGATACGCGAGGTCACAGCACTCAGCCGTGCCGCAGTTGCAACCGCCTCCAATCTGCCCCGCACTGCGTGCTGGCCCTCGGATTGCAATCCGAACGAGTCAGGGAGGAACGCCAGATCCACCCCACCCCGATCCGCGGCGGTCACCAGGTCCACCCAGTACGAGGGCGTGAACAGATCTTCGGCGCGCGAATCCTCGCGTCGCCAGGAGTACGGATGAGCTCCGGTTCCCTCGAATTCGAGGCCGACCAGGAATGCTCCGGAACTACGCTCGGACATGTTCGGCCTTTCGTGTCGAATGATCCCGCCCGGGGATCGCGTCGAGAAGTGTGCGTGTGTACTCGTTTCGGGGATTGTCGAAAATCTCGGTGGTAGTGCCGATTTCGAGCAATCGCCCGGCCTGCATGACGCCGACGACGTCGCTGATCTGGCGAACAACCGCAAGATCGTGGGAGATGAAGAGATAGGTCAGGCCCAGTTCGCGCTGCAACTCGTCGAGTAGCGCCAGAATCTGCGCTTGCACCGAGACGTCGAGAGCGGACACAGGTTCGTCGAGAACGAGCAGGTCCGGCTTCAACGCAAGCGCACGAGCGATCGCCACCCGTTGACGCTGGCCGCCCGAGAGTTCGGCCGGTTTGCGGCTCAGGAACTGCTCGGGAAGTGCAACCTGATCGAGCAACTCTGCTGCACGACTCTGCTGCTGACTGCGTCCACCAACCTTGAAGGCCCGCAGCGGCTCCGCAACGATGTCCTGGACGGACAATTTCGGGTCGAGTGATGCATAGGGGTTCTGGTACACGAGCTGGATCTTTCGGCGCAGCTCGCGCAGATCGCTGCCCTTGACCTTCGTGATGTCGTGTCCGTCGAAGGAGATGGTGCCGGCATCCGCCTGCTCCAACCGCACGGCGATGCGCGCCGTGGTCGACTTGCCGGAGCCGGACTCCCCCACCAACGACACCGTCTGACCCCGCGGAACAGTCAGCGATACCTCGTTCACCGCGGTGATCGAACTCCCGCGTCCGACGTTGAAACGCTTGGTGATTCCGGTCAACGTCAGCAGCGGGCTCGTATCCTGACGGACCGGCCGATCGACCGGTCCCGAGGACAGGCTCGGAGCCGAGTCGAGCAGCTTCTTCGTGTACGCGTGTCGCGGGTTGTCCAGAATATCTGCGGTGCGGCCGGATTCGACGATCCTGCCGCCCTGCATCACCAGGATCCGGTCCGCGCGGTCTGCGGCCACTCCCAGGTCGTGCGTGATCAGGAGCACGGCGGCACCGGATTCGGCGATTCGCTCGTCCAAGTGGTCGAGGATACGTCGTTGAACCGTGACGTCCAGAGCACTGGTCGGCTCGTCGGCGATGATGAGGGCGGGGTTCGCGACAAGCGCGATACCGATCAGAACGCGTTGCCGCATACCGCCGGAGAGCTCGTGCGGGTACTGGCGTGCTCGGATTTCCGGCCGGTCGATACCCGCGCGCTCGAGCACCTCGACGGCGTCCAACCGGGCTTTGCGACGGTCTGCGAGGCCGTGGATCCGGAGGACTTCTGCAACCTGGTCGCCGATCCTCGTCACCGGGTTGAGCGAGGTCGTCGGATCCTGCGGCACCAAACCGATACGCGCGCCGCGGATTCGCTGCCACGCACGGTCGGAATACGAGTCGATCTGTTCACCCTCGAACTCGACGGTCCCGCCGGTGACGTGGCCACTGCCGGCGAGCAGACCCAATATCGCGTGTGCCGTGGTCGACTTACCGGAACCCGATTCCCCGACCACCGCAACTACTTCGCCCCGACCGACGGTGAAGCTCACGCCGGATACCGCGGGCTCGGCGCCGTAGGCGATCTGTAAGTCGGTGACGGAAAGCAACTGTTCCTCGGTCGTGCTCATCGCCGGTTGTTCCTTTCGATCTCGTGGCCGATACGGTGTGCCGAGATGACCACGGCGACAATCGCGAGACCGGGAAGTGTTGTCATCCACCAGGCATTGGCGAGGAAATTACGTCCCTCGGATACCAGCGATCCCCATTCCGGGGTAGGCGGAACGGCGCCGAATCCCAAGAAGCTCAGAGCCGACACGGCTAGTACTGCCTGCCCGAACTCGACAGCGGACAGCGCGACCACCGGCGCGTAGGAGTTGGGAAGCACGTGCCGACGCAGGACACCGAGCCACTGCACACCTGAACTGAACGCAGCCTCGACGTACTGAGCTCCGCGCACCCGCATCACTTCGGCACGCATCACTCGCGCGAAATTGGCGACCATACTGACGCCGACAGCGATGGCGACGTTGATGGTGCCGAAGCCGAGTGCGGTGACAAGGGCCAACGAGAGCAGCAGTGCCGGAATGGACAGCAGCACGTCGACGATGCGCATCAGCACGGCGTCGACGACGCCACCGACAAAGCCCGCGAGCAATCCGATTATCGATCCCGCCACCAATGCGATTCCGACCGCCACCAAGGTTGCGGTCAGGGACAGCGCGGCGCCGTGCACGAACCGTGTGTACAGGTCACGTCCGAGATTGTCGGTTCCGAACCAGTGAGCCAGGCTCGGGCCCTGCAGTTTGTCCGCCGGGACACCGGACAACGGATCGCCGCTGGCAAAGAATCCGGGTGCGACGGCAAAGCCGATGGCAAGCAACACGATCAACACCGGAATCACCAAGCCGGGCTTTCGGATCCAGCCGATGGCCGTGGACTTTCGGCGCGAAACAACAGGTGCATTCGCCTCGACGCTCGGATCGAGGAGTAGGGGTTCGATCAATGTGTCAGACATGAGCCGGCTCCAGATCGGTCGAGCTTTCGGTATTCGACTTTTCGGTGTGACTCTTCTTCGTCTGGATGATCCGTGGATCTATCAAGGGGTAGAAGAGGTCGACCGCGAGGTTGACGAGCACGAACACGAGAGAGGCGAACACAACGACTCCCTGCACCACCGGGATGTCCTGCGCCATCACCGACGTCTGTGTCAGACGGCCGACGCCCGCGCGAGAGAACACCGTTTCCACAACCACCGAGCCCGCCAGCAGCGTGCCGACCAGCACACCGGCAATGGTGAATGCCGGAATGCTCGCCAGTCGCAACGCGTGACGGGTCTGCACGCGCCAACGGCTTGCGCCCTTGGCGTACGCAGTCTCCACATGCGGCGAACGTAGCGTCGACTGCAGGCTGGTCGTGAGCACCTGCGCGATCACCGCGCCGGTCGGGATCGCCAAGGTGATCGCCGGAAGAATCACCGTTGCGAATCCCTTGTCTCCGAATGCCGGGAAGATGTGCAGACGGAACGAGAAGAGTTGCAGGAGAATCAGGCCCACCCAGAAAGTGGGCACTGCCACACCCAGCGGCGGCAGCGAGAACAACAGGTTCGCGAGCCACCGCTTGCGGGTGTAGGTAGCGAAGAACGCGATCGCCACTCCGAACAACACGGCCAGAACCAAGGCGGTGGTTGCCAGCACCAGAGTGCTGGGCAGCGCCGAGAAGATGGCATCCGTCACCGACTGACCGGTGGAGATGGACGTACCGAAATCGCCGCGAAGAGCATTCGTCAGCGACGTCCAGTACTGCACCCACACCGACTGGTCCAAGCCGTACCGTGCACGAAGCTGATCGAGCGCAGCCTGATCCACTGCGACACCCTGACCGGACGAGTCGGCAGCCATGCTGACGGGATCACTGGGCAGGAGGAACAGAATCACGAACGAGATGGTGAAGGCGGCCCACAGGACCACTGCGGCCTGACCCAGTCGGGTGAGTACGTATCGAGTCATGATTACTTACCCGACAACCATGCGTCGTAGAACTGCAGGCGTGAGGAGGCTTCGAAGTTCAGGTCCTGCACACTCGATCCGGCGCCGATGGCCTGTGAGAGCTCGATGGTGGGGATGGAGAGTCCACGGTCGAGGATCAATTCCTGTGCGGTGGATACCAGTTCGCCGCGTTGGCCGTTGTCCGTGGCTGCAAGCTGGTCTGTGAGTACCTTGTCGAGCTCCGGATCTGCGCCGCGACGGTTCAGGTTGCGGCCTTCGGTGCTGAACGATGCCCGCAGGATGTCGGCGTCCGCGCGAGTGCTGTTGTAATACAGCGAATCGTAATCACCCGATACTCCCTTCTCGGTCCATTCACCGTTCGAGACCAGGTTGAGCTGCAGGTCGACGCCGACCTTCTTGAGCTGCTGCTGTACGAGCTCGAGGATGGCCTGGTTACCCGAGAACACCGGACTGAAGGTGACGCTGAAAGTGAGCTTCTGCCCGTCCTTCTCGCGGATACCGTCGCTGCCGGTCTTCCAACCAGCCGCGTCGAGGAGTTTCGCCGACTTGTCGGCGTCGTACGTCACGACACTGGATTCGTCGCTGTAGAGCGGAGTGGTGTGAGCCAACGGGCTCGTGGCCGGGAAGAACGACGGATCTAGAACGGTGTCGACGAGTTCTTGGCGGTTGATTGCGGGAATGATGGCCTGGCGAACAGCCTGATCGGCGAGAACGCCGCGACTGACGTTGGGCTGGAAGAAGAAGCTCACACCCGGGTTCGGCCTTGTGAGGATTCGTCCGCCTGCGCCCTCGATCTGCGGCGCATCCTGCGGAAGCGCATCGCTGACCGCATCGAGCTGGCCGGAGGCCACGCTGCCTGCCCGCACACCGGATTCGGGGACCACCGTGAAGTCGACGCCGTCGAGGTAGGCCTCGCCCTGATGCGCGACCGCGTCCGACGCCCAGTTGTATCCCGCACGCTTGGCGATCTTGACGCTCTTGTCCTGCTGCCAGTCGGTGTACACGAACGGTCCGGAGGCGATCACCGCTGCACCGGGGCAGCGCTGCTCGGATGCCAGCGCGGTGGTGGAATCGGCGAGGATTCCGAGCTGTGGCGTCGAAGTTGCCTGCAGGAACTGAACATTGGGTCCGGAGAAATTGATCTTCGCCGTGTGAGCATCTACGACGTCGGTACCGGTGTACGAGGACAGGTAACTCTTCGCCAACGACGCGTTCGGTCCGAGATTCTTGACCGAGTCGAAGGTCTTCTTCACCGAATCCGCCGTCACCGGGGTGCCGTCGCTGAAGGTGGCGTCGTCGCGAAGGACGAACGTGAAGCTAGCGGCGTCGGGGCTGATCTCCCAGCTCTTGGCGAGCCACGGGGTGATCTCTCCGGTGTCGGGATTTTGATCGGTCAGCGAATCCACCACGGTCCGAGTGACATACACGGTCTGGTTACTGCCGGCCTGGGCCGGATCGGCGCACGTCGGCGCCTGCGACAGACCGTAGCGAAGGGTTCCGCCGGACTGGGCGGGGCCTGCGTCGGCAGCACTGTCACTCCCGCTGCTGCAGCCGGCGAGGACGGTGCCGAGAACCGAGACAGCACCGATACCGGCGATTACGGTCGCGCGTTTGCGGGCACCGAATGAGGGCGAAGACACCAAGAACTCCTAAAGAGGCATGCCGAAGAGCGCACCCGTCGCCTGAGACGAGAAAGGCGATCGAGCACGAATCACTTGTGAGAGAAGAGAAAACAGACTTGTCGACGACTCGCCTGAGTGTGAATGACTGACCGAGGTCAGTTGGTACAGAAAGATCCCGCGGTGCGGCACAGGTCTACGTGACGACGCGACCAGGCGGTATCGAAACCGCCTTCGACTGCCTTCATTTCGTGTTCCTCCATCGGTCCTGGCGGTAGCACCCGCACCCGATCACTCGGGGGGTTGCTGCGACTTCAATGAGCCAGGTCTCTCGGTCGCTCTGGATGGTCGTTCGCAAGTGTACGAGGTTAAACCCGGGTGTTGTCAACCCGGTCGGTAGGAATTGCTGCTCGAGTCACATTTTCGAGGACCCGAAGTTGTTTCTCGAACGGGTGGATGCCCACCTCTTCGGGCGAGAGTGACGCGTCGTAAAGCGGTGTGTATCCACTGGACAGATACAGCGCGACGGCCTCGGGTTGCCGAGGACCCGTCGTGAGAAACACCCGGTTGTATCCACGAAGTTCGATCTCTCGTTCCAACTCGCGAACGACGGCCTTGCCGAGGCCGCGCTTCCGATAGTCGACCGATGTCCAGATTCTCTTCAGTTCGGCAGTGGTGGAATCGAATTGACGAAACGCACCACCGGCGATCGGCAGACCGTCGTGGGTGAGCACCAGAAGCGCACCCTGCGGGTAGGCAAATTCTTCTGCCGGATACGTCGTGAGATCCTCGAGCATCGCTTCGCGAGTCCCGCCGTAACGCGAACTGTATTCGAGTGCCAACTCCGCGATCAGTGGAGCTGCCAAGGGATCGTCCTGCGATACCGAATAGACCTCTACCGCTCCGACACCCTCGAGCTGTCGAGTTCCGAGCTCCAGTGCCACAACACTTTCCTCCATGAATCTGGTCAACGCTCCCCCAGCCTGAAAACTTCCGGAGCGAGGGTGGTTCCGTCGACGAGGTCCGCCACAAGTTCACCCAAGGCCGGACCGAACTTGAACCCATGCCCCGAGAACCCCGCCGCCACCGTGACGGCGCCGACTCGGTCGATGACGAAGTTACTGTCCGGCGTGCTCGTGTACAGGCAGGTGAGCGACTCGACACGGGTGGAATCGACACCGGGCAACCACGACTCGGCGTACTCCACCAATCGCTGCTCTCCGTCGACATCAGGGGTGTAGTCACGGGTCTGCGGAGTCACCACCGGCCCGGTCGCGTGTTCGCCGATCTTGATCCCGTCCTCGGAACCGAGCCCGTAGATCCCCGCGGTCTCCAATTCTGCGCCGGTGTGGTGGACGAAACTCGGCCACTCGACTCCGGGATCGAGCGGTGCAAAGTGGGCCGGTTGTTCCTGCGTCGTGCGCAGCGTCGGCAATACGATCTCGGAGCCGAGACCGCTGTCTGCGATCAGATCCGCAGTCCACGCACCGGCCGCGATCACTACCTGACGAGCTGCGAGCGTTCCACTGTCCGTCACCACGTCCACGCCGTAGGACGCCCGCGCGAGTGCCAACACCCGAACATCGTGACGGACCTCGGCGCCGGCAAACACCGCTCCCGCCTTCAGAGCGGTCACGGCGCGGTCCGCGTGCAACCGGCCTGCATCGGGGTGATGGAGCACCGTGGTGTCGAATCGCAGCCCCGGCCAACGGGCGGACGCCTCGGCAGGGGTGAGGATCTCGCCCTTGATGCCCGCCTCGAGAAGTATCTTCGCCTTGGACTGCACTGCCTGCGGCAGGCCGTGATCAACGGCACCGGTGAGTTCCAGGAACCCGATGTCCGTCGTGGTCTCCAACTCCCGCCACAGCGGCAGCGCGTCGGCCGCCAACCCGGTGTACAGGTGATTGTCGTACGCCTGACGGTAGATGCGCGAAGTACCGTGCGACGCACCGTGCTTGTGCCCCGGCCCGAACTGTTCCAGCTGAACGACGCTACGTCCGCGCGCCGCGAGCCGCCAGGCGGCGGAGGACCCGACGAGTCCTCCGCCGATGACGATCGCATCGAAAATCTCACTCATGGACGAGAGCTCACTTGGTCTTCGGAAGGCCGGGCGGGTTGATCAGGGACGTGTCGACAGCTTCACTCGTGATGTTCCAGCGCTCGAGGATCTGCTGGTACGTGCCGTTCTCGATCGTGTGGTTGATCGCGTCGTTGATTGCCTTGATCAGGCCATTGTCCTTCTTCACCAGAACCGCGATCTGACCCTGCAGCGTGTCGCCTGCACCGGAGAACTCACCGACAACTTCGGTTTCACCCGACTGCTTGGCATGGAACTGCGACGACGGGTTCGGTCCGAAGTAGGCGTCGATCCGGCCGGACTGCAGCGGCAGGTAGTAGTCGGTGGTGTTCTGGTAGTAGGAGATGTCGGTGGGCGCCAGGCCGGCCGCGACGTTCTGCTCACTCCATTTGACCAGCAGCGCTTCCTGATTGGTGCCCGAGGAGACGGCGATCTTCTTACCCGCGACGTCCTTGGGCTCCTTGATGGAGATCCCGGCTCCCTTCTTGGCTTCGAAGGCGAGGGTGTCGAGTCGGTAGGTGGCGAAGTCGTACTTCTCCTTACGCTCTTCCGTCACAGTCACATTGGACAGGAATGCATCAGCCTCGCCGGAATCGACGCGAACGAAGTTCTGTGCCCAGTCTGCGGTCTGCAGGTCGACCTTCAAACCGAGAACGTCACCGATCAAGTAGGCGAAGTCGGTCTCGGAACCGATGAGAGTGGTGTCGTCGTCGGCGTAGAAGCGGAGCGGCGGAGCGGAACCGGCACTGCCGGTGACGCGCAGCGTGCCACGATCGCGGATGTCCTGAGGTAGCTCGGCGGCGATGGAATCCACCTTGTCGGTGGTAATGCGGTTCTGATCGGCCGTGAGGTTGTAACCCGCAGCAGCGGTGACCTGGGCGCCGTCGGACTCGGCGTCCGCACTGCTGCATGCAGCGCTGAGCAGTCCGACTGTGGCAAGAGCCGAGATCAGAAAAGTCGCGCGACGGGATGGGGAGAACATCAATTTTTCCTTCCGGGAATGAGTCTGGGTCGCGTCAGAGGACGCGGGAGAGAAAAGCTTTGGTCCGTTCGTGGACCGGATTGTCGATCACCTGCGAAGGTGGGCCCTGTTCGACGATGACGCCGCCGTCCATGAAGACCGCAGTGTCCGCCACTTCCCGAGCAAATCCGACCTCGTGTGTGACGATCACCAAGGTGGCGCCGTCACGGGCCAGCTGAGCGAGGACTTCGAGAACCTCGCCGACCAGTTCCGGGTCGAGCGCCGACGTCGGCTCGTCGAAGAGAATGACCGCCGGCCGCAGTGCCAGCGCTCGCGCTATCGCGACGCGCTGTTGCTGGCCACCGGAGAGTTGGCGGGGATACTCGTCCGCCTTGTCCCCCACTCCCACTCGCTCGAGCAGTGCGCGGGCCTCGCGGTACACCTCGTCACGATCACGCTTCTGGGCCGAGAGCGGCGCTTCCACCACGTTTTCCAGCGCGGTCAGGTGCGGAAACAGATTGAAGTTCTGGAACACGAATCCGATGTGCGAACGCTGTTTCAGGATCTCGCGGTCACGCAGTTCGTGGAGCCGATTTCCCTTGCGCCGGTACCCGATCAGTTCTCCGTCGATCCGCACGGTCCCGCGGTCGACCTTCTCGAGGTGATTGAGGGTGCGCAGCAAGGTGGACTTACCGGAACCAGACGGACCGAGAATGACGGTCACTTCACCCTTGCGGACCAGGAGATCAACGCCTGCAAGTACTTCCAGCGTGCCGAACGACTTGTGAATTCCGCGCGCTTCGACGGCATACACCGTCTCTTCGGTCAGTTCTGCGGTCATCGGGTCGCACCTCTCGGAATATCGAGACGCGCATCACGAATCTCTTCGAACTTCTTGCGCGCCTTCTGTACCGGAGTCAACGGAAGCGCACGGGCGGATCCTCGTGCATAGTGGCGCTCCACGTAGTACTGACCGATCGAGAGCAACGTCGTGAGGATGATGTACCAGATCGTGGCGACCATCAGCAGGGGCACGACTCGTCCGTTGCGGCCGAAGATGACCTGCACCTGGTAGAACAGTTCGGCGATTGCCATGGTGGAGACGATCGACGTTCCCTTGAAGAGTCCGATGACCTCGTTGGCGGCGTTGGGGAGGATCGCTCGCATTGCCTGCGGGAGAACGATCTTGAAGAACTGGCGACTGCGCGGAATACCGAGCGAGTGAGCAGCTTCGATCTGACCGTGATCCACCGAGATGATTCCGGAGCGGATGATCTCGGCCGAGTATGCAGCCTGGTGCAGCGCCAAACCGATGACTGCCGCGGTGAATCCGCCGATCACACCGCTGACCTGGAAGGTGAAGAACTCGGGCCCGAAAGGTATTCCGAGAGAAAGCGTCTGGTACAGGTATGTGATGTTGAACCAGAAGAGCAGCTGCACGATGAGTGGAATCGAGCGGAAGGCCCAGATGTAGGTCCACGCGATCACCTGCAGGACCGGGTTTTTCGACAACCGACCGAGTGCCAGGAAAACACCGAGACCGAATCCGAGGATCGTCCCCCACAGCGTCAGTTTGATCGTCATCCACAGCGCGGCGAGCACTGATTTCGCGGTGAAGTACTGCGCGAAGGTCGGCCAGTCCCAGCCGGGGTTGACGACGAGTCCGTGGATGAACTGAGCAAGCAGTACCAGCACGACCGCACTGATCACCCAGCGCAGCGGGTGCCAGGTGCGAGCAACGACAAGCTCCGAGTCCGGAAGTTGCGGCTCGGACACCGACTTTTCGGGGCGGACATCGGTGGGCGCGCTCACGGCGCGCTACCTGACGGAGTGGACATGACGAATAGACCTTTCGGGGAATGGGAACGCAGCTGTGGTCTCGAGTTGGTGAGCTCGAGTTGCGAAGACGACGGTTCGGTCAGCGACAGTGACACGAAGCGGTGCGGCACAGATCGATATGGCGGCGCCTGTGCGGAGCGTGCGAAGTGGAACCCATGTGATGCCTTCCATCGGTCCTGGCGGTAGCACCCGCTCCCGATCGCTCGGGGGGTTGCTGCGACGTCGACGAGCCAGGTCTCTCGGTCGCTCTGGATGGTGAGCAAAGACTAGACCCGAATTGTCTAGTCGTCAAATGTTGTATTTCCCTGCACTGCAAGGGAAATGAAAGATCAACCAGGTTGGAATCGCACTGATTTCAACGGTGCCAGAAGCCGCGTTCGACGTGTTCAATGGAGTGTTCGAACGAAGACCGGGACCGCCGTCTGGACCGACTTTTCCTCTGCCGTACCGTCTGCGGAGTGAGTGGACTCGACGCTTTCTTCATATTGCTGGCCGGCATCGGTGCGGGCGCGATCAACGCCGTGGTCGGCAGTGGAACGCTGATCACGTTCCCGACGCTGGTCGCCTTCGGCATGCCGCCCGTGACCGCGACCATGTCCAACGCGGTCGGGCTCGTCGCCGGCGGAGTTTCCGGCACCTGGGGCTACCGACGCGAGCTGTCCGGACAGTGGGATCGACTGAAGTGGCAGATTCCGGCGTCACTCGCCGGGGCACTACTCGGTTCCTGGTTGCTCATGCATCTACCCGAGAAACTGTTCGAAACCATCGTTCCGGTGCTGTTGGTCCTCGCTCTCGCGCTCGTCCTCCTCCAACCACGCATCCAGGCTTGGGCCAAGAAGCGTTCCACCGAAGAAACGACGCTGTCCACCAAGAGGCTGATGCTCCTGACCGCCGGCACCTTTGCGGTCGGCATCTACGGCGGCTACTTCACTGCCGCGCAGGGCATCCTTCTCATCGGTGTGATGGGTGCCATCCTCCCTGAAACCCTCCAACGCATGAACGGCGCGAAGAACCTGCTCTCACTGCTCGTCAACATCGTTGCAGCGGGGATGTACATCACTCTGGCGTTCGATCAGATCAATTGGGCAGCAGCCGGTTTGATCGCTGTCGGCTCGCTCGGCGGTGGCGTCCTGGGCGCCCGCTACGGACGGCGCCTGTCCCCCACTGCATTGCGCTACACGATTGTCGTCGTCGGCCTGATCGGGCTGTGGCGCCTTCTCGCTTGATCGCCCACATCGGGCGGCACCCGCACATACTGGAGTCATGACCAGTACAGAAGATCAGACCGGTTGGACCTACCTCATGGACATGGACGGGGTTCTCGTCCACGAGGAGCACTTGATACCTGGAGCGGACACGTTCCTGGCAGAGCTGGCGTCGAACGACATCCCGTACATGGTGCTCACCAACAACTCCATCCGAACCCCGCGTGACCTGCGAGCACGCTTGCTCAATTCGGGACTCGACATCCCGGAGAAGTCGATCTGGACGTCAGCGCTCGCTACCGCGACGTTCCTGGCCAACCAGCGGCCAGGCGGCAGCGCCTACGTGGTCGGCGAATCGGGCCTGACCACTGCCCTGCACGACATCGGTTACGTCCTGACGGACAGTGACCCCGACTACGTCGTACTCGGCGAGACGCGCACGTACTCGTTCGAGGCGATCACCACCGCGATTCGACTGGTCGAGCGTGGTTCGCGGTTCATCGCCACCAACCCCGACGCCACTGGGCCGTCGCGTGACGGCTCGCTGCCGGCCACCGGCTCGGTCGCGGCTCTCATCACCAAGGCAACCGGACGCGATCCCTACTACGTCGGCAAGCCCAACGCCTTGATGATGCGCTCTGCCCTGCGGTCCATCGGCGCCCATTCGGCCAACACGTTGATGATCGGCGACCGGATGGACACCGACATCGTCTGTGGCCTCGAAGCCGGACTGCAGACGATTCTGGTGATGACCGGGATCTCGACCCGCGCGTCGGTGGAGCTCTTCCCGTACCGACCCACAGTCGTTCTCGAGTCGGTCGCCGATCTTGTAGGAATGACAACCGATCCATTCCGTAGCACCGCAAACAATTGATTCAATTGCAAAACAAAACCGCGAGTCGGTAATTAACTGGTAAAAAACACTAGATTTGCCAGGATCCGACTCGTCCACTTTGTCCAGCTGGACAAACAAGCGGTTTCTTTCGAAGGAAGATTGCGTACTGATAGTTATTCGCAGGTCAGAGGCGAATACACCCCGACAATAGGTGGATCACAGTCCAA
This sequence comes from Rhodococcus sp. MurmanLake-1, assembly GCF_056945715.1. Classification (NCBI taxonomy): domain Bacteria; kingdom Bacillati; phylum Actinomycetota; class Actinomycetes; order Mycobacteriales; family Nocardiaceae; genus Rhodococcus; species Rhodococcus sp. MurmanLake-1. Next base: position 271,526 of record NZ_JBWZNF010000005.1, on the reverse strand, counting down.
AAAGAAGTTTGAGAAAAAGTAGTAACGAATCGTTTGCCGTGGCTGATACTCATGTCTGAACGACCCATTTCGGGTCCCAGACATGAAATGAGATTTTCATGAAGAAACAGACCAAGGGCGCGATCGCTGCTGCGGCGGCCGGCGCCCTCCTCCTCGGCGGTGCGGGCTCGCTCGCTGTGTGGAGCGACTCGGCCGACGTCAGTGGCGGCGGACCCGTCACTTCCGGTGCACTCGACCTGAGCGCCTGCGCACCGGTCGGCGGCGGTTGGAACTCCCTCAATCCGACGAAGACCGCGATCACCAACATCTCGGCTTACCGCATCGTCACCACCGAGAGCATCGAATACACCTGCGACGTCACAGTGACCGCAGTGGGCGATCGTCTCGCGGCTGTTCTGACCGCTGATACGGCCGGCATCGTTCCGGGTGCCAACAGCGCCGAACTTGCCGCCGCTGTACAGCCGGTTACGACCATCAAGGACGCTGGTGGCAACCCGATTTCACAGATCACCAAGGTACAGAACGGCACGATCGTGCACGTCGGAGTCCGTCTGAACTTCACCGAGGTGGCCAACCAGGTCGCGCAGAATCAGTCGCTGAACTTGGCGGCGATGAAGCTGGTCGTCACTCAGACAGCGCTGACTCCGGCTCCGTAATTTCATGAGGAAAAAGGTCTGGGGAGCGATCGCAGTCGCGGTGGCTGCTGTAGCGGTGTTCGCATCGTCACAGCAGTCGCTCGCGCTGTGGTCCGATTCGGCGAGCGCGAGTGGTGGGACCGCAACCGCTGCAAGCGTCAACCTCACCGTTGGTACATCGGCCGGAACCAGTGCGGCGTACACCCTGGCGAATTTGACGACGGCCACGACGCCTGTGGTCCCGGGAAACACGGTGCAAGCTCCGCTCACCGTCAAGAATTCGGGGTCTGATCCTCTGCAGTGGCGAATGCAGTCGACGAGCGCACTTCCGGGATTCACGTTGACCACGTACGGAGTCGCCAACGAAGGCGCCTGCCCGGCCGGCGTCAACACCGCGGCTCCGGCAGTGACCCCAGTGACGTCCGGATCGATGAATGCATCGCTGCAGTACCCGGTTTCCCCCGCGTACATGCCGACTCCGCTCGCAGCCGGTGGCACCTACATCCTGTGTCTGCGGCTCACGGTGGGTGTTGGTGCGGTTTCCGGTCAGACGACCAACGCCACCTTCACGTTCCAGGCAGGGGCGCCATGACGAAACACTCGACCAAACGCGGTGAACGTACCGGCCCTCTGTGGTGGGTCACCTCTATCGTCAGTTGGACACTGCTGCTGGCGATTTCGGCAGTCATCGTCGCAACCATTGTCATCCCCTTCTTCGCGGGAGCGCAGCGCTTCACGATTCTGACCGGTTCGATGCGCCCGACGTACAACCCTGGATCACTGGTCGTCGTCAAACCTGTCGATCCGTCCGAACTGGGGATCGGTACACCTATTACGTACCAGCTGGAATCCGGTCAGCCGACAGTCGTCACACACCGGATCATTGCCACGAGCGAAAACCAGAAGGGTGAAAGAACTTTCATCACCCAGGGCGACGCGAACGGTGAACGCGACGAGAAAGAAGTACGGCCAGTACAGATCCGGGGAAACGTCTGGTACAGCCTTCCGTATCTCGGCTACGTCAACACTTGGCTCACCGGAGAGCAGCGCACCGTGATCGTGGTGATAGTCGTGACGACACTACTGCTGTACGCGGCCTACATGATGATCAGCGGCATCCGTGACGGCCGGAAGGAGCGAGCTCGAGCCCGATTGGCTCCTGACCCTTCAGCTTCCAACCTCCCCAACTCCGACCAGAACGAGAAAGGCCAGCACGATGCCCTCGCGCCCTGACCGTCCGGCCCACCGGATTCGTCACCTGTTGACCAGCACGCGTTTTCGCGCGCTGCTCGCACTGGGGATGGTGCTTGGCGTCGGCGGTGTGACCACGCTCGCGGCCTGGACGTCTTCCGCGACTGCGACTTCGGGAAACATCACGACCGGGTCGATCAATCTGCAGTTGAATACCACAATCCAACCCACGCTGACCACGACACTGAACTTCAGCCAACTCGGCAAAACCGGGATGATTCCCGGCGACTCGAACTCCGCCATCGTCAAAGTCAACAACGTGGGGGCAGGCGTGAATCTTCCTCTGAAATACACGATTACTTCCACCAGCGGCGGCGCGCTGACGACCTACTTGCGGATGACTGTGTCGTTGAACGGAACTGTGGCCAACAAATGCACAGATGGCAGCAATGTGGTGTTGTCCTTACCGCTGACACTCACCACAAATCAGGCGGTCGGTGCGCCCGACCGTTCTCTGGCTATCGGGGCAACCGACAATCTTTGTGTCTCGGTGACGCTTCCGACGAGTCCGACCCCACCGACGAGCAGCTCGTCGAGCATCGTCCTGAACTTCTCGGCAAAGGTGTGAGCGCCGTGTCACGACACACGAAGATGTCACCGAAAGCCTCGACGCCACGTCGGATTCACGAACTTCTGCTCACCCTCGGTGCCCTCGCCGGTCTGGCATCCATCGGATTGTTCATTGCCGGCTTCGCTTTCGGTATCACTCCGCTTATCTTCAAGAGCGGATCGATGTCTCCCACGATCGAGACCGGTGCTCTGGCATTCGCGCGCACCGTGCCTGCTTCGGAAGTTCAGGTCGGTGACATCGTCAGTGTCTACGACAACCAAGGCGTTCGAATCACCCATCGTGTCGAGACGGTCGAGCAGCAAGGCAACAATCTTGCAATTGCACAGCTGCGCGGCGACGCGAATCCCGTCACAGACCCAGATCCTTACGTCATCACCGAAGCGGATCGAGTTTTCTTCAGCATCAACCGCCTCGGCTACGTGGCCGTCTGGCTGTCCGGACCGAGTGGGCTTGTGCTGGGTGCGATTGCTGTCGGAGGACTGCTGTACATCGCATTTCGCCCACGGAAAAGACCGGATGAAGGGGAACCCAGGCTGGATCGTCAGGACGCACACGGCGATTCCCACGCCTTCAAGGCAATCATCGCATTGGCAACGGTCGGTCTCAGCGTGGCGGGCATTGCGAACATCGGCGGAACACAGGCCGCCTTCACGGGCATGGCGACAGCGGGAAGCATTTCGTTCACCACTGCTGCGAGCTTTCCGAAACCTCCCGCGTCAATGACCTGCTCGGACAAGGGAACTTCCGTCGTGCTCGCTTGGCCTGGCGTTGCCACGGATACATTTCGAATCATCGTCCGAAACGCAACCAACACCACCCAACCTCCGCTGATCAGAGACGTGACCGGCCTCTCGACGACCCTGACGTTGTCCGATCTGCCAAGCGGCGGGATTCTCCTGTCGAACACAAACTACGACGTCGAATTACACGGACTCGTTGGAACTTACGTGACACCGGAATACACCGGGTACCGCATCAGCAGTTCGACACTGCTCATCATCCTCAATGACATGGCGTGTGTATCCGGACCCACGAGCGGAACCACGGCAGCCTCAGCTCCGGCCGCTCGTTCGGCGCTGGTTGCACAAGCTCCGAGTGCGACGACCACCACCTCCACCGCAGCGGTCAGTTCGACCACACCTTCACCCACGACTACTCCGAGCGCATCAACAACCTCGCAGGCCACGACAACCACCAGCACAACTACACCTTCGACAACCACCTCGTCACCGGCTACAACTACTCCGTCCACAACGACAACAACAACGACCATGACAACGACACCCACAACAACTACGCCCACCCCGAGCGAGGTTCCCATCGACGCCCCGGCGACCACGACCGGTCTCAGCGCCCAGAAGCTCTCGACTGCCAGTGGACCCGTTGTATCCGTGTCGAATTCATCGGGCACTGAGGTATATCGAGGTCCCGTTGACAGCGACGCTGTACTGCATTGGCTCACCGGAACCGATCAGTTGTATGTGATCACCACTGGCGGCGTCACCGTCATCGACACGTCAACGGGAGTCTGGGCCGAATCTCCTGCCCCGAGCGAACTTCCGGACGAGATCAAGGCCCTGGTGCCGTGATGAAAAAGACGACGAAAGCCGCCCTGGCAGTCGCCGCGGCCGGAGCTGTATTGCTCGGCGGCTCGGGCACATTGGCGAAATGGACGGACAGTACGACCCTGACGAGCGCCGCTGTGCAATCCGGAACCCTCGACCTGGGTGCGTGCGTGACCACCAACGGCGGGGGATGGTATTCGCAGGTCTACGTCAACGCGCCGACCAACCCCAATCCACTCGTGGCCATCCCGAACATCGCTACCTACCGTCTCAAGCCTGGATTCAACTACACGTATTTCTGCGATTCGAAGGTACTTGCCACCGGCCCACGCCTGAAAGCGAACGTGACAGTCGACAAGACCAAGCTCAGCGGTGGTCTCGCGACCGCCAGTGTCGATCTCCGCACGTACGTCACGGATCAGAGCAACAATCTTCTGTACGACAGCACGGCACCGACGCCGAACCTCATCCCGGTCACATCGGCGTTGAACAACACCAACCTGACCGCGCAGGTGCTGTTCACGATCTACCCCGCCGACACGACAAGCTCAGGTCTAACACTGAATACGACGGCGTTGACGATCGACGTCAAACAACTGGGTCTCACGCCCGCCCCGTAGAAGGCCTTGCCGACTGAAGTTCGGGGCAAGGCGCTCTAGCGATTCAGCCGAGAGCTCGCTTCAGATCAGCCAACAGATCAGCCGTGTCTTCGAGCCCGACGGACAGACGCACAACGCCGTCGGTAATACCCACTGCTGCACGACCTTCCGGACCCATGGCCCGGTGGGTCGTGGTTGCGGGGTGGGTGATCAACGACTTGGAATCACCCAAGTTGTTGGAGATGTCGATGACGCGCAGGCCGTTGAGAACCTCGAACGCCCGCTTCTTGCCCTCGCCGTCAGGCGCATTGAGCTCGAACGTGACTACAGTTCCGCCGCCGCTCATTTGAGACTTCGCGAGTTCGTGCTGCGGGTGCGAAGTCAGGTACGGATACTTGACCCACTTGACGCCGGAGTGCCCTTCGAGGAATTCGGCGATCTCGAGTGCCGAAGCCACGGAATGCCGAATACGGACCGGCATGGTCTCGAGACCCTTGAGCAGAGTCCACGCATTGAACGGGCTGAGCGCAGGGCCGGTGTGCCGCATCAGTTCTCGGACGGGACCGCTGATGTATTCCTCGGTGCCGAGGATCGCGCCGCCGAGCACGCGGCCCTGACCGTCGATGTGCTTGGTACCGGAGTACACCACGACGTCGGCACCCAGATCGAGGCTGCGCTGCAGAAGCGGCGTCGCGAAGACGTTGTCCAGCACTACCTTTGCCCCGGCAGCATGAGCAAGCTCCGACACCCGCCGAACGTCGACGAGGGACTGCATCGGGTTGGACGGCGTTTCGAAGAACACCGCAGTGGTCGGCACCGAGAGCGCCTCTTCCCACTGCGCGTTGTCTTCACCGTCGACGAAGACGACCTCGACTCCCCAGCGCGGAAGAATCTCGTTGCACACGACAAAGCAGGATCCGAACAGGCTGCGCGCAGCCACCAATCGGTCGCCGTTGCCCAACAGCGCGCCCAACGCGGTGAAGACAGCCGACATTCCGCTGGCAGTCGCAAAGCAGGCTTCCGCGCCTTCGATGAGACGCAGACGCTCTTCGAACATCTTGACCGTCGGATTGCCGTAGCGGGAGTAGACAAAATGATCCACCTCGCCGGTGAAGGCTTGTTCGGCGGCTTCTGCACTCTCGTAGACGAATCCGGAGTTGAGGAACAACGCTTCGGAAGTCTCCTCGAACCCGGTACGCATCAGTCCGCCGCGAACACCGAGAGTGCCGAGACCGACGTCGTCCGGCAGCGCTCGTTGAAATGCGCCACCCTGGGGAATTCCGCTCACTGCTGCCTCCATGGCAAGCCGATGGCCCGCCAACCTACAAGTCCGCGATGTCCGTCGGCACCCAATGCGCCTTCGAACCCGTCGAGCACGTTGTACGACGGGCCGATGCCCGCCGCAGTCGCAGCTTCTGCCGCACCGATGGAACGTTGTCCGGATCGACACAGGAAGATCACCGGACGCTCCGACCCGGAGGAATCGGCGGTGATGCCGGCTTCCTTCAACTGGTCGACGAAGTTGTCATTGCGCGCGCCGGTCGGGTGGCTCACCCATTCGATCAGTGCGGCCTGCTTGCCGAGGGAGGAAACATCGGGGACACCGACGTACTTCCACTCCGCATCGGTCCGCACGTCGACCAGCACGGCGTCGGGGTTTTCGCGGAGCAGCTCCCAGGCTTGCTCCGGCGTCAGATCGCCTGCGTAACTCACGTAGGCCATGTTTTCACAAGACTGCCGTGAGCGCCTGAGCGGGCCGTCAGTTACAGACGACCCAACGGTTGCCGTCACGGGTCAGGGCCCAGGTCGAGACCCGCTCGCCCGCTCCGCCGCCGGTGATCGTCACGTCGGCCCTGGCGCGATCGCCGTTGACCACGACCCCGTCCACACCCTTCAGTTCGACCGTCCCGTCGACTCCGGCCATCGGACCAGTGCTCGAATTGAAGCTCGCGCAGGTCAGGGTCTTGACCGTCTCCGCGTCGTTTCGATTCTCGGCATCGACGTAGTCGGTGACGGAGCGGCTCACGCGGTCCGACTCGGTGACGTTCTCCTCGGCCGGCGAGATCCACGATGCGACGAAGATTCCACCCAGGATCAAGGCGACGATGGCAACAGCCAAGAGGAACGGCCCCGCAGACGCCTTCTTGCCATCGATGTTGTCGGATTCGCGAAGCTCGTCACTCATAACGCCAATACTCCTCCACAACTTGAAATTGTGGCCCGTCAAGGACCAGGCCCCTACCCCGAATACCCGAGACAACGGGAGAATGGGAAGAAAGAATAGGTTTACCCACAACCGATCGAGTGAGAGTGTGGATCCGTTCGGCCGCAACCGAGGCACTGTGCTTAGGTTCGGCTAAATTGGATACTTGTCGATATGTTGTCCGAACTTCGAAGAAGGTAGCTGTCCTCACGATGACTGACTCCAACCGCCCACTCCGGGTCGCGATCGTCGGCGCCGGCCCCGCCGGCATCTACGCCGCCGACGCCCTCATGAAATCCGACACCGCAGTCTCCGGCCGCGGCGTCAGCATCGACCTCTTCGAGCGCATGCCCGCGCCCTTCGGCCTGATTCGCTACGGCGTCGCGCCTGATCATCCGCGCATCAAGGGCATCATCACCGCTCTGCACAAGGTGCTCGACAAGCCTCAGGTCCGCCTGCTCGGCAACATCGACTACGGCACCGACATCACCCTCGACGACCTGCAGTCGTTCTACGACGCGGTCATCTTCTCGACCGGCGCCAACGCCGACCGCGCGCTCGGCATCCCGGGTATCGAACTCGACGGCAGCTATGGCGCGGCCGACTTCGTCTCCTGGTACGACGGCCACCCCGACGTACCGCGTACGTGGCCGCTCGAAGCCGAGAAGGTCGCTGTCCTCGGCGTGGGCAACGTTGCGCTCGACATCGCCCGCGTCCTCGCCAAGACCGGCGACGAACTGCTGCCGACCGAGATCCCCGCCAACGTCTACGAGGGCCTCAAGAACAACAAGGCCGTCGAGGTTCACGTCTTCGGACGCCGTGGCCCGGCCCAGGCCAAGTTCACGCCTCTCGAACTGCGTGAGCTCGACCATTCCCCGACCATCGAGGTCATCGTCGACCCCGAGGACATCGACTACGACGAGGGCTCCGAGCAGGCTCGCCGCAACTCCAAGCAGGTCGACATGGTCGCGAACACGCTGCAGGACTGGGCAATCCGCGACGTCGGAGCCCGCCCCCACAAGCTGTTCCTGCACTTCTTCGAATCTCCCACGGAGATCCTCGGTGAAGACGGCAAGGTCGTCGGCCTGCGCACCGAGCGCACTCAGCTCGACGGCACCGGCAACGTCAAGGGCACCGGCACGTACAAGGACTGGGATGTCCAGGCCGTGTACCGCGCCGTCGGTTACCTCTCGCAGAACGTCACGCAGCTGCCGTTCGACGACCAGGCGGGCACCGTCCCCAACGACGCCGGACGCGTCGTCGCCGACGACAACGCCGAGGGCGCAGCCCGGTTCATGCCGGCCACCTACGTCACCGGCTGGATCAAGCGCGGCCCCGTCGGCCTCATCGGCCACACGAAGGGTGACGCCAACGAAACCGTCGCGAATCTTCTCGAGGATTCCGTCGGCTTCGCCGGCGCCGCGAACCCCGACGAGAACGCCGTCATCGAGTTCCTCGAAGGCAAGCAGGTGCCGTACACGACCTGGCAGGGCTGGTACCGCCTCGACGCGCACGAGCGCAGCCTGGGCGAACCCGAAGGCCGTGAGCGCATCAAGGTCGTCGAGCGTCACGACATGCTGAAGGCGTCCGAGCCCGACCGCGCGAACTGAGTGCGCAGAAGTAACTGAACAGAAGCCCTCCACCGGCCCGACGCGACCCAGGTCACATCGGGCCGGTGGTGTGTGCGGGAACCCAAGGCAACAGGGCAAAATAGACCCCGTGTTTGACGCCCACGTGCATATCATCGACCCGCGCTTCCCGCTGGTCGAGAATCACGGGTACCTGCCTGAGCCCTTCACCGTGGCCGATTACCGGGCCCGGCTTGCCTCACTGAAGGGCCTGAGTGTTGACGGCGGCGCTGTGGTGACCGCGTCGTACCAGGGCAATGACCAGGAATACCTGAAAGCCGCCTTGTCCGAGCTCGGCGAAGGCTGGGTGGGCGTCACTGCTTTGCCGCTCGATGCGACGGATGAAGACATCGTTGCGCTGGACGCGCTGGGAGTGCGCGCCGTCCGATTCAATCTGCGCCGAGGCGCCACCGACCTGCGTCTACTCGCCGATCTCGCCAACCGCGCATTCGATCTGGTCGGCTGGCACGCCGAGTTCTACGTCGATGCCACGCTGTTGCTGTCGCTGGAACCCGTATTCGCCAAATTGCCGGCGGTGAGCATCGACCACTTGGGAATGTCCACCCGCGGACTGCCGTATCTCCTCAACCTCGTCGACCGCGGGGTACGCGTCAAAGCCACCGGGTTCGGACGCACCACCATCTCCGACGTCGGCGACGTGCTTCGCCAGATCCACGCGGTCAACCCCGCTGCGCTGATGTTCGGCACCGATCTACCCGGCACACGGGCACGTCGAGCGTTCGAGGTCCACGACCTGGACGTGATCGCCGAAGCTGTCGGCGACGACCTGTCCGCGGTCATGTGCGACAACGCCCGCTCCTGGTACCGCTGCGCTCAAGTGAACGCGACGGCTCCCAGCCACAGCCCCGCCGCGATCAGCGCTCCGAACAGTTCCACCAGCATGGACAATCCGACTGCCTTCACCGCGTGAAGCGTCGACGACCAGGCGATGTCGTAACGGCGCAGCCGCGCTAGTTCGGCGAAATACGTTCCGACGATGAATCCGAGGAACAAGCCCACGACCGGAATCACGAAGAACCCGATGATGCCGACGACGCCGCCGACCACCACCGACAGGTTGGGCACTCCCCCGGACTTCATCCGCTTGCCTGGCCAGGTGTACTTCACGATCCCGGTGACCACCAGTGCCAGCGTGGACAGCGCGAACACCGTCCACGCTGTCGCGCCGCCGGTCATGATCGCCCACACCAGAATTGCACCGAAAACGAGAAGTGTCCCCGGAAGAATCGGAACGACGACACCGATCAGACCGACCAGGATGACCAGCCCGACGAGGACCTCGGCCACAGGACTCATCCGACGGGACGCACCTTCGACGCGGCCTCGCGAGCACGGGCGCGTGCAGTCGGCACATCGGCGGCCGTCGACACTGCAACACCCATGCGACGACGCGTGAAGCTCTCGGGCTTGCCGAAGAGCCGCAGGTCCGTCTCGGGAACCGAGAGTGCCTCGGCGACGCCGTCGAATCCGATCCCCTTGGCCTCCACTCCGCCGTAGATCACCGCCGATGCTCCCGGCACCGTGAGCGTCGTGTCGACCGGCAAGCCCAGGATCGCGCGGGCATGCAGCTCGAACTCCGAAAGTCGCTGCGTCCGCAGAGTCACCAATCCGGTGTCGTGCGGCCGTGGGCTCACTTCGGAGAAGAAGACGTCGTCGCCCTTCACGAATAGCTCGACACCGAAGATGCCTCGCCCGCCCAGAGCCGTGGTCACCTTCTCGGCGACGTCTCGGGCCGAGGCGAGGGCAACTGCGGACATCTGCTGCGGCTGCCACGATTCGATGTAGTCACCGGCCTCCTGCAGGTGCCCGATCGGCTCGCAGAACGACGTCTCGACCTGACCGCTCTCAGCGACGGCGCGAACCGTCAATTGTGTTATCTCGTAATCGAAATCGACAAAACCCTCGACGATCACCCGGCCGTGATTCACACGACCTCCGGCCATCGCGTAATCCCATGCGGCGTCGAGATCTTCGGCGGATCGAACCGTCGACTGTCCCTTCCCCGACGAGGACATGACGGGCTTGATGACGCACGGGAAACCGATTCGGTCTGTCGCTGCCTGCACTTCGGCAAGCGAGTCCGCGAAAGCGTACGGCGAAGTGGGCAGGCCCAACTCCTCGGCCGCGAGCCGACGGATCCCCTCACGGTTCATCGTGAGCTGGGTGGCGCGGGCGGTCGGAATGACCACCGCGGCCCCGCGTTCTTCAACGAGTGCAAGCGCATCCGTCGCAATGGCCTCGATCTCGGGAACCACGAAGTGAGGCTTTTCCAACTCGATGACGGCAAGCAGCGCTTCCGGATCGGTCATGTCGACGGTATGCGCACGATGAGCCACCTGATGCCCAGGGGCATCGGGATACCGATCCACCGCAATCACTTCGACGCCCAGACGCTGCAACGCGATGACAACTTCCTTACCCAACTCGCCTGATCCCAACATCATCACGCGGATGGAGTTCTCGGTCAGGGGAGTTCCGAATCGGAGCGGAAGCGTCGGCAGGGGCGAAGGCGTCGAATCAAGCTGCATGGGTGCGACTATATGCCAATCCCGATGCAGGTCAGCGTAGTTATCGGCCGTCCACCACACCTTCGCGGCCAAATCCTCGCCTGATCGTTCGTGGTATGTCAGGTTTGCGATAGGTGCGGGTGGCCATATCCGGCTCGGAATTCCGTTGCGGCAATGCATCGTTGCCGAGCCGGCGCACTTTCACGAGGTTGCGCCCGGCGCGCTTGGCTTCGTACAGAGCCTCGTCCGCGACGCTCATGAGGGTGGTCAACGTCGGCGTCGCATGATCGACCCACGCGACGCCGACACTGACGGTACTCGTCACTTCTGATTCGGCCGAGTACTCGACTTGCGCGCCGCGGACCGCCTCGGCCACATCGACTGCTCGCGCGTAGCTGCAGTCCGGAAGCAGAATGGCGAACTCCTCGCCGCCGAGCCTTCCGATCAAATCGCCGTCCGACAATCGGTCAGCGGCCCGTTCGGCGAAGTTCGCGAGAACGCTGTCACCGGTCATATGTCCATGCGTGTCGTTGATGCTCTTGAAGTGGTCCAGGTCGAGCATCAGCAGGCCGACCGGGGATTGTGTGCGGGCCGCGGCGGCAAGCTCCGATTCCGCATGCCCGAGAAACGCACCACGCGAGAGGACCCCGGTCAGATGGTCGAATTCGACAGCAAGGAAGAGCTCACGCTCGGCAGCGCGACGTTCCTCGGTCGCACAGGCAACCGCGATCGGCCCCAACGCGATCAGCGTGACGGCAATGGACGTGATGACGTCCTCGTTCCACGTCGAGGCGGCTTGATCTCCGATATCGAGTCGACCGCTACCCGCCATCATGAGCGACCACACCGACCAGACCACGGAAACGAAGGCAGTGCTCGGAACCGAGATGCGAGTGGCGCACCAGAGGAGAGCCGGAATCGGAAGGACCAGCGCGATCGGCCCTTCGATACTCAGGGCGATCGGCACGCAGGCTGCAGTGGCGAGTAGCGGAACGCTCATAGCGGCGACAGTTTTGGCAGTCAGTTTGCTGCGGAACTCGGCAAGGCTCGACGGGATGGTGAGAGTGAGAATGAGAGGAAGGACGAGCAGGTACGCCATGACCTCGGTGGCACCCCAGTGGAAAAACGTGTCGGTAAATGACTGACCGCGTAAGAGCCGGTCCAAGGCGCCGGCAGTGGCCGCGGTACCAGTCGCCGCGACGAACGAGACGAAGACCATCCACACCAGCGACTGCGAATCGACCAATCGGAACGGTGTGCGCTTCAAGTGGTACAGAACAAGAACACCGACTGTGACTCCGGCGAGGTTCGCCCCGTTCAACTGCACCGCAAGCGAGAGCGAGTTGCCGGTGATCAGGTCAGCGCAGACGTATCCGACAGCCGCAGCGATCCACGTCGGCCACTCGATCAGGACCGGCCATCTGACCATCATTCCCAGCAGAATGGCGTTGGCACACCAGAATGTCGCGAGCAAACCTGGTGGGCGCGTGAGGATGCCGATCAACGAAGCCGCAAGTACAACGGCCAGCACTAGGAGAAGGCGCAGAAAGCGACTCGTCCCTACCATGCGTCACCTCGCGGTCGGCTACCTCTGAATTCGGGAGCACCGGACGTCGCGGTGACCGTATGCCGATGTCGTCGAACCATCGTACGCAGGTGCTGCCACTCACAGTTCTGTGTTCACATGCCAAAACGGCAACTACGAAAATCTCCGCAAACGCGGGTGCCCTCCGGCCACGACAGTGGACAGAGGGCACCTGCATGCAATCCGATTGGCAGAGCCGAATGGACCTGCCGGAAGGGATGACTACTCGGCGGATCCGCTGGACAGACCCGAGAGTGAACCGGTGGACGAGCCCTCGCCCTCGCCGGACAGCGATTCGGTGGGAACGGACTTGAGGAAAGCTCCGAGCGCGGTGAGCAGGGGTCCGAGGGTGCTGAGTGATCCGAACATAGGAGGTTCTCCTGTTTGTGAGGTGGTGTGATGTTCCAGCGCCATTCCGGCCGCAGGCGGTGGCCGAGATGGTTCGGGAACTTCTGCCGCGCGGATGGCTGAACCGCCCCCCGAACAACATCCCGAGCTGTGATGTAGCGCACTACCTTGGCGCTGCCTGCATTTATAGACCGACTGCTCACACTTGTCTAGCTACCGAATAGCTACCAACCTGAACTGTCGGTAACGCCTTCTGGCATAATTGCAGTTCAGAGCCCAAATAGACAGTTCGAAATATCCGATAATGTGATTTAGCTCACAATTGAAATGCAGAAAGTGTGGCCCGCAGACAACCGCGAGCCACACTTTCGGACAAACGGGACTTACTTGTCAGCCGCCGATCCGGTACCCGGAGTGAGCGAGCCACCACCGAGTGCCGTGAACAGGTCCTTGAGTACCGGAATGAACGTCTTGACGACGCCGCTGAAGTCTTCGAACGAACCCATGTCGGGTCTCCTTATGTCGGGATGCAGTTGAAATGAAGTGGGGACCGAGAACTACTCGGCAGTGGAACCGGCCGAACCCGAGCCGTCTGCCGATCCCGCGTTCAACTTGGTTACGAACGCGAGAACGCTCTTGAGGAAGGCGTCGAGATTCTGAATCGAGGTCATGCGACTACTCCTGTGTTGTTTCGGAAGAATTGTTGTGGTCGAACGTCAGGAGTTCGAGCTCGCGGTGTCCAGCCCCTGAAGGGTCTTGAGCATGTTGACCAGGGGAAGAAGCTGGAGAATGCCCCAGCCCATGCCGTTGGCCTTGAGAAGGTTTCCGAGGGATCCCATGTGTGACTCCTTGCATGAATATCTATGACGCGGCGCACGTTTTGTTCGCTCCGCCCCTTTGTAGCCAAGCTAAATACGTACGTCCAGTTTGTTTCGATCCAAGTTAAACCGTGACATATTGGAGCAATGTGTAAACCGGCAGTTGAGGCCCTGTGACCTGAAACCAATATCGAATTCAAGTGTGTTGGACATCACATCCGATTTGGACAAATGGTTGCAATCGTCAGAGTCGGTGCCAACCTCGACCACGATCTGTCATACCGTGTGCTTGTGATCAATCGCGAACGAGCGGCAACCGAAGCAACTCACCGGGAACCGTCGTGCTAGCAAAACTCCTCAAGGCGTACCTGCCGCCGTACCGCTGGTTGCTTGCCGGGGTCCTCGCACTTCAACTCTTCGGGGCCATCGCGTCGTTAGTCCTCCCCACGCTCAACGCTCGGATCATCGACGACGGTGTAGCCCGAGGCGACACCGGATTCATCATGTCCACGGGCGGGATCATGCTGCTGGTCTCGCTTGCGTCGATCATCGCGTCGGTCGCATCGACCTATCTCGCGGCAAAATCGTCGATGGGCTTCGGCCACGACGTTCGAGGCGCCTTTTACAAGGCCGTCGGCAGCTTCTCTGATCGCGAATTCAACAGTTTCGGTGCGCCGACGCTGATCACACGGAACACCAACGACGTCCTGCAGATCCAGGCCCTGGTCATGCTGACCTCCTCGATGCTCGTCAGCGCCCCACTGATGTGTATCGGCGGCATCATCATGGCGCTGCGCGAGAACCTGCAGATGTCCTGGCTCCTGACGATTTCGGTACCACTGCTCGGCATCACCGTCTCGGTCGTGGTGGCCAAGCTGATCCCGCATTTCCGGACGATGCAGACGCGGATCGACAACATCAATCGATCACTGCGCGAACAGCTCACCGGTATGCGTGTCATCCGCGCCTTCGTTCGAGAACCCGACGAGACGATCCGCTTCGACAAAGCCAACAAGGAACTGACCGACACCTCGCTCCTCATCGGTCGCTACCAGGCGGTTCTGCTGCCCACCGTCATGTTGATCGCCAACCTGTCGAGCGTCGCGGTGCTGTGGTTCGGCGCGCATCTGGTCGATACCGGAGACATGCAGATCGGCCAGATCAGTGCCTTCCTCGCCTACGTCATGCAGATCCTGATGTCCGTGGTCATGGCGACCATGTTGGCCGTCGTGATCCCCCGCGCGGCCGTGTGTGCCGACCGCATCACCGAGGTACTCGACACCGAGCCGACCGTGCCCGCGCCGGCCCAGCCCCTTCGCCCGACCAGCCCCTACGGCGTTGTCGAGTTCGGTGGAGCCGGATTCACGTATCCGGGAGCCGAAACGCCGGTCCTGTCGAATGTCTCGATGCGATGCATGCCAGGAACGGTCACCGCGATCGTGGGCAGTACCGGTAGTGGCAAATCGACCCTCGTCTCACTCATCCCCCGACTCTTCGACGTCACGGCCGGCGCCGTCCTGGTCGACGGCTTGGACGTCCGTGGCTGGGATCAGGACGAACTCTTCGCCAATTTCGGATACGTGCCCCAGAAGGCCTACCTGTTCGCCGGCACGATCGCGAGCAATATCCGCTACGGAAACCCGACCGCCACCGACGACGACATCTGGGCAGCCCTCACCATCGCCCAGGCAGACGACTTCGTCCGTGAACTCTCCGACGGTCTCGAGTCTCCGATCGCCCAGGGCGGCGGCAATCTCTCGGGCGGACAGAAACAACGTCTCGCCATCGCCAGAGCTGTGGTCCGCAGACCCCGGATCTTCGTCTTCGACGATTCGTTCTCCGCACTCGACATGCACACCGACGCCGCAGTCCGACGCGAACTCCGCACGGTCTCGACTCATTCGACGGTCATCATCGTCGCGCAGCGCGTCGCGTCCATCATCGATGCCGACCAGATCATGGTCCTCGAAGACGGCGCTCCGGTCGGTCTCGGCGACCATCAGTTCCTCCTGGCCAACTGTCCGACGTACCAAGAGATCGTGGCTTCCCAGATTCCCGCGGAGATGAGCGCATGACCAGCCCGCAGGACCCGACGTGGGGCAGCCCCAACAGCCAGTACTTAGACGATGCCCCGACGGTGGTGTTCGCCAAGATCCCGAGCGAACCTGAATCCGCGGACGGGGATGCGAAGTCGAGTAACCCCGAGAACCCCGACAAAGAGCCGAAGCCCGCGCTGACCGCGACGGACACCAAACCTCGCCACTTCAAGGCGACGATGAAGCGGCTTCTCTCGCTTCTGCAGCCACACAAGTTTGCGGTCGTCTGTGTCGTCGTTGCGACGATCGCCAGCATCGCGCTCTCCGTCGCGGTGCCGAAGATCCTCGGTCACGCGACAGACCTCATCTTCGCCGGGTTCATCGGCAAGAGCCTGCCCGCCGGACTGACCCGCGATCAGGCAGCAGAGGCGATCCGCGCATCAGGAAATTCGACGTTCGCCGACCTCGTCGCCAACTCGACCGACGTCGTTCCCGGTGTAGGTCTGAACTTCGACGCCATCGGCAAAGTCGTCATGCTCGCGATCGTCGTGTACTTGCTCTCGTCGCTACTTGCCTGGTTGGAAGCATTCCTCCTCAACATCATCGTCCAGAAGACCATCTACAACCTGCGTGCCTCGGTCGAGGCGAAGCTTCACCGTCTCCCCCTTCCATACTTCGACAAGACGCCGCGCGGCGAGATCCTCAGCCGCGTCACCAACGACATCGACAACATCTCGTCGACGTTGTCGTCGACGTTGACCTCGCTCCTGACGTCGGTGCTCACCGTCCTCGGCGTCCTGACGATGATGTTCGTCATCTCTCCGATGCTCGCCCTGATCGCACTGATCGCGGTGCCGGTATCGGTGCTCCTCGTTGCCAGGGTCGCCAAGCGTGCACAGGTGTTGTACAAGGCTCAGTGGACCGAGACGGGCAAGATCAACGCACAGATCGAAGAGAACTACAGCGGTCGCGACCTGGTACGCGTGTACGGGCATCAGGCCGAAGCCGAGCGTGAATTCGCCGAGCAGAACAAGAAACTCCTCGACGCGTCCTTCGGCGCACAGTTCCTCTCCAGCCTGATCATGCCGGTCATGAACTTCGTCGGAAACATCACCTACGTGCTGCTCGCTGTGGTCGGCGCACTCAAGGTCGCCAGCGGCAACATGTCACTCGGTGACGTTCAGGCGTTCATCGTCTATTCGCGCCAGTTCAGCCAACCACTCACGCAGATCGCGTCCATGTCGACGAGCCTGCAGTCCGGAGCAGCGTCGGCCGAGCGGGTCTTCGAGCTTCTCGACGAACCCGAGCAGTCGCCCGACATCGACGTGCCACTAATGCCCGAGCCCGCCGGACGCCATCGCAACGTCGGACACATCGAGTTCGAGAACGTCTCGTTCCGCTACGAGCCGGACAAGCCGTTGATCGAGAACGTGTACCTGACGGCTCGGCCCGGGCAGATGGTCGCCATCGTCGGACCCACCGGTGCCGGCAAGACCACCTTGGTCAACCTGCTCATGCGCTTCTACGAAGTCGACTCGGGCCGAATCACTCTCGACGACGTCGACATCTCGCAGATGCGCCGCTCCGACTTGCGCAAGCACGTCGGCATGGTCCTGCAGGACACCTGGCTCTTCGGCGGAACGATCCGCGACAACATCGCGTACGGCCGGCTCGACGCCAGTGAATACGAGATCCACGAAGCCGCACGCGCTGCCTTCGTCGACCGCTTCATCCACACGCTCCCGGACGGGTACGACACCGTGCTGGACGAGGAGGCATCGAACATCAGCTCCGGCGAGAAGCAGCTCATCACGATTGCCCGAGCATTCCTGTCGGAGCCGTCGCTGCTGATTCTCGACGAGGCGACCAGCTCGGTCGACACACGTACGGAACAGCTTGTGCAGCAAGCAATGTCCGCGTTGCGCGTCGGGCGCACCAGCTTCATCATCGCGCACCGGCTCTCCACCATCCGTAACGCCGATCTGATCGTCGTGATGGAGGCGGGCAAGATCGTCGAGCAGGGCACACACGACGAACTCATCGCAGCGGCGGGCGCGTATTTCCGTCTCTACAACGCTCAGTTCGAGGGTGCCGCCGTCTAGTGATCGGCGCCTCCCTCGGCGGACACAGTGCCCCGGAGCACACCTGACCGATTCGACACGTTACCGTCGAGTCAGGAGTGTTGTCACCGTCTGAATTGGGAGTGCGTGTGTCTGCAGAAGCTGTGGAGAAGAAGGGCCCGCTCGCGGGCATTCGGATCGTGGAATTCGCTGGATTGGGACCGGGCCCGCACGCCGCGACGCTTTTGGCGGACATGGGCGCCGACATCGTCATCGTGCAGCGCGCAGGGCAGATTCCGCAGGACTCGAACGCAACCGACCAGATCAAGCGCGGCCGCCGCATCGTCGAGGCCAACCTGAAGGATCCGGCCGACGTCGCCAAGGTTCTCGATCTCCTGGGCCGCGCCGACGTCCTCATCGAGGGCTTCCGCCCCGGCGTCATGGAACGCATGGGACTCGGACCCGACGTGGTGTCGGAGCGCAATCCGCGCCTCGTTTACGCCCGTATGACGGGCTGGGGACAGGAAGGACCGCTCGCCAACGCCGCCGGTCACGACATCAACTACATCTCACTGACCGGTGTCCTCAACGCCATCGGACGCAAGGGTGAACGCCCCGTCCCGCCGCTCAACATGGTCGGCGATTTCGGCGGCGGTTCCATGTTCCTGATCTTCGGCATTCTGTCGGCTCTCGTCGAGCGCTCGACGTCCGGTAAGGGCCAGGTCGTCGACGCGGCGATGGTCGACGGAACCCTCGCGCTCTCGCACATGATGTGGGCATTCCGCGGTCGCGGCGTCTGGTCCGACGAGCGCGGCGTCAACCTCCTCGACACCGGCGCTCCGTTCTACGACACCTACGAGACCTCCGACGGCAAGTACATGGCCGTCGGATCCATCGAACCGCAGTTCTACGCATTGTTGCTCGAGGGCCTCGAACTCGATCCCGCGACGCTCCCTCACCAGATGGACACGTCCAAGTGGGACGACATGAAGACGCTCTTCACCGAAAAGTTCTTGTCCAAGACTCGCGACGAGTGGGCCAAGATCTTTCTCGGCACCGACGCCTGTGTCTCCCCTGTCCTGACTTTCGCCGAGGCTCCGTCCAACGAACACATCGCGGCCCGCGGTTCGCTCATCGAACTCGACGGCGTCACTCAGCATGCTCCCGCACCGCGCTTCTCGCGCACGCCCACCGCGACGCCCGCTGCGCCGGCGCGTGAGGCGACGGATATCGACACGGTCTGGACCTAGGGCCTTCGGCCCCGTGCGCGGTTAAGGAGCCTCAGGACTCTCTAACCACGCACGGGGCGTCAGCCCAACCTGTAGAACCTGAACATCTCGTGCTCGATCGGGAGCACGTCAACCCGCTCGAAACCGGCCGCCTTGGCATAGCTTTCGAGTGTCGAGTGCCTCATCACCGTCCCGGTGGCAACGCTCCCCGGATGCGACAGGCTGTCCGGTAAGCAGCAGGTCAGCGAAAATCCGTACAACAATTGCTCGATCGGACCCGCCTCTGGATCGAACACATCTGCCGTTCGTTCGTCCATGACGATCACCGGAGCGCCCGGCTGGGCAATCGCCCGAGCCGTGGACAGAAATCCCACCGGATCCGGAACGTCGTGAAGGCATTCGAAAGCGAAGACGGCATCGTAGGTCCCGGCATCGACTCGCCCGGCCTCAGGAGCCTGTCCGGCGACGTCGACCAACGAGAAATGTACTCGGTCGTCCACCCCACGATCGTGGGCGTTACGACGGGCAGCGTTCACCGATGCCGCGTCGACGTCGAAGCCGTGCACTTCGATCTTCGGGTATCCGAGGGCGAGCGCGATCGACGACCAGCCCTCCCCCATCCCGAGATCAGCGACCTGCCCGCCGCCGACAAGAATGGCGTGCAGGTCGGTGACTACCGGCAGGAACTGCTGACAGAGCTGCCGGAGATACATCGGCCGGTTCAGCAGCGCCTGGCCCTCGCGAGCATCGGGGCCCATCGATTCCCACGTGACTCCCCCGCCGTGACGATAAGCGTCGAGTAGACGCGGCATCGACGACGTCGTCGCGACGAACAGCCTCGCCAACGGCGCCAGGAAAAGCAGGTTCTCGTCGTCGACCAGAACATCGGCGTGGGCCTGCGGCAGGCTGTACCGGCGATCGGCATCCGAATTGACGTCCACGTAACCGGCGACGGCCTGCTGCTCGAGCCACTCTCGCGCATACCTTTCGACGGTCCCGGTCCGGTCCGCCAGCTCCGTCGACGTGAGCGGGCCGTGATCGCTCAGCGCGCGGTACCAGCCCAGCCGGTCGCCCAGATACACAGCCTGCAGCTCCGACGCCCCGAGCGTGGCCGCGAACAATCGCTCTGCGAGCGCGTCCGCCGCACTTGTTCCCGCTGCGCCTGTACCGTCTACCGCCGTCATGCCCTACCTCCTGGTTTCACACCACTTTCAGGGTGTGTACCCAGTTCTCAGACGACGACCATTCGTTGGTCTGCCGTGTCGCGATCCGTCGCGAGGGTGTCGTACGCAGCGGCGATGGACGCGACGCCGCGAATGAGGTCCTCGGGAGAACGTGCGTACGGCACGCGGATGAATCGTTCGAACGCACCTTCGACGCCGAAACGGGGGCCGGCGGCAAGGAGTACACCGAAGTTGGGTGCCACCGCCGCCAACGCCGTCGAGACTGGTGCGGACATTCGCATCCAGACCGACATTCCACCGGAGCCGATGGTGGGACGCCAGTCGGGCAGATGCTCTGCCACTGCACCGAGGAGTACCGCACGCTGTTCTCGCAGCACTTCGCGACGCTGTTCGAGCAACGAGCGGTCGTCGGCGAGCAAGTAAGCGGCTGCCAACTGATCCATGACGGGAGTACCGAGGTCGACCGCGGCGCGCGCCCCCACCAACTGGGTGATGAGCGCGGCATCGGCGCGAATCCAACCGACACGTAGCCCGCCCCACAGCGACTTCGCCGTCGAACCGAGGGTCACCACTTCGGTTTTCGCCGCGCCTCGCCCATGTGAGGCGACCGGCGCCGGCGGCGGTGCGTCGAGCCACAGGTCCACCATCGTCTCGTCGACGACCAGAGTCATTCGCGTTTCGTGCGCAATCTTCGCAAGCTCGGCGCGGCCGGAAGAGTCCATGCAGAGGCCGGTCGGGTTGTGAAAGTCGGGAATCAGGTACGCCATTCTGGCAGCGGTTTGCCTTGCTGCACTTCGAATCCCGTCGAGATCCCAGGCTCCGGCCGCCGCGAACTCCGGTCGGACCGGAACCGGTACGGGCCGAGCGCCGTTTCGCCGAATCGCTTCCAGCGCATTGGGGTACGTCGGATGATCGACCAGCACTCGCTCGCCGGGTGAGGTGAGCACCGACAGCAACAATCGAAGCGCGTGCTGCGCACCCGAGGTCACCATGATCTGTTCGGCGGTGGTGGGTAGACCCCGCGCCGTGTAGCGCTGCGCGATCACGTCACGCAAGTCGGCGATCCCGACCGGTTCCATCCCGTGCGTGGGCAGGAAGTTCGGAAGTTCCTGCAGCGCAGACGCATACGCCAGTTCGACCTGAGCGGCGGGAGCTGCCATCGCCGCGTAACTGAGGTCGACGACGGGCCCACTCGGCCCCGGTTGATGGGAGCGGAACATCAACCCGTTCGGCCGCGCGCCGGCGGGCAAAGCCACGGTGCTTCGCGAGCCCTGCCGGCTGATCAGATACCCCTCGTCTCGTAGCACCGAGTACGACGACGTGATCGTGGTCCGACTGAGTTCGAGCACCGTCGCAAGTTCACGCTCACTCGGCAGTGCGACCCCCAGCGGAACGCGACCGTCGTGCACGAGCAGGCGGATACCGTCGGCAAGCGCACGGTACGCGGGCCTGCGCCCGGACTCTTCCTGCCAGGACCCCAGATCGCGCGCAAGCGAACGGGCACCGAGAACTCGAGTCATCATGCAGTCCAGTATCGACAACTTGGCTATGTAACTCAATACCAGTCGAGTTGATCATATGTCCATGACTACCTTCGCAACCCTGATCGGCATCGGACTCTTCGTGGCGCTCGTCTACTTCTTCGCGCCCGCTGAAGGTGAAGGTACATACATTCGTTTGGAGCAGTTTCGCCTGGCAGCACCCCTCGGCGGCATCTTCCACGACAAGACTTCAGACCGCGAGATCAACTCTGTCAGACCTCCGTGCGATTGTGATCAAGGGGAAGAATTCACTGATCTCAGTCCAGTTCCGTAAAACTGGACTCTTTTCGCACTCAGAAAGTCTCCAGAGAGGGATTGCATGCCGGCTTCCAAAAAGATCCTCTACATCGATCTCGACAACACCTTGGTCAACTTCCAGTCGGGCATCGATCGCCTGACCGACGGCGTCCGGGAGAAGTACAAGAACGACCTCGACGAAGCGCCGCACATCTTCTCTCGCATGGATCCTCTCGACGGTGCTATCGACGCCTACCACCAACTGGCGCAGCAGTTCGACACCTACATCCTCTCGACAGCGCCGTGGAAGAACGCCACAGCCTGGCACGACAAGGTTCTGTGGGTCCAAGAGCACCTCGGCATGGAGGAGGGCAGCGTCGCGTACAAACGTCTGATCCTCTCGCACCACAAGCACCTCAATCGAGGCGATTACCTCGTCGACGACCGCGGAGCAAACGGCGCAGATCGTTTCGAGGGCGAGTGGATCAAGTTCGGCAGCACCGAGTTTCCCGACTGGAAGACCGTCACCGCGCACTTGTCGAAGCTGGCTTGAAACACGAAGTCCCCGCTCCTGCTTGCAGGAGCGGGGATCTCGAGGGACGAACTAGCGGACGATCTCGCGCCGGACGATCGTCTCGTCGCGGCCGGGACCGACACCGATGCAGGAGATGAACGCACCCGAGAGCTCTTCAAGTCGAAGCACGTAGTTCTGCGCATTCTGCGGCAGTTCCTCGAAGGTGCGAGCCTCCGAGATGTCCTCCCACCAGCCAGGCATCTCTTCGTAGATGGGCTTGGCGTGGTGAATGTCGCTCTGCGACATCGGCATTTCGTCGTGGCGGACACCGTCCACCTCGTACGCGACACAGATCGGCACGGTGTCGAGGCTGCTCAACACGTCCAGCTTGGTGAGGAAGTAGTCGGTGATGCCGTTGACGCGCGTCGCGTAACGCGCGATGACAGCGTCGAACCATCCCGTACGACGAGCGCGTCCGGTGGTGACACCGACCTCGCCGCCCTGCTTCGCCAGGTATGCGCCGTGATCGTCGAACAGCTCCGTCGGGAACGGACCGGAACCGACACGTGTCGTGTACGCCTTAAGGATTCCGAGCACCGTGGTGATCTTGGTGGGACCGATGCCCGAACCGACCGCCGCACCACCCGAGGTGGGGTTGGACGAGGTCACGTACGGGTACGTGCCGTGGTCGACGTCCAGCAGAGTGCCCTGCGAACCTTCGAGCAAGACGGTCTCGCCGCGCTCGAGGGCGAGGTTGAGCTCCAGGCGCGTGTCCGAGATGCGGTGCTTGAAACCCTCGGCCTGCGTCAGTACCTCTTCGACGACCTGCTGCGGGTCGAGTGCCTTGCGGTTGTAGATCTTGACCAGCACCTGGTTCTTGAATTCGAGTGCTGCTTCGACCTTCTGGGTCAGGATCTTCTCGTCCAGGACGTCCGCAGCACGGACACCGACACGGGCGATCTTGTCCTGGTAGCACGGGCCGATACCGCGGCCGGTCGTGCCGATCTTCTTCGCTCCCAGGAAGCGTTCGGTGACCTTGTCGATGGCCACGTGGTACGGCATGATCAGGTGCGCATCAGCAGAAAGCAGCAGGCGGGACGTGTCCACACCGCGCTCTTCCAAGCCTGCCAATTCAGTCAGCAACACACCCGGGTCGACGACGACACCGTTACCGATGACGTTGTTGACGGCGGGGGTGAGGATTCCGGACGGGATGAGGTGCAGTGCGAACTTGTCACCGTTCGGCAGAACCACGGTGTGTCCGGCGTTGTTACCGCCCTGGTATCGCACGACCCACTGAAGCTGCTCGCCCAGTAGATCTGTAGCTTTGCCCTTACCTTCGTCGCCCCACTGGGCGCCGATCAGGACGATTGCCGGCATGACGTTGTCTCCTACGGTCGACGTGCAGCAGTTGTCCCGCCGCATTGGTACTGCCTGGCTTCCGCGCACATGATGCAGCGCCGAACTGTTGCAGTGACCGAAGGAGCAGTCTAGCCCAGAGCACCAGACCAGACCTGACGGTCCAGAATTTGGCCGGTGACCATCACGATTGCGAGTCGACACAGAGACTCGCACTAAGATCGTCGGCAGTGATTCGGACGGCCATTTCGGGGAAGGGTGGCGAGGTCCCACTACCCGAGAAGAAGTCTTGATCGAGCTAGGAGTGGCTTTGACCCCTGTGGTGCTCAAATGTGGCGATTCGCCGGTTCCACTCCCCCTGGGTGAACTCACGTCGTTCACTGTCCCTGAACTTCCGGAGAAGCAGGACTTCGACGAGGCCCTGTCCCAACTGCAGGTCGTCACGGAGCCTCGCTTGATCGTCGTGGGTAACGACGGCGCGTTTGCCGCGGCATTGACACGGTTGATGCGACTGGAGCGACTCAACGTCGAACTCGCCTACGTCACCGAGAACAGGTCCGACGCAACCGACGCGTACAAACTCGCAACCGGTGCCCGGGCGGCGCGCACGGCGTTGAAAGGCACAGTCCACACCGTGCCGCTCATTCGCGACGACGCCGGAATCGCGCTGGTCGGTGCGGCAACTGTCACGGGTCCGGCCGATGCCGCCGAATTGATCGGCGAGGCGTACGTCGACGACAACAAGCTGTTCTCCGGCACAGTCCCCGGTATCCGGATTGTGCCGAGCCCCAAGCTCCCCGGGATCAAGGCATCGGTCGACCGCAAGAGCCGCTGGAGCGGGCGACGCTGGCTGGAAGGCCGAGCCATTCAGCTGGGCTCGCCGGCAGCGCATCTGGTTCGCGACGGGGTGTCCAACCCACGCGATCTCAAGCGCTCGACCTTCTACCGGCACGACAAGACTTGGTTGTTGGTCAGGTGAGAACCGGAGCAGCACGGTCGGCGGTTCGGCCGAGCCCCGTCTTCCTGGGCGTCGTTGCGATCACCGTCATCGCTGGAATTGTCGCTTGGAACTCAACGTGGGGTTCCATCGCGGGCCGCGCAGGTGTTTTTGTCCTCGTGGTCGCCGGCTGGGTAGTCACGCTGTGCTTGCACGAGTTCGCCCATGCATATCTGGCGTGGCGTCACGGAGACACCGACGTCGAGGCTCGTGGTTATCTGACGCTCAACCCGCTCAAGTACAGCCATCCGATGCTCTCGATCGGTCTGCCGGTGCTGTTCATCGCCTTGGGCGGCATCGGGCTTCCCGGCGGCGCCGTGTACCTGCGCACCGGGATGTTCCCGCCCAAGGTGCAGGCGCGAATATCGCTCGCCGGTCCGTTCACGAACGCCGTCGCCGCGGTAATTCTCCTCGTCGTCATACGTACGTACGGCTCATCGGCCGAGCATCTGACGTTCTGGGCCGGCCTCAGTTTCCTGGCCTTCTTGCAGGTCATGGCAACAGTTTTGAACCTGCTACCAGTCCCCGGTCTGGACGGTTACAACGCGCTGGAGCCCTACCTCGCGCCCAACACACGACACCAACTCGACCAGTTCAAGCCGTACGGACTGCTCCTGCTGGTTGCGCTCCTGTTTGTCCCGCAGATCAATGTCGTCTTCTTCGATGCGATCTACTGGATCTTCGAACTGAGCGGTGTGTCCGACTACTACGCCATGCTCGGTAACGCCCTCATGCGTTTTTGGACGTGATCGAGTGCACTGGAGGAGACTCGTGAGAGTCTGACATTTCAGACATTCATTCTTCTTCAGGAGAGCATCGATGATTGCGACGTCATTTCAGTCCGGCGGAGTGGAGTACACCCTCACGCGGGCCGAGATTCGACACGTGGAAGCACTGATCGACTTGCTCGCCGACGACCCGATCGGGAGCACCCGGGAGACGACCAACCCCGAGGCCCGAACGATCTACGAGGACGCATTCAAGCGAATCGACGAGGATCCGGCGCAACTACTCGTCACCGTTCTGGTCGGTGACGCAGTGATCGGCACCATGCAATTGACCTTCATTCCGGGTATGAGCCGAATGGGGGCGACACGACTGCAGATCGAAGCTGTTCGCGTCCACGAGGATTACCGGAGCAAGGGCATCGGCAGTTCGATGATCCGTTGGGCCTGCGAAGAAGGTGCCCGGCGCGGCGCGTTCCTGGCGCAGCTCACCTCGGATCAAACTCGCAAGGAAGCTCACGACTTCTACGAGCGACTCGGATTTGTCGCCTCCCACATCGGGTTCAAGAAGTCGCTGAGCTGACACACAGCCACCCAGCCAACCACCCAGACTCCCAAAGGCGGGCTCGAGCACCGGGGCATGGCGGTGCCCCGGTGCTCACGTCTCGAGTTGTTTCACTTCAGGCTGCTGTGGGTGGGCTGTTCCCGCCGATCGGCTGTTGATACGGGTCAACGGACATCGGCGGATAGAACACCGACTTCCGATCCGGGCCGATCTCCACCCGCCACTCCGTATGATGCAGCGTCCGATGATGATGACCGCACAACAAGATCAGATTGTCGAGATCCGTTGGGCCACCATCATTCCAGTGAACAATATGGTGAGCATCGCACCACCCCGAGGGTGTTCCGCACCCCGGAAATGCACACCCGCCATCCCGAACCGCCAACGCCCGGCGCTGCGGAACAGTCGCCGTTCTCGCTTCCTTGCCGCAGTCGAGCGGAACACCGTTCTCATCCAACAAGATCCGCGTCACGGTGCAGTCGCACGCCAGCATCCGGGCAGTATCGATACTGATCGGCCCTACCCAATCGGTCCACGCGAACCCGAGTTCCTCCGTCGACGGCAGGAGGTCTTTCAACGCTTGGAGGTCCGTCATGTCTTTCGCCGATGCGGTGACCGTGATGTGTGGTTTCACGCCGCCTTCGACCGGGCCCAACCCCGCCCCCTCGTAACGGCGCAACAACTCGCAAAACCCGTCCGCCCGCCGTAATGCCGGAGTACGCGTGTCCTTCACGCCGTCCTTCTCCGGTGTCGGAGCGGACAGGCTCGACAGCAACGTGATCAGACGGTCCCCGTTCACAGCATCCAGATCACCCTTCACGGTCACTCTGCCGTACAAGCCTTTCGAGGCGTAGAACTCGTTGCGCTCCGAATCCTCGCCGACCGGAACACCGTCCTCACGCTTGCCGTACTGCTTCTCGATCCGCCGAATCGCCGCCCGCACCGCATCACAATCCGCAATGTTCTTCGACGCCAACCCCAACAAGATCCCGCGAGCCTTCTCCACATCCGCCGGCGTCATGTTCTTCGGCGGATGCTGACAAAACGACGCCACCTGACGCGCTTTCAACGCATCCACATCACCACGATGAAACGCATCGCCCACAACAGGTTCGAGCATCAACAACCGCGCCAACCCGACCAGCAGACTGCACTCACCGATCTCCAAATTCGTCGAACCATGCAACCACTGAGCGATCGCCCGAAAACCCTTCCCCCCCGAGAACCTCACGGGAAAACATCTCCACGATCAACAACACCATCCGCGACTGCAACTCGTGCCGGACACGCACCAGATCCAGAACCTCACCCTTGAGGCCCTCACCATCCAGCTGCCATGCTTCCCGACTGTTCATACCGAAAGTTTAATCGAACATACTTTCGATAACTAGAGACAAAACGGACAACTTCAAGAAGACCTACACTCGAGAGCTGTTGAGATGCATTGCTATTCGCGCAACCGCCGACGCGATTCGTTGACAGAGACTCGCAACTCCCCCAAAGGTACTTCACGACCCGACTCACTGCGCACCTCGACGCGAACACGCTCGCCAGTGGCGTCGTCCGCCACCTCCAACGGTCCGCCTTTTCCGCCGTGCAGATACTTGTCTCCCCACTGCATCAGCGCAAGAACCGCCGGCAGCAGGTCACGGCCCTTCTCGGTGAGCACGTACTCGTGCCGCGTCCGCTTTCCAGGCTCCTTGTACGGCACACGCTCGAACAGTCCCGCCTCAGTGAGTTCTTTCAGCCTTGCCGACGCAACCGCCTCGGTGATGCCGACTCGCGACGCGAAGTCGTCGAAACGCGTTGTGCCGTAATAGGCCTCTCGCAGAATGAGCATCGCGGACCGGGTGCCGACCACTTCCATCGCCCGCCCGATCGAACAGTGCGTGGCCCGCCAGGCGTCGCGATCTTCGAGCACTCCGGTCAGTCGTACAGCGTCCATGCAATTCACCATACCCCCTGGCTTGCCATAACCATAGCCAGAGTCTAGATTGCTGACTATGGAACTTCATAGCCAGCCAGTGCGGACTGGGCCGCTCCTCGCAATTCTGTCGGGAGCGCCGTTTGTCGCCAGCCTCGATCTTTTTGTGGTCAACGTGGCCTTCGGCGACATCGCCAAGAGCTACCCGGGCCACTCACTAGGCGAGTTCAGTTGGATCCTCAACAGCTACGCGATCGTCTACGCCGCGCTTTTGATCCCCCTCGGACGCTGGGCGGACCGGATCGGGCACAAGCGCGCCTTCATCGCCGGCCTCGCACTGTTCACCCTCGCCAGCGCCGCCTGCGCTTTCAGTCCGTCATTGTGGGCACTGGTGGCATTCCGCATCGTTCAGGCAGTCGGCGCCGCAGCGCTCACCCCGGCCAGCCTCGGCCTCCTGATCAGTGCACTCCCGGCTGCGAAACGTCAATCCGGCGTACGCATCTGGGCGGCAGCCGGCGCGGCCGCTGCGGCATTCGGCCCCGTCGTAGGCGGCATTCTCGTCGAGGCGTCGTGGCGCTGGGTCTTCCTGATCAATGTGCCAGTCGGGATCGTATTGCTCTACTTCGCAATCCGACTCGTCCCGGATACAACACACAAGGACTCCGATGCCGGGATCGACTTCGTCGGCGCCGCCCTCCTCACAGTCGGAATCGGCTCTCTCGCGCTGGCACTCGTCCAGGGACCTGATTGGGGATGGACCGACAACCGCGTTCTGATCGCCTTCGCCGTCGCCGTCGCGACCCTACTTTCGTTCTGGTGGAGCAACTCTCGCCATCGCACTCCGTTGATTGCTCCCGACCTTCTGAAGATCCGCTCCTTTGCCTGGTCCAACGTCACCGCCATCCTGTTCAGCGCGGCATTTGCTGCCGGACTGCTCTCGAACATCCTCTGGCTGCAAGAAGTTTGGGGATACTCGGCATTGCGCACCGGCTTCGCCGTCTCGCCGGGTCCGCTTCTGGTTCCGCTGTTCGCGATCGCCGGTGGATCGCTTTCGCGCAAGTACTCGGCGGGACGCGTCGCCGCACTCGGCAGCCTTCTGTGGGCCGTCGGAACGGTATTGGTCCTCGTCTCGGTTGATTCGACGCCCAACTACGCGACCGGACTCCTGCCGGGCTGGATCATCGCCGGAATCGGTGTCGGCCTTGCCCTGCCGACCATTCTGTCGCAGGCCACGGCGGATCTTGCACCTGCCAGATCGGCCACCGGTAGCGCAATCGTCAGCATGAGCCGACAGATCGGAACCGTTCTCGGCGTGAGTGTTCTGATCGCGGTTCTCGGCTCCTCCGTCGACCCCGACACCTTCCGCCAGGCCTGGTGGGTGATCTTTGCCGTCGCGCTTGTGTCTGCCCTGGCATCGCTGGGAATGACGCCTTCGACCACACCCACCCCAGTTGTCCCTGCTGAATCCGCCATCCCTGAAAGGAATTTGTCATGAGAGACGCAGTTATCGTCGAAGCCGTTCGCACTCCGATCGGCAAGGGAAAGGCGAACGGCGCCCTGCACGGCATCAACGCCGTCGACCTCCTCGCCCACAGCCTCAAAGCGGTAGTCGAGCGCACCGGGATCGATGCTGCGCTGATCGACGACGTCATCGGCGGCGCGGTCAGTCAAGTCGGCGAACAGAGCCAGAATGTCACTCGCACTGCCCTTCTCGCCGCCGGCTACCCTGAGTCGGTACCGGGAACCACCGTCGACCGACAGTGTGGAAGTAGCCAACAAGCAGTTCATTTTGCTGCTCAGGGCGTTATTGCCGGTGCGTACGACATCGTTGTTGCTGCCGGAGTCGAGTCGATGAGCCGAGTGCCGATGGGCTCGAGTAGCGTCGGGCGCGAGTCACTCGGTATAGGTTTCGAAGAGCGCTATCCGGACGGACTGGTACCGCAGGGCATCAGCGCCGAATTGATCGCTGCCAAGTGGGGACTGAGCCGCACCCAACTCGACGAATTCTCGGCGTCGAGTCATCGGAAAGCCGCGCTGGCAACCGAGAGTGGTTACTTCACCAAGGAACTCGCCACGCTCCCGCAGCTGTCGGTCGACGAGGCCATCCGCCCCGGTACCACGGTCGAGACCCTTGCCGGCCTACGGACCGCCTTCGAATCCGACTACTACGCCCAGCGATTCCCACAGATCGACTGGTCCATCACCGCGGGCAACAGCAGCCCGCTTTCGGACGGCAGTTCGGCGGTGATGATCACGACCAGTGAGATCGCCGCGAAACTCGGCCTCACCCCGAAGGCACGGCTGCACAGCTTCGCTGTCGCCGGCGACGATCCGCTGTACATGCTCACGGCGGTCATCCCGGCCACCGAGAAGGTCTTGGCCCGTGCGGGGTTGACGGTCTCGGACATCGATCTGTTCGAGGTCAACGAGGCGTTTGCCCCCGTCGTCCTCTCGTGGGCAGCGGACACCGGCGTCGACCTGTCCAAGGTGAACGTCCACGGCGGCGCCATCGCGCTCGGCCACCCACTAGGTGGCAGCGGAACGCGGATCATGACCACCCTGGTCAACGCGATGGAGCAGCGCGGCGCGCGCTACGGACTCCAAACCATGTGTGAGGCAGGTGGGCTGGCCAACGCAACCATCCTGGAGCGCTTGGGCTGAGCGGTCACCGCTGGACGGCACTCGGACACTAGTGACCGAGTGCCGTCCATTCGGGATCCGGCTTGCGCGCAACGACCCGGAACACGATTCCACCCCGTCCACTGCGCTGCACCTCGTCGATCAGGAAGCCTGCGTTTTCGAGGTATCCGACCGGTTCGCGGGTGAGGTGATCGGCACCGAACCGTACAGAAAGCGGTTCGACGGCCTTCATCAGCGCCCGTACAACCGTGTTGGTGCTCGGCCCGTGCTCAGCGAGCACGAATCGACCACCAGGCACCAGCACTCGAAATGCTTCGCTGGCAACTCGGTCCGGATCGGGGATCGTGCAGAACGCGTAGGTGGAGACCAATGTGTCCACGCATTCGTCAGGAACATCGAGTGCTTGCACGTCTCCGAGTCGTAGGTCGACTTCGGTCTTCACTCCCTCGGAGACCTTGACCCTGGCCTGATCGAGCATCGCAGTCGAGATGTCGACGCCGATGACGTAGTCGACGTCGTCCCCGTAGAGCGGCAGGTTCAGCCCGGTGCCCACGGCAATTTCGACCACGCGCCCATGCGCCTGATCTACTGCCCATTTCCGGGCGTCACCGAGCACAAAGCGCTCGAAGCGCCCGATCTGTCGGTCGTAGTGCGCCGCCATTGCGTCGAAAGTCTTGGCGACCTGTGCAGTGTCTGGTTCACGCATAGTGCCCCGTTTCGATCGATCTTCTGTGCAGTCTTACACGCGAGCACCGGGTCGGGAAGACCTTTCGTGACGAAGAACGACCGGCCGCGCGACGCAGTCCCTGACGGATGACCCCGGTATCGTTCCAGGTGACCTGACCTCACCAACGACCATCATGGATAGAGACCTCGTGCGATCAAGTAACTGCGTCACCGGATCGGTCCGGCCACCTCTTTCCACTGATTCCACTGGAGGTCTGTGATGGCCGGAGGACTCTTCGCCCTGCTCGACGACGTCGCAGCCCTGGCTCGTATGGCTGCCGCCTCGATCGACGACGTCGCCGCCGCAACCGGTAAGGCGACCGCCAAAGCTGCAGGCGTCGTCATCGACGACGCAGCCGTCACGCCGCAGTACGTCCGTGGGCTCGCGGCCGAACGCGAGTTGCCCATCATCAAGCGCATCGCCATCGGGTCGCTGCGCAACAAGCTGCTGATCATTCTTCCGATCGCTCTGCTGCTGAGTCAGTTCCTCCCCTGGCTGCTGACGCCACTGTTGATGGTCGGCGGCTGTTACCTCAGCTACGAAGCGGTTCACAAGATCTGGGGTGCGATTTTCGGCCACGGTGACCACCACGAGGCCGCTGACGAGCATCCTCGCGACGAAGAAGCAGTGGTTTCCGGCGCCGTCCGCACCGACCTGATCCTGTCCGCCGAGATCATGGTGATCGCACTCAACACCATCGCGGGCGAAGGTTTCTGGAGCCGGTTGGTGATCCTTGCCGTCGTGGCGGTCGTCATCACCGTGGTCGTCTACGGCGTCGTCGGACTGATCGTGAAGATGGACGACATCGGATTGAAGATCGCCGAGACGTCGTCTGGCTTCACCCACAAGGTCGGCCGAGGCCTCGTTCGCGGCATGCCTCACGTGATGTCGGTGCTCTCGGTGGTGGGTACCGCCGCGATGCTGTGGGTCGGTGGCCACATCCTGTTGGTCGGCATCGACGAACTGGGCTTCCACCCGCTGTACGACGCCGTTCATCACGGCGAAGAAGCAGTCAGTGACATCGCCGGAGTCGGCGGGGTACTGGCGTGGATCGTCAACACCCTTGCGTCGGCGGCACTGGGTCTGGTGGTCGGCGCCATCATCGTCGCAGCTCAACTGGGTATCACTCGCCTGCTCGCAAAGCGTTCTGCAACGGCCTAGTCACTGCGAGTTGTGGCGGAGCACCATCTGCTCCGCCACAGCGCGCAGTCCTTCACGCAACGACCGTGGCTCGAGCGCTTCGACGTCCGCTCCCAAACCGATCAACTGCGAGAGCGCGACAGCTTCGCTCTCGAGTTTCAGCTCGGCACTCACCCATCCGTCGTTGTCCTCTGGCCCCACTTCGACGGCAGCGGCAAGCTCGCCCACCACATCGGGGAGCCGGCGGCTGCCCTCTGGTGACAACCGCACGCGACACTCGAAGCGAAGCAGCGAACGGTCGAACTCGGCCATCGACGCCGTCCACCACGACGGCAGATCGAAATCCACCGACCGAGTGAACGAATCATCTTCTACCACGGCATTTTTGATGCGCCCGACTCGAAACGACAGCGTTCGACCGTTCATCCCCGCCACCAGATACCAAACACCGGCTTTGATGACCAGACCCAGCGGATCGACCGTCCGCTCGCGATCGCGATAGACGAAGCGCAGTCGACGCGAGTCCAGCACAGCGGATGTGACGATCGGAAGCGCAGAGATGTCGTCGACGCCGCCGAACCAACCCGGAACGTCCACGAGAATGCGGTCCTGCCACAGTCGTGCACTCTCGCGCAGGGGACCGGGCAGGGAGCGGAGCAGTTTTGCCCCCGCCGAACCGACGGCGTCGGATCGCCCGAGATCTGCAGCGATGGACGGCACGCCCAACAGCATGAGTGCGGACGTCTCGTCGTCCGTCATGCCGGACAGCTTGGACTGCCAACCGTCGAGCAGACGGATGCCACCACCGGGGCCGCTCTCGGTCCAGATCGGCACGCCGGCAGCCGACAACGAGGCCACGTCGCGGTAGATCGTCCGCACCGAAACGCCGAACTCTTCGGCCAACTGATCGGCGATAACGCCGCGACTCCCCTGCAAACGCAGCATGAGTTGGAGCAACCGCGCGGATCTCATGGACCGAACATTACCGAGAATCACTGACAGAAGTTGTCAGGAATAGGGGTGCACAATGACCGTCATGGTCACTTGGAAGCAGTTCTCCGAAGAAGTACCCGCTCTTGCCGTCGCGGTCCAAGCACGATTCAAAGCCCACAAGCATCACGTCCTCGCAACGCTGCGCAAGGACGGTTCACCGCGGGTCAGCGGCACCGAAGTCGAAATCCTCGACGGGCGTCTGGTGCTCGGTTCGATGTTCGGCGCACTCAAGGCGAAGGATCTCATCCGTGACGGGCGCTACGCCCTACACAGCAATCCCGGTGAGCACACCATGGAGGGCGGCGATGCGAAGATCGCCGGAATCGCACGCGAGGTGACCGGCGACGAGTTCGAAGCCGTGCTCGCAAGCTACGCCTACGAGGTTCCGAAACCTCTGCACCTCTTTGTCCTCGACATCGACGAGGTGGTGCACACGACGGTCGACGACGAGCACATGTACGTCGATCTCTGGAAGCCGGGCAAGGAGATCACCCGCTTCACCAAGTGACGTTCTTCTCGCAATGCTCGCCGTTGGCACACGATTCCACCTGAACGGTGGCGTGGGAAAGACCGTGACTCTCGAGGACGGTGCGCGCGGATTCCAGAACGTTCGACGAATTCGCGTCACTGGTCAGGTGGACCGTCGCGACATCCATGCCGGTGGTGAGCGTCCAGACGTGTAGGTCGTGAACACCCATCACGCTCGGCAGCGCCGCCAGGTCGGCCTCGACCGCTTCGACGTCGACGTCGGCCGGCGACGCCTGCGTCAGAATGCGCAGCGATGCTGCGGCCAGTTTGATCGCACGCGGCACCACCCACAGCGAGATGAGAACACCGACGACGACGTCCGCCCACGTCCAGTTGAACAGCAGGACAAGGCCACCGGCAATCAGAACTCCGACGCTACCGACGGCGTCTGCAAGCACTTCGAGGTAGGCGCCACGCACCGCGAGGCTGTCCTTGGAATCGCCGCGCAGCATCAGCATCACGACGATGTTCGCGGCCAGACCGGCGGCCGCAGTGATGATCAGGGCGCCGCCCGGGATCTCGGGTTCGTTACCGATGCGGCCGATTGCCTCGTAGAAGACCCAGGCGGCGACGGCCAGCAGCATCACGGCGTTGGCCATGGCGGTCAGCACTTCGGCGCGGTGCCAACCGAAGGTCCTGGCCGCGGTGGTGCTGCCCTTCTTCGCGAGCAGCAAAGCCGTCAATCCCATGGCCATGCCCACCACATCGGTGAGCATGTGGCCGGCGTCGGCAAGCAGCGCCAGCGAGTTGATCAGAATGCCGACCGTGGCTTCGAGTACGAGAAATGCAACGAGGATCGCAAGCGCGATCGCCATTTTCTTGATGCGTTGCGGTGACGGCCCTACTCCGACCGAATCTGCTGCCGAGTGGCCGTGTGAATGGCCGTGCCCTGCTCCCATTTGTCCTGTTCCCTCCCAAGTCCTTCTCAGAGCATATGCATACATTCGCATACATACAATGAGTTGCTCAGTGAGCGGGAAAAGGCAGAGGTCAGTGATCCGGCTCGTACGCCGGGTGCGGCACAGTGGGCGGCAGAGTGGCGATCGACGAGATGCGCTTCATGCCTGCTACCTGCAAGAGGTCGACCACCAGCGATCGAATCTGGGCAAACACCACCGTCGAGGACAGGCCTGCGTTCTCGACTATCGCCGGTTTCAGTTCCTTCGCCACCGAGCGCAGGACGCGCGCTGCCTCGGCCTGATCAGGCTGCTCCCCCGGCTCCGCCAGGATCATGTCCTTGAGAACTTCGACGGCTTTCGACAAGCGCTCGACCTGAGCCACCAGACGAGGATCGAGGATCTCGTCGTCCCTGACCAACGTCAACGAACGACGCGCGAGCACTCGAATGTTGCGCATCGCGTTGTCGATGGGATCGGCTGTCGCCATGAGCCTTTCGAGGCGCGGTCGACTGTTCCAGTACAGCGGGGAGATTCGGCTGATCTCGCGCCCGCCGAGGAGGTTGCTGCGCAATCCGTCGATGGCACCCTGAGTTGCGCGCGCCTTCTGCAGCGCCTTCACGATCGGGTCCGGGTCGTTCGCGACGAGGCCGTCTGCCACCAATTGCAGTACCTCTGACGCTGTTCCGAGAATCGATGCAGCGTCCTTGCGTGCGCGTCGTACCGGGTGCGTGGGGATGATCGCGACCACCGCGATGCCCACCAAACCACCGACAAGGGCGTCGATCATGCGATCGGGCCCGCCGCTGCCGCCCGGTGGGATCAGCGTCGCCACCAGCACGGCCGAGTTTCCGGCCTGCATGGAGAAGATCGGCCCGCTGTTCAGTAGCACCGCGACGGACATCGCCAGCACGACAACCAAACTGATCTGCCAGGGTCCGCTCCCGATGCCGGAGATGATCAGGTCACCGATTCCGATACCGACCGTGACACCCGCAACCAACTCGAACGAACGTCGTAGTCGGGCGCCCAACGACAGACCGAGCGAGACCACGGCGGCAATCGGCGCGAAGAACGGCGCATGGTGCCCGATCACCGTAGTGGCAACCCACCACGCCAATCCGGCCGCCAAGGCACATTGAATGATCGGTAGCGCCGACGTCTGAAGCCGACGCACCGATTTGCGAGCACGGTCCTTGATACCGGCCGGGCTCGGACGGAAACTGCTAACCGAGGCCAAGCGCTTCGGCGGCGTTGGGATCGCAGTCTTCGAGCAGATCTAGGCAACGCGCGTACTCGTCGGCCTCACCGATCGTCTTCGCGGCCTTGGCCAAGACAGCGACGCAACGGAGGAATCCGCGGTTCGGTTCATGGCTGTAGGGCACAGGACCGAAACCCTTCCAACCGTTACGACGCAGTTGGTCGAGTCCGCGGTGGTAGCCGGTACGCGCGTAGGCGTAGGCAGTGATGGTTTCGCCCTTGTCCATGGCAGCCTCGGCGAGGTAGGCCCACGCGATGGAGGCAGTGGGATGGTCGGCCGCGACCTGGGCCGGGTCAGCGTGGTTGAGCAGTGCCGATTCCGCCTCGTCGTCGCCGGGAAGCAGAGTGGGCTTGGGTCCGAGCAGGTCACCGAATTGGGTCATGCGCTCATTGTGCCCGCTACGCCTTTCTGCCACAGGACCGCCTCGCCGACGGTCGGAGTTATGCCCGGTACATACCGGTCGTTACCCTGACATTGTCATTGCCGCATAAGACCGAAGGGTTACCCGTGCCGGACTCGAAAGACGACAACTCGAAAAAGAGCGCAGCCCCGAAGGGTGCGCCCGAGAAGTCGGCCCCGACCGAACCTGCGACTGTGGCGATCCAGAAGGCAGACAAGAACTCGAAGGCGGACAAGAACTCGAATGCGGGCGGCGACGCCAAAGCCGCCAGCGCGCCAACCGTCGCGATCCCCAAGGCAACTCAGGCACCCACACCAACACCAGCAGAAACACCGGCAGCAGCACCGACACCCCAGCCCGAGCCGGAGCCCGCCACCGTCGCGATTCCGAAAGCCGCGCAGCCGACACCGCCACCCCGGCAAGCTCCGACCCCGCCGCCACCGCCACAGCGCGCCGCGCCTCAACCGCCACAGCGCTCCGCGCCTCAACCGCCACAGCGCGCCGCACCTCAACCGCAGCAGCGCGCCGCACCTCAACGTGTGGGTGTCGCAGCGACCCCACCGCCGGCCCAGCCGATGCCGACTCGCATCGAGCCTGCCGCGCCGGAAAAAACCAAGCGCAGCGGCAAGGGCTGGTACATCGCGGCAGCAGCGGCCGGCGTCGCCGTCCTCGCGGCAATCGGCATCGCAGTCTTCGTCTCGTCCAACAGCGGTAGCGGCGAAAGCTCACCTGAAGCCCAGGTTCAGACCGCCATCTCGACGTACGTCGATGCTCTTCAGACCGGTGATCTGGCGACTCTACGAACGTCGACGTGTGGCGCGCTGGGCGAGTACTACCGCACTATTCCGGACGCGGCGTTCGCTCAGGTCCACGACAATGCCGTCGCTCAGAAGACGATCCCGCAGGTCGGAGCCGTCGATGCGGTGCGCATCACCGACGACACCGCGATCGCTCAGGTCCAGGCAAGTTTGCCGAGCACCGGCGAACAGTCGTGGCGCACGTTCGACCTCGAGCGCCAGGACGGCACGTGGAAGGTCTGCGATCCCAGCAAGTAAGCACCTGAACAGAAAATGCGCGCCGACGAGAAATTCGTCGGCGCGCATTTTGTTCTGTGAAGCGCAGTTGTGAAGCCGATCAGCCTGCGGACACCGAGCGTCCGGCCGACTTCAGGTCGTTGCACGCCTCGACGACGCGAGCCGTCATGCCTGCTTCGGCCTTCTTGAGGTAGCTGCGCGGGTCGTATGCCTTCTTGTTTCCGACCTCGCCGTCGATCTTGAGGACGCCGTCGTAGTTGGAGAAGAAGTGTCCGGCGATCGGACGGGAGAACGCGTACTGGGTGTCGGTGTCGACGTTCATCTTGACGACGCCGAAGTTCAGCGAATCCTCGATCTCGGACTTCAGCGATCCCGATCCACCGTGGAAGACGAAATCGAAGGGCTGCGAGCCGGCGGCCAGGCCGAGCTTGGCAGCGGCGACCTTCTGGCCCTCTTCGAGAACCTCGGGCTTGAGCTTGACGTTGCCCGGCTTGTAGACGCCGTGGACGTTGCCGAAGGTGGCTGCGAGCAGGTACTTGCCCTGTTCGCCGATGCCTAGAGCATCGACCGTCTTCTCGAAGTCTTCACTCGAGGTGTAGAGCTTGTCGTTGATCTCGGCCTCGACGCCGTCTTCTTCGCCGCCGACGACACCGATCTCGACCTCGAGGATGATGCGTGCAGCCTTGGAGAGGGCGAGCAGTTCCTTGGCGATGGCCAGGTTCTCGTCGATCGGGATAGCCGAGCCGTCCCACATGTGCGACTGGAACAGCGGGTTACGACCGGCGTCGACGCGCTCCTGCGAGATCGCGAGCAGCGGACGCACGTAGGTGTCCAGCTTGTCCTTCGGGCAGTGGTCGGTGTGCAGCGCGATGGTGACGTCGTACTTTGCCGCGATCACGTGTGCGAACTCGGCGAGCGCAACAGCGCCGGTGACCATGTCCTTGACGCCCAAACCGGAACCGAACTCGGCGCCGCCCGTCGAGAACTGGATGATGCCGTCACTGCCGGCGTCCGCGAAGCCCTTGATGGCTGCGTTGATGGATTCGGAGCCGACACAGTTGATGGCGGGGAAGGCAAAGGAATGCTCCTTGGCCCGACCAAGCATCTCGGCATAGACCTCGGGAGTTGCGATAGGCACGGCGGGAGTCCTCCATATACGTGTCGTTCGGAGCGCTCGGCGATGTGAAAGCGCTTCGTGTGGTCCTAGCAGTATGGCAAGTCCGACTCGTCACGTCTCTTTGCGGTCTCGGCCGCCGCCACCGACGCGATGACCTGCGGTGGTGGGAAACACTCAGATTCGGCCGGTACTCTGGCCCCCGTGAATGTGCAGGCAGCAACTGAATCCGTGACGAACCTGGCCTTGCTGCCTGGCTTCCTCGATCCCGTGAACCTCTTGAATTCCTTCGGAACGTGGGTTCTGGTGGGACTGCTTCTGGTGGTCTTCATCGAATCAGGGCTGCTGTTTCCGCTCTTGCCCGGCGATTCTCTGCTCTTCACCGCAGGGCTGATCGCGGCTTCCAAGTCCACCGAGATCGAACCGTTCGCGCCGCTGTGGGTGCTCCTGGTGACGATTCCGATCGCCGCGATTCTGGGTGACCAAGTCGGGTTCTACATCGGCGCCAAGGGCGGAACTGCCCTGTTCAAGACGGACGACGCGCGGTTCTTCAAGAAGAAGTACATCGACGAGTCGCATGCCTTCTTCGAAAAGCACGGCCCGATCACCATTATCCTGGCGAGGTTCGTGCCGATCGTGCGTACTTTTGCACCGGTTGTCGCGGGCGCCTCGAAGATGAAGTACTCACTGTTCCTGACCTACAACATCGTCGGCGGCATCCTGTGGGGTGCCGGTGTGACTTTGCTCGGCTACCTCCTGGGGCAGATCGAATTCATCCGCGACAATGTCGACTACATCTTCATCTTGATCGTCCTGGTGTCGGTTCTGCCGATCGTCTTCGAAATCGGAAAGCGAATTCTGGCGTCGAGACGTGGTGAATCGGCGAATACTTCCACTACGGACAATTCGACGGTGACAGTCCCCGAAGACCCCACCCCCTGATTGCAGAACGAGGCGAAGAACTGACCACGATGACGCTCGCATCCGGCAGTTTCTCCCCACTCGAGACTGCCGGGCCCCTGTTGGTCTGGATTATCGTCGTCACGTTCGTCTTCATCGAGTGCGCGATCATCCTCGGGTTGTTTCTCCCCGGCGACTCACTGCTGATCACAGCCGGAATCGTGCTTGCCGGTCACGAATCCGGTGCAGGCCACGTGTGGGCGCTGTCGGTGGGCGCGATGATCGCTGCCATTGCCGGCAACCAGGTCGGGTACGTCATCGGCCACCGGACGGGCAACCACATCAAAGCCCGTAAGGGCGGCAAGTACTTCACCGAGAAAAATCTGCACCGCGTCAACATCCTGTTGGAGAGACACGGGTTCTGGGCCGTCCTGATCGCCCGCTGGGTTCCGTGGGTTCGCACCTTGTGCCCGATGGTCGCAGGCGCAGCCAAGATGAACCACACGCGCTACACCATCGCGAGCACCATCGGCGCGATCATCTGGGCACCGGTGCTCCTGCTGCTCGGTTTCTACGGTGGCTCGTTCCTCGATCGCGTTCCGTGGTTGCTGCCCGCCGTGCTGATCGTGATGATGGTCAGCTTGGTCATCGGCACCGCTTTGGGAATCTGGCAGTACCGCAAGGAAATGGCCCGACCGGCCGAAGACGTCGAGGTCGAAGAGGTTCTCGACTAGAAGCTGTCTGCTCAGTGCAGGTGGCTCTGGTCCCACGCCGGAAGCGGGTCCTCGTAGCGAGTCCAGGCCCGCGGTCCTTCGCGTAGTTCGTCATCGGTCAGCAGAGCCGGATCGAGGATTCGCGACGGCGTCGCCGGGTCGAGTTTCACTCCGATGAACACGATCTCCTGCCCTGGCACCTCCGCTGCCGACGCCCACAGTTGCGCCGGTTCGATGACGAGGTTGGGGCCTGCCTGCGACCAGATAGCGGCGAACTCGGGCCTACTGGCGATCCAGCAGAAGCCTTTGCTTCGCAAGAGTCCCGCGAACTGACCGAGCGCAGCCTCGAGTCGCGCCGGATGGAAGGGTCGCGAGGCTCGATACGTGACGCTGCGTATTCCGTATTCCTCGGTTTCCGGGGTGTGCCCGCCGGCCAGCTCCTCGTCCCAACCGGGTACTTGCGCAGCCAGTTCCGGGTTGTAGAGACCGGTTTCGAGGACGCGATCGAGGGTGACTTTTCCGTGGTCGGTCCGAATCAGTTGAGCAGTGGGGTTGAGCCTACGAAGCGTCGCCTCGACGGTTCCCGCCGCCCGCGGGCTCACCAGGTCGGTTTTGTTCAGCAAGATGACGTCGGCGAACTCCACCTGATCAACCAGGAGATCGGAGATGCTGCGTCCGTCCCCCTCCCCGGCTTCGAGGTTGCGCTCGTCCAGTCGTTCGCCTTTTGCCAGTTCGCCGAGAAAAGTCGACGCGTCCACCACGGTCACCATGGTGTCGAGCTTCGCGAGCGAGCCGAGGCTGAAGCCGTCCTCGAATTCCCAGTCGAAGGTGGCCGCCACCGGCATCGGTTCGGAGATGCCGGTGGATTCGATCACCAACTGATCGAACCGCCCCTCGCGGGCCAGCGCGCCGACGGCGTCGATCAGATCCTCGCGCAGCGTGCAGCAGATGCATCCGTTGGTCAGCTCGACCAACTTCTCCTCCGTGCGATCGAGGTGGCCCTGGCCCGCGACGAGCGCCGCGTCGATGTTGATCTCGCTCATGTCGTTGACGATGACGGCGACCCGACGGCCGTCTCGATTGGCGAGGATGTGGTTGAGGAGTGTGGTCTTGCCTGCGCCCAGAAATCCGGACAGCACGGTTACCGGTAGCTGCTTCATTCCTTAATGGTAACCATTGTCATTATCGACAACGGGAGGCGGGCCTACTGCACTGCAGACGCACTACCCGAGAACTGGCTCTCGGGCCTCGGCAACCCGAAATGATCACGAAGCGTCGTACCCGTGTATTCGGTGCGGAACAGACCGCGATCCTGCAGGATCGGGACCACACGCTCGGTGAAGATTTCGAGTCCACCCGGGTAGTACGGCGGCATGACGTTGAATCCGTCAGCAGCACCGCTGGTGAACCATTCCTCGATCGTGTCAGCCACCTGCTCGGCGGTTCCGGCGAACACCCGGTGTCCGCGCGCACCCGCCAAACGATGAAGCAGTCCCCGAACCGTCGGACGCTCACGCTCGACTATGCCGGCGATCACCTGCAATCTGCTTTGCTTGTTGTCGGTGACATCACCTGCCGCCGCGAACAATTCGACAGGAACCGGTGCATCCAGTTCCAGATTCCGAACATCGGTCCCGGTGAGTGTACCGAGTTGCGCGAGCCCGTACTCCGGCGAAGTCAACTCGTTGAATTCTCGCTCCAGCGCCTTGGCTTGTTCCTCGGTGTCACCGATGAACGGGCTGATTCCCGGCAGAATCTTGACATGATCGGGGTTGCGCCCGAACTGAGCAGCCCTCGACTTGATGTCGGTGTAGAACGCCTGCGCATCGGAAAGTCTCTGGTGCGCTGTGAAAATCGCCTCCGCATACTGACCGGCAAACGCGCGACCGTCGTTGGACGCCCCGGCCTGCACCAGCACCGGGTATCCCTGCGGCGTTCGCGGTGCGTTGAACGGCCCCCGCACCCGAAGATGCCGGCCGACGTAGTTGATCTCGTGAATCTTGTTTCTGTCCGCGTAGATTCCGTTCTCCCGGTCCAGACTGATCGCGTCGTCCTCCCAGCTGTCCCACAACCGCACCACCGCGTCGACGAATTCCCTTGCACGCGAATACCGGTCGCCGTGGTCCGGATGCTTGGCCAGCCCGAAGTTGGCGGCAGCCAGATCCGTACCCGTGGTGACGATGTTCCACCCAGCGCGTCCGTTCGAGATGTGGTCGAGTGAGGCGAACAGGCGAGCCAGGTTGTACGGCTCGTAGTACGTGGTCGACGCCGTCGCGATCAATCCGATCCGCTCGGTTGCCACTGCAATGGCCGTCAACAAGGTGATCGGCTCCAACGTCCCTGCGGGACCGTGCTCGACGTCGCTGCGCAACGCGGGACCGTCGGCGAAGAAGATTCCGTCGAACTTCGCCGCCTCAGCAGTGCGAGCGATCTCCTGGAAATACGTGACGTCGAACAGACGTTCCGGTGTTGTCCACGGATGACGCCACGCCGCTTCGTGATGACCGGCGGGGTGGATGAACGCGTTGAGGCTCAGTTGGCGCGGAGAATCAGACATGCCTGAATGCTGGCAACTGCCGCCGCAGTCCGACAGGGTTAGGGTTCGCGTGATTCCAACTCGGGGTTGGCAGCTCGGTATCGTCACATGGGTGAGCCGCGTAGTTGTAGCCGAGTTCGTACCGTCCGGATCGACAGCATCGGTTCTTCACCAGTGGTGTGAGGTCTTCGCCGAAGGCCAGCGTCACCTGTCCGGAACTGCGCCGACAGCGACGGCGCTGATGGAAATGATCGAGGCCGAGGACGGTTCGGCCGATGTATGGCGTTGGATCGCACGCGACGGCGGAACGGACGAGGTCCTCGGTATCGCCCAGGCGCGACGCAACTCGGCGGAACCTGATCTCGCAGAGTTTCGGATGTACGTGACACCCCACGCGCAGCGACGAGGGGTAGGACGAGCGCTTGCCGAACTCGCCGAAGTCGACATCGCCGGGTTCGGCGTGCGAAGAATCAGAGTGACGGCGCTCGTCGGAAGCGCAGCCGAGCATTTCCTGGGATCGTTCGACGGCCACCGTGTGTTGCTTCGGTTGGCCAACCAGGTTCAGCACCTCAGCCCTCCCACCGCACACAGCGCCCGCCCCGGCTATCGAATCGTCAGTTGGCGCAACCGAACCCCGGACGAGCTGGTCCACTCCTTCTCGGAGGCATTGAACCGACTCCTCGACGCGCCGGGCGCCGAACTGCAGATGCCCGAACGTAATTGGGGAGCCGACGAGGTCAGATCGTGGGAACAGAAGATGACGGGTGGCTCTCAAGTACTCCTGGTGTGCTGCGCGGTCGACGACAGCGTCGGCGAAGTAGCCGCAGCGACAGTGGTGACGGTGGACGAACATGACAGCACCCACGCATCACAGCACGACACCGTGGTACTTCCCCAGCACCGCGGACACGGTCTCGCTCGGTGGGTCAAG
This sequence comes from Rhodococcus sp. MurmanLake-1, assembly GCF_056945715.1. Taxonomy (NCBI): domain Bacteria; kingdom Bacillati; phylum Actinomycetota; class Actinomycetes; order Mycobacteriales; family Nocardiaceae; genus Rhodococcus; species Rhodococcus sp. MurmanLake-1. Next base: position 227,611 of record NZ_JBWZNF010000005.1, on the reverse strand, counting down.
GAGCAACAAGCGTCTGTGTTGGCAGCTGAATTTCCCTCGCTGCAAAAGATTTACACAACGGTGAACGCGGAAAACCACCCGATGCTGACCGTCAATCGGAGCCTGGGATACCAGACCGTTGCGGAGCGGATCCTGGTGGAGATCAGGAGAGTCGAGAGTGCGTCGCACAAGCCTCGGTGACGATCTTCCTCCACAGGAGCGGGTGAGACTGCCAGAAGTTGTGCGCGACACCGTCGACGACCTCGAAACTACCGTTAGGCACGAGCTCGGCCAGTTGCTGCAACGGCCACGACGGGCGAATATCGTCGGCCGCCGCGAGAAATGTCATGGGCACGGGTGAGTCGGCCAACTGCCGAAACAGCTGTGGTTCATGGATCCATTCGATGAACGATTCTTGAAGCGATTGCCAGACAACAGGTTCCCAAGGTATCTGCGGGTCCGGCTCGATTCCCGCTTCGTACTGCTTCGACCAGGTCCGGTCCTTGTGGAGGCCGTGCCCCGCGATGCCGACGACGCCGGACACCGATTCCGGACAGTCGAGTGCGTACCGCACCGCCAAGTCGGATCCCCACGAGTGCCCCAACACGACCCAGCTGTCGATCTCGAACGTGCGTCGGACGAGTTCGAGGTCCGCAACCGCCTGCGCCATCGTATGAGCGCCGCCACCGGACCGGCCGACTCCGCGTGGCTCAGGGCACCACGCGCGCATTCCTTCCGGAACCAGCTCGTCGTGATCAAGATAGTGAACGCATCCCGGGCCGCCGGAGAGAACCAGAACGTCCGCCCCTGCCCCACCGGCATCGATGTGAAGACGTACGCCGTCCGTGTCGACCACGTGCCGGGATTCCATGAGGGAAAAGCCTAACGCTTACGCGGGTATCCAGCCGCCGAGACGACAAAGGCCGCCTCCATGAGCATCCACCCACCCACCTGCACCGAGAGGTCTCGCTCGGGCACGCTCGACGAGCGCACCGTTCCGGCGGCGAAGGTGGCGATGTCGCCGGACAGACTCGGCAACTGAGCATCCTTGGTCCAGTCGTGCCCGAACAGCGGCAGACCTTCGATCTGCAGTCTGTTGTTCCAGGCCGCTTCCGCGGAGGACAGAACGATCTGCGCTGCGAGTTCGCGCGCTCGCAGGTCCTCGTGAGTCTCCCAGGACAGGTTCACCACCACGAACGCCAGGTAGCGAGCCAGGATTGCGTTGAACAGCCCGCCGTCGCCTCCGCCACCGCCCGTGATGACTCCGTACTCGGTCATTCCGTCGTACACCGCGTCGACGAGTTTGTGGACTCGCTCGCGGTGACGCGGCTCGCCCAATCGCGTCGACAACTCGGTTTCCAACCCCAGCGTGACGCCCTGACAGTACGAATAGATCGCGCGCTCGAGGGTGCCGTCGCGGCGGATACCGTCGAAGATCAGTCCGGAGTCCGGATCCCGCAGCGTCTCGTCGATCCAGTCGGCCGTTGCCTGCGCGCGCCAGAGTTTTCCGGTGCGCGCCAGCATGATTCCGGCGGGTCCGTTTGCCGGGGTGTTGTAGAAATCGGAACCTTTGCACCACGGAATACCGCCGCCGTCGGCCGGGGACCACGAATCGAAGAGTTGCGATTCGAGCGCCTGGACCGCGGTCCGGTGATCGACCGAGAACATACGTTGAGCACGTTCGAGCGAGAGGCCCAGCCACGCCATGTCATCGTAATAGTTGTTGGTCCACGCCGAGACGTTGCGGACCCGCACACTGCGGGCGACCTTCGCCACCCGGCGACGACGCTTGGGCGTCGGGTCACGTTCGAGCGCGTCGATTGCAGTGTCGAGCAGGTGTGCTTGCCACCAGTAGTGCCACGGCTTGAACATCCGCTCGCGCCGAACAGCGGGCCAGGCAACCACGCCGAGTGCTGTCCGGGGCATTCCCCACAGGCGCCGAAGGTGACGACTGACTATCGCGCCCTCAGCCGCATCGGCTCGCTCTGCCCACACTTCCTGCATAACTACCTATCCTGTCTGGTCGAGGCGCTACGCGCTAGCCGGAATTCGCGAGCGAGATCAGCGGGAATCGGCGAGATCGGCATGCTCACGTACCCACGCGTGCATCGCAATGCCGGCCGCGACACCGGCGTTGATACTGCGAGTCGACCCGAATTGTGCGATCGAGACCGTCATGGACGCAACCTCTTTCGCATGATCGGTCACTCCGGGCCCTTCTTGACCGAACAGCAGGATGCACTCTCGCGGCAGGCTTGCCGTTTCCAGCGGCACCGACCCCGGGGTGTTGTCGACGGCAACGATCGTGAGTGAATTCTCACGGGCGTACTCGACGAGCTCGCTGATGTCGGCGTGGTGAACGATGTGTTGGTATCGATCGGTCACCATGGCGCCCCGCCGATTCCAGCGCCGACGCCCCACGATGTGGACCGCGGCCGCAGCAAACGCGTTTGCCGTGCGGACCACCGTGCCGATATTGGCGTCGTGCGCGAAGTTCTCGATGGCGACATGCATCGTGTGACGGCGCGAGTCGATGTCCTCGACTATCGCTTCCCGCGTCCAGTACCGGTACTCGTCCAAGACGTTTCGACGATCACCCTCGGCGAGGAGTACGGGGTCGTAGCGCTCGTCTGTCGGCGGTTCCGTGTCGTGCTCCTCGGCCCACGGCCCGACGCCGTTGGGGTTCTCGCCCCACTCGGTGGGTCCCGGTTCACCGGCCCCACCGGAGACGTCGTCGGCTGCGACTTCGGTCATCAGTACACCTCGTTGGAATCTGCAGCCACCGTGAAGCCGTGCGTGGTCTGATCGTTGACACACGAGACGTCTGTCGCGGTGGTCGTACAGGTGAAACCCAGTTTGCTCAGCGGTTGACCGGCCGCCAACACCGGATCGGCGTCGGGACCGCCCGAGGTGTACACCTCTCCGCCCGAACACATGAAAGCACCCTCACCCTCGTCGGTGACGCGAATACCGTTGCCCCAGTTGACCATGCAGCTCTCCGGCCGCGGCGGAACCGGAGTGGTCGTTCCCTCGCACCCGGCTTCGATTCTGGTGGGCAACTTGATGATGCCGCACTGGAAGTTCCCGTCGGGAGTGGTGAAGTAGTACGACTCGTTGCGCTCGAACTGCACGTCCGTGAGCGTCGTCGTCGGTGGCAGCGTCGTGGTCGGTGGTTCGGTGGTCGTGGGGACGACGGGCGCGACGGTGGTGGTTGTCGTCGGCACTGCGGTAGTGGTGGTCGAACTTGGCTGCGCCGCTACGGTCGGCGCTGAATCCGCCTCCCCGCCGCACCCTGCGAGCACGAGCGCCGACCCGACGCCCAACAAGACGAACCCCACCCGAACACGAACCACCCGACTACCTCCACACACGTCATCTTGGCCCAGCAACAGCCGACAGTGCACTCTATCGTGTGGTCGACTAAGTGCTGGTGACGCGCTTGTTCATCAGCCGTGAGAGCCACGCGGGCGAGAACCGCGACGCACTGAGAAAGAGCTTCGCCTGCGTTCCGACCGGGTAGTGAACCTTGTGTAAGCGTCCGGCGCCGCGTGTGGCCGCCCACAGTTCCTTCGCGACGTCGGTGGCAGTCAGCTTGATACCCAACGATCTGGTGGCTCCGGTGTCCATTCCAGTGACCATCGCGGTCTGGACGAACAACGGCCAGAGCGCGAGAACACGGATGTCGTGCTGTGCCCATTCCAGATCGAGTGCCTCGGTCAGGCCGCGGATCGCGAACTTGGTTGCACCGTACGTCGCCAGTTCGGGCTGGCCGTAGATCGCCGAAGCGGAGCACAGATTGACCACCTGAGCGCCGACGGTATCGCGGAGGTACGGGAAAGCCGTGTGCGTGCCGTTGAGGGTGCCGGTGATGTTGATGTCGACCATTCGGCGATGCGCCGCAAGAGAAATATCCTCGAACCGTCCCGAGGAGAGCACGCCCGCATTGTTGATCAGGATGTCCAGACGCCCGGACTCCCCGGCAAAATCGGCCAGACACTGCGCCCATCCGGCCGGATCGGTGACATCCAGGACACCCGTCACGACGCTGCCACCGAAACCGTCGATCTCGGCCTTCAAGGAGGCAAGGCCGGCGTCGTCGATGTCGAACGCGCCGACGCGGTATCCGTTGCGCGCGAACAACAGCGACGTCTCCCGCCCGATTCCAGCCGCAGCACCGGTGATGAAGACGTTCGGTTCGCTCATCCGGTCAGGCTATCCTGGATGTGGAGGAAATCTGATGAATCACCGTCGCGTCGTACACACCGTATGTTTCATCGCGGTGGGATATCTGATCGTGCTCGCGGTGTGGCTCGGATGGCTGGTCGAGCACACCCCACCCGGCACTCTGCCCTATCAGATCGGCGGACTACTCGCCGCCTTCGGCTCGGTACTCGGATTCGGAATGGCCTGGGCCAATCGACCGACCCGCGCCGAGCGCAAACTCGAAAAGCACGGCCTCGAAGGGTGGGCACGAATCGACAAGGTCACGCCCCTGCGCCGAACCGTCGACGGCGAGTTGGCCAAGCTCGCACTCCGCCTCACGGTTCCAGGTTCCGATTCGTACTCGGGCCGGATCGAGTACGAGATCCGACCCGAGTACAAAGACAAGATCACTCCCGGATCCACGGTCACCGTCATGGTGGACCCGAAGAACCGAGACCGAATCATGCTGTGCCCGTGAAAAACTAGACGCTCTTCTTGCGTCCCAGCGCCAACATGCCCTCCACCAGCATCAGTTGCGCTCCCGCGTACGACGCCAGGATCACACCCTCGGCAGCGGCACGGCCGGCGGTCCCGCGGATGAACAGTCGACGCACCACGATCAGCCCGTCGGACGCGGTGAAGAGCACTCCGCCCAATCCGAGCCAGGAGCGTCGATCCTTGTTCGGGACGACAACGTCGAGCACGGCCTTGGACTGCGGTGCCAGAGCGGGGTCCGCCGACAACGTCGAGGTGGTTCCCAACATCAATCCGTACCCGGTGAGCGGCGTCGACACGCTCGGTGCCTTGGCACGGAGCAGACCGGACGCCGTCGACCAACCGCTGATGCGGGGTTTGAGGGCAGCACGGGTCGGCCGTGCCCCGCGGCGCAGGAGAAGAGCCGAGTAACTGGCCTGCATCACCGCGAACGACGACGCGCCCTTGATCAGACGAGCATCGTTGTCCGGGTCGATCATGAACACGTCGCCGACGGTCGCAGCGGCGAGGCCGGCGAGAAGCAGTGCGGTATCGGCAGTTTCCGTCTCCGAGCGCTTGCGCAGCACTCGGGCGGCCAGGGCGGGTGCGATCAACGGCTTCGCGATCTGCTGAACCCGCTCGTTACCGACTACAGCCCCGACCACGGTCGCTGCCGTCGCCGCCGCAAAAACTGCGTGCTCGATGCCCCACTTGCCCGCCATCACAATCCTCCTGTTGGTTACACGTCCAACAGCGACCGTACTGGGTCACTCAGGCAGCGTCGCCGGATTTGACGTCCGCGCCGTAGACATCGACGTATTCCTGCCCCGACTGGTCACAGAGCACCGCCATCAATTCGTCCGTCGCCGCGCGCACGACGGCCTGGTAGCCACGAAGTTCGCGGTACCGAGAGAAGTCGATCGGCTCCCCTACCGTGATCCGGACCTTGCTGAAGCGCCACATCCGCGTACCCGGCGGGTTGACTGCGTCGCCGCCGTGCACGACGACGGGAATGACCGGCGCCCCGGTTTCCAAGGCGACACGAATCGCTCCGGTCTTTCCCTTGTACAGGCATCCGTCGGGCGATCGCGTTCCCTCGGGATAGATCCCCCAGACGCCGCCTTTGTCGAGAATTCCGATGGCCGTGTCCAATGCCGCACGGGAGGCATCGGCGCCACTACGGTCAATCGGCACCTGACCCGCCCCACCGAAGAACCAGCGCTGCATCGCGCCCTTCACACCGGTCCCCGTGAAATATTCACTCTTCGCGACGAAGGTGATGCGTCGGCGCACCATGAGGACCAGGAAGAACGAGTCGACGACTGCCCGATGGTTTCCGGCGAGAATCACCGGCCCTTTCTTGGGGATGTGGTGCTGCCCCTCGATCGTCGGCCGCCCGAACAGCCAGAGGACCGGGCCGATCAGAACGTATTTGAACAGCCAATAGAGCACAGGGCATCACCTTTTCCGTCTAGTAGACAGTGTCTACGTCCAGAATAATAGACACTGTCTTCCATGACTGTCAGCAGCCTTCGCGAAACACTCGTCGCCACCGGCGTCGAGATTCTCGATGCCGACGGCGCCACAGAACTGACGCTACGGGAGATCGCGCGTCGGGCGGGCGTGTCGCACGGCGCCCCGCGGAGATACTTTCCGACCCACAACAGCCTGCTTGCCGCAATTGCCTCACACGGCCTGCGCGATCTCACCGAAAGACTCCAACCGGCACTTGTCGGCAAACAACCCGCTCGTAGCCGATTGATATCGGCAGCAATCGAATACGTGTCATTCGCCCAGGAGCGGCCGGCGATGTTCGAGTTGATGTTTCGCCACGACCTCCTCGAAGCCACCGGCAGCAACCTCCGAGAGTCTTCACTCCCGCTCTTCGCCGCCCTGCAAGCCTTGACCGAAGAGGCCGACGCGTCCGATCCCACCACTTCTGCAGTGACCATCTGGACCGGAACCCACGGCATCGCAGTGCTGGCGGCAAATCGAAGCCTCGCGCTCGTTGCACCCGGCCTCGACATCGCGGCACTGGTCACCACGAGTGTGACGGACCACCTTTTACGGACTCGTTGATTTACATAGTTACCCTATGCAATAATATTTTTCGTGACAGATGAAGAGCAGCAACTGCACGAACTACTCGTCAACCTCGTGAGCAACACGCACCGCTTCGCGAAGCTGGCAGGTTCTTTCGCGTCCGATCAGTACCCACGCGCCTGGCTGCGCGCGCTCTCGCTCCTCGAGGAATACGGCGAAATGCGGATCAGCGATTTCGCTCGACTCGACAGAAGCTCGCAGCCCTCTGCCACTGCCCTACTGCGCAAACTCGGCGAGAACGGTTACGTCGAACGCCGCGCCGACCCGGAGGACGCCCGCGCAGTGCGCGTCGCCATGACCGAGAAGGGTCGAAAGATCCTGAACGACGGCCGAAACGAGATCGCCGACGCTCTAGTCCCCCACTTCGTCGAACTCGGGCCCGAGCAGATCAAGAAACTGGCCGACGGATTGGCCGAATTGCGGTCCATCATCAAGACTTCCGACCCCAGCTGAAATACCCACCACTGAAAAAGGAGGTGGCCGTGAGCAACACGACCGCGACATCAACGCACCAGAACGAGGCTCCGCCGAGCCTCCTGAAACAACCGAAAGCGGTGTGGGCGGTAGCCTTTGCCAGCGTCATCGCCTTCATGGGCATCGGATTGGTCGATCCGATCCTCAAGCCGATCGGCGAACAACTCGACGCCACACCGTCGCAGGTTTCGCTCCTGTTCACCAGCTACATGCTCGTCACCGGCGTGGCCATGCTCATCACCGGTGTGGTGTCCAGCCGCATCGGCGCCAAGAAAACACTTCTTGTAGGCCTTGCCATCATCATCGTGTTCGCCTCTCTGGCAGGCGCTTCCAGCACCATCGGCCAGATCGTCGGATTCCGTGCCGGCTGGGGACTGGGCAATGCACTCTTCATCGCAACGGCACTGGCGGCCATCGTCGGCGCGGCCAGCGGCGGCGTCGCACGGGCAATCATCCTCTACGAGGCTGCACTGGGCATCGGTATCGCGGTCGGACCGCTGGTCGGCGGCGTTCTCGGTGACATCAGCTGGCGCGCACCGTTCTTCGGCGTCGCAGCCCTGATGGCGGTTGCTTTCATTCTCATCGTCGTGATGCTTCCGAGCGCACCCAAGCCCGAACACCACACGTCCATCGCTGCACCGTTCCAGGCGCTGCGACACCGCGGGCTACTCACCGTTGCCATCACCGCGCTGCTCTACAACTACGGATTCTTCACGCTGCTCGCGTACACACCGTTCCCCCTCGACATGGGGGCGTACCCGATCGGATTCATCTTCTTCGGATGGGGCCTGATGCTGGCGATCTCGTCGGTCTTCCTCGCCCCTCGACTGCAACGACGCTTCGGCACACTACCGATGATGATGCTGGCGCTGACACTGTTCGCACTCGACCTCGGCATGATGGCGCTCTTCACCGAGAACAAGATCGTCTTGATCGTGGGTGTCGTCCTCGCCGGGTTGTTCCTCGGCGTGAACAACACACTCATCACCGAAACCGTCATGATCTCGGCTCCCGTGGAACGGTCGACCGCCTCGGCTGCTTACAGCTTCGTTCGATTCGTCGGCGGCGCCGCAGCTCCGTGGGTAGCCGGCAAGCTCGGTGAGTCCAACGTCCACATGCCGTTCTGGGTCGGCGCGGTGCTCACCCTCGCCGCCGTGTTCGTCCTGTCGAGCGGACGCAAGGTCCTCGCACACGTCGACGACCACGATCCCGCGCCGCACAGCGTCGACGAAGCACTCGCCGTCACCGTAGGCGACTGACCCTGTGAGTGGTTGAGGAGTGCAGGGACCCCTTAACCACTCACGGGGCGTCAGCTCAGGTTCAGATCTTCCAGGCCCAGCAGCGATCGGTACTCGACGCCCTCGGCGCCGATAATCGCGTCCGCACCCGTCGCGCGATCGACGACGGTAGCGACTCCGACCACTGTGGCCCCTGCCTCGCGCAGAGCCTTCACTGCTGTCAACGGAGAATTGCCCGTCGTGGTCGTGTCCTCGACAACCAGGACACGCTTGCCCACGATGTCCGGGCCCTCGATCTGACGCTGCATCCCATGAGCCTTCGCAGCCTTGCGAACGACAAACGCGTCGATCGGGCGTCCGGGAGCGTGCATCACCGCCATCGCAACCGGATCGGCGCCCATCGTCAAACCTCCGACGGCGTCGAAATCCCAGTCCGCGACCAGTTCACGCAGCAGCGAGCCGATCAGCGGCGCCGCCTTGTGGTGAAGTGTCGCGCGGCGAAGGTCGACGTAGTAGTCGGCTTCCTTGCCCGAGGACAACGTCACCTTTCCGTGTACAACAGCCAATTCGCGCACCAGCGCAGCCAAATCCTCACGATCGCTCATGAGTGCTCAGCCTACCGACCACTGGCTTATGTTCGGCTTCTGCCTCTGGGCTACGTGCGCCCGCGGCCTCGTCCGACGATGTTGGTCAACCGGCGAACCAGCCCCTTGGGAACCAGACGCCCAGCCGTCGTGAGGACCTTGTACTGAATTCCCGGAATGCTGATGACCTTGTCGTCACCGAGATCCTTCATCGACGCCGCAACCACCTGGTCGACGCTCAACCACATCGGCTTGGGGATCGTGGACATCTCGATGCCCGCACGCTCGTGGAACTCGGTGCGGATGAAGCCCGGGCACAGCGCCTGAACGCGCACTCCCGTCCCGGCCAACCCGCCGGAAAGCCCTTCGGTGAACGAGATGACATAGGCCTTGCTTGCCGAATACGTCGAACCCCGTCCGGACAGCAGGCCCGCGACGCTCGCCACATTGACAATCGTTCCGTGCGCCGACGCGATCATGCTGGGCAGCGCCGCGCGGGTCAGCCGCATCACGGCGGTGACGTTGACGTCGAGTTGAGATTGAAGAAGCGCCGGATCTGCAGTCCAGAACTCGCCGGAGGTACCGAATCCGGCGTTGTTCACCAACACCTCGACGCCCTTCTCCAGACGAAGCGCGACGGTGTCGCGTCCAGCCTCCGATGCGAGATCGGCAACCAGAATCTCCGACTCGGTGCCGAACATCGTCTTCAACTCGGACGCGAGGTCGTGCAATCTGACCTCGTCACGTGCGACGAGAACCAGGTCGTATCCGAGGGAGGCGTATTTCTTGGCGAAACCGGCGCCGAGACCAGAGGTAGGTCCGGTCACCAGGGCAACGGGACGCACAGGGCGATCCGAGTGGGAAGTCGACATACCGGCCACGCTAGTGGTTATCGCGGCTGGACGGGAACCTTAAAGGTCAGTCGACCGGGCGAATTGTGCCCGAGCGCTGCGACGCCGGACGCTGAGCCGGCTTGTCAGCCGCCTCGGGCTTGCGCAGCGATTGATCCGGACGTGGCGCAGATTCCCGCGGTGCAGGCTCACGCGGTGCGGACTCACGCGGGGCAAATTCACGCGGCGGAGCTTCACGGGGCGGCTGCTCTTGACGCGAACGGGGCTGTTCTACCGGATCCGGAGTTGGGCGAGACTTCTCGGCGCCCGGCCGCGGGCGGCTCGGATCGTGATCGACCTCGAGTTCGTTGGGATCGGTGACGGGAGGCAGGACATGCAGAATGCCGGACAGGCGCGCAACCGACTCGATTGCAGCGTCCCAATCCCGGCCGTTACTGGTCACCGGAAGCGAACCGAGTGTCCACTGCCCTTCGCTCCACAGCATGCTGATCGACGGCGGAACCGATTCGGTGAACGCCACCATGCGCTGATCACAGACACGACGTGCGATCTCGAGATCGGTCGCGAAGACGACTCGTGAACCGATCGCACCCAGCAGGTTCAGGTCGCCGTCCTTGGGCGGAGCCGTCGATTTCAACCGAAGATCGATGTCGACGTCCGACCCGATCTCGCGGCGAACGGCGACGATGGTTGCGGTCTCTTCCAGGTCGAACAGCACGAACTGCTCTCCGCGACGACGGCCTCGGACGACGTCGGTGGCAGTCAGGTAGTCCTGCTTCGCCATGACCGCGCGATGCCATTCGCCCGCCAGCTGATCGTCAGTGGCCGTGTACGTGTATCCCTGCGCCTTGGCCCAGATCTGACGCACTCGCCCGGATTGATCTCGCCTCGTCCTGTCGACGTACAGGAGCGCACCCGCGCCTGCGAGTGCAATTGCTGCCAGTCCGAACCACATTCCAGTCATCACCCTCCAGGGTAGCGACTCGCGGCCTCAACCTCCCGCGACACCCTGGTGGACTCGCCTGATGTGTCGTGAACGACTCAGTTGCCGAACTTCGGCAACGACGTACTCAGAATCGTGTTGGCGGTCATCGTGCCGTTCTCCACCGGAGTTCCGTCGACGACGATGTTGTCTCCCGGTTGCAGATCGGCAATCGTGGCGCGGTTGAGCGCGATGAGGGTGGTGTCGGCTGTGGTCAGAACCGTCACCTGCGATCCACCGATCGAATCGATGACCAACGTGCCGCCGTCGTTCGACTTGACGGTGCCGACGGCTCCCCCGGCGTCGCCGATGACTTCGCCGAGCCCGCCCGGGAGCTGGCTGAGCGGGGAATCCGTCGTCGGAGTCGGCGCCGTGGTGCTCGCCTTCGGCGGTGTGGTGGTCGGCGCCTGCGTCGTGGTGGTCGGCGGAACGAAAGCGGTCTGGGTTCCCTTGTCGTTCGAACCGAACGCCGAGAACGCGACGATCGCGATCACGGCGACCAGGATCCCGACCACACCGGCAGCCACCCACGTCGCGAGCTTGCGCTTCTTACCGCCGCCCGACGACCCGTCTTCGATGAACGGCTGTTCCGGCGGAACTCCCCCGCCACCACCGGCAACCGGATACTGCTGTGTGTTTCCGTACTGCTGTGTATTCCCGTACTGATCCGGGTTCCCGTACTGCTGGGCCGTGTACGGCGGATATGCCTGCGTCGCACCCGGCGGCGGGGCCTGCGGATCGAACTGCGGGTTGTAGGCGGGGAAGGCCTGCGTGGGATTCGGCTGCTGCCCCTGCTGCCCCAAGTACTCCGTGTTCTGATCCGGGCCACCGTAGGGATACTGCTGTGCCCCCGGGAACTGCCCCGCCCCCGGCTGCTGACCGAAGTACTCCGTCGGCTGGTTCGGATTCTGGCCGGACACCGTCCCGTACTGCTCTGTCGGCTGGTCGGGTGTACGCCCCCAGACCTCGGTGGCCTCGGGATCCTCACGGCGCGGCCCACCCGAGTTACGCGGATCGTTCTGATCGGTCATGCCTGGCTCACCTTCGGTTGGGACGAAAGAGCGTCGAAGTCGTTCGGAGAGGCGCGGGTGCAGACATCCCCGGTTCGAGCATCCAGCCATCCAGGGTAGAACAAAATGCGAATGCCCCGCCGATCCAAGTGGATCGACGGGGCATTCCGCTTACCGAATCAGGAGAGAACCAACTGATCCGCGTCCTCGCTGACACCGACGTGCACGGTGTCGCCGTCCTGGACCTTGCCGGCCAGGAGCAGCTTGGCGAGCTGGTCGCCGATCGACTGCTGAACGAGTCGACGCAATGGCCGAGCGCCGTACAGCGGGTCGTAGCCGCGCACCGCGAGCCACATCCGAGCCGCACCGTTCACCTCGAGGGTGAGACGACGCGCAGCCAGACGCTTCTGCAGCTGCTCGAGCTGAATGTCCACGATGTGCTCCAACTGCTCTTCGGAGAGCGAGTCGAAGACGACCACGTCGTCGAGACGGTTGATGAACTCCGGCTTGAACGCGTGGCGTACCGCGTCCATGACCTGCTCCCGCGTGCCACCGGATCCCAGGTTGGAGGTCAGGATCAGGATGGTGTTGCGGAAGTCCACCGTGCGGCCTTGACCGTCGGTGAGTCGGCCTTCGTCGAGCACGGCGAGCAGGACGTCGAACACGTCGGGGTGTGCCTTCTCGACCTCGTCGAAGAGGACCACCGAGTACGGGCGTCGCCGAACTGCTTCGGTGAGCTGGCCACCGGCTTCGTAGCCGACGTAGCCCGGAGGGGCACCGACGAGTCGGGCCACCGAGTGCTTCTCACCGTATTCGCTCATGTCGATACGGATCATCGCGCGCTCGTCGTCGAAGAGGAAGTCCGCCAAGGCTTTGGCGAGCTCCGTCTTGCCGACGCCGGTCGGGCCGAGGAACAGGAAGGAACCGGTGGGCCGATTGGGGTCGGCGACACCTGCTCGGGCACGGCGAACCGCATCCGAGACGGCGACGACGGCGTCGGTCTGGCCGACGACGCGCTTGCCGAGTTCGGACTCCATGCGGAGCAGTTTCTCGGTCTCGCCTTCCATCATCCGGCCGGCCGGAATGCCGGTCCAGGCTGCGACCACGTCTGCGACGTCGTCCGGCCCGACCTCTTCCTTGAGCATCACGTCACCGTCGGAGGCGGCTCCGGAAGCGACTGCTGCCTCTTCCAGTTCCTTCTCCAGCGCCGGGATGCGGCCGTAGCGCAACTCGGCTGCCTTGCCCAGATCGCCGTCACGCTCAGCGCGCTCGGACTCTCCTCGCAGGGTTTCGAGCTGTTCCTTCAGCACGCGCACCGAGTCGATGGCCTGCTTTTCGTTCTGCCAGCGGGTGCTGAGCTGATTGAGCTTTTCGCGGTCGTCGGCGAGTTCCTGACGCAGCTTCTCGAGCCGAGCCTTGGACGCGTCGTCTGTCTCCTTCTCGAGTGCCACTTCTTCGATTTCGAGTCGGCGAACAGTGCGTTCCACCTCGTCGATCTCGACGGGTCGCGAGTCGATCTCCATACGAAGTCGCGATGCGGCTTCGTCCACGAGGTCGATGGCCTTGTCCGGCAGGAACCGCGAGGTGATGTACCGGTCCGACAGCGCGGCAGCAGCCACCAACGCGGAGTCGGTGATGCGTACGCCGTGGTGAACCTCGTAGCGCTCCTTGAGACCGCGCAGGATGCCGATGGTGTCCTCGACCGAGGGCTCACCGACGAGCACCTGCTGGAAACGACGCTCGAGTGCTGCGTCCTTCTCGATGTACTTGCGGTACTCCTCGAGCGTGGTGGCACCGACCAGTCGCAGCTCACCGCGGGCGAGCATCGGCTTGATCATGTTGCCTGCGTCCATCGCGGATTCACCGGTGGCTCCGGCGCCGACGATGGTGTGCAACTCGTCGATGAAGGTGATGACCTGTCCGGCACTGTTCTTGATGTCGTCGAGAACTGCCTTGAGGCGTTCCTCGAATTCACCGCGGAACTTGGCACCGGCGACCATGGACCCGAGGTCCAGGGACACGACGGTCTTGCCTCGAAGCGATTCCGGGACGTCACCCGCGACGATGCGTTGGGCAAGGCCCTCCACGATCGCGGTCTTGCCGACGCCGGGCTCACCGATGAGTACCGGGTTGTTCTTGGTACGACGCGAGAGCACCTGCACGACACGGCGAATCTCGGTGTCGCGACCGATCACCGGGTCGAGCTTGCCGCTACGTGCAGCTTCGGTGAGGTCGGTGGAGTACTTTTCCAGCGCTTGGTAGGTGCCTTCGGGCTCCGGACTGGTGACGCGAGCGCTGCCGCGGACGGTGGTGAAGGCTTCACGCAATGCGTCCTGGGTAGCGCCATGACGTACGAGCAACTGCGCGACGTCGGAGTCGCCGCCGGCCAGTCCGTAGAGGACGTGCTCGGTGGAGACGTACTCGTCGTCCATCTCGGTGGCGAGGTGCTGAGCAGCAGTGAGTGCCGCGAGTGCCTCACGCCCGAGTTGCGGGGTGGAGCTTGCGCCGGTTGTCTTGGGCAGGCGATCGACGATTGCCTGTGCTTCACGGTGTACGACCGTGGGGTCGACGCCTACAGCTTTGAGTAGTGGGGCAGCGATGCCGTCGGTCTGGTCGAGCAATGCGACCAGCAGATGGGCAGGCCGGATATCGGGATTACCCGCCGACGACGCCGACTGCAGTGCAGCCGTCATCGCAGCCTGGGTCTTGGTTGTTGGTGTGAACGAGTCCACTTGTCACCTTTCTGGCGAAGTCGAACGGGAAGAGCCGCGACCGGTTGGTATTGCGACTGTGTCAATATGCTCAACGCGGACAAACTTGAGTCTATTCCGCTCAAGTTTGTTTTCGCCAGGCCGAGTTGGTTTCGTAGGTCACATTTTCGGTCTTAGTAGGCAGGACCCCGCAATCGAAACGGAAGTCCAGAATCGTGAATAATGTCGATCACAACTTGAAGACGTGTGAGATCCCGATCGAGTATTCGAGTCGCGGACTCTGAATATTTCAACTCAGTTCGGCAGCCGACCGGACCGGTATCACGCGTGTGTACGACCATGCACTGTTTCAGACAGGGGCCGGTTGACCGACGGAACTAATCCGACCGAACGAGCAGCCGACCTTACGTGCCCGCACCAGACGTCCAGGCTGTTAGACATAACTGACGGTTACGACATAGCTGAGTTTCACCTCAGCGCGGCAGCCCACCTCGAGCAAGGTGAGGTCCACCAGCAACGGGTCGGAGACGACGCTGATCCCCTCGACTTCAGCGACCAGATCAACGGCTATGCGGCCGTGAATACACCGCGCCAGCAGCCAACCAGAGGACAGCAAACAACACGAAGTAGGTCTATTCCAACCGAATATGCTTCGGCTAATGGTCTTTTCACAGATGAAAGAGGCCTGCATTCACATCGGGTGGTTCGCCAGGGCAACTCGTGTCATCGCCCACCCAGATCACTCGGCTTCTTCTGGGAGTTCTTCAATCTCCGCCAATTGGAACTGAGCCGAGTCCTCTCCGGCATCGTGACCGACGTCCCGAGGCACCGCCTTTCCCATGGCTTTCTCCACCATGTCGCACAGGCGCGATCGCCGCTCGACGAAGTAGGCGTCGAAGTCATTGGAGCGAAGATGGGCTGCGGGCACAAGGTGAGCCTCCACCAGTTCGTCGAGCTTCGCCGAACCGATCTGCGCCTTCTTCTCGATCTGAGCCAGGTAGGCGGAGGGCGCCGCTCCCCCGATCGTGCGATTGGTGACAGCCGAGATAGCGGTCTTATTTACCACGCTCTCGCGATGTTCGTCGTCGATCTTGTTGTCGTTGCACCACTTCTTCGGAAAAATATGATGAATGTCAACAGCGAGGCTGACGTACTGCACCTTGTCCAAGGCCTTGTCTTCCATCCAGTCTCGGGCTTCGTTACCAAGCAAGAGCGCATAAATGCCCTTGTATGCCGCAGCTTGGCGCGTGCGAAGTGAATGGAGTCGAGACTCGACAAATGTCGCGTCGTTCACGCTGTTCGGCGTTGCGGCGCTGTCCAGTCCGCGCGCCCAGGCCGGTACCTGTTCGAGGTCGCGGACGAACCGGGTCTCGATAGCCCCGCCGTAGAGTTCGCCGAGGATTCCACACCAGAACCACCGGACAAGCTTCTCGCGAGGGCCGAACAAGTCAGCGTCGCTGCCCATGACAACCCGAATCGCCGCAAGTGGAACGAGTTGCTTCGGGTAGGGAAGAAAACGGGTGTCGAAGATGTGGCGGTCGGCGAGAAAGTCCGATGCCCAAATGAACGCCTCACGTAGCGGCCCTACCCATTCCAGGTACTCATCCAACGTCAGCTTCAGCACGTCCTCGCGCTTGGCAGAGATTGCCGGAGGCCGTGTACTGGTGTCGGCAAGGTTCCGTTTCCGTGTTGCAAGTAGCGTGACGGCTTGAAGGAAGTCCGTGTTCTCCAAACCCGCGAGGACCGGATATGGCACGAACTTGGCCTTCGACTCCTTCCAATCGTCGTTCAGACGAAAGTCAGTCCCATGCTCGGCAAAGTACGCAGCGTCACCGGCAAACGTAGCGGTCAGCAGTTCGAAGACATTCAGGGGCAGACCACCCACATTGACCTTCTCGAAAACTGTCGCTACGGCCGATTTGCTGGTATCCCTTCCGAGCTCGATCGCAGGAATGTTGTAGGAACCAGCTGGTTTCAAGATATCTGCGTTGAACCTTTTCGCAAGTTCACGGTCATCAAGACCAAACAGCCACGACATTGCGTCTCCAAACAGGAGACGCACCGGAAACAGGCCGCCGGCCTGCTCTTTCTCAGGTGTGGAAACGTCGCGAACGATGTCTTTGCCGAAATTGGTCCGTTCGATGCCATCGCCAGGGACCGACAAGACCGCTTCATCGATGCGATCCTCGCCCTGCACGGCCAACTGCATGTCAATGTAATAGCGACGATTCATTAGCTTGCCGCGGCTGTCCATTGTGCGCACCACCCCATCCCCCGTAAGGGCCTGAGTGAGTGACGTCAATCGTTGTTGCCCATCGAGCAAAAGTAGATCAGCGGTGGTGCCGTCCGAAACGGACGTACCTTCGATCGGGCGCGGCTTGAAACGAATCTGATCGTTGCCGGTATTCAGCAGCATCACCACGCCAAGCGGGTGTCCACGCAAGATCGTCACGAGCAACTGACGGATCCGCTCGTCCTCCCACTTGTAGCCACGCTGGAAATCTGGGAGCTGAATCTTTCCGCTCGTGGTCCACTTCAGGTATTCGCTCAGCTCATACAGCGGTGTCTGAAATCCCATCGGCAAGTCTCCAACTCAGGCTAGGCGGCTATGTCATCGTCCCAGGGAGCGGGAGACAACCACCGAGAAGTTCAGGGAGGAGTATGTCATGACGCCTCCATTTGCTCGCCGATTCTTCGTCGACCAACGCTGCCTGCACGGCTGGTCGGTCAGAAACAGCAGCGTCGGATGCTCACCGAACACACTCGAAAAATAATGACTCAGGTCACATTTTCAGCCGTACTAGAATTGTGGCGAGAGTTGCAGCTGGTGCGAAAGGGGGATGGATTGGATCCGACAGTGATCGCCCGTCTGCAATCCAGCCTCGATTCTCTGACCGACGACGAAGAGAGCCGTGCGCACTTCTCGGCAGTGTTCTACACCGGCCTCTTTGCGGAACATCCTCTGTACCGCTCATTGTTCCCGGCCGGGATGGAATCGCAGGGGCACCGTTTCTTCAGAGCGATCGAGTTCGTCGTCAAGAACCTTCCCCAGCATCGTCGGATCCGGAAGTTCCTCACCCAACTCGGCCGCGATCATCGCCGCTACGGCGTCGAGCGTGAGCACTACGAGGCTGCCGGTGTTGCACTCGAGCGCGCGGTTCGGTCGATGTACGGAACCAGCGCGCACAGTCGCTACAAGTGGACGCCGGAACTGGAGGACGCCTGGTCTCAGTTCACCGACCTCGTCGTGAGCACGATGGCCGACGGCGCCGAGTCCGATACGACCCCGGCACTCTGGGGCGCAACCGTGGTCAGCCACGAACGAGTCCTCGACGATCTGGCGATAGTGCGCCTCGAAGCCGACCCACCCATTCCGTACGGGGCGGGACAGTACGTCGGCGTTCAGATTCCCCAGCGCCCGAAAATGTGGCGGTACTACTCACCGGCGATTCCGACCAACCCTTTCGGTCAGCTCGAGTTCCACATCCGCAAGGTGTCGGGAGGATGGGTCAGCCCCGCGATCGTCAGCGAGACCAACGTCGGTGACCGCTGGGTCATGTCCACTCCCCTCGGCGGTCTCGAGGTCGATTTCACCAGCGACCGTGACGTTCTCATGATCGGATCCGGCACCGGCATCGCCCCACTGCGGGCACAGGTGATGGAAATGTCCCAACGCGCGCACAATCCGCGCGTGCACCTGTTCGTCGGCGGCCGGTATCCGTGCGACCTCTACGACCTCGAAACGCTCTGGCACATCTCGCTCAGTAATCCGTGGTTGACCGTCGTACCGGTTTCCGAAGAACCCGAAAACCCTTGGTGGCACAACGGACCGGTGCTGGAGCCACCCTTCGGAATGCACAGCCGACTGATCGGACCGATCGGAAAAGTGGTCTCGCAGTTCGGCTCGTGGGCCGACCGTCAGGTGCAGATCTCGGGGTCACCGTCGATGATCAAGACCACCGTCTACGCCTTGCGTGCCGGCGGAACTCCGCTCGACCAGATCCGGCACGACCCGCTCTACTGACTACAGGAGAACTTTCATGGCCCAGCGAACCTGGTCGAGCACAGTCGTCGAACATCACCGCCTCCGTGAGGATCTGGCGGTTGTCCGCTTGGTCGGCGATGTCGTCCCCTTCCGCCCCGGCCAGTACGTCGATGTCAGCGTCCCGCAGAATTCGCGGTTGCTCCGTCGACTCTCCCCCGCACTGCCTCCCTCACACGACGGGAAGTTGGAGTTTCACGTCAAGACGGTTCCCGGCGGTTGGGTCAGCGGTTCGATAGTCAAGGACACCCAGCCTGGTGACGTCTGGCAGATCCTCGACCCGCGCGGCAACCTGTCCGTCGACGAGAACGGCCCCACCGTCATCATGGTCGCGGGCGGAACCGGCTTGGCCCCACTCCGGTCGATCATTCTCGATCTGGCTCAGACCCCGAACCCGCCGCAGGTGTACCTCTTCTTCGGTGGCCGAACGCTTCGCGATCTTTACGCAGCGGACATGTTGTGGCTGCTCGCCGACCAGTTTCCGTGGTTGCAGCCCATTCCCGTCGTCGAAGATCTCTCCGACGGCGGCCCGCCCGACGGGTGGTTCGACCGTTTGAACGTCGACATCGGATTCGGCGACGACCATCTCATCGAAGGCACGCTCGCCGACGTCGTCGCGTCGTACGGTGCGTTCACCGAACATCAGGTCTTGGTGTGCGGATCAGCGGCCATGGTTCGATCGACGCGTGATCGATTGATCGAGGCCGGAACGCCGGCCGAGGTCATTCAGTTCGATCCGTACTGACGGTCAGTACGTCGGATCATTGCGAACGGTGTCGACGTCGATGCCCACCGCGCGAAGCCTGAATTTGGTGCTGTTGACCATGGATTCACTGCCGACGACCTGGATGTCGTAGCCCGCCCAGTCCCCGAACGAGGTCACGACCTTACCGACCTTGCCGACGATGCGCCTTGCCATGCCGATCGGCGGCAGCGGTTCCGGTTCGGTGTGCCACCACGGATTCTCGTCTTCTTCCGAGACCGGGATGATCGTGAGCCACGGGTGCTTCTCGGCCAGCTTCCACAGATGCGGAAGGTCGTAGAGATCGCACGGATGCTGTCCGGAGTAGAACAGTTGGACCTTGCGAGTGTTGCCGCGTCGGATCAGTTCGAGGATCTGAGCGCGAAGAGGCGCGACACCTGTTCCCGACGCGATCATCAAAAGGTCCTTGGAGTTCTCCGGAATCCCCAGGGCGCCGATGGGCGAACCGACCACCCAGGTGTCACCGACAGCGGTTTGGTTCACCATGACCGGGCTGACCCACCCGCCGGTGACCTGACGAACGTGGAACTCGAGGACTCCAGTCCCGTCGTACGGCGTGGCCGGTGAGAGGTAGCGCCACATCCGCGGCCTCGCGGCGACCTGCACGCTGACGTACTGACCGGCGCGGTATTGCATAGTCTGGTCGAGTTGCAGCTTGACGACGGCGACGCCCTTGATGACCGGGCGGCATTCGATGACGGTGGCACTCCAGGCGGGCGGGCCGTCCTCCGCGTTGGCGGCGTCCATCATCGCTGCCGAGATGATCGCGAGCGCGTTGCGCCATGCGCTGTCGACCTCGTCTGTCCACATTTCGGCGCCACCGAAAGTCTCGAGTGCTTCGATCAGGGCATTGCCGACTGCCGTGTAATGCTCGTCGGTGACGCCGTACTTGCGGTGATCGCGGCCGAGCTGCGCGAGGTACTCGAGTATCGCGTCGGACTCGTCGAGGCGTTCGACGACGTGAGCGATAGCGCCGACAAGCCGGTCCCGCTGCACATCCATCGCTGCCGGAAAGAACTCCCGGGTTTCGGGCGATCGAGCGAACAGGATCGAATAGAAGGTACGGGCGAGCCGTTCCGGACCATCTTCTACCGCAGCGACGGATTTGAAGCTCGACCGGACCAGAGAGATTGCTTGCGAATCCACGCTCATCCTCGTCCCGACTAGACGCGGCAAGACCCGCCGCGGAATTTCGTCTGCAGCTTATGTCACAAATGTCTGACTCGTAAATCATTCTGGACAAGTGTCACAATGCGACCCCATTTCGCGGTGTGACCGTCCCTTTCTTATTCTTGCGTGCAAGATAAACAAGAGCTTCGACACTCTCAATCGCCGAGCTAACGTTCAGCGAAATCTCAACCAGCCAAACAGGAGTCGTGCCGTGGATTTTGTTCGACAGGACGAATTGCCCACCGATAGCGGGCTTACGTCCCAGATCGCCTCCACCACCCCGACGCTGACCGAGCTTCAACGTCGGGAACTCGAGTGCGTCGAATTTTTCGACTCTCCGGAACTGGGCCACCTCCCGACGTCTCGGCGGCGCGAGGCCTTGCGTGAGCTCCACCGGACCGGTACCTACACGCACACAGCGGAGGAATTGCTCGTCGGCGCCAAACTCGCCTGGCGAAACCACGCCAGGTGCGTCGGTCGCGCGCATTGGCGGACCCTCAAACTCATCGACGCGCGCGACGCCGTCACGGCTTCCGCTCTCGCAGAAGCGTGCTGGGAGCACCTGCGACTGTCGACCAACGGCGGCGCTCTGCAGTCCGTCGTGACGGTCGGGCCGCTTCCCCGCGAGGACGGCCAGGAGTACCGCATCCTCAGCCCGCAACTGATCCGCTACGCCGGCTACCGGCAACCGGACGGCACCATCCTGGGCGACCCGTGGCACGTCGATCTCACCGCTCAGGTCACCGCGATGGGATGGAAGGGCGCCGGCACGGCGTTCGACGTTCTCCCCGTGCTGATTTCGGTTCCCGACGAACCCCTGCAGTACTTCGACGTCCCGACCGACCTCGTTCTCGAGGTCGAGATCGAGCATCCCGAATACAGCTGGTTCGCTGATCTGGGGCTTAAATGGCATGCCGTTCCCGCGGTCTCGGACATGAACCTCGACATCGGTGGAATCGTTTATCCCTGCACACCGTTCAGCGGTTGGTACGTCAGCACCGAGGTCGGTGCACGCAACTTCAGCGACACCGATCGCTACAACATGTTGCCGACCATCGGGGCGATGATGGAGCTCGACATGAGCCACGACCGCACGCTCTGGAAGGACCGTGCACTGGTCGAACTGAACCGTGCAGTTATCCACAGCTACCGCAAGGCCGGCGTCATCATGGTCGACCATCACACTGTCGCAAAGCAATTCATCGATCACATCGCGCGTGAGGACAAGGCCGGGCGCAAGTGCCCGACCGACTGGTCATGGGTGAACCCGCCCATGTCCAGCTCGCTCACGCCGACGTTCCACCGCCTGTACGACGAGCCCGATCTCGACATCCGGCCCAACTTCGTGACCAAAAAGAAGAAGGGCACCGACCAAGGCCGGTGCCCCTTCCACAACTGATCGCACTCAGAAGGGGATCTGCCCCAATCCGACACCGACCACGAGCATCGTGATCGAGATCAGGCCTGCTCGCCACAGGACCTTCTTGTGGTGATCCGCCAGAGAAACACCGGCGAGCGTGACCAGCAGCAGGATCGCCGGGACCAGCGGACTCTGCATGTGCACGGCCTGCCCGGTGATCGAAGCGCGCGCCATCTCCACCGGCTCGATGCCGTACTGGGCTGCCGTCTCGGACAGCACCGGCAGCACACCGAAGTAGAACGCGTCGTTGGTCATGAAGAACGTGAGCGGAATGCTCAGGACGCCCGTGATGACGGCCAGATGCGGGCCCATCGCGTCGGGAATGACCTGGAGCAGCCACTCTGCCATCGCCTCGACCATGCCGGTTCCCTGGAAAACGCCGGTCAGCACCGCTGCTGCCAGGACCATCGCGACAACGGAGACGATGCTCGACGAATGGCGTGCGATTGCTTCGCCCTGATCCTTGACCGCCGGGAAGTTGACCGCGAGAGCGATCGACGACGCAATCATGAACAGCACCGGGATGGGCAGGATGTCCATCACGAGCACGACGAGAAGGATCGTCGTCAGCGCGGCGTTGAACCAGAGCAACTTCGGTCGCAAGGTGTCCCGCTTGGGGTCGAGGCCGTCGATGAATCGTCCGGTGTCGCCGCCGTCGTCTTCGGAGTCGTTCGAGCCGCCGGTGCCGGCGCTACCGGTGCTGGAACTTCCACCGTTTCCGACCTTTTCGAGGATGCGCTCAGAAGTCAGGACCAAAGTCCCGATCCTGCGACGCTCCATGATCCCGAGGTGAATCGCGAATCCGAGCACCATGATCAGGCCGACGATCAACGACGGCACCATCGGGACGAACACGTCGGAGGGCGAGAGTCCCAGCGCGCTAGCCGCCCGCACGGTCGGGCCACCCCACGGAATGATGTTCATCGTCGCGTTGGACAAGCCGGCGATCACCGTCAGTACAACGGGACTGACACCGAGTTTGAGGTAGAGCGGCAGCAGCGCGGAGGTCACGATGATGAAGGTCGTCGAACCGTCTCCGTCCAGCGAAACCACCATCGCGAGCACCGCGGTGCCGACCACGAGCCGCATCGGATCGTCTCGCACCATCCGCAAGATGAGTTTGACCAGCGGATCGAAGAGGCCGACGTCGATCATGATTCCGAAGAAGATGATCGCGAAGAACAACAGCGCCGCGGTGGGTGCGAGCGACTTGATGCCGTCGGTGATCATGTCGCCGATGCCGAGGCCCGCTCCGGCGAGTAGTCCGAAGGCCACCGGCACCAGGGTCAGTCCCACCACCGGGGTCGCGCGTTTGGTGAGGATCAGGAACATGAACACCGCAACCATGAGGAAGCCGAGTGTGACGAGCATGATGAACTCCTTTTGTGCTGAGTTGCCGAGAAAAACGGCACGGCAAATCGAGCCGGTGGCCTTCGTGGAGATGAAACGAAACTTCGGTTGTGCTCAGTTGGTGCCGGGCGGATCGAGTGTCGCGTCGACGAACCGGGATTGTTCGGCGAGGAAGGCAGAGAACTCGGGTTCGGTGAGAACTGCGCTGTTCCAACCATTTCGGTCGGACAGCTCGTTCCACCGTGGACTTGCCGCCAGATCCCGCACTAAATTCTGTAAATGCTGACGCTGGTCGTCACTCAATCCGGGGGGCGCCATGAGACCCCGCCAGTTGGTGAACGTGACGTCGACGCCCGACTCCGCCATGGTCGGTGCATCCACCGCCGGAGTGCGCTCCGGCGAACTGACCGCAAGGACCCGAACCGTGCCTGCCGCAATCTGATCCAGGTACTCACCGATACCGGTGGCGGCGACGTCGACCTGCCTGGTCAGCAGCGCAGGAAGCAGTTCTCCGCCGCCGTCGTAGATTCGGTAAGGGGACAGCGACGGATCGACGCCGACCGCCCGTGCGAACAGAAGGCGGAACAGCCCGTCCGGTCCGCCTTCACTCGAACCACCACCGATCGAGATCGACCACGGATCCGCCACCCAGGACTGCGTCAGATCTGCCAGAGTTTTGTAAGGCGAATCTGCTGGGACCAGTACAGCTTCCGGCTCTTCGACCAGTCTCGCGATCGGTGTCACGTCGGAAAGGGTGTGCTCGGACGGCAGTATCTCGAGCGACCCGAGAACGCCGAGTCCCATGACCATGAGTAGATCGGGATTTCCGCGTTCGAGAGCCAACCGGTTGAGTCCGACGATGCCACCCGATCCGGGCAGAACAACGACGTCGGCGTCGACGGTCCCTTCGTCGGCCAGTGCCTGCACCATGGTCCGGGCGGTCAGGTCGTAACCACCACCGGCCACCGAGGGCACCAGTACACGCAGTTCTTCGGAAGTCTCACCCGCTCGACCACCTGCGAAGAAGGACTCGACCGGAGTGCATCCGGTCGAGAGCACGAGAGCCATCGCGCAAGCACCGAGCAGGGCGATATGCCTGCTCAGTCGCTTCGATGTCCTCATGGCCTTGTCCTTGTCTGCTGGCTGTCTGCTGGCTGTCTGCTGGCTGTCTGCTGGCTGTCTGCTGGTACCGCTGTGTGAACAGGTTTCATACTGACGCACTTTGTGACTGGGGTCACCATTGGGAAAGCAAATTGATTTGTGCTCATTGTGCTCACGAACAACTGCTTTCCCGGCATCGAACCGAAGGCTAGGGTCTGGCTGGTGTCCTCAGGAAACGAGCAGGCCGAGCGAGAGCGCAAGTCGCCTCTGCGTGAGCGCCTGTTTCGGCGCCGGCACACTCTGGCGACCCAACTTCTCGAACTGCAACTTCTGATCGTCGTCGCAGTTCTCGTCTGTGTCACCGCCCTCTCCCTCGCTCAGTCGTCTGCGAGTTTCCAACGCGAGGAGGGACGTCGCGCACTCTCGGCAGCGGAATCACTAGCAGCCAATCCAGCGGTACGTGAACTACTCCCCCAGGCACAGACTCGTCTCCGCTCCGGACTACAAGGTTCGGTCGACTCGGTGCGCGCCATCTCGGGCGTCACCTACGTCTCGCTTGCCGACGCCGACGGCAGTGTCGTCATTTCGACGCGTCCCGGTGATGTCGGCGTCGACGCACGTCAGACACAGGATCGGTCATGGACGGGTTTGGTCGACACGTCCTCCGGCAAGGCAGTGGAAGCGCACGTTCCGATTCTCGGCAGCGAAGGAGGGATCACCGGAACCGCGATCGTCGGCATCGAGTACCCCTCGATCTGGACGCGGCTGCTGCAGTCTGCACCGAACCTCCTGGTATACCTCGCGGTGGCCTCGCTTCTCGGGGGCGTCGGTTCGATCCTGTTGGCCCGCAGGGTCAAACGGCAGACTCTCGGCATGGAGGCTCGCGAGATCCTGGACCTGGTTCGCCAACGTGAGGCGATGCTGCGTGGCCTCAAGGAAGGTGTCATCGCATTCGACGCGCAGAGAAAGGTGGTGCTGATGAGCGACAGTGCCCACCAACTCCTCGATATCCCACGCGGGAGTGCCGGTAGATCTGTGCGGGACCTCGGTCTCGACGACCGACTCCAGAGTGTACTGACCTCCGGCACAACCGAATCCGATCAGTTGGTTCTTGTCGGAGATCGACTACTCGTCCTCAACACCGTCTTGATCGAATCGAAAGGCCGCACCATCGGGTCGGTCACCACCTTCCGCGACCGCACCGAATTGCGCTCCGTGGAAGAAGAACTCGACGTGACCAAAACCAGCACGGACGCGCTACGCGCCCACATCCACGAGTTCGACAATCAGTTGCACACCATTTCCGGCCTCATCCAGCTCGGCGAGTACGACGAGGTGGTCGGCTACGTCGAGGGCCTGACCATGGAGCGCGCACAGGTCAGTGCAGCCGTGACCGACAAGATCGCCGACGTCGGCACTGCCGCACTCGTGATCGCCAAGATAGGTGCCGCTGCACAGGGATTGGTCACCGTGGAACTGACATCGGACACGCACCTGGACTCGGTTGATCGCCGACTCGGCCGAGACCTCGTGACGGTGGTCGGAAACCTCGTCGACAATGCCGTCGACGCTGTCGGTGAGATGCCGGAAGCGTCGCGCCGCAAGGTTCGATTGTCGATTCGGGGCCGTGGCACCGCCGTCGAAGTACGGGTCGAGGACGCCGGCCCCGGTATCGCGCCGGAGAATCGCGACAGGGTTTTCGGCCAGGGCTGGAGCACCAAGGGACAATCGAGCGACGGACACGGTTTCGGCTTGGCACTGGTACGCCTGACGTGTCGTCGACGCGGTGGCGACGTCACCGTGAGTAGTCGTTCGACAGAAGGCATCGAATGGACTGTCTTCACCGCAGTCCTACACGACGGAGAGGGCGCATGATCCGGGTACTGGTGGTCGACGACGACTTCATGGTGGCGAAGGTGCACAGCGGATTCGTCTCGCGGATAGACGGTTTCGAAGTGTGTGGCGTCGCCCATTCGGCCGAGGCCGCGCTGGCCGCAGTCGGTGAGTTCCAACCCGACCTGGTGCTTCTCGACGTCCACCTGCCTGGCACCACCGGACTCGATCTGATCGCCCCGTTTCGCGAGCTGGCACCGGAGCTGGATGTTCTTGTCATCACGAGTGAGCGCGAGGCCGGCTCGGTCAAGAAGGCGCTGCGCAGCGGCGTCGTGCATTACCTGATGAAGCCATTCACGTTCGAGGTTCTCCGTGAGCGTCTCGAGCGTTACCGATCGACATACGCGAATCTCGACAGCTCCGGCGAAGCAGAACAGACAGCAGTGGACGAGGCCTTCGGTGTTGCAGGTGGCGCACCAGGGGCGTCGTCCCACAAAGGTTTACCCAAGGGACTCAGTCCCGAGACTCTTCTGTTGGTCGAGACAGCTCTGCGAGACGACACCGAACCCGCCTCGGCAACAGACATTTCCGAGAGAGTCGGTATCTCGCGCGCGAGCGCGAGGCGCTACCTCGAGTACCTCTACGAGTCCGGGCGGTCCACCACCTCGCTGAAATACGGAGTGGTGGGCCGCCCGGAGCGTCGTTACGTCTGGAAACGCTGACCCTTCGCTACACGACGCTGGTTCCTAGACTGCGCGGGCGCTGGTCTCCCAGTACCGCGCGCGCAGTGCCTTCTTGTCCAGCTTGCCCAACGGCGTCAACGGGAGTGAATCCACGAAGTCGATGCTCTTGGGAGCGTGAACCGAACCCTTGGCTGCCTTCACCTTGTCGACCAGTTCCTCGGTGTCCACGGTCAGTCCGGCACGAAGCACCACGCAGGCCTTGACGGCTTCGCCCCACTTGTCGTCCGGCACACCGACTACCGCCACCGATGCGACGGACGGGTGCGCCGAGATCACGTCTTCGATCTCGCGCGGGAACACGTTGAAACCACCCGTCACGATCATGTCCTTCTTGCGATCGACGATGGACATGAACCCGTCCTTGTCCTTACGTGCGATGTCGCCGGTGTGCAGCCAACCCCCACGGAACGCCTCGGCGGTTTCGGCCGGCTTCTTCCAGTAGCCCTTCATGATCAGCGGGCCCCGCACGCAGATCTCACCGAGCTCTCCCTGCGGCACCTCGTTGAGGTCGTCGTCGAGCAACCGGACGTCGAGCCATGGCACCGGCCGCCCACAGGTCGCGAGGCGGGCCGGATCGTCGGCGAGGTGTTCTTCCTTGCGCAGCACCGAGATTGTCATGCCGCACTCGGTCTGACCGTAGAACTGGAAGAAGATCTGGCCGAACTTCTTGATGCCCTCTTGCAATCTGGCCGGGGACATCGCGGACGCTCCGTAGAACAGCGTTTGCAGACTCGATACGTCACGCTTGGGCAGATCGGGGTGGTCCATGAGCATGTAGATCATGGTGGGCACCAACATGGTTGCCGTGATCTTGTGCTTCTCGATCGCCTCGAGCACGGCCCCCGGTTCGAAGGCGGGCAGGACGATCAGAGCGCCGCCACGCAGCAAAGTCGGGATGAAGAACGCCGCACCTGCATGTGAGAGTGGCGTGCAGATGAGAAAGCGGTTGTCCTCGGGCCACTGCCACTCCGACATCTGGATCTGATTGAGCGCTGCACCCGAACGGAACGATCCCACAACACCTTTGGGCTTGCCGGTCGTTCCACCGGTGTAGACCATGCTGCTGGCGTCTTCGGCATCGACGTGCGCTGCCTTCAGCGGCGCAGGCTCGAATGTGGCAGCCAGCGCGAGGATGTCGATCCCCACTTCGGACGGACCCATCGAGAGCACGTTGGTCAGCGAAGGCGACGACGCCTTCAACTCGGCGGCACGCTCTTCGAAGGCATTGGGATCGAAGATGAGGGTCTCGATCTCGGCGTCGTCGACGATGTACTTGTGGTCGTCGAGCGATCCCATCGGGTTCAGGGCGCTCGCCCGGCAGCCGGTGATCATGGTCGCGCCCATGCTGATCAGCACCTCGGGGCGGTTCTTCGACAGCATTGCGGTGCTGGTGCCCTGACTGATTCCCAGCGACGCGAGAGCCTGGGCGAAGCAGCTGATCTGATCGCGCATCTGCCCTCCGGTGAGGATCACGTCTCCGAGGTACAGCGCAGGCTTGTCGTGATTGCGTTCCAGAGCGGTGATGAGCAGGTCCGGACCGTATACCGGTCGGTGCAGGTCAGCGAACTCGTCTGTCATCTGGTCTTCCTTCTGCTCGGCGCGTGCAGTCATCGAGATGTGCTCCCGGTCACGGATACGATATCCAGAATTGCACAAAACTGGAACAGGTTCCACCTCTTCGATCGAATCCGAGAATGCTCCCGATCAGCGGGAAGCCTGTCGTCACCCACGAGAGCGGTGGTTAGCGTCGATGTACCCACCGAGACGACAGCGTCTCGGTCGCGTCCAACGGAGAGTGTCATGACTACCAACCTCGGTACCGCCCACTTCACGGCATCTGCTCCCCGTACTGCCACCACGCTCCTCTCGGATTTCGACTCGCTGTACGGCACCGTGCGCTCGGCACCCGACGGGTCCGTCGTCGAACAGGACGTCGTGTTCTTCGGGCGCCCTGATCCGGGCGCACTGCTCACCGGATCCGTGAGGCCGCTGGGCTCGACTCTCGAGCGGATCACCGAATACCACGACCAGACCGGGCATCTGGTTGCCGAGGTCTTCGTCCGGGAAGCCCCGACAGCGGGCACCGGAACCGATTCCGTTGCTGCCCTTGCCGATTTCGCCGCTCGTCGTTACGGTTCGGCGTCGCTACGACGGTTCCGCGGACGTTGCACCGCAACTTCCGCGGGAGCAGATCTGAACTGCTCCGTGACGGTGCTCGCTACGTACGAGAAGGACCACGAGAGCGTCGCCGACGTAGCTCTGGTCGCCACCGATCCCACCGGGGTCGTCACCGCTCGGGCTTGGGCGACTTACGCGATCGACGATGTGGCGACACTCGCGAGCTGAATCTCTGCAGGTCACCGAGCGGGTGTTCCATCCAGCGGGAACTGCCGTATCTCCAGAGGACGCTTCGTCGTTGTATGAGACGGATCACATCACTGGAGCGTCGCAAGACGCGGCTCGGAGGAAGACATGGCACTCGGAACCGGCCCACTCACCACTACGGACGCCTCGACGCAGTCGGGCGCCGGCGAGGAAATTCGAGAAATCGAAGCGGCAGCGCCCCCGGCGCGGTTCGCGCGTGGATGGCACTGCCTCGGACTGAGCAATACCTATCGCGACGGTCAGCCCCACCAGATCGAGGCATTCGGCACCAGCCTTGTCGTCTTCGCCGACAGCAAGGGCGACATCAAGATTCTCGACGCCTACTGCCGCCACATGGGTGGCAACCTCGCTCACGGAACCGTCAAGGGCGATTCGATCGCCTGCCCGTTCCACGATTGGCGTTGGGGCGGTAACGGAAAATGTACGGCGATCCCCTACGCACGACGCGTTCCGCCGCTGGCCAAGACGCGGGCGTGGACCACACTCGAGAAGAACGGTCAGCTGTTCGTCTGGCACGATCCCCAGGGAAATCCCCCGCCCGCCGAGGTCACAATTCCCGACATCGAGGGCTTCGGAAGCGATGAGTGGAGCGACTGGAGCTGGAACACGCTCACCATCGAAGGCTCTCATTGCCGCGAGATCGTGGACAACGTCGTGGACATGGCCCACTTCTTCTACGTTCACTACTCGTTCCCCAAGTACTTCAAGAACATCTTCGAAGGTCACGTAGCGAGCCAGTACATGGAATCGGTGGGACGCGAGGACATCATCAGCGGCACCAACTACGGCGATCCCAACGCTGTTCTTCGTTCGGATGCTTCGTATTTCGGTCCGTCGTACATGATCGACTGGATCAAGAGCGAAGCCAACGGGCAGATCATCGAAACTGTATTGATCAACTGCCACTACCCCATCTCGAACAATGCCTTCGTGTTGCAGTACGGCGCGATGGTCAAGAAGCTTCCCGGTATGGACGACGAGTCCACTGCCGCGATGGCCGCGCAGTTCACCGAGGGCGTCGAGATGGGATTCCTTCAGGACGTGGAGATCTGGAAGAACAAGGCCCCGATCGACAACCCGCTGCTCTCGGAGGAGGACGGCCCGGTTTACCAGTTGCGGCGCTGGTACAACCAGTTCTACACCGATGTCGAGAACGTCACGGAAGACATGACGAAGCGCTTCGAATTCGAGATCGACACTACCCGCGCAGTGGAGAGCTGGAAGCGGGAAGTCGCCGAAAACGTTGCCGCACGTGACGCCCAGGCGCTCGAGACAACCTCCTGATTCGCAGTCGAAAACACTGCTGAGACAACCTGACTGAACGCAAGGAACAACATGACGTACGAAGTGCTCGAACAGATCAACGCGATGGCCGACGACATCTTCGCCGAAGGCATCGAGGCCGAGCAGATCGGCCGGGTGGCCGACGACACCGCCAAGAAGATGAAGGCAATCGGTTCCATCCGCATGCTCCAGCCCAAGGAACACGGCGGAATGGAGGCGCATCCTCGCGAGTTCGCCGAGACCGTGATGCGCATGGCTTCGCTCAATCCCTCGGCCGGCTGGGTACACGGGATCGTCGGAGTTCACCCGTGGCAGCTCGCGTTCGCCGATCCCAAGGTGCAGCAGGAGATCTGGGGATCGGATCCCGACACCTGGATGGCATCGCCGTACATGCCCGGCGGAATGTGTATCCCCACCGACGGCGGCTACAAGTTCTCCGGCCGCTGGCAGTTCTCTTCCGGCACCGACCATTGCGACTGGGCTTTCCTCGGTGCGATGGCGTGCGACAAGGACGGCAACATGGAGATGCCGCCGCGCATGCTCCATGTGATCATTCCGCGCACCGACTACGAAATCATCGAAGACTCGTGGGATGTCATGGGACTTCGCGGCACCGGCTCCAAGGACCTCGTGGTCAAGGATGCGTACGTCCCCGATTACCGCGTCATGGACTGCGACGAGGTCATCGACGGAACGGCGGTGCGCAAGTACGGGCGCACCGAGACGCTGTACCTGATGCCGTGGTCGAACATGTTCCCCCTCGGTATCACCGCCGCCACCATCGGCATCTGCGAGGGAATGCTCTTCCACGCCAACGAGTACCAGGCCGATCGCATCAACGCACAGGGCACGGCGGTCAAGGACGACCCGTACACCTTGTTCGCCATCGGTCAGGCAACTGCCGACATCCGGGCAGCCCGCGACACCCTGCTGGCCAACGTCGACCGCATGTGGGATCGAGTGGATGCCGGCAAGGAAGTCACCTTCGAGCAGCGCGCCGAGGGACGTCAGACTCAGGTGCAGGCAGCGTGGCGCGCAATCAACGCGATCGATCAGGTCTACCCGCGCTGCGGCGGCAACGCACTGCGGATGGACAAGCCGCTTCAGCGATTCTGGCGCGACGCCCACGCGGGACAGCACCACGCAATTCACGTGCCGGGCACTGTATTCCACGCCGCCTCGCTGAGCCGTCTCGGCGCAGATCCGCAGGGTCCGCTGCGGGCGATGATCTGATCAGACTTCGACACAAGAAATCGACAGGAACAGAACACGATGACACACACTGACATCAAGGGACTTGGCTACGTCAAGATCTCGACCAACGACATGGCACGTTGGCGCACTTTCGCTTTCGATGTTCTCGGATTCGCCAAGGGCAGTGGGCCGGACGAGAACGCTCTCTACCTACGACTCGACGAGCGTGCTGCTCGCATCGTCGTCGTCGAGGGTGAGCGCGACGAGATCGTCAACATCGGTTGGGAGGTCGCCGATCACGCCGCACTGCGCCGCGTTCAGGAGTCCCTCGAAAAGAACGGCACCGAGGTGGAGCAGCTTTCGCTCGCCGAAGCGGATGCTCGACGGGTCGAAGAGGTCATCGCCTTCACCGATCCCGGTGGAGCAGCCATCGAGGTCTTCCACGGCGCGATCCTCGACCACAGCCCCGTGGTGACGCCCTTCGGCGCTCGATTCGTCACCGGCGCACAGGGTCTCGGCCACGTCGTGCTCCCGGTGATGGACAGTGCTGCGAGCTTCGACTTCTACACCGAGGTGCTCGGCTTCTACCCGCGCGGCGCCTTCCGCCTGCCGGCCCCGCCCGAATTCGGGCCGCTGCGAATCCGTTTCATGGGCGTCAACGAGCGTCACCACAGCTTGGCCCTGTGCCCGGCACCGCACGGCGGCGCACCCGGCCTGATTCACATCATGGTCGAGGTCGACACCCTCGACGCTGTCGGCCAGGCTCTCGACCGAGTGATGAAGGACGGATTCTCCGTGTCGTCGACCTTGGGTCGCCACACCAACGACAAGATGATCTCCTTCTACGTCCGCGCACCCGGCGGCTGGGACATCGAGTTCGGCACCGAGGGCGCGAAGGTGGATCAGGACTCGTACTCCTCCGAGGAGATCACCGCTGACAGCTACTGGGGCCACGACTGGTCCGGAAGCGAACCGCTGGCAGCTATGTAGTACCTGCCGGTGACGATGTAGTACCCGCCGGTAGTAAACAGACGAAGGGGCTTGCGCGAGCATTCGCGCAAGCCCCTTCGTCGTTTCCACCGTGACGCGCCCGAAAACAGACCGGTGATCCACTTCACAAATCCGGAACTCTATGACACTATTTCTAATTGAAATAGCCAGTTCACTGGTTGTGGAGCTCTAAGAGAAGTGAGGTACACGATGACACTGCAGGCTGTGGATGCTTTAGGCGCCGATTCGGCCCCGACAGCAATTCTCGATCGCGTCTCGCTGGTTCTCGACGCCTTCGACGGTCCCGGCAGGTTGACGCTCGCTCAGGTCGTTCGGAGCACGGGCCTGCCACGCTCGTCTGCCCACCGCATGCTCGAACGTCTCGTCTCGATGCGTTGGCTGCGCCGCGACGGCCGCGACTACGAACTCGGTATGCGCCTCGTCGAACTGGGATCGCTCGCGGTTCATCAAGACCGCCTCCACGCTGCAGCCATGCCGCTCCTCCACGAGCTCTACCGCGTCACCGGCTTCGTGGTTCACCTCGGCATCCTCGACGGGCCCGATGTGGTCTACATGGAGAAGATCGGCGGACGCCTCGCTGCCGCGGTGCCGACGCGTGTGGGTGGTCGACGCCGGGCCGAGACCACCGCGATCGGTCAGGCACTGCTTGCATTCGGTTCGCCGAAGTCCTCGGGCTACGCACTGCCCCACCTCGCCAGGATTCGCGAATCAGGGGTGGCATTCGAAACCGGAAACGGCCTACCGGGATTCAGCTGTCTTGCGGCACCGATCGGCCCCATCGGCCGCGCTGTTGCCGCGGTATCCATCTGCGCGCCGTCGAAGGCTCTCCGACTCGACCACGTCAGCGCAGCGCCGGTTCGGATGGCGGCCGCTGCCATTTGGCGCGGCATCGACGGCGGATCGCTGAGCGTCACTCCGACGTTGCAGCGTCGTCACCTGTTGCGCAACATGCCGACCGCAGCCGGGGCCTGACTCAGATATTCGAGCCGTTGCCGGTGAGCCCGGCTTGCTCGAGTGCCAACACGTATTCCTCGACGTTCTTCCATCTGCCGGGCGTCGAGGGCAACGGCGATCCCAGTCGGTCGTGCTCGGCGACGTTCGCGAACTCGGCGGATGCACGGTCGATGTCTTCGAGTAGTTCGCGAGCAAGGTCGATCTCGGCTCGGAAGTACCGTTCCGACCAGCGCAGTGTCATGACCGGGAACGACCAGGCCGGCTCGTTCTCGGCATGATCTGCGTGAAGTTTCGCGCGTCGAATTTGCTCTTCGACGTTGGCGATATGGGCTTCGACCAGTGCCTTCAGTCGCTCGGGTTCGTTGAGGTGTCCCATCCACAGACGCAACATGACGCCGTGCTTGAGCACCGGGACTTCCACCGGCGCCTCCCGTGACCACGTCCGGACGGCGTCGGTTCCTGATTGGGTGATCGAGTAGAGGCGCTTGCCCCGCACCCCGGGCTCGGAAACGACCCGGGACTCCACGAATCCGATGCTTTCGAGCTTCTTCAGCTCTGCGTAGACCTGGCTGATGGACGGGCTCCAGTAGAAGAAGCCGACACTCCAGTCGGCCCACTTCTTCAAATCGTTTCCGGTCAGTTCCTCCCCGAACGTCAGCATCCCGAGCACTGCCCAGCTGGTAGCGGGAAGTCCTCGGGACACGTCATCAGGTTCGGACATGCCCGAAGTCTAACAATCACTGGTGATTTGCTGGTTTCGTAGAATCCGAACGGACCGCTGAGCGGGATCAATTTGCCCGAGACCCCTCCACCTGACACTCGGTCGGTCCGAACCCGTGGCGAGAAGCCATTGCTGCCATTGAGTGGGACTGCCGCTGGATTACGACCGCGGCGCCACACATCGTTGCTTCTGAAGCTGTTTGCAGAGTTTTGAACAGAGATTTGAACAAGGAGACGACATGACCGTGGAAAACGCCGAGCCGCCAGTTCTGGACGGACGCACACTTCGCAACGTGATGAGCAATTTCTGCACTGGCGTCACCGTCATCACCGCTCACGATGGAGATTCACCCCTCGGCTTCACCTGCCAGTCTCTGGTCTCGGTATCGCTCGATCCCCCGTTGCTTTCGTTCTGCCCGGCGAAGACGTCGACAAGTTGGCCGAAGCTTCGCGAATCCGGAACTCTCTGCATCAATGTTCTCGCCCACGATCAGCAGGACATGTGTTCGGCGTTCGCTCGCGGCGGGACCGACAAGTTCCTCGGCGTCGAGTGGGACGCGGCCGGCAACGGTGCTCCGGCGCTCAGCGGCGCACTCGCTCGCATCGAGGCCACCGTCGAGCAGGAGCACGACGCCGGTGATCACACCATCGTCGTCGCACGCATCACCGATCTGAACGTGCTGCGCCACGACGGTCCGCTTCTGTTCTACCGCGGCGGCTTCGGACGCTTCGACGCCTGAATTTCTTGCGGGCCGTCCCGCTGCGTGGGAGATTGCGACGCCGAATCGAGACGGCACCGATAGCGTCCGAAGTAGTTGTCAGACCCTGAACTTCTCGACTGATCGGACTAACTCGATGACCACTCTCGAACCAGACACCACGGCCGCGATCACGGCGACGGTTACCACCTACCTCGACGCCGTGGCTCGCGGATCGTCAGCGGACATCGCCGCCCTCTACGCCGAGAACGCGACACTCGAAGACCCGGTCGGCAGCGAACCCCGTGTCGGCAAAGCTGCGATCACCGAGTTCTACGGCGCTCTCGAGGGCGGTTCGCAAGAGACGGAGCTTCTCACCTTGCGGGTGAGCGGATCCAGCGCGGCCTTCCACTTCCGCGTCGTCACACCGGTGGGCGATCAGGTCTACGAGGTCGAACCGATCGACGTCATGACTTTCGACGCGGACGCCAAGATCACGAGCATGCGCGCGTTCTGGTCACCGGCCGATCTGATTGCACGCTGATGCGTCAGGTCAGCTGTCGGAACTGCGGAAACCGCGTTCTGGTCGAGAAATACAGCGAAGCGCACACCAGCGTTCAATGGCTCGAAGAGTCGCAAGTGGTGTGCCCGGAACTGGGGCGTGAGAACGGTCGAGCCAACGCTCAGCGGACGTGTGGCGCTCTGCGTCAGACGATCAACGACCTTGCCGACGCCGGTGAGCTGGAGATGAGCCTGCGCAGCTACCCGGTGCCGGGCAAGCTGTCCTGAACGCTACCGCGTAGGACTTCGGCGAACGTGCGCGCCGATTCCAAGTCGTCGGCGTTCGGCCGCCCCTTCCGGATACCTCCGAACGGCTTGAACGGAAAATACGTATCCCACGCGCGGGACGAGAAGGCTGCGACCACATCGAAGCCCTTCTGCTCGAGCAGCTGAACCAGTGGACGCGAGAAGCGATGAATCCCCTTGTCGGGAAAACCACTGGTGGCGAAGACAAAAGCCTTGGATCGCCGTTCTTCGGGGAGTGCCTCGATGAACGAGCGTAGATCTTCGTGGTACGAGCGTAGGTAGATGCCGGAGCCGAAGCCCACCAGGTCGTAGTCGGCGAGCTGCGCGGCGTCGATGTCACCGGGCTCGACCACGCGAGCATCGAGAACTTCTCCGATGACGTCGGCGATACGCTTCGTATTGCCATGGGAGACAGAGGTACACACGATGATTGCCTTCATCGACTGCCTTCTTTCGTCGCTGTGTATGGGACGCCATCTACGTTCTCGCGCAGGTAGATCCAGGTGATGAATCCCCCGCAGATTGCAAAAATCACGGCGACAACCGAATATGCGTCGAGCGGAAACCCAGTCCAGATCAAGCCTGCAACAAGGACCATCGCACCAACAGCCGGACCTGCCGATACTTCCTTGGACATACGCATCCCTCCCCTGGTTCATCACTGACAGTTCCAGGATAGAGGTACCAGCGAAGCTACGGACAGCGGTGACGGTGGGGAATGATGCCGGTATGTCAGCACGATTGAAGGGACGTAGGCGCGCGGTCAACGCTTTGCTCGTCGACGTCGAACAATGGGCCGGTGAACACGACGGAGTCAAGGCTGTAGCGCTGGTCGGGTCCTACGCGCGCGGCGCGGAGCGTATGGCGAGTGATCTTGATCTGATGATCCTGGCCGACGACGCGAACGCGCTCGCAAATGAAGACTGGTTCGTGCGGCTCCGCCCCGACGCGCGATTCATCGGAGCCGCAAACTGGGGGCCAGTTCGAGAACGACGCTTCCGCCTACGGTCCGGCCTCCTCGTCGAGCTGAATTTCGCGAGCGAGAGCTGGGCGGACGTTCCGCTCGACGCGGGCACTCGACGTGTTCTCGAAGACGGACACCGAATCCTGTACGACACGGGGCCTCTTCGTGTCGCTGCGAGTGCAGTAGGAATTGATCGATGAGCACTGCGTCGGTCTTCGAAACCTTAGCCGCCGAAATATCCGCGTTGCGCGGCTCGCCTCTCGTCGCGATCGACGGTGTCGATGGGATCGGCAAGACGACATTCGCGAAAAGCCTTACAGCGCAGCTGAATGCACGCACAGCCATCGTGATTCACGTCGATGCCTTTCTGAATCCGCCGGAGATTCGTCATCGTAGAGGTCGGCAATCACCGGAAGGCTTCTGGCTCGACAGCTACGACTACGACGCCCTCGAACGACATGTTCTCGATCCGTTGGGGCGGGGCGGGAGCAGAAGGTACCGACAACGGCGGGACAGCGACGCGTACCTGCATGCAGCCGATGGAGCGATAGTCCTTGTCGAAGGACTCTTCCTGCATCGAGACGAACTCGCCGAACGATGGGACTATTCGATCTTCCTCGATGTGCCCTTCGAGGAGACCGCGCGGCGAATGAACCTTCGCGACGGAACGAACGCGGATCCGGATCATCCTTCGATGAACAGATATGTGGGCGGGCAACGGCTTTACTTCGCCGCTGCAAAACCCTGGACCCGAGCCGACTGCGTCATCGACAACTCCGACCCGGGCATGCCGCGCATCCACTCCTGATATCGCGTCGAGATCGCGAGCGATACTAGTATTCCGCCATCCCTCCCGGCCTGGGAATTCTCCCGAACGGTCGCGAGAAGTCGCGTAGGGTTTCTCAATGACGTCACCAACTGCCTCCCGCATCAGAACTCTGAACTGGATCGCATTCGGGATCGGGATTCTGCTGACTGCCCTCGCAATTTACGATCTCGTTCAAGGCGAGCGTTCAACCAGTGTATGGATCGCCGTTGTGTGTTGGCCGATTGTCGCAACACTCAGTGCGGTCCAGCTATTCAAGTCGAGACCCAACAGCTGAGTACCTGATGTGCACCCACTGATCCTCAGGCGAATGTCCGGAACAGGCCTTCTCTCGCTCACCGGGAAGGCACGTATGAGGCGCCACCATCCGACCATAGCTTTGTGACATGGACAACAACGTCGATGTCATTGTCATCGGATCGGGCGCTGCCGGATCCGCCGCAGCACTCCAAGCACACGCTGACGGCGCGTCGGTGGTGATTCTGGAGAAGAGTGGACGCGATACCGCGGGCGGCAACACTCGACTGTCCGGTAGTGGATGGTTCGTCAACCAGGACCCGGCTGCCGCCCGAACCTTCCTGCGTTCGTTGAACGGATCGTTCATCGTTGCCGACGACGTCATCGACGCCTGGGCAGAGAATACGCAAGGACTGTCCGACTGGCTCCGCAGGCTGGGTGCAACTGTAGCGATGACCGGCGATTTCCATTCCACGGCGGAGTACGGCGAACTCGACGGAAGTTCTTGTTACGCAGGGATGGATACCATCGAAGGGAAGATGGGCAATGAACTTCTCTACCGCTTCCTCGTTTCCGCTCTCGCTGAACGCGGCATCACAACTCTTTTCGACACCGAAGCCACCAGACTCTTGACGGATGAATCCGGAGCGGTGACCGGAGTCGAGATCCGTTCGGGTGAACAAACTTCGCAGATCCATGCGCGCCGAGGTGTCATCCTTGCCACCGGAGGTTTCGAAGCAAATCCGGCCATGGTGCGCGATTACCTACGCCTGGAGAATCCGAAGATCTGGGGCTCACCTTCGGCAACCGGCGACGGCCACCGGATGGCACAGGCAGTGGGCGCGGATCTATGGCACATGAACAACATGATGACCATTACGGGAATCCCCGGCGACCTCGAAAATCCGACTGGATTCTTCCTCGCACTGTGGAACGCGCACAACTATGTGTTCCTCAGCCGGGAAGGTCGACGCTTCACCGACGAGTCAGCCGAAATGCGGCACGGTCATGTGTTCAGAGAGGGTTCCTACCAACACTTTCCGGTGCAACCGATGAACATTGTGTTCGACGAGACGATGAGGTTGGCTGGGCAGCTGAGCCCCGGTCGCGACGCACTGCCCGTCGGACACATGGTCCTCGACGAAGGGTACGAGTGGAGTTCGGACAATCAAGCCGAGATCGACAAGGGTTGGATCGTCAAAGCGGACACGCTTGCCGAACTCGCCGGGAAGCTCGGCTTGGACCCCGCCGTCGTGGAAACAAGTGTGCACCGCTACAACGAGGCGTGCGCGGACGGCGTAGACCATTCCTTCGGCCGCAACCCGGAAACTTTGGCCCCGGTGGCAACCGCTCCGTTCTACGCCGTCTCCGGGCCACCGCTGCTGGGATGGAGTAGCGGTGGGCCGCGCCGCGACGGTCATTCCCGCGTCCTCGACACCGCCGGTAGCCCGATTCCGGGGCTGTATGCGGCGGGCGCAGTGAGTTCCACCTACAGCGCGGCGAAGGACGGTGGATTCCATATTGCCGACGCCTTCGCGTTCGGTCGTGTTGCCGGCGCCCATGCTGCCGCGCGCGCGACAGCGGGCGACTGAGTCACGTACGAGCGGCCTTGACCTCGTCGAAGAACGCGACGACGGCGGCTTCGTTCTCCGGCGGAACGGTGAGCGATGCCCGTGGACCCGCTACCGCGATGGAGTCGTCGGCGAGCCGGTTTCCAATGGTGAGCTTCAATCCCGATTTCGACGGTTTCGCCTTCACCGCAATGTGTTCGACATGCCAGCGAGCCACTTCGCTCGTGCTCGCGGCGGTGCGGTCGAAGACCTCCACCGTGCGGTGGTCGAGGACCATGACGATGTTGGTCCCGACGGTGACTTCCAGATAGCGTCGTTCCGCCACGGTGTGCGCCTTTCGGTTAGGTGAAACCGACGCTACACACCGTGGCGGAACCCAGCGCGACAAACCTCAGCTATTCAAAACTTCAGCGGGACGAACTCCCCGCATCCACCGGCAGGGCGACCGACGTGATGTAGCGGGCCTCGTCGGAGGACAGGAACAGTGCCGCATTCGCTACGTCCACCGGTTCGATCCACGGAATGGCAAGCATGTTCATCGTCATCGCGGCCGCAGCGAATTCCTCGCGCGTCGGGTTCTCGAGATCGGGGCGGAACTTGCCGCGCACCAACGGGTTCTGAATCATCAGAGTGTCGACGTTGGTGGGATGAACGGTGTTGACCCGCACGTTGTGCGGCGCCAATTCCTTTGCCAGCGAACGCATCAGACCAACGACTCCATGCTTGGCTGCGGTGTAGTGCGCAACTCCGACCAGCCCCCGCAGTCCGGCGATGGAACTGGTGAGTGTCATCGATCCCCCACCTCGCGCGATCAAGTGCGGCGCCGCAACCGTCGTGGTGTGCCACACCCCGGTCAGGTTCACGTCCAGCATGGTCTGCCACATCGTTTCCGACATCGTCAGAGCCCCGTCGGAAGACGTGATACCAGCTGTAGCGCACACGATGTCGAGTCCGCCGAGCGCTTCGACCCCCGAGTCCACCGCGCTGCGTAGTGCCTCGAGATCCCGAACGTCCACTACCGCAGATTCGACCTTTCGCCCCAGTGCCTCGATCTGGGCTACCGTCTCGGCGAGATCGGATTCCGACGCGGGCGGGGTGACTGTCGTTTCCACCGACGCGCACACGTCGATCGCGATGATGTCCGCACCCTCTTCGGCGAATCGCACGGCCTGAGCCCTGCCGATTCCTCGTGCCGCACCCGTGATCAGCGCGATCTTGCCTTCCAATCGAGAAGTCATCAATTCACACTTTCTGGGTCAGGCCGGCGTCGACCACCAACTGACAGCCGGTCATGTAGCGGGACTCCACGGATGCGAGAAACAGGACGGCATTGCTGACATCCACCGGATCGACCCAGGGAACAGGCAGCAGGTTGCGTGCGCTCAGTACTGCAGCGGCGTCTGCTTCCGTGGGATTCTCGATGTCCGGGCACAGGTTCGCGAACACTCGCTCGTTGATGATCATCGGGGTACGTACCGAACCCGGATGCACGGAGTTGACGCGAATACCCTCCGCGCCCAACTCGTTGGCCAGCGTTCTGGCCAGGCCCACCACGGCGTGCTTGGCGGCGCTGTAATGACTCGCTCCGGCAATACCTTTGATTCCCGCTGTCGAGCTGACCAGAACGACGGATCCACCGTCGCCGAAGTGCGGAACACAGGCCTTGACGGTGTGCCACGCCCCGGTCAGATTGACGTCGAGCGAGCGGTTCCACACTGCAGGATCGACGGTCCACGACGGTCCCGGCGTGTCGTACACGCCTGCATTCGCGACCACGACGTCCAACCCGCCGAGTCCGGCGACACAATCGGCGACTACCGCGGCGAGATCTTCGAAGTCACGAATGTCCGCGACGCCGGTGACCGCCACGCCTCCACGCTCGCGTACCGCCTGGGCGGTCTCCTCCAGCTCGGACTTTGCCTGCACGACATCCAACGCGATCACGGACGCGCCTTCGTCGGCGAGACGCTCGCAGTGTGAGCGGCCCATCCCGCCGGCCGCACCTGTCACCAGTACACGAAGACCCTCGAGGCGACTCATGCGTGCACCGCACTGTTCAGTTCGAAGCCTCGGTATCCCGCTGCTGCCACGTCTGCACAGATGTCGGAGTAGACACCGAATCCTCCGATGAATGGCATGAATATCCTCGGCTTTCCCGGAATGTTGGCTCCCATGTACCAGGAGTTCGCGGATGGAAACAGCGTCGCCGACGCCCGGCATGAGCATTCGTCGAGCCAGTTGTCCACGGCTTCGGCACTCGGTTCGATGGTGTCGATGCCCGCCGAATCGAGGTGGTTGATCGCGCCCGCGATCCAGTCCACGTGCTGCTCGGCAGCGAGAATCATGTTGGACAGCACACTCGGGCTACCCGGCCCGGTGACGATGAACAGGTTGGGGAACCCGTGTACTCCGAGGCCTAGATACGTCCTTGGACCCGCATGCCAGTTCTCGCGCAACGTCTCGCCATTGCGGCCGCGGATGTCGATGCGATCGAGCGCTCCCGTCATCGCGTCGAACCCGGTGGCAAACACCAGCGCATCCAGTTCGTAGTGCGCATCGGCCGTCTTGATTCCAGCCTCGTCGATCGCCTCGATCGGTGCGGACTTGAGATCTACCAGGCTGACGTTGTCACGGTTGTAGCTCTGGTAGTAGTTCGTGTCCGTGACAATCCGCTTGGTTCCGATGGGGTGGTCGTTCGGAATGAGCAGGTCGGCGATCGCCTGATCCTGGACTTCCGAGCGAATCTTGCGTTCGGCAAACGCTGCCGCTGTCCCGTTGGCCTCGATGTTGCTCGTCTGGTCTGCGAAGGTCTTGGCGAACAGGACACCGCCGAGCTTCCACCGCTCCTCGTATGCCGCGTTTCTCTCGGCCTCCGAGA
This sequence comes from Rhodococcus sp. MurmanLake-1, assembly GCF_056945715.1. Taxonomy (NCBI): domain Bacteria; kingdom Bacillati; phylum Actinomycetota; class Actinomycetes; order Mycobacteriales; family Nocardiaceae; genus Rhodococcus; species Rhodococcus sp. MurmanLake-1. The sequence goes on along the minus strand of NZ_JBWZNF010000005.1, from coordinate 185,051 downwards.
CCTCGAGGGCGCTGCGAGGATCCGAAACGAACGGCGATCCACCGCCACTGCGCTTGGACAGCGCTCGACGCTCTGCGTAGCCGGCCTTGATCTCGGCGCGGCGCTTGTCATCGAGAGGCGTGTTTCCTGCCGGCACACTGTAATTCGCGGACCGCTGGAACACGTAGAGATGATCGGCCTGCTCGGCGATCAACGGAACGGACTGGATGCCCGAGGATCCGGTGCCGATCACACCGACGCGTTTGCCGGTGAAGTCGACGCCCTCGTGCGGCCAGAAACCGGTGTGGAACACATCGCCACCGAAGGTCTCACGGCCCGCAATGTTCGGAACGTTTGCGGTCGAGAGGCTGCCCGTGGCGCACACGACGAAGCGTGAGGTGACGTCGTGACCGCCGTCGGTCTGTACTCGCCACGTGGCAGTACCCTCGTCGAACTGTGCGCTCAGAACGCGTGTGTCGAAGGTGAAGCCACTGCGAAGGTCGAAGCGATCAGCCACGTGATCGAGGTACGAGAGGATCTCCGGTTGCGCGGCGTACTTCTCGCTCCAGTCCCAATCCTGTTGCAGCTCTTCGGAGAACGAGTAGGAGTAGTCGAAACTCTCGACGTCACAGCGTGCGCCGGGGTAGCGGTTGAAATACCACGTGCCGCCCACTCCGGAGCCCGCCTCGAAGCCGTGGACACGCAGCCCCTGCTCGCGAAGTCGGTGCATGGCGTACATGCCAGCGACGCCGGCGCCGATGACTACGACGTCGAGTGGTGCGGTGGAGAAGTCAGGATCGGTCATGGTGGTCACGCTACGAGTGGACTGGTTGGTAGAGGAACGGGTTCTCCCGCTGGGTGGGCTACGGCAGTGGAGAGCGTTGGTGTCCACCGATCGGGGGACACCGATGTCATCCAGCACTCGGACCCGTAGGTGGACAGACCCGAAGGGATTTCGGGGCCATAGTTGTCTCATCACCGAAACACACGGTCACCGAGACCGACAAATCGAGGAGAAACATCATGGCTACCAACACAATTCGACCCGAAGCAATTTCCTTCTCCGGCCTCAGCATGGCAGCTCTGGTCGCCCGCGCCGCCGGGGCGAACGCTGTGAAGTCGATAACCGACACTTCCGTCACGACGGCGATGATCAGCAATTCGGGCTTCGGGGCCCTGTATCTGGTCGACGCATCCAATCCGAACGGTGACTGGATCGTCCCGCCGGCCGACTACATCCTGCCGAACATGAACGTCAACGTGGTCGCCACGAGCAAGAATCAGAACGACTTTCCCGTCGTGCTGACGTACCGCTCCGACGACGGTGGAGTGTTTGTCTTCAGCGCCACCAACTCGAAGACCAGGGCGGATGCCGGCGGAACGTACGCCCCCGACGGCCACGACGTCACGGTGACGATGACCTCGGGTTACCCGGCCATGAACGTCACGTACGTACTGCGGTGACTCCCGTTCACTCCAACAGACCCTGCCGCATCGCGGCGGCGACGGCGGCGCCTCGATCGTTGACTCCGAGTTTCTCGTAGAGGCGCTGCACGTGGGTTTTGACGGTCGAAGGCGCAAGAAAGAGTTGGGAGGCGATGGTGGGGATACTGGCGCCCTGTGCGATCAATCCGAGGACTTCACGCTCACGGGCGCTGAGAGTCGGGCCGGACGGCTCGCTACGGCGACGCACCTCGCCTACCAGTCCGGCAGCGATGCTGGGCGGCAACACATCTCGGCCCGCGGCGCAGTCGAGCACGGCGCTCACGATCTCGGCCCTGGTGGATTCCTTCGGCAGGAATCCGGCAGCACCCGCCTGCAGAGCCTGATACACGACGGACGATTCGTCGTGAGCACTGAGCAGGAGCACCCTGGTCGGCAACTCGTCTCGAACCACTGCTGCTGCCACCTGGGTCCCGTCCAGGTGGGGCATCCGGAAATCGATCAGCGCCACCTTCGGACGTAATTCCCGAATCATTGCGAGCGCAGCTGCGCCGTCGTCGGCCTCGCCCAGAACGTCGATGCGGTCACTGCCGGTCAGGGCCCGAACCACGCCCTCACGAAACAACGGGTGATCGTCGCCGACCACCACGGAAACCTTGCCGACCACCGGCTTCGTGCCTTCTCGCATTGCTCACTTTCTCACGCCCGTACCAGCAATGCGAGCACTTGCGCCTCCCCCGATCGGGGGACACGCGATTCAACCCCGCCACGGCCCCGTCGGCGGACATACAGCAGCCCTGATTCGCGACAAGATTGATTCATCGCCGAGAACGGCAACCACACACCAGCCCAGGAGCAGACATCATGCGTACCAACACCACTCGCTTCGTAGCAGTCACCGCGATCGCCCTCGCTCTCGGCGGAACCGCACTGGGAACCGCGGCGGTCGCCAACGCCGGCACCATGCCGACGGACGGCCCGACGGTTGCCATGACCATCACCAACAACACCGACAACCCGATGCTGCTGGACAGCGCGTCCAACCCCTACGGACAGTGGATCAACGGCCCCCGCTCCTACCTGGCTCCGCACACGACCGAAATCGTCACCGCCTACAGTAGCGATCCGCGCGGCATCGGTGTCGACGTCACCTACAACGTGGCCGACGGAGTCCAGACCGTCATGGCGGCTAACAACTACGCCGGCAACCCCACCCTCGACGGGACCCGCATCATCGGTGACCCGACGCACGTCATCCTCACCGACTACATGGCTACCGGCTACCCCACGATGAACGCCTCCTACGACGTCTTCACGCAGAACTGAACCGAGCGTTGAAGCAACCACGAACTTGATCCGCTACGGCCCACGACCCGGTATCCGCATGGATGTCGGGACGTGGTGTGCGCTGACCAGCTCAGACGCGTTGGACCAACACGCAGCGGGCACCACTGAAGATCGTAGGCATGCACTTGTTGCAGTGGATGCACAGTGATTGGGTATCGGATTCGGCTGCGATCCGATTGATCAGATCCGGTTCTCTGAGCAGTGCCCGTGCCATGGCGACGAACTCGAACCCTTCCGCCATTGCGGTATCCATGCCCGCCTTGTCCGTGACACCGCCGAGCAGCACGAGCGGCAGCTTCACCGCAGCACGGATCTGCCGAGCCTCTTCCAGCATGAACAGCGGCTTGTACGGATAGGCATGCAACATGCTCTTGCCCACCAACTGCACACCGAGCCGAACAGGCTGCGGCATCGCGGCGGCAAACTCGCGGATCGGCGCATCGCCCTTGAACAGGTACATCGGGTTGAGCAGTGAGCTACCCATCGTCAACTCGAGCGCATCGACACTTCCGGATGCCTCGAGCCACTGCGCCACCTGGATTGCTTCGTCCACCCAGAATCCGCCTGGCACACCGTCGTCCATGTTCAGCTTGGCCAAGATCGCGATCTTGTCGCCGACGGCGTCGCGCACACTGCGCGCAGTTTCGAGTACGACGCGAGCCCGGTTCTCGAGCGATCCGCCGTAGGAGTCCTTACGACGGTTGAGTTTCGGACTCAGGAACGAGCTCGCGAAATAGTTGTGACCGAAGTGGATCTCGACGGCGTCGAATCCTGCCTCGACGGCAAGTCGCGCAGCGCTCCCGTGCGCCGCCGCAATTCTGGTGATGTCCGCTGTGGTGGCAGTGCGAATCATCCTCATGCTCAACGGATTGAACGAACTCGACGGTGCCAGCGCAGGCAGTCTGGTCGACTTCTGATTCGCGACGGGGCCGGCGTGCCCGAGCTGCGCCGATGCTGCTGCCCCTTCGGCGTGAATGGCATCGGTGAGTCGTCGCAGTCCGGGGAGGGCATCGGGCCGCATCCACAGCTGGCCGTATTCGGTGCGCCCTTCCGGTGCGACGGCGCAATACGCGACGGTGGACATCCCGACTCCGCCGGCTGCCGGGCGGCGATGGAACTCGATCAGCTCGTCGGTGACCAGGGCGTCGGGAGTTTTGCCTTCGAATGTCGCGGACTTGATGATTCGATTTCGCAAGGTCACCGGGCCCAGCTTTGCCGGGGCGAGCACGTCGGGAGCAGTCATCAAGTTTGCCTCTCGCAGGGGTTGTTTGCTGGACGGTAGATCGATGGTCCAGAGCTGGCCAGCCCCCGTGCCACGGAGCGGGAAAACAACTTCAGCCCGGCCTACGTGGCCGGGCTGAAGTGACATCGCTGCAGATCAGATGCGTCCGAAGTACGCGTCCTTGAGCACTGCCAGGTCGTCGATGTCCTTGGCGTCGGCGTCGAGGACCACCTTGCCGATGTCGAGGACCGTCACGTGATCGGCGACGCTCATCGCGGCCTCCACTGCCTGCTCCACCAGCAGAACAGCCAGGCCGGTTTCCTTGAGCTGCTGGACGCGGTCCATCACCTCACCGACGATCACCGGAGCCAGCCCGCCCGACGGTTCGTCGAGAAGGAGCAACCGCGGCTGCGCCATCAGCGCTGCGCCGATCGCGAGCATCTGCTGCTGACCGCCCGACATGGAACCGGCGGGAAGCGCACGCTTCTCCCCCAGGATCGGGAACATCTCGTACATGGACTCGACGGATTCCATCAGCTCGCCGCGCTTTGCCTTGCGGGTGTACCCGCCCAGCAGAAGATTCTGCTCGACGGTCTGCTTGTGAAAGACCCGCTTACCCTCCTGCACGTACGCCATACCCTGCCGCACCCGCTTGTGCGCGGGAACTCCGGTGATGTCGGCACCGTCCATTTCGACGGTTCCAGAGGCCACCTTGTTGAGGCCGGACAGAGCACGGAGCGTGCTCGTCTTGCCTGCACCGTTGCGTCCGAGCAGGGCTGTCACCTGACCGGGATAGACGTCGAACGAGACATCCCAGACGACGCGCAGATCGCCGTACCCGGTCTGCAGGTTACGGACCTTCAGAATCGGTTCCATCACTTCACCTCGCTGGTCTGATGGTCTACCGCGCCGATTTCTTCGAGCAGCGCATCCTCATCACCGGACTTGACTCCGAGGTATTCGCTCAACACGCGCGGGTGATGTTCGATCGTCGCCGCATCGCCGGTGGCGATCACCTGCCCCTGCGCCAGTACCACGATCTCGTCGGCCAGCGAGAGCACGAGGCGGAAGTTGTGCTCCACCAACACCACTGTGGCCCCGGCATCTCGCAGTACCCGGATCAGGTCTGCCAGGCGTTCGAGTTCGTCCTCGTCGAGTCCGGACGCAACCTCGTCGAAGAGTACGACCCTCGGCTCGGCGATGACGGCGCGAGCAACTTCGAGCATGCGACGCATCCCCAGGGGCAGCGACGTCGCGATCTCGTTGCGCAGGTGCGACATCCCCACGAGCTCGAGAACACGCTCGGCCTCGACGATGTCGGCCTTCGCGATCCTGCGGAAGCTGGGCAGGCGAAGCACAGCCGACGCCATCGACGCGCGGTGCACCGAATAACGTCCGGATGCAACAGCTTCCAGAACCGTGATGTTCTCCGGAATCGTCGGAGTTTGGAACGTGCGCGCCACACCCACGCGCGCTACCTTGTGCGGCGACGACTGCGAGACCACCGTGTCACCGATTGTGATCACGCCGGCGTCCGCGGTGTAGAAGCCGCAGATCATGTTGAGCATGGTCGTCTTACCCGAACCGTTTGGCCCGATCAACGCGGTGACCTTACCGGCCTCTGCGGTCAGGGTTGCCGCATTGAGAGCCTGGTTGCCACCGAATGCCTTGGACACTCCGTCGACCACCAACCGTGCACCGTTGATCGGCGCCAGTTCCAATGTTCCGCCGCTGTTTTCCTTTGCGGTGACTACGCCCAGGCCGGCCCTGCGATCGAGTTTCGAGACGATCGCTCGCCCGACCTTGGTCAGCCCACCGGAGAGCAGCACACCGCCGATGATCAGGAAGCCTCCGTAGAAGATCAGCGAGTATTCCTGAAATGCCGTCGACTGGTTGGGACCGAGCTGCATGATCGCGGCACCGACTACGGCGCCGTACACACTTGCCGCACCGCCCAGGATCGACGCCGCCAGAACCGCTGTGGCAAAGGTGAACCCGAAGGCTTCCGGCGAGATGAACAGGTCGGTATTGGCGAACAACGCACCCGCCAGACCGGCCGGGAACGCACCGATCGCATAGCCGAGCAGTTTCATCCGGAACACCGACACACCCTGCGACGACGCCAGCACCGGCGACTGCTTGAGCGTGCGGAACGCGATGCCGTGGCGCGAGACCACCAGGTTGCGCATCACCGCGAACCAGAGGACGGTCACCACGACAACCACCATGTAGTACTGCTGGGTGTCGAGTTCGGAGCCGAAGAGCGTCGGCGGCTCCATACCGGTGAGGCCGTTTCGGCCGCCGGTCTTGCCGCCGAAGATCGCCAGTACGTCCGGTACCAGCAGCACCAGGAAGAACGACGTCATCGCCAGGGACCAGTTGCCCAGTCGCAGACCGGGAACGCCAGTCAAGATGCCGACGCCCAATGCCACGGCACCGGCCGCAGCGAGCTGGACCAGGATGTCGGTGTGACCGGCCTGGGACATCAGACCCGCGGTGTATGCACCCGCCGCGTACATCGCGGCCTGGCCGAGCGCCAGTTCACCGGCAAAGCCGAGGCTCAGGTTCAGGCCGCTGACCACAAGTGCCAGGATGCAGGCCAATTGAATCTGCCGTGATGTCGACAGGTCGAGCCCCATCACGGGCAGCAGCAAGATCACTACCGCCAGGACCAGCGGGATGATCCAGCTCGGAAGGGAACGGAAAGTCCGCCACGCGCTTACCATTTCACACCACCCGTTCTCGGACGTTGCCGAACAAGCCGGCAGGTTTGACCATCAAGATGATGATCAGCACCGTGAAGACGGCGATATTGCTGTACTGACTTCCCGCCCACAGGGCGGTGAACGATTCCACCAGGCCGACGGTCAGGCCGCCGATCAAAGCGCCTGGCAGAGAGCCGAACCCGCCGATCGCCAACGCCACGAATCCCTTGAGGGCCAGCGCGGCACCCAACGTCGCAACTGCAAACGTCTTGGGGCCGACAAGGAGTCCGAGGACACCGGCCAATGCACCCGAGAAGGCAAACGCACCCAGCGCCAACCGTCGTACATTGACTCCTCGCAGCATCGCCGCTTCACGATCCTCGGAGATGCCGATCAGAGCCAGACCCGTCATGGTCTTCTTCGAGACGTAACTCAACCCGATGACCAGTGCAATAGCCGCAACAAGCAGAGCGATCTCTACCGGGTAGGTACGGCCGCCGAGTAGGGTGATCGGTTCGTTCGATCCGAAGAACGGAACCGTGAGAGGTTCACTACCCCAAATCAATTGAGTTGCACCATTGAGCAGAGTGGCAACGCCAAGCGTGGTGACCAGCTGGTTCTGGTGATCGGCCACCGGTCTGATCGCGACGATCTCCTCGACCGAGGCGAGGAGCATCACGGTCACGGTTGCCATGACGGCCACCACGAGAACGGGAAGTTTCAGGGTTACGAGACCCGTGTAGGCGACGAAAGTGCCCACCATCATCAGCTGAGCTTGAGCGAAGTTGAAAGTGTTGGAGGAAACGAAAACGATGTTGTACCCGATGGCAACCAGCACGTAGACCGCGCCGAGCGCCAATCCGGACCACAGAATGGTCATGACGCAGCCGGGTTTCCGAACTGACCGTTGAGGATCTTCGTCGGGCTGATGAACTTCAGCTCACTGGTATCCGGGTTCGGGCCGTGGTTGTCAGAGCTGAAGTTGTAGCGCGAGAGGAATGCGGTCTTGGCATTCTCCTGAACCTCTGCGGTTTCCAGTGCTTCGGCGAGCTTCTTCGGATCGGTCGAACTGCCGACCTTCTCCGCTGCTGCCGCGACGAGGGGGAATGCGTCGTAGTTGTCCGCGAGGATCAGCGTCGACGGGATCGAGCCCAGCGACGCCATCGTGTCCACCATCGTGTTGACGAGCGCGTTGTTCGGATCGAACACCGTGCTGGTGAACACCTGCGTCACCAGGTTCTTCACCTGCGGGGTGCCGAGCACACCGGCGGGCGGATCATTGGCGATGAGGTTGGTGGCAGAGACCGACGTGTTGCCGATCAACGGCACGTCCCAGCCGAGTCGCTCCAGGCTCTGCAACACGTATCCGAGCGGGGCGCCGTACGCGTCCAACGCGATTGCCGTTGCACCGGCATTCTTGAGGGACTGCAACTGCGCCGTCATGTCCAGAGCAGCGGCGTCGTACTCTTCGTTGCCGGCAGCCTTCAGACCGACCTTCTCGAGCGCACCGGTCATCTCCTCGCCGAAGAGTTCACCGTAAGCGGTACTACCGTGCAGGACTCCGACGCTGCTGTAGCCCTTGGTCTTTGCATACTCGGAGATGCCGCGAGCGGTGTCGGTCGCGCCCGGAGCCAGGTCGAAGTTCAGCGGGAACTTCGAGGGGTCCGTGGAATCGGGAGAAGGCGCCATGCTCAGCGAGAGGATGTTGTTCTGCTTGAGGATCGGGAGAACCGCAGCCGCGATCGACGAAGGACCCGAGTTGAGGTAGAGGTCAGGCTTGTTCCCCGAGTTGATGGCTTCGCGCAGCTTGGTGACGGCGATGGTTGCATCACCCGCGTCATCGACAGTGGTGAGCTCGATCTGGCGGCCGCCGATGCCCCCGGCCTCGTTCTGGACCTGAACGCCGGCCTTCGTGGCCAGCAGGGAAGTCTGCGAGTTCGCCGCGAGAACACCCTGCGCACTGATCCCGCCGGTCAGCAGGACGCGGTACGGCGAATCCGCGCCACCTTCGGACTCCGAAGAACCACTACACCCCGCGAGAGCCAGAGCCGTCACGGCAACTGCCGCAACAAGAATGGGCCGACGATTCATGTCTGCACTCCTAGAACACATGTATGCACCGAACGTCAGGCGAATACCTGACGAAAGAAGGATCGGCCGGTGGGAACGCCTGATTTCGAGCACCAGCCAACCAAGCACCCGCTTGATGATCTAGCAAGCAGTTGCTTGGGTTGGAGCATAGAATGTGATCTGGATAACGTCAAACGCACAAAAGAGGAGTCATGGAAGCGGACGCTATGCATATTCGGGCGGCCTCGACAGACCGATTCCCGCTGGGTGGAAACGCCAAAACGGCCCCACGCCCGGCGGGATTCGATGAGGTGAATCCGAGCAGGGCGTGGAGCCGTTTGCGTAAAGGTCTGAACTATCGCTGGTTTCGTGGCTTCCAAACCACCAACGCGTTGTTGCGTGGGATCGGAACGAGGTCCCGGCGATAGCCCGCATGGACTTTCGCGATTTCCTCGGCCAGTTCGCGGACGCGATGCTGCAGAGCCTCGACCTGGTTGGTCAGTTCGATGATCCGTTTGATTCCGGCGAGGTTGACGCCCTCGTCCTGCGAAAGCCGTTGCACTTCACGCAGAAGCGCAACATCACGCGGGGAGTAGCGTCGTCCGCCACCAGTGGTTCGGTGAGGGGTGACCAAACCGAGTCGATCGTAGTTACGCAAGGTCTGCGCATGCATTCCGGCCAACTCGGCTGCCACCGAGATCACGAAGATCTGGGCGTCAGGATCGACCGTCGCATCCCATTGATTCTGCGGTCGTTCGGTCATCATGCACCGGCCCACCCGGCCCGTGGATCGAACCCGCTCGCCTTCTCGGCTTCGAGATAGGTCTTCAGCGCTTCGATCGCCGGGTCGTCCAACTTCTGCGGGACGGATACCTTGACGGTGACCAGAAGGTCGCCTGCCCCCTCGGGACGCTTGGGGATGCCGCGTCCGCGAACTCGCAGAATGCGTCCGTCCACCGTTCCGGCCGGAACCTTCACTCCGACACGGCCGTCCAGGGTCGGCACGGACAGCGTCGTCCCGAGCACCAGTTCGCCGTAGCTCACCGGAACCGTCAGCGTCAGATCGTCGCCGTTACGGCCGAAGACATTGTCCGGCTTGACGCGGATGTTGACGAACAGGTCACCCGCCGGAGCTCCGCGGAGACCCGCTTCGCCCTTGCCCTTGAGTCTGATTTTCTGACCGTCGCTCACGCCTGCCGGCACGCGAACCGTGATGGTCCGTGTCCGGTTGGTGACGCCGCTACCGTGGCAGTCCTCGCAAGGCGAGTCGATGATCGAGCCGGTTCCCCGGCAGTCGTCACACGGCTCACTGAATCCGAATGCGCCCTGGTTGCGGCTGACCACGCCGGTTCCGTTGCAATGCGGGCACACTCGCGGGCTGGTGCCCGGCTTTGCGCCGCTGCCGTGACACGTGGTGCACGACGTCGGGCTGGTCAGACGAAGTGGGACGGTGACACCGAGCGCCGCTTCGCGGAAGGCGAGCGTCGTCTCGGTCTCGAGGTCCTTGCCTCGACGCGGGCGGTTGGGCGCAGCGGTGCGCTGGCCCGCTCCCCCGCGATTGAACAATCCGCCGAAGATGTCTCCGAGACCCGAGTCCTGCCCGCCGGCACCGCCGCCGAACAGGTCGTTGATGTCGAAACCACCAGCGCCGGGGTTGAATCCACCGCCACCTTGCGCACGGGGACCGAAGCCTCCGCTGGCAAAGAGACGCCTGGCCTCGTCGTACTCCTTGCGCTTGTCCGGATCAGACAGAACGGCATGAGCTTCACTGACGGACTTGAAACGCTCTTCGGCCTTCGCATCGTCAGGGTTGGCGTCGGGATGAAGATCCCGGGCCAGCTTGCGATACGCCTTCTTGATTTCGTCGGCCGTCGCGGTGGACGAGACGCCCAGCTCCTTGTAGAAGTCCTTCTCGATCCACTCCCGTTGACTCACTGGGCGTCTCCTCCTCTCACTCTTACTTCGCTTCTTGTTCTGAACCGTCTGCAGGCTTGTCGCCTACCCGGTCCGTCACGGCCACCATTGCGGTCCGAAGGACCCGGTCGCCGAGCTTGTAACCCTTGCGCATGACCGTCCCGAGTACGGGGTCGTGGCCTTCGCCTTCATGCTGCACCGCTTCGTGAAGTGCGGGATCGAAATCGTCGCCCTCGTTACCGAAGTCGGTCAAACCCAGACCCGTCAGGGTCGTGTTGAGCTTGTCCGCGAGTGCACGCAGTGGACCTGATTCGAGGTCACCGTGTGCCCGAGCGCGATCCAGGTCGTCGAGGATTCCGATGAGTTCGGTGATGACCGAAGCTCGCGCGGTTTCCTTGATGACCTGCTTGTCACGCTCGACGCGACGACGGTAGTTGGTGAACTCCGCCTGAAGTCGCTGCAGATCCGCAGTTCGTTCGGCGAGCTGATCGGTGGCGGATGCTTCCTCCACGATCGACTCTGCTTCCTGAACTACCCCTGTGTCTTCCGAGTCGAGCGGCGGCAGGGATTCCCCCGCCGCCTCTCCCTGTGCACCGGTCTCGGGGTCGACCGGGTTGTTCTCGGAGTTGTCCGAGGTCACTTCTTGTCCGAGTCGGTGGGCTCGTCGACAACCTCGGCGTCGACGACGTCGTCGTCATTGCCTGCGCCGTCGGTGTTTCCGGCCTCGTTTGCAGCGGAAGCCTCGTAGATGGCCTGGCCCAGAGCCTGCGACTCGGTGCCCAGCTTCTCCACTGCGGTCTTCACTGCAGCGATGTCGGTGCCTGCCAGGGCGTCGTTGACGTCCTTGACCGCTGCCTCGACCTTGGTCAGGATCTCCTCGGAGACCTTGCCCGCGTTCTCACCTTCACGCTGCTCCTTGACGAACTTCTCCGTCTGGTGGACCAGCGACTCGGCCTGGTTGCGGACCTCTGCCTCTTCGCGACGGGCCTTGTCTTCCTCGGCGTGAGCCTCGGCGTCCTTGACCATGCGCTCGATCTCTTCCTTGGACAGACCGGAGCCGTCCTGGATCTTGATCGTGTTTTCCTTGCCGGTGCCCTTGTCCTTCGCCGTCACGTGCACGATGCCGTTGGCGTCGATGTCGAAGGTGACCTCGATCTGCGGAACGCCACGCGGGGCGGGCGGCAGATCGGTGAGCTCGAAGGAGCCGAGCAGCTTGTTGTGCGAAGCGATTTCGCGCTCACCCTGGAAGACCTGGATCTGCACCGAAGGCTGATTGTCGTCAGCGGTGGTGAAGGTCTCGGAACGCTTCGTGGGGATGGTGGTGTTGCGCTCGATGAGCTTGGTCATCACGCCACCCTTGGTTTCGATACCGAGGGAAAGCGGCGTGACGTCGAGGAGCAGAACGTCCTTGACCTCGCCCTTGAGCACGCCGGCCTGGAGTGCGGCGCCGACTGCGACGACCTCGTCCGGGTTGACACCCTTGTTGGGCTCACGGCCACCGGTCAGTTCACGAACCAGATCGGAGACTGCCGGCATACGGGTGGAGCCACCGACGAGCACGACATGGTCGATGTCCTTGACGGCGATTCCGCTGTCCTTGATCACTGCCTGGAACGGCGCACGGGTGCGATCGAGCAGGTCCGAGGTGATCTTCTGGAACTCGCTGCGGGAGAGCTGCTCGTCCAGGAAGAGCGGGTTCTTGTCCGCGTCGACCGTGATGTACGGGAGGTTGATGGAGGTGCTCTGCGAGCTGGAGAGCTCGATCTTCGCCTTCTCCGCAGCCTCACGCAGACGCTGCAGGGCCATCTTGTCCTTGGTCAGATCGATGCCGTTCTGAGCCTTGAACTTGTCGACCAGCCAAGCGACGACGCGCTCGTCCCAGTCGTCGCCACCGAGGTGGTTGTCACCGGAGGTTGCGCGAACCTCGACGACGCCGTCGCCGATTTCGAGCAGGGAGACGTCGAAGGTGCCGCCACCGAGGTCGAAGACCAGAATGGTCTGCTCGGTGTCACCCTTGTCCAGTCCGTATGCCAGTGCAGCCGCGGTGGGCTCGTTGACGATACGAAGGACGTTGAGGCCGGCGATCTGGCCGGCTTCCTTGGTTGCCTGACGCTGTGCGTCCTCGAAGTATGCGGGGACGGTGATGACGGCGTCGGTGATGTCTTCGCCGAGGTAAGCCTCCGCGTCACGCTTGAGCTTCATGAGCGTGCGGGCGCTGATTTCCTGCGGCGTGTACTTCTTGCCGTCGATTTCCACGTTCCAGTCAGTGCCGATGTGGCGCTTGACGGAGCGGAGGGTGCGGTCGACGTTCGTGACTGCCTGGTTCTTCGCGGGCTGACCGACGAGAACCTCGCCGTTCTTGGCAAATGCGACCACCGAGGGGGTGGTACGTGAGCCTTCGGCGTTGGCGACCACTACGGGCTCGCCGCCCTCCAGCACTGCAACTACCGAGTTGGTCGTACCGAGATCGATACCGACTGCACGAGCCATAGTGTTCCTACCTTTCGTTCTGCGGTTCTCTGCCCGAGTGGTTGATCTCGAACATGACCGCGAGTTTTTCGCTTGGTGAGCGTCCTCCGCTCAAGTTTGCCTCCGACCGTGGCCGGGAGTCAACTTGAAGTTGAGCCGAGGGCGCTCAAGCTTGTCGAAATGGTCAACTACAGCCCACGTAGATTTGTTCCCGCCTTCCCCGAAAAGCCGAAAAAGTGCGCCACATCACGTCCGAATCTCTCCGAATGGCTACGATCGGCCGGTGACCGATCCCGACAATTCTCCCGTTCGACCTGCTCGACCGGCGCCGGCGCGCCCGGCACCCGAGCGACCCGACGTCTCGGTTCGGCCGCTCCGACCTGCAGCGAACGACGAGATACCCAAGGCCGTGACCTTGTCCACCTCTGCCTGGATCGGCTCGTTCGTCGTCCTGGCCGGTATCGCCGGAGTGGTAGTCACCAGCCTCGACGACGTCCGGTCAGCCCTCGAAGAATCGACTGCGCGCGACAATCCCGGATACTCGTCCACCGACATCTCCGATGCCGTGACGGTCGTCCTGGCCGGCAGTGGCGGCGGCGCTCTCGTCCTGATCCTGCTCGCACTCATGAGCCTTCAACTCCTCCGTGCCCGCAAGAACGCCGGGCGGGTGATGACGGCGATCGTCGGAGCCCTCAGCATCGCGGCCGGACTCGGCTTCATGTCTCTGGTCGACGGCGCCGCGGATATCGGCGCCGGAGTTCTGAGATGGGGTCCGATTCTCTACTGCGTCCTTGTAGCAGTGGCGGCGATCGCTCCGTTTGCTCCCGGTGTCAGCACCTGGCTGCGAGTACGCCGATGAAGGTTCACGTACAACTCGACTCCGCGCCGGGCGCGGGCGCTGCTCGCAGCCGTGAACTCGCGGACACCGGCGCCGGTGGCCTGTTCACCTTCGAGGGACCACACGACGTGTTCTTCCCGCTCGTCGAAGCGGCATCGGCCGTCGACCTCGACCTGATGACCAACGTCGCCATCGCATTCCCCCGCAGTCCCATGCATCTGGCGCATTCGGCCAACGACCTACAGTTGCTCAGTCGCGGCCACTTTCGCCTCGGTCTCGGATCGCAGATCAAACCGCACATCGAAAAACGCTACAGCGCAACGTGGTCGCGTCCAGCGGCCCGCATGAAGGAGACGGTCGCAGCGGTCAAGGCGATCTTCACGGCGTGGGAGAACACCTCGACGCTGAACTTCCGCGGCGAGTTCTTCACCCACACTCTGATGCCCCCGACGTTCGATCCAGGCCCCAATCCCTATGGACCGCCGCCCATCCTGATGGGTGCGCTCGGACCGGTGATGACCCGGACGGCGGCGGAGGTGGCCGACGGACTACTGGTCATGCCGTTCCACACGCAACGCCATTTCCTCGAACGCACACTTCCGGCCGTCGATGCCGGCCTCCGTGAATCCGGCCGCACCCGAGACGAATTCACGATCATCCCGCAGGTCATCGTCGGCGTCGGCCGCGGCGACGATCAACTTGCCGCGGCCGCCCGAGGCGTTCGAGCCCTGCTCTCGTTCTACGGTTCGACGCCCGCATACCGTCCGGTGCTCGACGTCGAAGGGTGGGGCGAGGTCCAACCGGAACTCAATGCCCTGTCGAAGCGAGGTGGTTACGCCGACATGGCATCACTGATCACCGATCCGATGCTGACAACACTCGCCGTCGTCGGCACCCCCGAAGAGTGTGCTGCCGAGATTCGGCGGCGGTTCGGCGAGCATGCCGACGAAGTGTGCTGCTACTTCCCGGGTTACGACGTAGAACCGTCAGACGTGGCGTCGATGATCTCGCTTCTCACCTGAACCTGGTCGAACTTCCTGATCAGGCCCCCAAGGTACGGGCCAGCTCGGTCAACGACTCCCGGGCAGCACGCAGGCTCGCGTCACCCTGCTCGATCAGCGGTGCCATCGCCGGAATACGCTGCGCCAAAGTCAGTTCCGCGGTGATGACGGAGACATCCATTCCCATCGACACCCCGAGCACCTGAACGAGTGGCGGGACGGTGTGATCGTTGGCCTCGTTCCCCGAGCCCGGCGCATAGGTGTTCCCACGGCTGGACACGATCACCACGGGCTTACCTGCGAGCGGCTGAGTGCGCGTGTCGAAAGGCACCGTAGTCCCCAGGACGTGCACGTAATCTATCCACGCCTTCAACGTGGACGGGATCGACCAGTTGTACATCGGCGCGCCGATCACGACTACGTCTGCAGCGGTAAGTTGCTCGATAACCCGAGCCTGTAGTGCTTCCGCGGCGGGATCCGGAATCTCTCCCTCGACCCGCAAGCGTGGTGCATAGTGCAAGGCCGCGTCCGCGAGGTGCGGCAAGGGATCCCGGTGCAGGTCCACCGTCACCGTCGTGTGATCCGGACTGTTGTTCGACCACTGCTGAGCGAACAGGGCGGTGAGATCACGAGAGGTCGAGTTGTGGAGTTCGGCAGACGAATCGATGTGAAGTAGCTGTGGCATCCTTCATCAGTACCAGAGCGCGCTCAACTCTTCTCCGCGGCGAGATCGGATTCTGCCGCGTACTGCGCCAGCAGGACACGTTCGCGCTCGCGGCGCGGATAGAAGAACGTCACCACCGCGGCACCGGCACACACGATGATGATCGCCGCGATGTAGGCGTTTGTATCCCCGTCCAGGAAGGCGCTTTTGGCGGCGGTCATGATTTGGTCCGCGTATTGCGGGTAGCGTTCCGCGAGAACTTCGGCGCTGGAGAAAGATTTGGTGAGCGCGGCCTGAGTTTCGGGAGTCACCTCGGATGCGTTCGGCGAGGACGAGATCGCATTCCCCAACGATTTTGCGTACCCGGCCGTGAGTATTCCGCCGAGAATCGACTGCATGATGGCGCCGCCCAGGTCGCGTTGCAGGTCCGAGGTTCCCGACGCCATACCAGCGCGGTGCACGGGAACGGATCCGGTCAGCGAACGCGATGCCGGTGTGCCTGCCAGGCCGACCCCGATCCCGACAAGCGCATAGGCCAGCGCGACCTGCCAATACTGTGTGCTTTCGTTCCACAGGAAAAGCGCGACAAACAACCCGAGAACCACGAACAGGTAGCCGGAGAGCAGCGTGACGCGGGCGCCGTACCTTTCGATCATGGTCGCCGAGCGCGGCGCAACGATCACCATCGCCAGCGCAGCCGGAATGATGGCCGCACCGGCTGCCAGCGTCGAGTAGCCGAGGACGTTCTGCAGGAACTGCTGGCCGATGAACATCGCGCCCATGAGCGAACCGAACACGACCAACCCGCCCACCGCCGCGACCCAGAAGGTCGGGCGCGCAGCTACGTGAAGATCGAACAGCGGATTGACCGCGCGTCGCTGTTGCAGGAAGAACCCGATACCCGCGACGACCGCTATCGCCCCGAGCACCAGAGCCAACGTGCCCGAACCCTTTACCGGCGCAAAGTTGATGGACAGCACCAGCGCCCCGATGAAGACGATCGACACTATGCCGCCGAGGTGATCAACTCGCTCGGTCGTCTCGTTGACGTGCGCGGGCACCAACACCAGCGAACAGATCAGTGCCACGAGAGCCAACGGAAGGGTGACGAAGAAGACCGAACCCCAGTGAAACTGCTCGAGCAGCGCCCCCGAGACGATCGGACCGAGTGCTGAAATCGCGCCACCGATTGCGGACCACATGGCAATCGCCTTGGTCCGTGCCGGTCCGGCCCACAGCGCCGTGATGATCGCCAGCGTGGTCGGGAATGCAAGACCTGCCGAGACGCCTCCGACTATCCGAGCAAGGAACAGCACTTCGAAGTTCCCGGCGAATCCAGCCACGATCGACGCCGGAATAGACAGCGCCATGCCGGTGACCAGCAGCATCTTGCGGCCGTATCGGTCTCCCAACGCCCCAAGGTAGAGCACCGTTCCGGCCAGGCCCAACGAGTACCCGACCGCGATCAGGTTCAGTTGCGTCTGGCTGGCGTCGAAGGCCCGCCCGATGTCCGGCAGCGCGACATTCGCGACCGAGAGATTGAGATTCGCGACCGCAGCGACCAGGATGAGCGTCCCCAGGACGAGGGTGGCTCGATCCGGTGAAGCGGACTTGATGTCACTCGCCATGCGCGTGCTCCCATCGAGGTGGGACCCGAACCTGGGAGTTATGTCCGGGTCATCCCGAACTCAAGATAGAACCCTCTCCAAGCGCTCGCACAGTGAACGGGTCCCTATTCGGGCACAATTTCAGCCAAGACGCCCTCGGCGCTGCGGGCAGCAACCAGGCAGGCGCGGGAGGTGAACCTGTCGAAGAGCGGATGCCTGGACAACTCGCGCCATCGCCGGACAGCCGCGGTAGCCCGCGCACGCTGCACCTCCGGCGATTCTTCCGGTTCGCAGCCCAACCGGTCACTGGCCCGGATTCCGTAGCCACCGATCAGCCTTTGCAGTTGTGCCAGGTCGTCGGGTGGCAGATCTGTGTGTACCGAACGAAGTCGCCCGAGCAGGCGAAGTTCGTGGAAACCGTGAACGTCGGCGAGCAACCGTTGTGCCTCCGCCGCGATCTGATCGCCTTCCTCACTCGGATCGGCTTCGAGGATTCGGCCCAACGTCACCAGCGCGGTGTGCGATTTCAGTTGATCCGCGCGCTGCCCGAACTGAACGTCGATCACCTGACGAAGTTCGTCCAGTCCGCTTCGCTCCAGCAATTCCGCGGCCAGAGACGGTGAATCAGTGGCCCCCAGCTTGATCGACGTCACGGCGAGGCGAATTCCGAAGAGCCCGAACCGATCGGCCAATTGCGCCCGCATCGCCGCGTCGACCGGGAGCGGACTGTCCTGCCTGGCAAAACGATCCGCGGAGAGCAAGGCCAGGCTCAGATCCTCGGATGGAACCTGCGCGAGCGCCGAGAAGGCAGCGAACTCGCTCTGCCGCATCGTCCGTGCGGCGAGTGCCAGCAGACCTGCCACGGGAACCACCGACTGGCACAGGCCGGTTCGCTCCAATTCCTCGGCAAATCGTGCCGCGACGTCCTTCGCCGAAGACAACGCGTCGAGCCTGCCTGCGCCGACCTCGTCGGCACGCGAGAGAACACCGATCACTCCGAGCGGGCCGGATTCTCCGCCGACATGATCAGCGATCTTCCCGAGGAACTGCATGTCACTGGCGTTCAGGGCGCGCAGCAGGTAGACCACCGCGTCCGCGCCGGGCGCACCACCATCGGGAACCAGCATGTCCCAGGTTCGGGCCGAAACCTCGGTCGAGAGCGACGACGTACCTGGGGTGTCGATGATCGTTGTACGAGCCAATGCCGAAGACGGCCAGTCGACGTCGATGCGGTCCACCGAGTCTGCGGTGTACTCCCCCAGATCGAACGTGAGCCTGCCGTCGCGGCGCGTCACCGGCACGTTGAACTCGGCACCGTTCTCGGCCGTCGCAGTCACCTGGGGCGTTGTCCCGTTCCGATACCAGGTGACGACGCGCGTGCACTCCGTCGCGTCGGTAGGCGCTATATCCTGTCCGACAAGCGAATTGAGCAGCGTCGACTTCCCCGCCTTGAGGGAGCCGGCGAGCGCCACCCGGAGTGGCTCGCCGAGTCGGGCAGCGCATTCGTCCAACTGGGCTCGCGTCTGCGGCTGGTCCGCGTAGACCCGTCTGGCCTGGTCGATCAGAGCATGTGCCGACTCCACAGCGGTCACGGCGGTCGTGGCACTCATGCGTTGCTCACCTTTGCCGAAGCAGGAGCCGGAGTTTCGCCGATCAGCTTTCCGGCAACGGTGTCAAGCTCTGCGACGACGCGCATGTCGGTCTCCAGACGCTTGATACGAGCGGCGTGTTCGCTCGACTCCAACTGCGCAGCTTCCTGCGTGGCGCGGAGGGATTCGTTGATCGAGCGCAGCGCCTGCTCGGCGATGTCGGTGAAGTGATCCCGCAGGAGCCGCTGCACCAGGCGGAGGCGGTCCTTCGACTCCTTGCCCACCTGGAAGCTGACGTCGTCGGCGAACCGTCGGATAGCCGCTTTCGCCTCGGCCCGACGCTTGAGCACCTGTGCTTGTTTGTCTTCGCGATAAGCCTTGGTGCCCAGCAGAACCCCGGCTCCGATGGAGATCGGGTTGACCAGTGCCATGCCCATCATCGTGGTGATCAAGCCGAACATCAAGACGCCGCCGTACGAGCCGCGCATGCCGACAAGGACCTTCTGAGTGATGCCGATACGGCCGGATTCGAGGTCCGACAACGCGCCAACCGGTTCCAGGAAACCGTCGGTGTCGGCGACGTCGAGATGCGGGAGCGCGACGTCGCCGGTCTCCGCAAAGTGCTGCGCCACAACTTCTGCCAACCATTGAGCTCGATCGTGAGCCCACACGAAGTTGTCACCGATAGCGGTGGCGATCTCCTGTTCGAGCCACTCCCCCACTACGTCCCAGTCCTTACCTGGATCGCCTTCGTCGACCGTCTCCTCGGCCTGGCGGGTGACTCGGCGCAACCGGTCCCGGAGGTCGTGATCGATGTCGGCGGCGAGGTCTGCAATGCCGTCGCCGAGGCTCTGTTGCCAGAGCGAGGTCTTCTTGTGCAGTTCCTCGGCCGCTGCCCGGGCACGCTGCAGGCCGGCGACCGCCGCTTGAGCGGTGGACGGATCCTTCAGCGCCGCAAGCTCACTGCCCATCTCCAACGTCAGATGTGCTGCCGAGGAACGCACGTCCATCGCAACTGCGCGTCGCGTGTTCGACTCGGCACGCGCAACCACGTTGTCCCGCAGGAACTGATAGAGGTCCAGAAATCCGGATTCCGCCTCGAGTTCCTTGTCCCCCAGCCTCAGTGCGTGCGACCGCAGTACCGAGGAGATCGGAATGAGCGGCAGGTCCAACCCGGCGCGCTGGAGATGTCCGCGATCGGCGTCGAGGATCTGTCGCCAGTGCGGGTACAGATCGGTCTTGCTGATCAGACCGGCCACCGCAGGACACAGATTGACGACCTGGCGGATGAATCCCAGCTCGGGTTCGGTGAACTCCTGACTGGAGTCCGACAGAACCAACACGGCATCGGCCGCAGTGATCAATCCCAATGTTCCTGCAGCATGCGGATTTCCATGACCACCGACACCGGGGGTGTCGATCAGAACCAAACCGTCGGCCAACAGCGGACTGGGAACACCCACTTCCACACGCAGAACTTCACGCCCTTCGGCGCGCGGCGTGGCCGGGGTGATCCCCATCAGTTCTTCGAGCGGGAGGGGCACCCGGATGGGCGCCGCACCCGGATCGGCGAGAATCAATTCGGCGACCGCGGTCTCCGCGTACTGCACGACCGTCGCCACGGCAGTGGTCTCGTCGTCACCGACCGAACACACGTCGATGCCGAGCAGAGAATTGACGAACTGGCTCTTGCCCTGTTTGAGGGGACCGACCACCACGATACGAATACGCGGATCATTGACTCTGACCTGAGCATTCTCGAGTCGGCGCACCAGATCCGTGCGCCCGAAATCCTTCGCCACGACGGCTGTTCGTTCGAGCAACGACGCCGTCGACGACGCGACGCGCGCCTTCCGACTGCTTACCTGACTCGCTGAATCACTCATGAGCTACGTTGACCCGCAATTCTTCCCGACTCGAATATCCGGCCCTGCGAACGCATAGCGCACGCAGGGCCGGATTTGTTACATCAGGTCATTTTGACCGATTTCAGTTCCTGCGTCAGCAGATCAGGGATGCAGGTGATCGACAACCGCAACCGGGTCGATGTGATCGACCGGTGCTGCAACCGAATCCTCGGCGAAGAGCGAGTGTCCGGTATCGGCGCTCAGTCCCGAATCGGAGCCCGCACCGAAAGCGTCGGTCGCATCGATCGACGACCACGGGTTCAGCGCACCCGTCAAGGAACTTGTCAGGTCGGACACGCCGCTGACTGCTCCACCGAGGGATCCACCCAGGTCAGCGACTCCGCCGCCGCCAACGGTACCGCCACCGTCGACGGTGCCACCGGCAGCCGCGGCTGCGTCGGCACCGATCGAACCTGTCACGTCGGTGACTGCTCCGACAGCCCCGCCGAGCGATCCACCGAGATCGGTGACGCCGTTCAGTGCTCCGCCGAGCGACCCACCCAAACCGGCCGCAGCGTTCGTGGCGGCGTCGAGACCTGCTGTTGCGTCGAGACCTGCTGTTGCGTCCAGAGCACCGCCCACCGTTGCTCCGAGGTCGCCGGTCACACCGCCGAGGTTCAGGCCGTCTGCCGCGATGCTTCCGAGGTCGACGGAAGGCAGTTCAGCGGAGATCGGGCCAAGGTTCACTGCGCCGAGGTCGACGGAGGGCAGGTCGGCGCCGATCGAACCGGTGTCGATTCCGCCGAGGTTCAGTGCCGTGTCCAGCGCTCCACCGAGTGCGCCTTCGGCACCGAGAACGCTGTCGAGAGAGCCCCCCAGCCCGAGGCCGGCGCCCAGCGCACCATCCAGCGCGCCGGTGAGGTCCGTGCCCACCGAACCGACAGCACCCAAGCCGCCTGCACCTGCGAGAGCGGTGTCGAGAGCCGCAGCCACACCGGCTGCCAAGCCTGCTTCGCCGCCCAGGCCGAGTGCACCACCGAGGTCGATTCCGGTAAGTCCGCCTGCGCCCAGCGCTGCGTCGAGTGCGCCGCCGAGACCGCCCGCCAGCCCGGCATCGACGCCGAGCGCCGAACCGAGGACACCTTCGAGAGCCGTCGACAGATTCGCACCGCCGCCCAGAGCCGCTGCGAGGTCTGCGCCGAGACCGCCTTCGAGGTCGAGTGCTCCCCCGAGCAGTCCACCGAGTGCGCCGCCCAGGTCGGCTCCGACCGTTCCGCCGACACCGAGGGCGCCGGAGAGTGCCGCGCTGAGCTGCGCGCCCAGGTCTGCACCCCCGCCGAGTACGGCGTCGAGGTCGAGTCCTCCGCCGAGGCCCAGTGCTGCGTCGAGTGCGCCGCCGAGTGCAGTTTCCAAGCCGCCGCCGACGCCGAGTGCGCCGCCGAGTGCGCCGCTCAGGGCTGCACCGAGATCGAGGCCGCCCGCGATATCGGTGAGAACGCTGACATCCGTGATCGCTCCGAGGACGCCGCCGAGTGATGCACCCAGATCGGCGCCGATCGTGCCGCCGGCTCCCAGGACACCGGAGAGCGCGCCGGACAACGCCGTGCTGAGGTCGCCCGTCAGAGCGCCGGCCAGATCGAGGCCGCCGCCCAGTGCAAGGGCGGATTCCAGTGCGCCGGTCAGGCTCGCGCCCAGTTCGCCGCCGATGTCGAGGAGTCCGCTGAGGTCTGCTGCGCCGCCGAGGAGTCCACCGAGAGCCAGTCCGAGGTCGGCTCCGAGGTCGCCACCGATGGCAAAGACCGGTGCGAGGGCTCCGCTGAGCCCCGCCGTCAGGTCGAGTCCGCCGACCACACCGATGGCGGCGTCGAGGGCTGCGCCCAGTTCCGCGGTCAGACCGCCGGTCACTCCGAGGGCGCCGCCCAGAGCCGCGCTGAGCTGTGCGCCCAGATCGAGAGCTCCTTCGAGATCGAGTGCACCTCCGAGGCCCAGGCCGGCTTCGATGACGGCGCCGAAGGCTGCGCCGAGGTCGGCACTGATCTCGCCGCCGATGGCAAGCGCAGCGCTGAGGGCTGCTGCGAAGTCGCCGACCAGGTCGAACTGGCCGCCGAGGGCGCCTCCGACTCCGAGGCCTGCACCGGCACCGAGACCCAGGCTGCCGCCGAGGCCGCCACCTAGTCCACCGGTGAGACCACCACCGATTCCGAGACCGCCGCCGATGGCACCCGCAGCGGACGCGCCGGCGTTGACGATCGCGGACAGGTCGGCGCCGCCACCGGCAAACAGTCCGGACTCGGCAACCAGCGGAGCGACGGCGACGATGTCGGCGGGGCTGACGTCGCACAGACCGGCAGCGTTGAGTGCCGCGGTCGGGTTGGCGCAGTAGTTGGCAGCTGCCTCGTCGTCACGAAGTAGCCCGAGGATGAATTCGAGTACGGCGTTCGTTGCCATGGCGGGTTCTCCTGAAGTTCGTTGACCGGGTTGTTGCCGGTGGGTTGTTGCCGGTGATCCGGAAACTGGTGCGCTGCCAGAGGTAGCGAGTGGAATCAACGCTAAGAACTTTTGCGACTGGGGCCAACGGGGAGCACCCCCCTCTTCTGCGTGGACAGACGGGGAAGCCCCCTACGGGGTACGCCCGCTCGGAATAGGGGGATTTGCTCCGATTAGGGGATCGGTCCCCTACTTCGCCGCGACGCCTCCGATCCGGTAACGATCTAGGTCCTGAAACCGACATCGCAGACAACCGCGACAGTCCTTCTGTCGCCCACGACCAGGGGAGTTCGTTCATGGCGGCAGGGCTCGGCATCAGCATCGGTTCGGCCACTCTCGTAGCTGTCACCGACGGCTCGACCGGTGAAACGCAACAGGTCCGCTTACCCAGTGCGCTGCAATTGGACGACGGAACCGTCATCACCGGATTTGTCGAGCGCGTCGGAGACCCGATCCCGATACTTGCCGCCGACGGTACCGAGTACCGCGGCGAGGCTCTCGCAGCGACAGCGGTAGGCGCGCTCGTCGGCCAGGCTGGCGGCGAAGAAGGTCCAACTGTTGTCCTGGCTCACCCGGTGGGGTGGAATCGTCACACAGCACGCACCATGGAGTCCGCGCTGGACGACGCCGGGGTTCACGGGGCTACTCTCGTCGCCGAACCCGCGGCCGTCATGGCGTGGCTCGCCGCTTCCGGAAACGCTGCCAACGACGGTCTGACCGTCGTCTACGACCTCGGCGCTCGCTCGCTCGACGTCACGATGATGTCCACGACCGGCGGACGAAGCGAGATCTTCGGAAAGCCACTGCGCAGCGAGGACATCGGCGGCGACGAATTCGATCACCTCGTCACCGTGCACCTGCTCGATGCGGTTTCCGACCACTTCGCAGCCCTTGATCCCTTTGCTCCCGAGACGATTGCAGCGCTGGAAACTCTGCGCGAGCAAGCCCGCGCAGCCAAGGAGGAACTTTCCACCGAGACGGAAACCGTTGCTCGCGTGACGCTTCCCGGCGCCGTCAGCGACATTCGACTGGTTCGTTCCGAGCTCGAGGATCTGATCAGGCCAGCCCTCACCGAATCGGTGGCCTTGGTTCGCGAAAGCCTGCGATCTGCCGGCGTCGAGTCCAGTGATGTCAATCAGGTTGTTCTGGCCGGCGGAAGCTCGTCCATTCCCCTTGTCGCCGAACTACTGTCCGCGGAGCTTCGTGTTCCGGTGATCGCCGACGCCGATCCCGCGTCGTGCGCGGCGTCCGGCGCCGCGGCACTCGCCCTCGACGCCCGAGACTCGCACGTGCCGGCCGCCGCCACTGCAGTGATTCCCGCCGAGCCGTCGCGCAAGCCCGCACCGGTTCCTGCCTTCTCCACTCCGTTGCTTGCCGAGCCGACAGAGGAAGAGAACACGGCGACTCGACGCTCGTCGAGGGTGGGCGTCGTTGCTGCGGTGGTAGGAGCGTTCATCGTGCTCGCCGCAGGCGGACTCGGAATCGGAACGGCCATGGACAAGATCAACGTTCCGTCCAGTTCGGCGGACACCACCAGTGAGTCCACCTCGTCCACCGCTTCGACCACGCCGGGCTCTACCCCCGGCAGCACCACGGCAGCCGAAGCAGCAGGCACCGGATCCACGACTGCGAACAACGTTACTCAGAACAATCAGCCCGGCTCTCCTGCTGCCGCAGGCGGTTCGACGACGGTACCAGGGGCAGTTCCGGTTGCCGGCGCACCAGCTGGATCTGCTCCCGCACCAGGTGAGACCGCCCAGTCGGCGCCTGCACCTGCCGCACCCGGCGCCCCGGCGCCCGCACCGGCTCCCGCCCCGGCACCGGCGCCCGCGCCCGGAGCAGGCGTCGGAACCGGTATCGGTGATGCTGCGACCGGCATCGGCAACGGTGTCGGCGGTTTGGTCGACGGCGTCGGGGACGGTGTCGGCGGCGTGGTCGGAGGTCTCGGTAACGTCGTCGGTGGTGTCGGAAACGTGGTCGGTGGTGTCGTCGGCGGCGTCACCGCGCCGATCCGCTGACCGGCAGACTTTCGATGAACCGTGACAGCGGCACCGAATCGTCTTACATTGCAGGACTTTTGCGCGGCATCGACCTGACTGCATCGCCACTGCGCCTGTTCGTCACCGGGACCGACGCCAGCGCTCGGCCCCAAGTGACGAGGGCGGTGCGCAAGAGGATCGAATCTGGTGACAGACCTGTGGTCACCGTCGTCACGCATGACGCCCCGGCCGATGCGATTGTGGTGATCGCAGACGCACAGGCTCTGACCTCCGATGAAATCCGTGCCCTGAACGAACTGGTTCAACGTGACGACCTCGGAGTTGTCATCGCCTCCGATCGGATCGATCCTCCACTCGCACCGATCTACTCGAACATCTCGAGTTTCGGTACCGTCCTACATCTGAACCCGTTGAACCGGTCAGATATTCGGAAGATCGCCGCGGAGCGAAGAGTTCCGCTCGACGATCGTGCCGTGCTGACGCTCGAGCATCTGGCCGGTGGTTCCTTCGGGGCCGTCGAAGCGTATTTCGCCGCCGCCTCGGCGGGCCGCCCGGAAATGGCGACAGCCGTACGCACACACATCCTCCATCAGGTCACCGCTCTGCATCCGATCGAGCGTGAGATCATCGAGGTTTCATTCGCCGTCCCGGACATCGACGCTTTCGAGCTCGATCTGGGACAGGAGAAGTTCAGCCTCACAGCGGCATTCGACCGAGCACTTGCCACCGGACTGTTCGGTTCGCGATCACCTCTCGTCGCGAGCGTTGTGGCAGAGTCGACCAGCACAGGACGTATCCGCAGCGAGCTGATCAGAATCGTCGAATCACGAGCGAACGCGAGAACCCTCGATATCGATACAGCACGAAGACTTTTCGACTCCGGCATCCGCCACCGCGATCTCACGGCTGTACTACGAGACGCAGTCGACGCGAGCACGCCGACGGTCGCGGCAGATCTTTTTCGTCGTGTGAATTCGATCGAGCCTCTCGGCGTGGCGGACACGCTGCTGTACGCCCAGGTTTCGGCTCGGAGTGGTGACCTCGACACTGCCTGCCGCCTGGCCGATTCCGTCATCGCCGAACCCGATCTCGACAACGCGAGACTGGCTGCGGCGGTGCGAATCCGCGCAGCTTCGTCCGCAGCATGCGGCCAACTCCGCGCCGCCGCAGATCTCTACACCTGGCTCGGGCCAGGGCGCACCGAAACCGAATCCCCCTTCGCCGCAATCACCTTCCTCGGCATCGGCAACGTCGACGACGCGAACGCGGCGCTCGCCGGGCATACTGGATCACCGTCGAGCTCCACGGTCGGCGCTGCCACACTGGCCAATGGACTGATGCAATCGGTCACGGGGAGTGCACCGAGTGCGCTCAACACGATGTCGCGCGCACTTTCGCTCCCCGGCGGCTCCGGCACATCTGAATTCCAGCCTGATTCCGCCCCGGCGCTGGTAGCTCTTGCACTCCTGCACAACGGCGCCCATGAACGGGCCGCCGCTGTCGTCGCGGCCGCGATCGCCGCCGACGACGCAAGCAGTCACACGTGGGCGCGGCTTCACCTTCTCGACGCGTGGATCGCGATGACCCGTGGGCACGACACTGCTGTCGAAGATCTACCGGAGGAGGTAGTCCGCGGCCCCCTCCGTGAGCGTGACGCACTGTTTCTGCATGCCATGATCGTGGGTCTCGCTCGACGCTCCGGCGATCTCGCCCAGCTGCGGCGCGCCTGGTCGGGCGCAGCCGGCACCCTCTCGTCCTGCAGCGTGGATCTCTTCAATTTGCTTCCCATCGGCGAACTGTGGCTTGCGGCAGTACGACTCGACGAGGCCGAGCAGGTCGAGCATCTGGTCGACGACGCACGCACGCTCCTCCGAGCACTCGGCGAGCCTCCGCTGTGGTCTTCGCCGCTGCATTGGTACGGCGTCCAGGCGTCGATCCTCTCGCAGTCACCGGCCGATCTCCTTCCACACGCCCATACACTCGCGGAATCAGCCAAAACCCACACTTACGCAGCCGGTTTGGCGACCGCCGGACGCCAGTGGCTTCTACTCATGCAGGGCAGCGTCGACGCAGACGACGTGGAAGCTGCAGCGCGAACGCTCAACCGCATCGGGCTGCCCTGGGACGCGGCCCGCTTGGCGGGCGAAGCAGCATTGCGCACACCGGACACCAAATCGGCCACCGCATTGCTCCACGTTGCGCGCTCGCTACGCACAACGTCGACGGCCGAGACCAATGCAACCGATTCGACCGACAGCGCGGCACCACCGTCGGTACTGACCGAGCGCGAACAAGAAGTTGCCGAACTCGTCGTCGTCGGCCTGACCTATCGGGAAATCGGCGAACGCCTCTACATCTCCGCAAAAACCGTCGAGCACCATGTCGCACGCATCAAGCGGCGCGTCGGGGCGCAGTCTCGTTCGGAACTACTCACCATCCTTCGCAGCATGACACCGCCGAACAAATAGTTAGCTGCATATTGTCCGGAGGGTTGCGTATATCCGTTTAAGTGATAGTTTTCACAGGAATCAGGACATGCATGCCGAGCAAAGTTCGGTAACTGCGAAACGGGGATCGCTATGAAGTGGGGAGTCGAACTCGCCGTCGGCAATAAACGAAGCATTGCTGCGATCGCGAAACCCGACTCGGAACCAGTGATCCTCGAACGCGAATCGGTGCTGCACCACGCTCCTGACGGCACCGTGCAGCTAGGTGAAACCGCGTTGGGGTCAACCGGCTTGCGCGGGTTCCTCGACAGGGTCGGAACTGACGATACCGACAACTTCTCCGAGCACATGACGCGAGGAGAGGAACTCGTAGCGACAGCAATGTATTGCCTGGTCAAGGAGGTCCGAACACTCACTGATCAGAACCTGAACATCTCTGCGGTGATCCCGGCAGGTTGGTCGAGCGATTCCGTCGACGCACTGCGCGGCGCACTCGACAGCATGGATCTCGACGGCGTCGAACTGATTCCGGAAGAGAAAGCCGAACTGATTCCGGAAGAGAAAGCCTCTGCGGCCTGGCTCGCGGATCCGGATGCCGACGACAGTGCAGCCCGCGGAGCCGCAGCGTTGGCCGCGCCTTACTCGATCACCTCTACCTGTTCCGAACCCGAGCCAACCGATCTTGCCGAGCCAGAGGACACCATCGAGGAGTTTCCGCCGTTCGTCCTGATCGAACCGGAGCCGGAATCCGGCGTGGAAGTACCGGGCACGAAAGCACCGAGCGTCGACGGTTGGCTGAATCGTCAGTGGCGATCGGAGCGCCGACCGATCATCGCCGCAGCCGCCGCCGCAGTCTTTCTGACGGTGTCGGGGTGCGCGGCCGCGGTCATCATCGGACACACTCCGACCATTTCAGCGCCCGGGATTCTCGACGCACAATCTCCCCTGCCCACCGGCACCACGCCCGCCACTGCGGCGAGTCAGCCCGGCACGGTTTCGCACTCAGCGACCTCGCTCCCGTCGGAAGTACCCGCTCTCGGCGCGCAGCCGACGGCGCAGTCGTGGTCATCCGACGCGGAATCGACCTCATCCGAATCCCAGCCCATCCCGGCGAGTCCGGGCACCGGTACCGAGAAATCCACTACGGCGAACGTCCCCGCGCAACAGGGATCGCCGATCACCATCCAGCTCGACCCCCTTCGGATCGAGAACCTGCCGCCGGTCGTCGGACCGCTGAATCCGGTCGATCCGGCTACCCCGGACACTCCCGCCGTGACCGACCCCACTGATACACAGACAACGCCGACGCAGCCCTCCAACCCGACCGACACAACCGATCCGGTGGTGCCGAATCCCGACATGCCCGTCATGCCATTGGCCCCGAGACCCGGAATGCCAAGTTAGACAGAAAGATTGAACAGCCAGACAGGAGGCGCATATTCCTCGTCGAAACTTTTCCCCTATGGTGGGTGCGGTACCTACCGGCTCGGTGCCGGGGACTTGAAGGGATTTCATGCGTAACTCGTTGGCGATCCGCACCGCTGTGGTCGGCGCCTCGGCACTACTGCTCGCAGCTCCATTCACCACGACGGCATCGGCAGAGCCCGCCTCCGACACGCATGTCGAACAGCTCGAAGCCGACCAGCTTCCGGCTGAGCTGGTCGAGGCGATCACACGCGATCTGAAGATCTCCCCACAGGAGTATCTCGACCGCGCTGCCAAAGCTCAGGAACTCGGCGCGTACGCCCAGGAATTCAAGTCCGAGCGCCCCGGCGACTACGCCGGATCGTGGATGGGACTCGACGGTCAACCCGTCGTAGCCGTCACCACCACCGAAGCTGCTCGAATCGCGGCCGACGACGGATACCGCACCCACGTCGCCCCCGTCTCCGCCGACACCCTCGAGAAGACGCTGGCCGACGTAAACGGATGGATCGCCGGGCTGCCCAAGGAAATATCACGCGCAGTCAATTCGGCGACCATCGACGTCTTGAACAATCAGGTCGTCATCGACGTTGCGAACAGCCCCGTCGGGCAGGCACTCAATCTTCCGACCCTGCTCGAGAACACCAAGATCGTTCTCAGCCCGGACGGTGGCGGATCGGTTGATCCCGGAGCGCTCGGCGGCGACACCTACATCACGTCGACGGGACCCATTCGCGAGACGCCGACCGAGAACATCTCGGTCTGCTCGTTCGGGTTCAACGCCGTCGACGATCAGAACAATGCACTCAATATCAGTGCCGGACACTGCAATCCGGCCGAGGGCTCGAAGTCGCCGGTCTACCTGCCGAATCACGCGAACGTCGACGACAGTCAGTTGATCGGCGCGTTCTCACAGTCTTCCGTCGGCAACAACGCCGGTGATCTCGATTACTCGGTCATCAAGTTCGACCAGTCGGGCATCGACGCGGGCCTCGACCGCGCTGCCGTCCGCGGTGCCAACGGGACCACCCTCGCGATCACCGGAACAGCACGTCCCGTGATCGGCGCTCCCATCTGCAAGTCGGGTCAGACGTCGTCCTTCACCTGTGGCGTCGTGGCAGCCGATCGCGTCGAAACACAACTGGTCATGGCTGACGGCGATTCACGAACCGTCCGCGGGTTCGCCGGTACCGCGTGCACCCTCGCCGGGGACAGTGGCGGCGCCATCGTCTCAGGAACCCTGGCGCTGGGCATCACCAGCGGTTCCAACAGCAGCGGCGCACCCAGTTGCAACGAAGCGAACCTGGTACTCGCGACCTCCGGTGGAACCTCGAATCTGGGTATCCCGGTCGGAGACATCCTCGACGCTGCAGATCGCGCATCCGGCGGCGGTGTCGGTTCCGGAATCCGCGTTCGCACTGCGGGTTGACCAACGCCTGATTCACGCACTGTGCCCGCCGATCTGTTCTGATCGGCGGGCACAGTGCTGTTGTCGGTCGGGGTCAGCGCTGTTTGCTCATGTAACGGGTGGGAATAGCGCGTTCGAACCCATATAGTCATGGTCGACTGTGATCGGCTCACCACAAGTCCGTGAGCCGTATCCGTGTGCTCCCAGGGGGGTGGTACGCGGTCAACGAAGTGGAAAGGCCCACATGCGAAGCTCCATCGCACGTCGCGCCGCAGTGTTCGGTTCGGCCGCGCTGCTGCTCCTCGGACCGATTACCGCGGTCGCGAACGCAGAACCGAATGAACCCGGTGTATCCGATCAGGCAGCCCATCTGCCCGTCGAACTCGCCGAAGCCCTACAGCACGACTTGGCGCTGACGCCCGACCAGTTCGTCTCGCGTTCCGAACTCGCGCAGAAGCTCGCAGAGTTCGCCGCCATCGCGCGCGTCCAGTTTCCCGACTCTTTTGCCGGCGTGTGGCTCGACGACCTCGGCAAGGGCATCGTCGCTCTCGCTGACGGTCGCGACAAGGATGCTGCCCGCGAGGCCGCCGAGAAGGCCGGCTTCGAGGTCAAGGACGTCGCGCAGAGCGAGCAGGCTCTGCAAGGTCAACTCTCGGCACTCAACACCTGGCTCGATTCGCAGCCTACCGAGGTCGCAGACCTCGTGCGTGGCATCGCCGTCGACGTGGTCGGCAACGGAGTCGCCCTCACCGCCGATCCTGCCGCCGGCATCGAATTGCCTGAGTTCCTGAAGCGGACCGTCGTCCACACCGCTGCTCCGCTACTGGTTCCCCCGATCGTCGCGGACCTCATTCCCGCAACCGGATCCGCAACCGGCGACGCTGCACTGGGCGGAGACGCCTTCGGCGCAACCTCCGGTAACACCGGACTGCGTTGTTCATTCGGCTTCAACGGCACCGACGGTTCAGGACGCACGGTCAACATCAGCGCCGGTCACTGCGATCCCAACCGTGCCGCTGCCGGCACCTCGAACTCCAGCCAGGTCTTCCCGATGGTGAACAACCAGACCGGGCCCCGCGTCGGATACTTCGCCAAGAGCAGCTTCGACGGGCGTGACTACTCGATCATCAACATCGACGACAACGCGAAGTACCGCTTCGAGAACAACAGCGTGCGGGTCCCGTTCAACCGTTCGGTCAACATCACCGGTACCGCCGATCCCATTGTGGGCGCCCCGGTCTGCAAGGCGGGATCGACCACCGGCTTCAGCTGCGGCGTCGTCACCGGCGTCAACCGCGTCGCCAAGGTCTTGGATCACACCCTCGACAACGGCTTCACCACCAACATCTGCGTCCTGCAGGGTGACAGCGGTGGCCCCATCGTCTCCGGAACGTTGGCAGTGGGCATCACGAGTGCGTCCAACGTCGCCACCTCTCCCCTGTGCGAGATCGCTCAGGCCGAGACGTTGTTCGGACAAGAAGCACCGACGCAGTACGCGACGCCGATCAACGACATCCTCGCCGCCAATCCAGGCCTGAAGGTTCGCGACTACTGATCGCACGCATTCCCCGAGACAGCAAAACGGGCGCCACACCTTTCGAAGGTGTGGCGCCCGTTTCGGCGTTCGTGACGTCTAACCGGAAGCGCTGCTTACTGGAAGAGAGTTGTTCCGGCCGGAGCGTTCAGGACCTGGATCAGGTCCATCCCCGCGACGATTGCGGTTCCGCCGCCGGCGAGGATCGTACCGGCGACTCCACCGATACCGGCACCGGTGACCATGCCGGGGAGGCAGCCGATAACCAGGCCGGGCAGACCCACGATGCAACCGATGACTGCTCCGACGATCGTGCCGGTGAGGCTACCGATCTGCGTGGCAAGCCCGAGCTGTGACTGGAACTTCTCGATTGCCTTCTGATCCTCGTCAGGCGAAGCAACCGGGGTGAACTCGGCAGCGACCGGCTTCGGCTTGGAGCTGGCCGGGTCCAGGTTCGGCTTGAGGGTGAGGGTCTTGCCGTCCTCACTGACGGTCTCGTCGAACGGGAACTGAACGTCCCCGAGGTTGAACGCGAGCGGCAGGCTCACGAGAGTTGCGCCCTGGCTGTTCTGCAAGTCGACGTGTGTGCCGTCACCCGATACCCGGAATGCCCCAGCATCGATGGTGGTGACAACAGCCTGGTCGACGACCTCGGCGGTGTACGAAACGTCGGGTGACGTCTCCGGAGCTGCGTAAGAAGTACCTGCAGCGATGCCCGTAGCGGCAATGGTCATCGCTGCGATGGCCGCAGCTTTACGAATGAACATTTTTGATCCTCCCCGGGAGCGAGCGGGCGCAAGTCGATGACTCACACCACCCGTTTCCCCTGTGCGTGACGGGCGTAACGATAACAGCCGGTCGGTTGTCCTCACCTGCCCGGAAACCGAGTTAGGGCTGCCTGACAGAAAGGAGCCCGACGGCCACCGCCTAACGTGACGACCAGACATGTCTGCGTTTGACCAAGCCCGTCCGACGCAGAAGATTGATCTCTCCAGGCCACGAGCGGTTACCAGTCGGTATCTACAGGCTGGTAATGCTAGTTACTGGCGGGTAACATAACGCAGGTTAGTATCAGTGGGCTGTCCCGAGGTGGCCGACGCGTCGCCCTGAAACGAAAGGCCGCGACATGAATGCCCTGACGATTACGTTGGGCACGATTGGTGCTCTGCTGAGCTTGGTGTGTTGGTACATCTTCCTCTCAGGCGCGCTGAGGATGTTCAACACCGTGCGCATCGGCCAGTCGGCACCCGATCGATGGCGCCCGTTCTTCCCTCGCTTCAAGCAGATGATCATCGAGTTCATCGCGCACACGCGCATGAACAAGTTCCGCAGCGTCGGCTGGGCCCACTGGCTCGTCATGGTCGGCTTCCTCGGCGGATTCCTGCTCTGGTTCGAGGCTTACGGCCAGACGTTCAACCCCGAGTTCCACTGGCCCATCTTCGGTAACACGTGGGCGTGGCACCTGTGGGACGAGATCCTGGGCCTCGGCACCGTCATCGGTATCACCACGCTGATCGTGATCCGTCAGCTCAACCACCCGCGCCTGCCTGCGCGCCTGTCCCGGTTCGGTGGCTCCAACTTCAAGGCCGCCTACGTCATCGAGGGCATCGTCCTGCTCGAGGGCCTGGGCATGATCATGGTCAAGGCCGGCAAGATCGCGACCTACGGTCACGCCAACCCGTGGACCGACTTCTTCACCATGCAGGTCGCCAAACTGCTTCCCGCCAGCCCCGTCATGATCTCGGTGTTCGCGTTCGTCAAGCTGATGACCGGCATGATCTGGCTCGCGATCGTGGGCCGCAACATCACCTGGGGCGTCGCCTGGCACCGCTTCTCCGCGTTCTTCAACATCTACTTCAAGCGTGAAGACGACGGCACCGTCGCGCTCGGCGCGGCAAAGCCCATGATGTCCAAGGGCAAAGTCCTGACGATGGAGAACGTCGACCCCGACACAGACACTCTCGGCGCCGGAAACATCGAAGACTTCTCCTGGAAGGGCTGGCTGGACTTCACCACCTGCACCGAGTGCGGGCGTTGCCAGTCCCAGTGCCCTGCTTGGAACACCGGAAAGCCGCTCTCCCCCAAGCTGCTCATCATGTCGCTGCGTGACCACGGCTACGCCAAGGCCCCGTACCTGCTCGCTGGTGGACGCAAGGACATGGGCGGCGACGAGATCGGACTCGTCGACAGCGAAGGCAACGTCAAGGAAGCCGCACTCGCAGCCATCCCCGAGGCCGCACGCCTCGAGGCCGACCGCAAGCTCGTCGGTGAAACCGTCGAAGGTGAGATGGCCCCGGTCATCGACGCCGAAACCTTGTGGAGCTGCACCAACTGCGGCGCCTGCGTCGAACAGTGCCCCGTCGACATCGAACACGTCGACCACATCATCGACATGCGTCGCTACCAGGTCCTGATCGAATCGGAGTTCCCCTCCGAGCTCGCCGGCCTGTTCAAGAACCTCGAGAACAAGGGCAACCCCTGGGGCCAGAACTCCAAGGATCGCCTCAACTGGATCAACGAGATGGACTTCGAGATCCCCGTCTTCGGCAAGGACGCCGACAGCTTCGAGGACTACGAGTACCTCTTCTGGGTCGGCTGCGCCGGCGCCTACGAAGACCGTGCCAAGAAGACCACCAAGGCTGTCGCCGAACTCCTCGCCACCGCGGGAGTGAAGTTCATGGTCCTCGGCGCCGACGAAACCTGCACCGGCGACTCCGCACGTCGTGCCGGCAACGAGTTCTTGTTCCAGCAGCTCGCAATGCAGAACATCGAGATGCTCAACTCGGTCTTCGACGGTATCGAGCAGAAGAAGCGCAAGATCGTCGTCACCTGTGCGCACTGCTTCAACGCCCTCGGCAACGAGTACCCGGAGGTGGGCGGCGACTACGAGGTCGTGCACCACACCCAGCTGCTCAACCGTCTGGTGCGCCAGAAGAAGCTGATCCCGGTTGCGTCCGTGAGCGAAGACGTCACCTACCACGACCCGTGCTTCCTCGGACGCCACAACAAGGTTTACGACGCTCCCCGTGAACTCATGGAAGCCTCAGGCTCCAAGCTGGTCGAAATGCCGCGTCACGGCGAACGTTCCATGTGCTGTGGTGCCGGTGGTGCTCGCATGTGGATGGAAGAGAACATCGGTAAGCGCATCAACGTCGACCGCGTCGACGAAGCGCTCTCCACCAACCCCAAGAAGATCGCCACGGGTTGCCCGTTCTGCCGCGTCATGCTCACCGACGGCGTCACTGCCCGCCAGGAGCAAGGCCAGGGCGAAGGCGTCGAGGTCGTCGACGTCGCGCAGTTGATGCTGAACTCCGTCACCCGCCTCGATCCCGCCCAGCTCGGCGAGAACATCAAGGTGATCCCGCGTGAGAAGGCCCCGGTCGCTGCTGAGGCAAAGGCTGAGACCGTCGAGCAGGATCGGGTCGCCGAAGTCGAGGAAGCCGCCGCGACTCCGGAAGCCAAGGCTGCACCGGCAGGCAAGGGTCTGGCCATGAAGGGCCTCGCCAAAGCACCAGGTGCAAAAGCTCCCGGTGCCAAGGCACCAGGCAAGGGCCTCGGAATGGCCGGCGGGGCAAAGGCTCCCGGCGCCAAGAAGGCGGCTCCCGCCGCAAGCGCGGAAGCTCCCGCCGCCGAAGCTGCTGCACCGGCCGCACCCGCGGCAAAGCCCAAGGGGCTCGGTCTTGCGGGCGGAGCCAAGGCTCCCGGCGGCAAGGGACTGCAGATGAAGGGCGCCGCCAAGGCACCCGGAGCAAAGGCCGCTGCCGCACCGGCAGCGGAAGCACCGGCAGCTGAGGCTGCTGCACCCGAAGCTGCTGCACCCGTCGCCAAGCCGAAGGGTCTGGGCCTGGCGTCCGGCGCCAAGGCTCCCGGCGGCAAGGGACTGCAGATGAAGGGCGCCGCCAAGGCTCCTGGCGCGAAGGCTGCACCTGCTGCTGAAGCACCTGCCGCTGCTCCGGCTGCACCCGCCGAGGCACCCGCAGAGGCTCCGGCCGCCGAGGCGGAAGCCCCGAAGGCTCCACCGGTCGCCAAGGCCGGCGGACTCGGATTCAAGTCGGGTGCAAAGGCTCCCGGCGCTCGGAAGGCAGCTCCTGCTGCAGCCCCGGCGCCAGCTGCGGCACCGGCTCCCGAGGCTGAACCCGTGAAGGCAGAACCCGCCGCCGAACCTGTGAAGGCAGAACCCGCCGCCGAAGCACCTGCTGAAGCGTCCGCACCCGCGGAAGCTCCGGCTCCTGCTGCCGCGCCGCCCGCCCCCAAGGCAGGTGGGCTCGGATTCAAGGCCGGCGCAAAGGCTCCCGGCCGCAAGAAGTAACCGCTCCACACGCGAATGCCCTCACCGTCATGGTGAGGGCATTCGTGTTTGTGTGGGGAGCCAATCCCGACCGAGCACCCTTTCCCTCGACTCAACACACCTTGCTCTACGCGGAAAGCGGTGCTCGCCGTGGACAAGTGGTGCTCACTCCCCCGCTGCCAAATCGAGGTCGCCCTGTCAATCTGCGACAAGCATCACCGCACCGCGCGCACGCCCGACGCCCCTTTCCTGCTGCCGTCCGATGACGTATCGCCCCGGAGCGATTCCGGTCGCGCCGTGCTCCGGATGGATCAGGTACGCGGTCACTCGGGTGTCGAGCATGCCGAGCGCAAGGCCCCGAGCATCTTTCACCGGCGTCGACCACGTGCACTCCCCTTCGTCTGCAACCAGACTGTGGGGGTTACCGCCCGCAGCGCTTCGCAGCAGCTCCACTCCCGAGAGCGGCACTCTCACAGAGCGTGTCCACGGCAGAGGCACCACGATATTTGCGAGCAGCGAAAACGGGATCACGATGAGATCGCCCTGCGCCTGAAGTCCGTCGATCACAGGAATGGACACTTCCTGGTCCAGGTAGTCGAAGACATCGAGGCCGGTGAGGGTGGTGAGAGCGGACAAGGTCATGTTCGAGTTCATAAGTATCACCAAGGGTTTGAGGATTGAGGGATTGAGGGTTTGAGGATTGGGGCTTGAGGGGTCGAGATTCAGGTTCGACGAACGAGACGGGAGTAATCGGCGCCGGTGATGCCGTAAGTCCAACCGGCGGCATCCAACGCGGAGGTAAACCATCCGGGTACGTGAAGGCCGTATCGACGCCGATGCCCGTCGCGTTCGAAAGAACCGTTGACCGCGAGGAGAATGCGTCCACTTCGGCCCCAGCCCTCCGGGGACGCGTAGAGCTGCAGCAGGCAACCGGCATTACCGGGATCGTCGGCTTGGTCGACCAGTGTCAGGCCGGCCAGCTCGATGTAGGAATCCCAACCGATCCGCTCGATTGCACATCGACGGATCTCTACATTGCGCTCGTGTGCGATGCGTTCGGCGGTCGGGTCGAGCACTACCCAGTCGGGAACGATCGCTCCGTGCAGAACGAACGCCTTTGTTCCGTCTGCGAATTCGAGTGCCGGGGAATCAGAGTGGTGGAGTCGGCGTTCTCCCCGCGCACTGCCCGGTATCCGCTCCGAGTGCAAGACCCTGGGTCGTTCCGCCATGATGCACACGTCGTCGAACGCCCACCACCACCCGGTCGAGTCAGCCAGTGCGGTCTGCACATCGAGAAGTTCACGGTCTTCCGAGCGGAAGGTCGCAAGACCGTATCGATGGCATGTGTCGAAGTACGCGATTCGATGGGCGTC
This sequence comes from Rhodococcus sp. MurmanLake-1, assembly GCF_056945715.1. NCBI lineage: Bacteria > Bacillati > Actinomycetota > Actinomycetes > Mycobacteriales > Nocardiaceae > Rhodococcus > Rhodococcus sp. MurmanLake-1. The sequence continues at coordinate 147,394 of NZ_JBWZNF010000005.1, read as the reverse complement.
CTGCTGCCCGTACCAGGTCACTCCACCCGCCACCGGGTTCGACATCGTTCGTATCGCAGCTGCGACGCCGTCGAACAGTGTGGTGTGCAACGATTCCCAGATTGCGGATCTGATGATCCGCGCTGGATTGACGCGGCGCTGAGTCGAACCCCGCTGAGTCGACCCCCGCTGATCCGACCCCTCGGACACGCTGGCACCAACGCCCCCGAACGCGCGACGTTCCATCTTCCAGCGTTCTATCTGCCAGTCAATGCTCCGACGTTCGATACGCGCGTTCATACGTCGGCGCGACGCCGAAAACATGCTCGCGATGTGCCCGCAAGCGCAGTCGAGTCCAGTGCCGTCGAAGGACATCTTGTTCGACAGACCTTCGGCGGCGATCAGATCCGATCCAGCAGAGGGCGACTGAACCCAGACGAACTCCGGTTTCGGGAGCCCGGATCGTCGGTATAGTTGCGCGACAGCAGATTCTGCAGTGGATCGATCGGCCGGACGTGTACACAGACCGCGTTCGAGCCATACGTCGCGGACTGCTTCCAAGGCCTGATTGTCTTCATCGAAGATATCGATGTTCTCGGTCGATGTCGCTCGACGTGACGTCGACGAGCGAAACGGTGCGGCGCTCACGCGACGGTGGCGGTGTCCGCCTTTCCTGTAGTCATAGTTCAACAGCCTGGCACGCAAACGCTCCGGACGCAAGGGTTGCCTAGAGTGCGACACCGAGAACCTGCCACCGTTTCCCCACACCCAACACCCTCTCCAGCGACGCGAAACCGGTTCGAACTGTGGACAAGTGGTGTTCACTCACGGCTATCCACAGCCCAGGGTTCACGGCTTCCTTTCCAGTGCCGGGCGCAGCAAGATCGATCGGTATGGGGGAACAAATACGCATCATCCGTCGGCCAGAGCAACTGTCGACAGGTCGTACCGATTCCGAGATCCGGCAGGCCTGCGCGAGTGGAAACTGGTCCAGAATCCATCGCGGTGCCTACGTACCCAGCGACCACCTGTCCCGCCTCGACGCCTACGGGCTACATCGATTGCGCGTCGAGGCTGTGGCCGGTACCGCTTCGGCACATGCAGCGGTCAGCCACATCTCGGCAGCGGTGGTGCACGGCTTCGAACTCTGGAACACTCCGCTCGAAGTTGTGCACCTCTCTCGGGACCGACGAGGCGGTGGCCGTAAATCCGCTCGACGACACGTGCACTCGGTATCGTTCACCGACGACGAGGTCACCCACGTCGACGGCCTGCGCGTCACGACTCCGGCACGAACTGTTGCGGATCTCGCGAGGACGCTCCCTTTCGAACCGGCTCTCGTGGTGGGCAATTCAGCATTGCACCGTTCAGCGTTGACCAAAGATGCAGTTGCGGCCTCGCTTGCACTCAGCCCGAACCATCCGCGCCATCGACATGCGCTCCACGCGCTCACCGCGATGGACTCGCGCATCGAAAGCGTCGGTGAATCACGGAGCCTCGCATTGTTCCTGCAGGAGCACTTACCACTCCCCGAACCCCAGGTCGAAATCCACGACGCCCGAGGGTTGGCCGGCCGCGTCGACTTCCTGTGGCGTGAGCAGCGCACCATCGGAGAGTTCGACGGCCGCATCAAATACGGCCGACTGGTGCCCGCCGGTCGCAGCGCCGAGGACGTGCTCTGGAACGAGAAGCTCCGCGAAGACCGACTCCGTGACGCGGGGTGGGAAGTCGCGAGGTGGACGTGGGCCGACCTGTCGACCCCGTCACTGGTGGTAGGCCGGATCCTCGCGGCCTTTGCGCGCAGCCGCGGGGCCGTCAGCTACTGATCGCAGGCTTCCACAGCTCGAGCGTCGCAATGCCGGGTGGGGTGAATCCGAGCACCTGCCCGTAGAAGGACAGCTCGGCGTTGCGTGAGCTGATGATGGTCGACTGCTTGCGGAATCCGTGAGATTCACCCTCGTAGGCCAGGTAGGCATGCGGAATACCCTTGGTCACCAGAGCATCCCGGAATCGCTCCGCCTGCGAAGGTGGCACGATCGGATCGTCGAGACCCTGGAGCAGCAACACCGGGCAGTTCAACCCGTCGACGTTGTTGAGCGGAGCACGTTCCGCGTACAGGTCGGCAGATTCCGGCAGCGGGCCGATCAAACCGTCGACATAGCGCGATTCGAAATCGTGAGTTTCCTGCACGAACAGGTCCAGTTCGGCCACGCCGAAATAGGAAGCACCACAAGCGAACACGTCGGACGTCGTCAGTGCGGCCAGAACGGTCCATCCACCGGCAGATCCGCCTTCGATGGCAAGGCGGGCCGGATCGGCAAGCCCTTGCTCAGCCAACCCGGTGACGGCGGTGACGACGTCCTGCACGTCGACGACACCCCACTGTCCGCGCAGCCGGTTGCGGTACTCACGTCCGTAGCCGGTCGACCCGCCGTAATTCACATCGACGACGCCGATTCCGCGGCTGGTGAAGAAGGCGTAGACGAGGTTGAGGGCCGGGGCGACGTGCGCCGTCGGCCCACCGTGAACAAACGCAACGTATGGCGGCAGTTCGCCGTCGAGTCCTTTGTATCGCGGACTGCGCGGCGGATACGCAACGGCGTGAACTTCTCGCCCGTGTCCGTGAGCCACGACAGCTCGCGCTTCCGGAAGGTATGCAGACTCGGGCAATTCTTCGACCGACGAACGGATTTCGGTGAGTTCGCCGGTACCGAGGTCGAACTCGCGTAGCGCGCCCGCCAGTTTCGCGCCTCCCGAGGTGAGCAGCAACCGATCGCCGCGAACCTGCATGAGGCCGATGCTGGTGACACCCGGGATCGCGATGTCGCGCAGTTCCCCCGACGCCGGATCGAGTACCGCCAGCGTGTCGGTTCCCACCGTGCGTGCGGTGAGAAGGTGCCCGTTGTCGAGTTCGACGAACCAGCGCGCACCGAAGCGCCACTGTGGGCCACCGAAATCCGCACTCACCGGGCAGATCGGGGTGATCTTGCCGCCGACTCGATAGATGTTCCACCAGCCGCTGCGATCACTGATTGCGTAGAGTTCGTCGTCGGTGATCCACTCCGGTTGCAGGACGGACTCTTCAAGTCCGCCGATCAGCACGGAGTAGTTCTGAGCGACGCCGTCGACGAGTGGAGCTACCCGCAGTTCGGTACCGTCCCAGGGCATTTGCGGATGGTTCCACGCGATCCAGGCTATTTTGGTTCCACTCGGCGAAAGCCTCGGTGACGAGAGGAAGTCCGAGCCGCCGACGATCGAGCGAACCTTGCCGGAACCGTCCAGCGGAATCGCGCAGATATCGCGAGTGATCGCCCTGCCCTCCGCGTGCGCTTCCCGAACCGCCCACACCTCACCGTTCACGATCTGCAGGTCTGCGTATCGCAACGCGGCCGGCGACGCGGGTTCAGGCGTCAGAGCCCGCGGAGTGACTCCTTCGAGGATGTACACCCGTTGATCGGAGAATTCACTGAAGACCAGTTTTCCGGACTCGGTGACGGTCCAGGCGCCACCGCCGTACTCGTGAACCCTGGTCCGCGCGTTCCACGGCGCAGGGAGGATGTCGACGGGTTGGTTGTCGAGACCGGATCGACGGATCGATGTCCGACCACCCTCGGTCGGACGAAGTTCAGCCCACCAGATCTCGTCACCGACGTATCGTCCACCCTCGACAGGGTGGCCACCTGCAGCCAGATCCGCTGCTCCGATCGGAGAAGTCCACGATCCGTACGGGGCTGCAATCTGCTCGCTGGGGGTCATCGCTCGACAATAGCCAACTGGTCGCGCGACACGGTCCCCGACAATGCACTTGCACAGTGGTGGAATCATGTAACTCGTGAGCACACCAGAACCCGTCCGCCATCGTCAGCCGCAGCGCGAGCTGGAGCAGTCGTCGAAGCTCCAGAACGTCCTGTACGAAATCCGTGGGCCGGTGCACGCGCATGCCGCCCGGTTGGAGGCGGAAGGACACCGGATCCTCAAGCTCAACATCGGCAACCCGGCACCGTTCGGATTCGATGCTCCCGATGTGATCATGCGCGACATGATCGCCGCCCTGCCCTATGCGCAGGGCTATTCGGAGTCGAAGGGCATTCTGTCGGCGCGGCGCGCAATCGTGACGCGTTACGAGCTGGTTCCCGGCTTCCCCGAGCTCGACGTCGACAACATCTACCTCGGTAACGGTGTTTCCGAGCTGATCACGATGACCATGCAGGCCCTCCTCAACAACGGCGACGAGGTTCTGATCCCAGCGCCGGACTACCCGCTGTGGACTGCGATGACGAGCCTGTCCGGAGGCACGCCCGTCCACTATCTCTGCGACGAGGCCAACGACTGGAATCCCGATATCGCCGATATCGAATCCAAGATCACCGACAAGACCAAGGCTCTCCTCGTCATCAACCCGAACAACCCCACGGGTGCGGTGTACTCCATGGAGGTTCTGCAGCAGTTGGTCGATCTGGCACGCAAGCATCAGCTTCTGCTGCTCGCCGACGAGATCTACGACAAGATCCTCTACGACGACGCAAAGCACATCTCGCTGGCAACGCTTGCCCCGGACCTGCTGTGCCTGACGTTCAACGGCCTCTCGAAGGCCTACCGCGTCGCCGGCTACCGCTCCGGCTGGGTGGCGATCACGGGCCCGAAGGATCACGCCGCCGGCTTCCTCGAGGGACTCGACCTCTTGGCGTCGACCCGCCTGTGCCCCAACGTCCCCGGACAGCACGCCATTCAGGTCGCCCTCGGCGGACACCAGAGCATCGAAGACCTGATCCTGCCCGGCGGCCGCCTGCTCGAGCAGCGCGACGTCGCGTGGGAGCGATTGAACATGATTCCGGGTGTTTCGTGTGTGAAACCCCGCGGCGCGCTCTACGCGTTCCCTCGTCTGGATCCGAACGTCTACGAGATCCACGACGACGAGAAGTTGGTTCAGGACCTGCTTCTCCAGGAGAAGATCCTGATGGTTCAAGGCACCGGATTCAATTGGCCGAACCACGATCACCTTCGGATCGTCACCCTTCCGTGGGCCCGGGATCTCGCCGTGGCCATCGAGCGATTCGGCAACTTCCTCACCAGTTACAAGCAGTGATTTCGGCCGGTCGAATCAGGCAAAATCAGGTAAACAATTCGTTGTACAAATACCCCGTAAACGTAAAAGTGCGGGGTATTTGTGAGACCTTCGTCACAACATTCGCATACCAGGCGGTTTGATTGACACTTTAACTATTTAGTGACCTGCCCTGATGCGAAAACGGTCCAACCGGTACGTGATTCGTCGTGAAATTGGTAGTTGGACAACGCGCCAAACCCGATTGAAATTGGGTACATTGGTTATCAGCACTTCGGTGCCGCGAGCACCTGGTATCCCTCCCCCCCCTGTGGATACCAGGTTGGTGGCGGGGACAACCCCCCCTGTTCCCCGCCACCCAGCTCGACCAATCCCAGTTTCGCCTCTTTCCCGGAAATCATCTGTGCCGACGCTGTCGTCGATCGACACTATCCGCAGAAGCTGACCATTCGCTTCGGAGCCGATAACATTGCACCGGTGCAAATCCCCAGTCCGACACTCAGTTTCCGATGAGTCACGGCCACGGCCACGGTGGCCCCATCCAGATCGGCCCCACCGCATCACGCGTCGTCATAGGCTTGCTCGTCGTCATCGGCATGGTTGTCGTCGCGGCAGCTGTCGCGCTGTGGCCGGACAAGAACACCATTCCCGTCCCGCTCCCCTTTCAGAATGCCGACGGCAGTTCGGTGGAGACCGAGGCGGGCACCGTCACGATGCAGGATCTCGGCGACTGCGGAAGTTCCTCCGCCGGAAGGGTATTCGTCGGTGCACCGCAACCGCCACCCACCTCCGCCTATCAGTGCCAGCGCAGTATCGTCGATATCGAGTCCGGGCCGAATGCCGGAACGAAGACACTCCTCGAGATCATCCCGGGTGCCGGACAACCGGATCTACGGGTCGGTGACCACATTCGCCTGGTGCGTCAGACCGACCCGAACGGAAACACGCAGTACTCCTTCGAAGACTATTCGCGTGGTCTCCCACTGGCGCTGATCGTCATCGCGTTCGCCGTCGTCATCATCGCCGTTGCGCGGTGGCGCGGACTACGCGCACTCGTCGGTCTGGTGATCGCCTTCGGCGTCGTCGTCGGGTTTCTCCTGCCCGCATTGCTCGACGGTAAGCCTGCGATACCGGTTGCACTGGTCGCCGGCGCGGTGATCTTGTACGCGGTTCTCTATCTGGCGCACGGTGTCTCACTCAAGACCAGTTCGGCTTTGCTCGGCACCCTTGCCGCGATGGTGCTCGCTGCCGTTCTCTCCTACCTCTGTATCGAACTGACGCACCTCACCGGGCTGTCCGAAGAGCAGAACACCAATGTGCAGACATACATCGAGCACATCGACATCACGGGCCTGCTGCTGGCGGGCTTCATCATCGGATCGCTCGGTGTTCTCAACGACGTCACCATCACCCAGGCATCTTCGGCGTTCGAGTTGGCCGAACTCGACAAGCACGCACCCCGCCGAAAGGTGTTCAGCGGGGCGATGCGGGTCGGACGCGATCACATCGCCAGCACGGTCTACACCTTGGTTCTCGCGTACGCCGGCGGGGCGTTGCCACTGCTTCTGCTTTTCAGCGTCAGCGGTCGCCCTCTTCAGGACGTCCTGGTCGGTGACGCTGTAGCGATCGAAATCGTACGGTCCGCGGTCGGCGGGATTGCTCTGGCGCTATCTGTTCCGCTCACTACTGCTATCGCCGTGATTCTGGCTCGCCCACCCGGTAGTGCGGTCAAGGCCGGCCCCACGTCAGGCGGCCGACACTCCAAACGCTGAAAGCGAGCCTCAGAGTCCGGGAATCGGTGGGAGAACCGGTAACAGAATCGGCGGAAGCCCCGGAATGTAGATCGCGGGCGGTGGCGGCGCGGGAGCGGGCGCGGGCGGCACGTAAGTGTCCTGCACGACTGGCGGAGCCTCGACGACCGGAGGGGCTTCCTCCGTCGTCGTCGGGGGCGGGGTCGTTGTGGTCGTAGGCGGCGGGGTAGTCGTGGTCGTCGGCGGCGGCGTAGTCACCTCGGTTGCCACAGGTCCGGCATCCTCGGAATCGAAGACCTTTCCTCCGTAGCCCAATCCCAACCCCACGATCACGATCGCCGCGATCACACCGGCGCCGAGGCCCGCGAACCGTAGCGGGTTTCTCGGCTCTTTGGATGTCGATTCGACGGGTTGTGTCCCGGCGAGCCAGGACGGGTGTGCGGTTCCTGCCCCGGGTGCCTCGCCTTCGTACATCGCCGAGTACGCCTGGGCGTCAACCATCACAGCCTCGGTGTCGGCGTCATGTTCTGTACCGAATCCGTCCGTGGCCTGGTCGCTGTCGGCGACCGCGAGATTTGCGGCCGGATCGAATCGTTGCTCGTGTCGGTTCGGTCGCGGCTGAGGCAGTTCCGCCGCGTAAGGGCTCGGCACCTGTTCCTGCGGAACGGACTTCGTGCCGGAAGCGGCTTCGGACAAGGCATTCGGCCGCTCCGATTCCGCGAGCGTTGCCACCCCTCCGTGGCTGAACGCCTGAACCGGAACGGGTACCTCCGCCGGGGTGTGGATCGGATACGGCGCAAAGATCGGCGCTACAGCCGGAACCTGAACCGGGGCAGATACCGCGCGCGCCGATGGCGTCATCGACGACTCCGCGATCAGCGCAGCGCCTTGCGCAGTCACGAGTTCCGGCTGCTCGGGCGCGATGAGGGGGCACTCCAGCCACGCGGCGAGGGTCGCCCGCACGATCGGAATGCGTGCACCGCCACCGATCAGGAGAATCGCGTCGGGGTTACGGCCGGACGTTGCGATGACCTCTCGTATCTCGCGTGCGAAGGCCTCCACCGACGTGACGACCAACGAATCGAAAACTTCCCGCGACAGCAGGAGAAGCCCACCGGGCCCGGGCAGGCACACCGCACTTCGTGAGGACAGCTGTTCCTTCGCGAGTCGGCATCGCGCCTGCAGTTCGGCATCGCCGCCCGGGTCGGCCGGCGTAGCTATACGGCGACGCACGGTCTGATCCGAGTAGACGAGTTCGTCGAAGTGATCTCCGCTGACCCGCGTCGACCGGGCGGTGACGACGGTAGACCGCATCTGCCTGTCCACAATGCTGATCGTCGATCCAGAACTACCGATGTCGACGACGACGAGTGTGCTCTGGTCGGTCAGCGCACCGGACACCTCGAGCATTCGAAGCGTCGCGACTACTTCGGGAACCAGCTCGAAGTTGTCGATGCCTTTCTGTTCGAACGCTGTTTGGAGTGCTCCGGCCTGCGCTTGATCCCGGTAGGCGACGACCGTATTGCTGCCGAGATCGGCATTCTCGGTCAAGGCCACGCCGGTTGCCTCCGCTGCGACTTCCTCCGGAATCTCACGACCGCGATCGACCGCTCTGGATCGGAACACCGGACCACTGTGGTCGGGCGTCCCCGGGCGCGCCAAACGCACAGCGCTGGCTCCCACCGTCACACCCAAAACCAAGTTCATGATCCACCTTCGTCGACCGGCGACGGGTTCCGTCAGCAGACCCCGTCATTCCCCGGCCGGAAGTCTACCCACTGGGCATGGTCTGCGAGGTTCGCGCATCTCACCTAAGGCCTTCTCGCAGCTATTTTTTCGCAACCTGGACGGTCGACCTACCGCCCCAATCCGCGGTAGTTCCAACCGGCGCCGCGCCACAGGTCCGGATCGAGGCAATTTCTGGCGTCAACGATCACCCGCCGACGAACGAGTGGTTCCAAATCGCCGGGCACGAGTGAGGCGAACTCGTCCCATTCCGTGGCGATCAAGACCACATCAGCATTTCTGCAAGCTTCTGACGTGGAGGTTGCATAGTGAAGGGTGGGAAACAGTCGGCGAGAATTGTCCATGGCCTTCGGATCGAAAACGGTGACCGCTGCCCCGTGCAACTGCATCATTCCTGCAACGTTGAGCGCAGGCGAATCACGCACATCGTCGGATTCGGGCTTGAACGCGGCCCCCAGAACCGAGACGTTAGCTCCCAGCAAACTGCCATCGCAGGCTGCCGTCACCAGTTCCACAGCTTTTGTGCGTCGTCGCATGTTGATGCTGTCTACCTCGCGGAGGAAGTACAGAGCCTGGTCGACACCCAATTCCCCGGCGCGTGCCATGAACGCCCGAATGTCCTTCGGCAGGCACCCACCGCCGAACCCCAAGCCCGCATTGAGGAACCGTCTACCGATCCGAGCGTCGTACCCGAGAGCGTCGGCCAACATCGTGACGTCGGCGCCGGTCGCCTCGCACACCTCCGCAATCGCATTGATGAAGGACACCTTGGTCGCGAGAAACGCGTTCGCAGATCCCTTGACCAACTCGGACGTCGCCAGATCGGTCACGAGGAACGGCACCCCCGCGCCCAGTATCTCGGCATACACCTCGCGAAGAACGCCTTCGGCGTTTCCCGGCCGGTCACGATCGATCCCCAGAACCAACCGGTCAGGGCTCAAGGTATCCGCGATCGCGTGTCCTTCACGCAGGAACTCCGGATTCCAGGCCACCTCTACCGAGCCACCCGCCGGCGAATTCGCTCGGAGTCGCTCGCCGAGAGCCGCTGCCGTGCCTACCGGCACCGTCGACTTCCCGACTATCAGCGAAGGCTTTCGCAACAACGGCGCCAACATGTCGATCACCGAATGAACATGACTGAGATCTGCGGCGTACTCCCCCTTCTTCTGGGGCGTCCCCACACCGACAAAATGGATGTCGGCAAAATCCGCGGCATCGGCGTAGGAAGTCGTGAACTGCAGCCGACCCGACGCCAGATTCTTCTCGAGCATGTCGGTCAGACCCGGCTCGAAGAACGGGACCTCCCCACGAGACAACTTGTCGACCTTGGACTGGTCGATGTCGACTCCCAGCACGTCGTGACCAAGTTCGGCCATACACACTGCGTGGGTCGCCCCCAGGTATCCCGTTCCGAACACGGTCATCTTCATGTGTAGTTGGTATGCGTCCGAACTTTCCGAAACGCGTACGCCAGGTGGGCGCGAAACCAACATCGGGCGTACGACGAGTGCGTCGCGCGTGCAACCTATGCTTCTGCCATGCACGTTCTCTTCGTTTGTACGGGAAACATCTGCCGATCACCCACTGGCGAACGCCTTGCACGTGCTTATGCCGCCGAAGCCGGAGTTTCCGGATTCACCGCGTCGAGTGCCGGAACCCGGGCGATGGTCGGACACCCGATCGAGCCGACTGCTGCGAGGGTTCTCGCGGGGCTCGGCGGCGACCCCACGGAGTTTCAAGCCCGACGCATGACAACAGCGCTGGCCTCGGACGCCGACCTCATTCTCACGATGACCGAAAGTCAGCGAGACAAAGTCCTGGCGATGGCTCCGGCGCGCCTCAAGCGCACGTTCACACTTCGAGAAGCCGCACGGTTGGGCTCGCTCGCAGATGCAGCAACTGTCGAGGACCTCGCCGCCGCCAGACCCCGATTTCGTGCCGCCGAACCCGAGGACGTCATGGATCCGATGGGTAAGGAAGAGAACGTGTTTCACGAAATCGGACTTGAGATCGCCGATCTCCTCGGCCCGCTGCTCAGCCGACTTCGCTTCGGTGAGCGCTGAGAGCGGGCACCGCGGTCAACTGCGGTAGCGACTTGTCCGACTCGTAGTAGTAGCTGTACTCGTACGCATTGCGTCCGCGAGACGGCGTCATCGTGATGACAGTGCCCAGGACGTGTGCACCCACACTCTGTAGGTTTCCGACCGCGCGCGCCAGTTGATCGCGCTTCGTGGAGCCGTGTCGGGCGATCACCAGGGCACCGTCCGACATCGCGGCCAGGACCGCGGCATCCGTGACGGGTAGCAACGGCGAGGCGTCGATGATGACGTAGTCGTATCGCGCCCGCAGTTCATCGAGAACATGTTTGGCCGTGTCGGTGCCGAGTAGTTCGCTCGGGTTCGGCGGGATCGGTCCGGAGGCGAGCACTGTCAGCCCGTCGAATTCGGTCGGCTGAAGCACATCGTCCAGCGTCGCTTGACCGGAGAGCACCGAACTGACGCCGACGCTTCCGATCAACCCCAGATACTTCGACACTCGCGGCTTCCGGAGGTCGCCTTCCATCAGGCACACTGATTTACCGGCCTCCGCCAAGACAAGAGCGATGTTCACGGCGGTCGTCGTCTTACCCTCGGAGGGAAGCGAACTCGTGACGACAATGACACGCGGTGGATGATCCACCTCGAGGAACTGAAGGTTGGTGCGCAATTCACGGAAGGCTTCGGCACTCACGGAATTTCCGTCACTGAAAGTGATCGCATGGTTGACTTCGACGACTTTGTCGAACGGGATCGTGCCCACCATTGCCGAACCCGCAATCTCTTCCACCGTTCGACGATCCTTCACCGTGTTGTCGAGTCGATCGCGAATCAACGCAAGCGCGATTCCCGACACCAGTCCCGCCACTGCTCCGAGAGCGAGATTGCGCGAAGTCTTGGGCGAAACGGGAACAGACGGCTCTTGGGCCTGTTGCTCGACGACCACACGTGCAGGCGGCGTTCCGCCGTTCTCGGGTGTCTCCAGTTCCTTTGCCAGTGCGACGAATTCGGACGACAGAGTATTTGCGATCTCTCGCGCGAGCTCCGGTGAAGGATCCTTGACTCCGAGGTCGATCAACACAGTGTCGGGCGCCGACGTCGCAGTGACCTTGGAGGCCAACTCTTCAGCCGACATCCCGCCGACCACCCTCGGTCCCAGTTCGTCGATCGTCCGCTGCGCAAGTGTCCGGCCGGTCAGGAGTTTTGTATAGGACAGAACTCGCTGCTGTGAAAGTTGACTGCCCTGCAGTGCCTCGTTGACCGAGGTACCCGCCGACGTCGAAACGAACAGCCTCGTCGAGGCCTGGTAAACGGGCGTCGAAAGAAGAGAAGCGCAAAGGGCTCCCAGGATTCCGAGCACGGTTACAGCAGCGACTATTCGCCATCTGGCTTGCAATATCTTCAGGTAGTCGACAATTTCCATCTTGATGTCTCCTTCGGCTCACGCATGTCCACTGCGGGTCTGAGCGGTCTTTGCCGGTCAGACCGCGAGGGCGAACCGGGCTTTCTCAATTTCGATATCGATCAGCTGCGACGGACGAAACGTCCTGTGCTCACGGGCGTCCCAGTCCGCGGTAATTCCAACCTGCGCCTCGCCACTCGTCGGGGGAAAGGCAATTGCGCCCGTCGACGATCACCTTCTTGCGAACGACTGCATCGAGATCGGACGGCTGCAACTTCAAAAATTCGGGCCACTCGGTCAACACCAGGACGACATCGGCGCCTTCGCACGCCTCCAACGCATTTGCCGAATAGGTCAACGTCGGGAACAGCGCACGCGAATTGTCCATGGCCTTCGGGTCGTACACGTTCACTGCTGCGCCTTGAAGCTGAATCTGACCCGCGACGTTGAGCGCCGGCGAATCACGAACGTCGTCCGAGTCCGGTTTGAACGCGGCACCCAGAACTGCGACTCTCGCACCGAGAAGCGATCCGCATGCCTCCCGCGCCAGTTCGACCATGCGTGTCCGTCTGCGCATGTTGATGTTGTCGACTTCGCGTAGGAACGTCAGTGCTTGGTCGGCGCCGAGTTCACCGGCGCGAGCCATGAAGGCACGGATGTCCTTGGGTAGGCAACCGCCGCCGAAACCAATTCCCGCGTTGAGGAATCGACGTCCGATCCGAACGTCGTACCCGATCGCGTCGGCGAGCACTGTGACGTCGGCGCCAGCAGCCTCGCACACTTCGGAAATCGCGTTGATGAACGAGATTTTCGTGGCCAGGAATGCATTCGCTGACGCTTTGACCAACTCGGACGTAGCGAGGTCCGTGACGAGAAAGGGAATTCCCTCATCGAGGAGGTCTGCATAAACCTCGCGCGCAGCAGATTCCGCGCGACCGTGTCGACCGCGGTCGACCCCGAGCACCAGACGATCTGGATGCAATGTGTCCTGGACGGCAAACCCCTCGCGCAGAAACTCGGGATTCCATGCGACTTCGACGCCGTCACCAACCGGTGCCAGTTCCCGCGCGCGCTTACCGAGCCGTTCCGCGGTTCCCACCGGCACCGTGGACTTCCCGAAGATGACCGCGGGTTTGGTGAGCAGCGGTGCCAGAGTTTCGATCACGGCATCCACGTAGACCATGTCAGCGGCGAACTCACCCTTCTTCTGCGGCGTACCGACCCCGAGGAAGAACACGTCCGCAAATTCAGCGGCTTCCTCGTAAGACGACGTGAACTTCAGCCTTCCTCGATCGATGTTTCGTCGTAGGACCTCGCCCAAACCTGGCTCGTAGAAAGGAACTTCCCCTGCTGCCAGTTTCTCCAGCTTTGCCGCGTCGACATCCACTCCGAGGACCTCGTGACCGAGTTCGGCCATACACGCCGCGTGTGTCGCGCCCAGGTATCCCGTGCCGAAAACTGCTATGCGAGTGCTCATGTTGCTCGATCTGCTTTCTCGACAGTGTGTGAAGTGTTGATGGGATGGGTAATTCAGGTGCGCACGGCACCGATGTTGTCTCGGTACCACGAGACCGTCGACGCGATTCCTTCGCGCAATCCGATTGTCGGCCGCCATCCGAGTTCACGAATCATGCTCACGTCCAGAAGTTTCTGCATTGTTCCGTCAGGCTTCGAGGTGTCCCACCGCGTCTCGCCGGTGTATCCGACCTCGTCGGCGACCATCGAAGCGATCTCACGAATTGTGTGGTCCTCGCCGGTTCCCACGTTGACGTGCGATGCACCGTCGTAGTTGTCGAGCAGATGCAGACACGCCGACGCCAGATCGTCGACATGCAGAAATTCACGTCGAGGATTGCCACTCCCCCAGTTGACAACCAACGGCACTGCGGATGACTGCGCCTCGTCGTAGCGCCGAACGAGGGCGGGAAGTACATGCGATCCACGCGGCGAGAAATTGTCTCCCGGGCCGTACAGGTTGGTGGGCATCGCCGAGATCCACGATCGACCATGCTGCCGCCTGGCAGCTTGAACATGGAGTATTCCCGCAATCTTTGCTATTGCATAGGCGTCGTTGGTCGGCTCGAGATGCCCGGTGAGCAGGTATTCCTCCTTGATCGGCTGCGGCGCCAATTTCGGGTAGATGCACGATGATCCGAGGAACAGGAGACGCTCGACGCCGTGTGCAAGGGCAGCGTCGAGCACGTTCACCTGGATACGAAGATTCTCCGACAGGAAGTCGACGAGGAACGTGCTGTTCGCCGCAATCCCACCAACTTTTGCTGCTGCAAGGATCACGTTGGTCGGCTTTTCGCGGGCGAAAAAATCGAAAACAGCTTCCCGCTCACGCAGATCGAGTTCGGCGGAGGTCTGTCCGAGCAACCGTGAGAAGCCGGCAGATTCCAGTTTTCGCCACACCGAAGAGCCGACCAAACCTCGGTGTCCAGCCACGTAGAACGGTGCGCCTCGATCGAGTGGTCGCGCTGCGAATGAATCACTCATCGCGTCGCCAACCAGTCGGGAAGTGCCGGAGTGTCGATCCACGGGCGCCCTTCATGTTCGAGCGCTTCGATGTCTGCCTCGACCATGATCCGAGCCAGTTCGGGTGTGTGCACGCCGGCCTTCCAACCGAGTTTGCGCTCGGCATGGCTCGGATCCCCGATCAGTGCGTCCACCTCGGTCGGCCGAAGATACCGTTCGTCGAATCGAACGTGGTTCTCCCAGTTCAGACCTGCGTGTTCGAAAGCGACTGTGAGGAAGTCGCGCACCGAGTAGTTGCCACCGGTGGCCAGCACAAAATCCTCAGGCTCGTCGACCTGCAGCATGCGCCACATTCCCTCGACATACTCCGGCGCGTACCCCCAATCGCGTATCGCATCGAGATTACCCATGTACAGATGATCCTCGATCCCGGCCTTGATACGTGCGACTGCCCGCGTGATCTTGCGCGTCACGAACGTCTCGCCGCGCCTGGGGGACTCGTGATTGAACAGAATTCCGTTCACCGCGAAGATTCCGTACGCCTCACGGTAGTTCTTGGTGATCCAGTACGAGTACACCTTCGCCGCACCGTAGGGCGAGCGTGGATAGAACGGTGTCTCCTCGTTCTGCGGTGGTGGTGTGGCACCGAACATCTCAGAGCTCGACGCCTGGTAGAACCGGCAGTCGAGTCCGGCCATCCGAACCGCCTCCAGTAGTCGGATCGACCCCACACCTGTCGTGTTCCCCGTGTGTTCGGGTTCGTCGAAGCTGACTCTGACGTGAGACTGCGCAGCGAGGTTGTATACCTCGTCCGGTTTGATCTGCGCGAGCAGCGTCACCAGGCGCGCTCCGTCACTGAGGTCACCGTAGTGAAGGAAAAGCCGTGCATCCGCATGGTGGGGGTCCACATAAATGTGGTTGATCCTCGAAGTATTGAACGTCGACGATCGACGGATCAGTCCGTGAACCTCGTAGCCTTTGGAGAGCAGCAACTCGGCGAGGTAAGAGCCGTCCTGTCCCGTGATTCCGGTAATCAGTGCGCGTTTCATCCTGCGTTCCTTCCGTTGCGGGACAGCCCGCCTGATAGTTGCGAAACCACGGTTGTGGTCCGTATTCCTCCGAATCGCCCGGCAGTCTTGATCTCGCTCATGTGCGTCCCCCCGAACGGCCGAGGAACTTTCGAATGTCACGCGA
This sequence comes from Rhodococcus sp. MurmanLake-1, assembly GCF_056945715.1. NCBI lineage: Bacteria > Bacillati > Actinomycetota > Actinomycetes > Mycobacteriales > Nocardiaceae > Rhodococcus > Rhodococcus sp. MurmanLake-1. Next base: position 131,743 of record NZ_JBWZNF010000005.1, on the reverse strand, counting down.
TGCCAACCGAACGAATGTCGAGTTACCGAACAGGTAGCGCCGCCACAGACGTTTGGGTTCCGATGCAAGTCGATACAGCCACTCGAAACCCGAGTTCTGGACGAAAGATGGTGCCTCCGAGACAGTTCCGGCCAAGAAGTCGAAGGCCGCGCCGACACCGACGGCCACGTAGTCGGTTCGATCCGCTATCGCCTTCGTGACAAAATCCTGCTTCGGAGCTCCCAAGCCGACCCACACGATGTCCGGGGCCGACGGACCGACCTTCGTGATGATGTCATCGACGAACTCCTTGCTGAACGCGGCAAACGGCGGGGCATAAGTGCCAGCCACCTCGATGCCCGGGTATAACTCCTCGACTCGATCCGTCAAGAGGCTCAACGTCTCTTCTGTCGTGCCGACAAAGTGGTGACGGAGGCCGTAGCGGCGCCCCTTGTCCAGGGTGGCCTCGAAGAACGACGGACCCCGGACTGGTCGAACACCGACGTGATCGGAAGCGGTGCCGCCGATCAGGCGCATCACCCAGTTGACCGGGGTTCCGTCTGCGAAGTTCACACCGGGACCCTTCAAAACCGCGGAGTAGTCGCGATCGCTGTGCGCCGCCGACACGCAGTAGGAATTCGACAACCTCACGGAGACTCCGGTTCCCGCTCCCTCTCGTCTGTCGTTGACTACCCAATCGGTAGCTCCCTCGAGATTGGTCGCGGCAAACGGAATGCCACCCACCTCGATGACCTCGAACGGACTGCTCATCTGTCTCACCACTTCTTCGAGTTCGTTTGTTGACGTTCATTGCACTGGCCGTAACTGCGCGACAAGACCGATGTCAACCGAGATCGAGTCCAATCACGCTGTGGTTCAAAGAAAGAAAGTTCTGTCTCGACAACCGATCGAGCGATACGAGAGGCGAGAGTCGAGGCCGGAGCAACCGGGATCGCCACGGCGTTACTACCGGCCAGTGTCGGCACACCGCCGAGATCCAAACAGACCACCGGGAGGCCCACCGCAGCCGCTTCGGCCGCCACCCAGCCGCCCGAATCGTGCATGCTCGGGAAGAGCAGAACGGAGGAGGCCCCCATCTCGCCCACCACTTCCGATCTGTCGAGCCACCCGCGAAGCGTGACCTGACCGCGCCGATACGGAAGCGACTTCTCGATCCGCCCGCGGGCGGGTCCCTCCCCGACAAAGGTCATGGACCACTCGGCGCCCAAATGCTCGAGCGCGTCCAGAATCAGGTCGATTCCTTTGTACTGCAACAGTCTTCCTACGAACAAGAGCCTTCGTTTCGGCCTGGGTACCGCTTGCTTCTCGATTCCGTCGTAGTCCAGAACACAATTGGGTTGGATGACGACGTTGCGTGCCCGCGGTGCGCCACGCCCGCTGTCGGAGTTCATCGCGATGAAAGTGTCGACTCGTCCGGCCATGAAGACATGTGTCAGTGACCGAACGGCTTTCGTCGAGCAGGTTCGAACTGCCGTGGTTGCCAGATACCGCATACCGATGCGCTTGGCGAGCGGCATCGGCGGGTAGGTGTTGCCCCCGGCAGGCCCCCATACGAGTCGTGCGCCGCCGGCTCCACCGAACAGCACCGGTGGTGGCAGCCAGTCGGAGGCGAAAGTTGCATGGTGCAGGACGTCGAAGTTTGCCGCTTCACGCCGAACGAACAGTGAAGTGTGCCAGAGCCATCGGAGGTATCGACCGTACGATCCGGCTTCTTCCGCGGTCAAAGTCGCTATTCGCACGACACGAACTTCGCAACCGAGCTTTTCACACTCCGATTCCAAAGCAGGAGCCTCACCGGAGCGAGTCACCACCGTGATCGACTCACACAGTTCGGAAGCCGCCGAGAGAAGCGCCCAACCCGCACCGGATTCACTCCCCTGATTCGGATCGCAGGCGTATGCCGTCATCAACAACCGTGTCATCGCGCTACCACCAGCCTCTGTGCGCGCGGCTTCCGAGAATCGCGGCGGCTGAATCGCTCTGAGAACCAACCGATGTTGCGTGCACCGTGGTCGAGAACCACGCGTTTGATCCGTGGACTGATCAGGGCAACGGGGATCAACGTCGCCGACGCGAGTACGAGCAGAGCGCGTTTGGCACTCTGAGCCGTCAACAGTGGCAGGTCGAGCTGTCCTTGACAGACCGCGAGGATTCGTCCGTTGTTGACATACCGGGCGAAGAGCCAGGAGTCCCGACGCCGATCCTCGTCGACGGGTTCGTACGCAAGCGCCTCGTCGCACCACAACAACCGGACACCGCCGGCGCTCATCCTGAGCGTGAACTCGGTGTCCTCGCCGCCAGGTAGATCCCAGTCGTCACTGAAGTTCAAGCCGTTCAAAGTCTTCAGGTCCAACAACAGATTTCCGGCGCCTGCAGACGCAACCGGGGTGCCGGTCGAATGGCGAACGCGAGTGTGCAATGGAAGTTCTGAGGCAGGCAGACCCACCGGAATCACAGGACCGGCCACAGCACCTGCGTCGAAATCTGCGGCGCAGGTGAGGAGATTCGACAGCCAGTCGACATCGACGTACTCGTCGTCGTCGACGAAGACGATGTAACGACGATCTCGTGCACGGGCGAGATCGACCAGCGCACGTCGCGCCGGAGATACCCCGCCAAATCCGAGATGCAGTCGTTCGATCCCGTCGGCAACATACGTCGGTGTGGTGGATTCCGGATCATTGTCGCCTACTACGACCTGGGCGGAGACACCGGAAGCCTGGATCGATGCCCGGACGCTGTCGATGCATACAGCCAGTTCCGATTCGCGACGGAAGGTCAGAATCGCCACTATGACGCCGCTGGGATTCTTCATGAGAGGTCAACTTTCGGTCGGGCGCCACGGTTCATCGAGACCAGGAGTGCGACGCTCGCGCTGACGCACGCCGACGCGGCCAATGCTCCTGCGACGTGTACGGCGCTGTCGGTCAGTCCTGCCCCGAGAACGATCAGAAACTGCAGAGGCAACAGCAAGGCGCGAAATCTGTTGAGGTTTCCCGTCTTGTCCACGACGCGGATCGACGTGCCGACTCCCAGCAGAATCCCGTTGAACGCCACCGCCAACCCGCAGAGCAGAATGACCGGTATCAAGTTCGGAAAGTGCGGTCCGACCAGATGATCCATCAATCGCACTCCCGAGAGTCGAATCTCGAGTGTGAGACAGATCAGCGAAACGCAGATGATCGAAATCCAGAAGATCTGCAAGCCCACTCGGCGGCCGAGTGCCATGCACTCGCTCGCGCTCATCGCTTCGACACCACTGCCGAACTTACGCATCAGAATTGGCGAGATGCCCGCGAACATCAAGGACAGTGGACCGAGCAGTGTCTGGGCAGTTCTGATCTCACCGATCATCGAGATCGACGCCACCACGGTGAGTATCAAGAACATCGCCTGCTGCGCAGCTGATCCCATCAATATCTCGATCGCAAACGGCACGGATCTATATCGGTGAGTGCGCGAGTACCTGACCGACGGCACCGGCGGTACCAGACGCATGGATGCGTGACCGAGCGCGAGCGCGACGAAGACACCGACCGTATAGGTCACGAGTGCAAGTGTCAGATTCTCGACCAGGAAAGCTGCAATTAGGACGAACGAGAGTGTCACGATCTGTATCGACGCAGAGATCCAACTCGCTCCGTCGTGCATCAGCATCGTGCGTATCACGTCCAACACCACGAAACCAGCTGCAGCCAAGGCGTATACCGTGAGATTCATCGAGTCCGAGCCGGCGATCAGGAACAGTGCCCACACCGATGTCACCGATACCGCCGCCAGCACGATCGTGGGTGCCAACGCCGGTCCACGCTCGTCGGACACCGCCCCTCGCGACAGCCAGACGTCGACGCCGATCGCTCTCCCCAGTGCCAGTGCCAACAGACCCGCCGATTGAATCACGGCAACCTGGCCGACTTCGATCGGACCACCGAGTCGTGCCACCGAGGTGAGAACGACAAAAGTGAGGACGCTCGAAAGCCCTTGATCGGCCATGAATGTCACATACCGAGTGCGATCGTTCACGATCTCACCTCGTTGATGAGCTCACGCATCGACGTCGCCGCCTTGCGCGATGTGAAGCGATTCGAGTAGTGACGATAAGCGGATCTGCGTATCGCCGATCGGTCGTCCGCTCCGAAGATTCGGTCGAGGGCCTCGCGTATCGACGACTCTTCCAAGGTATGGAGAGGCGTTCCGCCCGGTCCGACGATGTCCGCGAGTGCACCGCTGGTTGCGTAGATGACCGGGGTGCCAACCGACATCGACTCGATCGCAACGCGTCCGAACGGTTCTGCCCACTGAGACGGCACCACGGACGCCGCACTGTCGCGGAGTATCTCGATCACATCTTCGTGTGAAGTGAATCCGGCCAGCGTGACGTTGTCGAGAGCTGCGCTTATGCTGGAGATCTCGCCGTACTGCGGTCCGTCACCGAGAACTGTGAGCGAGGGACTTCCAGCGCCCTGCGGCCAGTTGCGCACCAAGTCCAGGACGCCTTTCTCCGGTGTCAGTCGGCTGACGCACACGACCGAATCAGTGCTCCGGAACTCGGGTTCATTTTCTTCGAATCCGAAGTTCGGACGAACCACGACGCGGCCAGAATCGATCAGTCGTCCCTCGACCAGACGTGCTGTCATCGCGCTCGTTGCGACAAACCTGTGCTGCTTCCACCCCAAGACGCTGATCTTGACCGCCGCAGCGCTCAGGTAGCAGACAAGGCTCTGCAGTCGGCTGTTTCCGTAGCATCCGTTGCGGACACAACTCGTGAAGTAGTTGGTGGAACCGCATTCGGTGCACGTGCCATCTGCGCGCAACTTTGCTGACGGTGTGGCGAGGCGATAGTTCCGAACCGCCTGCAACGTAGGAATTGCGGCGGCTCGTGCGGCCACGAGCAACGAAGCCGAGAACGCCGGCCAGAGATTGTTCACGTAGACGATGTCCGGTCGCTCCGAACGAATGATGCGCAATGCATCGACGAGTACTCGAGGACTGAACACTGCGGTGACTGCCGCCCACGGTCCCCGGGAGATCTTGGAATTCTCGGTAGTGCACTGAACCGTCTCGTATCCGATCGATTCGAGGAGCTTGGATTCGTTCGCGAAGCTCTGCTCCTCACCACCCGGATTCCGATAGATCGCATGGAACATCAAGGCTTTCGGCGGCGTGGATCCACCGGCGGACGTCGGGTTCACTTCAGGCTTCGAACGCGCTACATCGAACGACTTGTACATCTCACTGACCTCCTCTTCGCTCCGGAGCGAACCCGTACGCACGACCCCTACGGATCGACAATTCGGCGTTGCCTGCACTGTGAGAGCGGTGCGTCGAGGGTCCGTACGGCGCCAGGAAGACCCATGCGATCAGCCACATGGCGCCGAAGAAGAGCGTCGACTCCGTCAAGTCCATCGAGAAGACGAGAACCATGATCGCGACGACGGCGATGTACTCCGTTCTGCTGCGAGCTCGCCCGAGCGCCGTGTTCAGAAGCAGGTAATAGCCGGCCAACAGCAGCAGGAATCCGATCCAACCGATCTGGAGACGAATGTCGAGCATTCCGTTGTGCGCGCTGGTCGCCGGAAAGGACAGCTTGGACCGGATCATCTGTCCGACAACGCTGTCAGGTGCCCAGACCGAGCCGAAGCCCCAACCGAGCAGGGGCCGCTGTTCGGCGTAGTACTCGGATACCGTCCAGAGATGTAGCCGGCCGGTCAACGTGACATCTCGCGAGAGTAGCGCTGCGACATCGGGTCCGAGCACCTTCATCGCGCCGGACACCCCGATGTACAGCCCGATGATCACCGTCGAGGCAAGGCGAGCGTTAGGTGTCCGTCGAAGGCACTTCAGAGCAAGCACTGTCGCCAGCGCAATCCCTGCAGCGACGAGACTGGTCTGGCTCCGGGCTTCGAACAACACGATGCCGGCGACAGCCAGTGCCGCCACCCACGGAATACGCTTGACGTCGGGAAGCATGAGCATGACAGCAACAAGGACAACTTCGATCGCAGCCATTCGGCCCAAAGTATTCTTGTGCGTGAAGATTCCGCGGTAGGCAACAGCGCGGGTATCCACATCGATGCCGGTCGAAGGATCGAGGACCACGACCATCAGCGACAGCACCAGTAGTACCAGCAAGGTGACGGCCACAGTCCGCACTCGCACCGGGAAGGTCAACTCGCGGGCGACCATGATTCCCGTGATCGCCAGGCACACGATGACGATGCCGGCGACGGCGGAGTTCCGGGGCAACGTCGACCAGTACCAGCTGGTTGCCGGAACGCCGGCCGCGATCAGAAGCGTGAAGACAGGCCAGGACGCGTTGCGTGAGTATCGCCGGTCGAGGAAGTAGACCAACGCGAGTGTCGCCGAGAGAACGGCCGAACCGTGTACGAGCAACGATCCGAGCGCTGTCTTCTGCGTGTAGGCCTGAAAGGCTCCGCTCGCGCCGATGACCGCGATCACCAATGCCGTTCGCAAGATCAGCGGATTGTTCGGTGCCTCATTTTCGCAAGGCGCCGGTGCCGCATTCTTGTCAGTAGGCGCCATCACTTCCCACCACCGCCTTGAGCGTCTTCGCGACGATCATGACGTCACCCATCATCGACCAGTTGTCGACGTAGGAAAGATCAAGGCGGACAGTGTCTTCCCACGAAAGATCAGAACGTCCGCTGACTTGCCACAGGCCGGTGACACCGGGCTTGACCAGTAGCCGGCGACTGACCGCACCGTCGTACATCTCGACCTCGCGCCGAAGCGGTGGCCGCGGTCCGACGACGCTCATCTCGCGCCGAAGAACATTGACGAACTGGGGCAACTCGTCGATCGAGTACCGACGCATGAAGCGACCGACCGTCGTCACACGCGGATCATCTCGCATCTTGAAAAGCACTCCGGCGCCTTCGTTCTCCTTCATCAGCGCCGTGACTTGAGAATCCGCATCCTGGACCATCGAGCGGAACTTGAGCATGGGGAACGGCTGCCCGTCCAGCCCCATCCGCTCGGACTTGTACAGAACCGGCCCCTTGCTCGTGAGCTTGACTGCGATCGCAGCCGCCAGAAGCACCGGACTGATCACGGCGAGTACCGCGGTCGAGAAGACGATGTCGAAGGTCGTCTTCGTGAACTTCTGCGCGCCGTGATAGCGCGGACGCTCGACATGGATCAGCGGAAATCCTGCGACCGGGCGCATCGACAGCCTCGGTCCGGACACATCCAGAATCCCTGGTGCAACAACAAGGTCCACATGATCGCGCTCGAGATCCCAGGCCAACGTCCGCAGCCTTTCCGGTCCGAATCGCTCCGACGCCGTCACTGCCACCGTGTCGGCACCGACCTGTTCGATTGCGTCCGTGACACTGTGCTCATCTCCGAGCACCGGAATGTCCCGACCGTTCACTGTGACAACTTCGCCCACGTCTCCTCCGTAGCCAGGTACGCAGACTCCGACGACTCGGTATCCATGGGCATCGTCTCGCTCGAGGTTGCGTGCAAGATCGACAACCGCCCCTCGCACACCGACCACAAGTACGGCAGTTCGAAATTCACCTCGGGCTCGCTCACGAGCAATCACCCGTCGCCAGATCCAACGACTCGCGATCAAGGCGGTCAATCCCATCGGAAACGCCACGGCGAGGTACAGGCGCGCGATCTCCAGGTGAAGGAGAAGGCTGGCGATCGCAATCAGTCCGAACAGGCGGAGCGTTCCGACGGCGATCAATCGGTACTCTTCAGGGCCGCTTCCGATCACGCGAGGAGATCTGGTGCGAAATACTCTCAATACGGCGAACCAGCCGATAATCAGGGCGAAAGACAGTGCGGTGTAGCTGAAATGGCCGAATGCTTCACCGTCTACGACATCCGCGTCGCTACCGAATCGCCACCATTGAGCCAGAAACACAACTGCCGCAACAATGATCGTGTCGGTGATCGCCAGACGACGAAGATACGCAGATTGCCATTTCCTGCGTGCGGAAACTCCACCAGCCCTCTCCGGCGCTACTCGTCGGTGTTGTTGTGGCCGTTCTTTCGTGGGCGCGGCCATCTCGAGAACCGTCATGTGTTCAGAAACCTTTCCCCATGCACAAAATTCGGCCTGAAGCTGTTCGCCGGCCGAGGTCCATCGGACCGCCTTGCCGAATCCCGAAACTTCGACAGCGAAGCAACTGCTCCGCATTGCTGCGTTCAGTGCGAATGGTCGCATTACGTGCGCCTTGCAGTTAACCCGGCGACTGTTGTCAGGCCTCGGCCCAACTGTCGATTATTGCGGCATTGCCGCAGCTCACACCCCATGATTGAAGCAGAGTCCACTAACGACCCAAACACAGGACGATCGGCGATTTCTCATCGCCCGCTGACGTCGCCAGCCTCGATATTGTCAGGACTCACGTCTTGGCAATTCTTCGGCTAGCTGGTCAGTACCAGTGAGGAGTTTGCCACATTCCGGACAGTGTGGCAATAGCGCTTTCCGAACTTCTTCCGAACGCCAGCATTGAGGTCAGTTATTCACCCTCTAAGCAGGAGGGTGCGAACATTCCTCACCATTACCATTGCGTACCTATAGTTTTCATCGCCTTGATCAATTGGACTCCACGTTTGGACGGAAACCAGCACGCAGTTGGTAATCGCTCTGCAAACCATACTTTGATGCGTTCGGCGTCGCCTCAGACCTGGACGATTGTCCGGCACTTGGCCTCTGCGCGCTTTACTTACGACTGGCCGGCAATGCGCGAACCTACGGTCGGGCGACACCGAGAATTTAGACATGCGAAAGGAGGAGCCTGGACCGCCACTGACCGTCCATGCGGTGCAGAAAGATTTGCAGCACAATCCAATTCGAGAAGGGGGAATTGAGCAGCCGTTCGACTACAAAGCGGGGCGACCGCTACCGACGGCTATGTCCATGGCAAGCATGCACGGCCATGGCAAGAGTGCGTGGCCGCGTATAGGTCAACTGACGCTCGACATGCTCGTTGGCGCCCAGTAGCGGATCGTGTCTCTCGAACAGCCGAGGTTGCGGTCGACTGATCAGCTGGGCGCACGCTCGCGAGTAGACCCCCGCAAACCTCGATGGCCTTGCGTGAACCCACGTTCATCTCGTTGCGGGCAATCAGGACTCGACCGAGGCCCACCGGTTGTGTGGCATACGTGAGCATCTCCTGCAGCGCCGTCGACGCGATACCTTGCCGGCGTTCCGGCGGCCGGATTCCATAGCCGATATGACCACCGAAATCGGCCAAGATCTCGTTCATGCTGTGCCGCATCTGGATAGCACCGAGATACCGGCCGCCGCGAGCGATCCACCAGTTGGTTGCCGGGACAATGTCGGGCCCCGTCCACGACTCTGGCTGCGCCAACAGCTACTGCACCCACTGCCTGAATCCAGCACGGGATGCCAGACCGAGATCTAGACGTTGCGCAACTCCAATCGCCGAACCGTGCTGGTCCGCCTGCGGTCAGCCACACTCGTCACACGACTCCAACAGGAAGCTCACAACGGCTCGTCAGGCGCAACCAGATCGAAAGCCGTAGCGGCACCGGTCAAGTAGGACAGGTCAGACCGCAGCGTCGCAGACTCAGAGGACCCGACTAAAGAATTGCGTCCGATTCACCACACGCAGAAGGGCCCTCGAGCATTGCTCGAGGGCCCTGTGAGGCGTCGGGATTTAACGTACGACCAGATCAGTTGACTGTCGACGTTACCCTTCGTTCGCCGACTGGATTGCTGTCCACGGAACCTCCCACGGCCACGTCAGCGACAACCGGATCGGAATCGTAGTAGTACTTGTACTCGTAGACACCACGACCGTTCAGCGGGGTCATCGTGATGACAGTGCCGAGAATTGTCGCGCCCACACTGTGGAGATTGCCGACCGCCCTGCTCAGCTGATCCCTCTTCGTCGAGCCGTGACGAGCAATCACGAGCGCACCGTCCGCCAGCGCTGAAAGCACTGCAGCATCCGTAACCGGAAGCAACGGCGAGGCGTCGATGATGACGTAGTCGAACCTTCTGCGGAGATCGGTAAAGACTGCATGGGCAGTGTCAGTCCCCAGCAGTTCGCTCGGGTTCGGGGGAATCGGACCTGAAGCAAGGACCGTCAGGTCAGCATTGCTCGTGACTTGAAGTACGTCGTCGAGATCTGCTTGCCCAGCCAAGACCGAGCTCAGACCGACGCTTCCGATAAGTCCAAGGTACTTCGAAACGCGAGGCTTACGGAGGTCACCTTCGACGAGACACACCTTCTTGCCTGCCTCGGCCAGCACGAGTGCGATGTTCACCGCAGTCGTGGTCTTTCCCTCGGAGGGAAGAGAACTCGTGACGACGATGACACTCGGTGGACGATCCACGGCCAGGAACTGCAGATTGGTTCGCAGTTCGCGGTACGCCTCGGCACTTGCGGAGTTGCCCTCGTGGAAGTTGATCGCTTGATGAACTTCACGTTCCTTGTCGAACGGAATTGTTCCCACCATCGCCGCGCCGGCGATGTCTTCGACCACCTTGCGCTCTTTGACGGTGTTGTCCAGGCGATCACGCACGACAGCCAATCCGATCCCCAGCAGAAGCCCGATCGCGGCACCGAGCGCCACGTTCCGCGAAGTCTTCGGCGACACCGGTTCCGCGGGAGTTTGTGCTCGCTGCTCGACAACGACGCGCGCCGGCGCTGTGCCACCATTCGCGGGCGTACCCAGATCTTTGACCATCACGACAAACTCGTCCGACAGCGCATTTGCGATTTCGCGTGCCAGTTCAGGCGACGCATCTTGCACGCTCAAATCGAGAAGTACAGTATCCGGCGCCGATGTGGCGGTAACCTTCGACGAGATCTCCGCCGCGGACAGCCCACCCAATCGATCTGACCCCACTGCATCGATTGTTCGCTGCGCGAGCGTCTCCCCAGTGAGGAGCTTGGCGTAGGAGGTGACCAACTGCTGTGAAAGCTGGTTGCCTTGGTAAGCCTCGTTCACGGTCGTTCCAGTGGAAGTCGACACGAACAGGCGCGTGGAAGCCTGGTAGACCGGTGTCGCAATCAACGAGGCACCCAAAGCGCCCAAGATCACAACCACGGTGACGACAACGACTATTTTCCACCGTGCCTGCAAGATCTTCAGGTAGTCCCGTACATCCATCGTCGAATCTCCTTCGGCTCGAGCACGTAGCACGTATTCGAGTAGTAATCGACAGCCGCTTGTCGAGCCGCTGCACTCAATCCAGGCTGAACGAGGCAGCCAATCTTTTTATCGCGCGTCCCTGCGTCACAGAGAGGTCGATCCCGAAACAGGCAGGGACAAGAAACCTTCGTGGCATCTCACGCATCTCAGTTCGTGGTCCACACTTGACGGCACGACTACATGTTGACGCAGCGGCGAACCTGCGACACGGACATCTGGTCCAGTTCTCTTCGTCAGCCTCATCGGCCGACACCGCCACCTGGAGTTCACTGCACATCGAAGAGAGCGGACGTAACGTGCAGCCAGGCTGAACTCTACTGTGTCGTGGTTCTTTTCACCACCGCAACGCAGCATCGAAACCCCTCGATTTCGCCAGCCGAATGTGCTGACCACGCGAAGATCACACACCCTCAGCCGGCCGTAGGACCAAAGTCCGCGAACATCCAACAACGCCCGCCGCCACCGGAAGCCGGTGCACACCAATCGAACAGGGCAAACACCACTCGCCCCGAAATCGACGGGCGGCGATCGAAGTTTCCACACCGGAATAGTTCATCTACTGACGGACCTTCGTCCCAGACACGCGGGCACTCCCCTCGACGCCATGCAATAACCATCCCTCACTGAGGGTTTCATCGATCTACGGCCTTCCAAGACCTCGATAGGTCCACCCTGCGTCGCGCCAGGTGGTCGGTTCCAGGCAGTTACGTCCGTCGATGATGACCTTCTTGCGGACGACCACTTCGAGATCCGACGGCAACAACTTTCGAAACTCGGTCCACTCGGTCAGAACCAAGACGACATCAGCTCCTGCACACGCGTCAAGTGCACTCGAAGTGTAAGTGAGGGTGGGGAACAACGCCTTCGAGTTTCCCATGGCCTTCGGGTCATAGACATTGACGGCAGCGCCTTGGAGCTGAATCTGGCCGGCAACGTTCAGCGCAGGTGAGTCGCGCACGTCGTCGGAGTCAGGCTTGAAGGCTGCACCGAGAACCGCCACATTGGCTCCGAGTAGAGAACCACACGCTTCTCGAGCCAGTTCGACCATCCGAGTACGACGACGCATGTTGATATTGTCGACTTCGCGTAGGAAAGTGAGTGCTTGATCTGCTCCCAGCTCACCCGCACGCGCCATGAAAGCACGGATGTCCTTAGGTAGGCAGCCACCACCGAAACCGATTCCGGCGTTGAGGAATCGCCTACCAATTCTCTCGTCGTGGCCGATGGCATCGGCAAGAACGGTCACATCCGCGCCCGACGCCTCGCACACCTCCGAGATCGCATTGATGAACGAGATCTTCGTCGCCAGAAATGCATTGGCTGACGCTTTGACCAACTCCGAAGTCGCAAGGTCGGTCACAACGAAGGGAATACCTTCGTTCAAGAGCTGCTCGTACACTTCACGCGCAACCGATTCCGCACGTCCGGGTCGATTACGGTCGACCCCGAGCACAAGCCGGTCCGGGTGAAGTGTGTCTTTCACCGCGTAGCCTTCCCGGAGAAATTCCGGGTTCCACGCCACCTCGACGTCTTGTCCGGCAGGCGCCAGTTCCCGTGCCCGCGCACCCAATCGCTCTGCTGTACCAACTGGCACTGTTGATTTCCCGAAGATAACGGTCGGCCTGGTCAAGAGGGGTGCAAGCGTCTCGATCACCGAATCGACAAAACGCATGTCGGCCGCGAACTCCCCCTTCTTCTGCGGCGTACCGACGCCGAGGAAATGGATGTCGGCGAACTCTGCGGCCTCCTCGTAGGAAGCCGTGAATCGAAGACGTCCCGCGGCTATGTTGCGGCGCAGCACTTCCTCGAGTCCCGGTTCGTAGAAAGGAACCTCCCCAGCTTCGAGCATCGCGAGCTTGTTCGGATCAACATCCACCCCGAGAACCTCGTGACCCAACTCGGCCATGCAAGCTGCATGTGTCGCCCCGAGGTAGCCGGTGCCGAATACCGCAATACGAGAAGTCATAACGATGTCTGCCTGTCGAAGTCGGGTTTACGTCGAATAATGCTGTAGTACTTCATGTCCTGATCGAATCGACGTTCTGTCGATACCACTCCACGGTCGATGCGATTCCCGCACGAAGATCAATCCTGGGCTGCCACCCCAAATCTCGAAGCTTCCCGATGTCAAGCAACTTCCGCGGCGTCCCGTCAGGTTTCGAATGATCCCATTCGATCTCGCCGTCGAACCCGATCTCGTCCGCCACGATCGCGGAGATCTCCGCGATACTCTGGTCCTCGCCCGTACCAACATTGACGTGTTCTGCTCCGTCATAGTGGTCGAGCAAATGAAGGCAGGCATCCGCCATGTCGTCGACGTGGAGAAACTCGCGCCTCGGCGTCCCGCTGCCCCAGTTAACGACTGACGCAGCTCCATCACGGCGTGCGTCGTCGAAGCGCCTGATGAGGGCTGGCAGCACATGAGAGCCCTTGGCAGAGAAGTTGTCACCCGGGCCGTAGAGGTTCGTCGGCATCGCGGAGATCCACGGTCGCCCGAACTGCTTGCGAACAGCCTGTACCTGCAGGATTCCCGCGATCTTTGCGATGGCATAGGCATCGTTCGTCGGTTCCAGATGACCGGTCAGCAGATATTCTTCGCGAATCGGTTGAGGTGCGAATTTCGGGTAGATGCAGGATGATCCGAGGAATAGAAGGCGATCTACGTCGAATTCGGCCGCCGCGTCCATCAAGTTCACCTGGATGCGAAGGTTGTCGGAGATGAAGTCCACCGGCAGTGTGCTGTTCGCCAGTATCCCGCCCACTCTGGCTGCCGCGAGGACCACGTTCTTCGGCCTCTCAGCTGCGAAGAATTCGAACACGGCACCGCGGTCGCGAAGATCGAGTTCGGCGGACGTGCGACCGACAAGGCGATTGAAGCCGTCGGCTTCCAACCGACGCCAAATCGCTGAACCAACGAGTCCACGATGGCCCGCAACGTATACCGCGTCGCTCCGATCGAGGGACTTCTGCGTGTACTCCCCCGTCATCGAGCGTGCTCCCAATCCACCAGGTTCGGACGGTCGATCCAGGGCTTGCCCTCACACGTCAGAGCCTCGATGTCCGCATCGACCATGATTCGAGCCAGTTCGGGGGTATGTACAGTCGCCTTCCATCCGAGCTTCTGCTCCGCCTTACCGGCGTCTCCGATCAACGCATCTACTTCCGTCGGCCGCAGATAGCGCTCGTCGAAGCGCACGTGATCTTCCCAGTTCAGGCCGGCGTGCTCGAAGGCCACCGTCAGGAAATCCTTGACCGAGTAGTTACCGCCTGTCGCGAGCACGTAATCGTCCGGTTCGTCGACCTGAAGCATTCTCCACATTCCCTCCACGTACTCCGGCGCATAGCCCCAGTCGCGGATTGCATCGAGATTGCCCATGTACAAATGGCTTTCCAGACCGGCCTTGATCCGCGCCACCGCTCGCGTGATCTTGCGAGTGACGAATGTTTCGCCTCGCCGGGGAGATTCGTGGTTGAACAGAATTCCGTTCACGGCAAAGATCCCGTACGCCTCGCGGTAGTTCTTGGTGATCCAGTACGAGTACACCTTCGCCGCACCGTACGGCGATCGAGGATAGAAGGGAGTCTGCTCGTTCTGCGGAGGCGGTGTCGCACCGAACATCTCGGAACTGGATGCCTGGTAGAACCTGCATTCGAGACCAGCCATCCGGACTGCTTCGAGCAACCTGATCGACCCGATTCCGGTCGTGTCACCGGTATGTTCGGGCTCGTCGAAACTCACCCGTACATGGGACTGCGCTGCAAGGTTGTAGACCTCGTCCGGGCGTATCTGTGCGAGAAGAGTGACCAAACGCGCCCCGTCGCTGAGATCTCCGTAATGAAGGAACAGTTTTGCATCCGGCGTGTGGGGATCCACATACATGTGGTCGATTCGAGCTGTATTGAACGTGGACGATCTACGAATAAGTCCGTGGACCTCGTATCCCTTGCTCAACAACAGCTCCGCAAGATAGGAGCCATCTTGACCGGTAATGCCTGTGATCAGTGCCTTCTTCATTTCTCTCCTTGATGTGGATGTACGACTTCACAATTTTCTGGCATCTATTCACACGGCCACGCCCGTCTCCACCGCCTTCTCCATGCTTGAAATTCGCCGTGTCGAAATATAGATGCACGGAATGACTTGGAGTACAACCATTCCTGCGGATAGCCCCAGGTAGAGTGCGGCGGGTCCGAGTTCAGGAATCAGAGATATTGCCAATACCATTCCGACGAGGCCGCTCAGCCAGACGCACAGGACCTGCACCCATAGTCCTCGCGGGTCCATGAGGAACATTGCTGCCGGTTGATGCACCGAAACAACAAGGATGTAAACACTTCCAGCCAAAACGGTTGCCAGTGGGACGACAAGACTTCCACCCGAGACAAACCGTATTCCCGGATAGCTGATGACGATCAGAGCGAGCGCAAATACGGCGCCTACTGTGCCGAGAAGTACTATATGCTGGGCGAATTCGCGTACCCGAAGCGTCCCGATTCGGAATCGTTCGCGATACCTTGACCACAAGTTCTGGCCCATCACTCCCAAGATCGCCAATAGCGGTCCAGCGAATTGCGCCACTACCGAATATTGTGCGACGTCTTCGACCGTTCCGAAAGTGGAGATCAGCAACCTGTGGCTCTGAAAGCCGACAACCATACCGATCGATATCAGAAAAAACGGGACCGCAGTTTCAGCTATGCGAACTCGCACCGGGCTTGTAAGACTCCAACCGATCAACGAACCCTCATCGCCGGAAATCGACCGAAGCGCGAGAGCGAGGGTAAGAAATCCGACGGCGAGGTAGCCTGCGCACGGTGCCAGAACAAACAGGTAGGCCGGCGCGTGAGTTGTCCAACAGACCACTATCACGATCAGTTGAATGATCGGACCGATCAACGCTGCGGTAACGACAACGCGCATCTTTCCGCAACCCTGCAGGATGCGGGACCCCAAACCCAATGGAATACCAACTGCCGCAGATATAATCACCACTGTGGCCAGCGCCGACGCATGATTCATCTCACCGACCGCGCCTAGTATCGGCACCCACAGCCCCATCTGGTACAACAGGAACGCGAGGCTTGCGACAGCGAGGGAAACCAGAACTGTGACCAGACTCGCCCGACGAAAATGGGATTGGAACGACATCCGATCGAGTGCACCACTTCGGTAATCTGCTGTTGCGTTCACCATGGTCGCGCCGATACCGAAGTCCGCGAAGGGAAGTAGATTCAACATGGACGCCATCAGCGCGTAGAAGGCGTAGTACTCAACGCCGTAGTCACGAGACAGAATTGCTATTACGGCGAAGTTCGCACAAGCTCCAGCCAGCAGACCTACCAGTCGAAAAAACCCGGTCCCGCCCAGGTCGATCGACTTCGCCGACCTCAGGTAGGAGCTGACGACTGTGTTCACCCTCGTGCCTCCGAGGTCCCAGCACCAGAGACGATTGTGGACTGCTTCAGACCGCTGTTACCGAGCCGAGAAAGTACCTTGTAGCACGCGGCAACTACTACCTTTGTGCAGCCTCGCCAGTACAAACCTTGCGCGAACGACGCTCGTCCCATACGTGCATTCGCAGCTGCGGCAACCGCCGATGCGTTCATCAGCCGAACATTGATCCCTAGATGTCGCGCGTAGTGGCCCCTGATCGACTCCTTGCACAACAGCGATTTCTCAGGAGAACCAATGGATTTACCTGCGTACATCGAATACACGAGGGAAACAGTGTTGTGCTGAACGATTCGGCCGACGACGGATAACCGAATGAACATCTCGTAGTCGTCGGCGTAACGCTCGACGATCTCAGGTACGTCCAGCGCAATCGCCGCTTCGTAATCGGCACGCCGAACCAGCGCAGCTCCCGGTGGAAACGGACCGTACCCTTGTGCCAACAGGGTTCGAGTATTGATCTCGGAGTACGACTGATTGTTCAACCGACTACGCCCACGCGGGAGGCTCGCCATCACACGTCCAGCGACGACTGCGCAGTCCGCCTGCGCAGAGAGAATACGCAAGGACTCGTGAACGCCGGATGCGACCAGAAGATCATCCGCGTCCAGGAACACGATGTACGGTGCCGTGACAAGCTCGGCCCCCCGCCGTCTCGCGAGGTATGCACCCGCATTTGGCTGCGTCAGAACACGTATATCGTGGGCGCGACATAGCGCGGCAGTACTGTCGGTGGAACCGTCGTCTACCACGATGACTTCCGAAGCGCCCGCACTGTGCGCGCTCTCGATTGACGCCATAAGTGTGGCTTCCGCATTGAAAGCTGGTATGACAACTGCGAATTCCGCACTCAATTGCGTTGTGGGTTCCAAATAGTCATCGGACACGAGGAGTCACCCCTGCTAACACACGTCTTTGGACACGATCGGTTTTTGCCAGAAGCGCAACTCCCAAGGACACTGCATAATCAAGCCACTGCGCCCTGAAGACTGTGACACCGGTCAGGGCGCGTGATCGCCGCATGTCCCGGTAATGATCCATCATGCCCCGCACCGAACCGGCGCCGGCCGAATCAAAATCACAGAAAAACTCGGTCCACACCCGCGGTTGCGATCGAACCGCCATCTTCAGCAGATAAAGTTGGTCGGCACTGAGCCCGAATTCGGTATCGTAGCCGCCGATCTCAACATGCAGCGACTTCTCGATCACACATGCTTGATGGGGAATTATGTTTCCGCCTAGCGAGAATCGGGACAGACTGAACGGGATTCGGCCACCGATTCCGATGGAACTTCCGGAGTCATGGATGTTGCTCAGCCCGTAACCCCACCGCCAAGAGACATCCCCTCCTTGATACTCCCGAGAGACTCTCTCCAGAACGTCACATGAATGGAACACGTCGGACGAGTGCATGAACCACAGCAACTCGCCACTCGCCAGTTCCGCGCCGATGTTCATTGCGTCATAGCGACCGCTGTCGAGACCTGAGTTCCACACTAACGAATCACCCAACGAATCAAGGTATTCGACAGTCCCATCGGTCGAGCCACCATCGATCACGATGTGTTCGACTCCTTGTGCACTCTGAGCCCGGACGCTCTCGATCGTGCGGATCAGCCCCGAAAGATCGTTCCTGGTGATGGTAATGACGGTGACCGATGAAGTCATCGAGAAGCCCCTATCGCGAATGCATAGGCGTCGATGAGCGCTGTACGCGAACTCACGACGTCCACTGTTCGGTTGAAATATTGTGTCTTGGCTTGAACCGTCGATCGGTAGTCCAGGCAGTCGAAGTAATGTGTGACGGCCATCGACAGAGACTCGGCGGTATTGCCAGCGACTGGATAGCCAAGCGAGACCATACTTTTGATGTCACGACTGATTACGGAGACACCGACCGCGGCGGCTTCCGCAGCGGAAATCGGAGCGCCCTCCCAGGCCGCAGTATGGAGATACAGCGAACTGGCGCGCACTTCGTCCAGCACCTGTTCAGCTGGAATCCAACCCGTCACCCGAACCCCTGATTCCACGAGACTCTCTTTCAAGACGGCTTCGCCATCTCCTACCCACACGAACTCGAACCTGCTCGACAGCCTTGCTGCAATATCGGCGAACAGTTGGGGATCCTTTTGGGGAAATATCCTTCCCACCATCACTACTCGGCTTCGTTCAGCCGGTACCTCCGCTGTCCGAGAGCTGCTTGCGCGCAAATATTCGCCGTGATCGGTCGGTGATACGTTGCCGACCACGATGGAGGTGGAGGAGTTCGACAACTCCGTAGTCAACTCGGCTTCTCGTCCACTCACTGCAACAACACACTGACGCCGAATCGAAAGTAGCCCACGCTCAACAGACTTGTAGAGTACCCGCGCTAGGGGACTGACGTCGGTGCGCTCGAATGCGTAACAGTGTGGGGTGTATACGATCCCAGCTCGGTGCCCAGGGATGATCCGGGCGAGACCGGCAAGACTGGAATGCAGGTGCAGAATATCGAAATCTCCTCGGCGCACCATACGAATCGCGGATAGCAATAGTGCGGCCAGACTTCCAGGTACCAATGTCACGCTGAGTTCGGAGGGGAAGCTGTATGTGCTCTGCCCGACCCGTTCGCGAGCGATCACGCAGTGATGCATTTCTGGCGTCAACGCCTGATAGTTCAAGATCGCGGTGCTTACACCTCCTCCGAGTGCTTCCGTGACGTGCAGAACCTTCATCGCGCACCATCCCTCGTAAGGCCGGCAAGAACATTTTGGTTTCGAATAGCTTTCATCGCAAGGTCTTCCGTCTCCGAAGTATCAACTGATCTTTTCCGCATGCCTGAGGAGCACAAGAGAAGAATGAGAGGGCACAGGAAGGGAAGCAGACCGGTTCGATACGGCTGGATCGGTGCCTCCAGGAAACCCACAGCGACCGTGGTTACGATCAGCGCCGATGCCAAGTATCGATTTTCGACATCCGTGGTCAGCAGCGCCCAGACGGCAGCGACGACAAGCACGGCAATTCCGAAAAACCCGACGGCGACGCCGAGTTCTAACCAAATGTTGTGCGCGGCATAGTTGGAGGAGAAGCGATACGCGTTATGCTCCGTCCAATAGTTCGCACCGTGACCAACATTCGGGCTCTCCGAAATCAGCTCCTTCGCCCGCATCCACAAAGCACCGCGATAGGTGTAATCACGGAGTCCGTAAACTCGGAACACTGGCACAAAAGAAATCACCAACGCAACCATCGCAGCTGCCAGTGCCACAACCCGCGACATGCGGTTTCCGATTCCGAGGACTACCAGGTAGCCGAGAACCAGACCGATCATCGCTGTTCGACTGCCAGAAATTTCGATCACGATCAGGCTCGCCAGTCCAACCGCCGCGACTGTGATCCAGTGTTGCCGATACACCGCAATGACGCTCAGCAGTGCGACACACAGCCCCAGGAAGTTGCCATTGCCTGTGATCGACGACGTGAGCACTTGGCCGGCCACAGTGCACTTGTCCAGCCGACAGGTCTCGACCACAGCCTCAGGCCAGACGACGAAAACCACAGCCATACTCAGACAAAGCACGAGCAGACCCTGGTAACAAAGACGGGGCCAGTTCAGTACATCAACCGAGAGCGCGCGGCACCACAGAAGCGTAGGCACAATCATGAATATCGCTCCGACGACACCGATGTCCACGACCCCGAAGATGAGGATCGGCATGATCACCACCGCCATGACCAGTATCGCGGGGACATAGGGGAATGATTCTCGGGATCCGAGCGCGACGATGAAAATCGCGATTCCGATGACAATCGAAGGCACGTAGGAGATCACGAAGACCGCGGAGCCAGAAACTGGAAGGTATAGGGCAAGGACGCTGCCTAACACCGCTTTGAAAAGGACCGGCCATACGAGCGATACCCAAAACCAGATCCCGATCAACCCGCTTCTGGTGCTTGTCGAGGTTTGTCGTCGGGGTTGCAACACCGTGACCACACGTAAACGTGCGATCAGCAAGAGAAAAACACTGGCAAACAACAAGATCGAGAGATTCATGTCATTGGCCAACCGTCGGCAGGTGGCATGGCACAGCCAGGGAGTCGAGCAGGCATTCCCTCTGGGATGCGACGGCCTCGATGCGTGAATCGATCAGGCTCCAGTAAGCGGCTGGATCGTCTCGAATCGATTCCACCGCGTCGAGAACGCGAGTTGCCGAGGTCCTTCGGGCATCGAGAACGTACTGTTCCAACCCCAGATCATGAAATGCTCCCCATGATTTTCGTTCGTAGCCTAGGTGCACACTCGGCTTTCCGGCGAGCAATGCAGACAACGATCCGTGGAGGCGCGTACTGACAACGACGCGATTCTCCGTGCTTTCCAAATAGTGCTGCAATGGCTTTGGGGTTCCCGGAGAGTATTTGACGGTGAGGGGCGTGTCATTGTTTCCGCCACCGGTGGACTGAATCGCCCATACAACATGATCTGACCGAGCCAAGTCGGACAAAGTGTTCTCGTAGGATCCAGGGCGGGACAGCTCACGTGCCACGACTACCGGGCCATGCGTGATCTCGATATTGCGAGGTGTACGGACCTCCGCCATCTTCAGAACCGCCAGATCCGAGATTCGTTCGACATTGGTCAGGTCGGCGAACAAATCGCGTGATCGATCGTCACGAACGAGCACCTGGTCCATCGCCTTCAGTGAACTCGCGATACGGCGACGGAGAATGTTCGGGAACGGGCCGATACTCTGCGGCAGATAGATCTTGCGCGCACGACTTCGTGCGGCAAGATCGAGTTGACCGAAATGCGCCCCCGCAGTCTTCAGGGCCTCGGAAACAGACGAGCCCCGAAGGTATCCGCCCCCGACAGCGACTATCAAGTCCGCTTGTTCGAACAGTATCTTGACAGGTGCTGGCCCGCCGGTGACGGAACTAGCCAGCATGGAAACACGTACGGACGCCTTCTTTTTCGGGTTCGGAAGCCATGCCGACGCCCACTGATGAAACTTGACATGATTTGCCATCGGATGGTGGCGGAACGATTCGGCATCAGTGGCAATCACGTCGACGACAGAATCCGGCCACACCGATCTCAGCAATTCGAGTGTTTCCTCCACCAACAACCGGTCGCCAGAGTTTTGAGCACTGTATGCGTGAATGACCAGGATGCGCGGGTGGTCACGATTGTATTCGGGCAACGATCTCACTCCTGGTCGTCATGGTTCGGGACGCCTGCAAACCCATTGAATAGGCAAAATCTCGGTACTCGTCACTCGATACGACGCCGAGGGCGGACCGAAGGCTGGGCGCGCCGGCAAATGTAAGCACCGGCCCGGAGGTGCGCAGATCCTCGAATGCAGGTAGATCGGCAGCAACAACCGGCCGGCCGCGCGCCCACGCCTCCCATACGAACACAGGATTGAGTTCGTTTCGACTGGGCATAAATGCTGCATCTGACCAATCCAGGTAGGGCACAACATCGTCGACGCGTCCCACCAGTTCCACCGTATGCGAAGAAGGCTTCGCACTGTCGAACCGCTGTCTCAGGTCTTCTTCTTCGGGCCCTGAACCCAAAATCTTTATTTCACAGGGAATCTCGATATCCGACAGAAGTTCGGGAATACGATCGAAGCCCTTCTGCTTGGATAGACGGCCACAGGCCAGCAGCCGTAGGGGTGCCCCCGAAGATTCACGACGAGTGGTTTCTCTCGAGTCAACTCGGATCAAGTTCGGCTCGTACACAAGGCGAGCGTGCGGTCCGTAACGTCGTTGACGAATCTGACTCACGGCTAATTCCGAAGGCGCAGTGATCAGCTTTGCGTGCCGAAGTGCATTACGAACGAGCACGTTCTCGACCAGGGAGACAACGCCAGTTTCATCCGCACTCGGCAACTGATGGAAGGTCGCAATCAGCTCACCCGGAAGACGTTTGAACATACTCGAAACACCGAGGGCGACATGGCTACCCCTCATCAGTGAATAGACCACATCCGAACGCTGCAGATGTGTTGCTACTGCACGACTGGCTCCGACCAGTCCGCCAGGGCTTCTTGGATAGTCGAGCATGACGAACTCGTCTGCGAGGTCGGCAACCTCGTTGAAGTCTCGGCAGCCTGCGAACAAAGTGACCACGGTCGTATGTGTGTCGGTAAGCCCGCGCAATAACCCGCACAAGGATTTCTGTGCACCCCCACCTTCCAACCAGGGCGCCACAACAAGCAACGACTTCAACTTTGGCGGTTCCGACACAAACTTCTCCTGGTCAATTTGCTCCATCACTTCCCAACATCGCCTTGAGCGCCCTCGCGACGATCGTGTTCTCGCTCGTCATCGACCAGTTGTCGAGGTACGAAAGATCAAGGGGAGCTGCGCCTTTCCACCGATAACATCACGAACTGAAGTCGGTCCAGACATCCTTATTCACGTCTCAGTACGCGCCGTCACTGGCCAATACCGCTTTCAACGTTTTGCCGACGATCAAGACATCCCCCATGAGCGACCAGTTGTCGACGTACGAGAGATCCAGTCGTACAGTCTCTTCCCAGGAAAGATCCGAGCGTCCGCTGACCTGCCACAGCCCTGTGATTCCCGGCTTGACGAGGAGTCGGCGACTGACTGTTCCGTCGTAGGCCTCGACCTCGCGACGCAACGGCGGCCTGGGGCCTACAACGCTCATCTCGCGCCGAAGAACATTCACGAATTGAGGCAGTTCATCGATCGAGTATCTGCGCAGGAAGCCCCCGACCCGTGTGACGCGCGGGTCGTCGCGCATCTTGAAGAGCACACCGGCGCCGTCGTTCTGGGCCATCAAGGACGCCACCTGCGAGTCTGCGTTCTGGACCATCGAACGGAACTTGAGCATCGGGAACGGTTTGCCGTCCAGCCCCATTCGCTCTGCTCGGTACAACACCGGGCCCGGGCTCGAGATCTTGACCGCCACAGCTGCCACCAGGAGAACAGGTGCGATGGCGACCAAGATAAGCGAAGCAAAAATCACATCGAACGATGATTTCGCAAAGCGTTGCGCACCATGATATTTCGGACGCTCGACGCGTATCAGAGGCTGACCGGCCACCGGCCGCATCGACAGGCGCGGCCCCGACACATCGACGATGCTGGGCGCAACGACCAGATCTACGTCCCGCGATTCCAGATCCCAGGCGAGCGCACGGATGCCATCCGAGCCGAGATGCTCGGTTGCCGTCACGGCAACGGTGTCTGCGCCGACAAGTTCCAGCGCTTCGACTACCGATGTCTCACCGCCGAGGAGCGGTATGTCACGCCCGTCGACCGCGATGGACTCGTCCGCGCGCCGAAGGAACCCCGGCACACACACTCCGACCACACGGAAACCGTCTGCGCTACCTCGCTCGAAGTTTCGTGCGAGTTCAGCGCCGGCATCCTTGCTGCCCACCACCAGTACAGATGTGAGGCACTCACCACGAGTACGCCTCCGCACGATCACCCCGCGCCAGAGCCAACGGCTCAATAGCAGCGCGAGAAGGCCGACAGGAAACGCGAATGCAAGGTAAAGCCGGGCGATATCGAGACGGAGCAGAAGGCTTACGATCGCAATGACGCCGAACAATCTCATCGCGGACACCAGGATTCGTCGATACTCCTCCGGACCGCTTCCGATCACACTCGCAGATCTCGTCCTGAATATCTGCAACGTCGCCAGCCACGCGACCACCACACCGATGGACAAACCGGTGTAGCTGAACTGCCCGAGCTCACGAGCGTCGACGGCGGTCGGCGCTGCGCCGAATCGAAGCCACTGAGCTGCCGAAACCGCACCAACGACAATCAGCGAATCCGTCACTGTCAGAGCACGTATGTATCGATGCTGCCACGCTGCACGCGAGGAAAACTCCGCACGGGAGTCCGGCACGATGCGCGGACGCCGATACCCGAGCGACGGCGCCATGGACATGTCCAATGCCGACATCTGACCAACCTTCCCGTTTGCGAGCCGCCAGGCCCCGACCGTTCTTCGGAATTCCGGTTTGCACCCGAAAGCCCCAGGCGCAACTAAAAAGATGGAGAAGAGCAAATGTTCCGCTTAGGTGTCGGCAACGTTGCAACTCGATAATCCGGAGGCATTGCACGTGCCGCGTGAGTACTATGAGAACATCTCGAAGGCCGGAGTTCAATTCGAATAATGTTGCAGGTCAAGACTCTAACCGGCAATTCTTCTTCCCAGCAGACACCCGAAGAATGTTGGACGATCGTTCACGTTCGATCGCCGTAAAGCCACGGCGCCATTTGCGATGTAGTTACCAATTGGTAGCTATAATTCAGCTATTCAGCAAATGCACGGAAACCTCCAGGGCTTAGGTCCCGACGACCGCAATAGCTCACAAAGCGGACATTGCCTCTCACTGCTGACCACAGTTCTTTCGCATGGGTAACTGGACCCACATCCACGCAACCGAGAACCGTCCCTGCACGCTGGGGACCTATGTCCCCGTAGGTCGAATCCGCGGAACTTGATTGAACTTTCTGCAATCCGAAAGTGAATTACCCTTCGATACGGAGTAATTCGGCAGACCGAAAATCTTGTCATGCCATCCGGCCGGCCAAGGCCCGCACTGGGAAGCGAAAAAAAGATTTCAAACTTCCCACTATGTGAGATTCGAGCGCGTGAGACCTCCGGCCGGACTGCTCAGAGACCGGCGCCTCGACGTGGCGAGGGCGATATGTCTTGATCAAGTAATGTCTGCATGTGGCGCCGGACCGACGGCGATGGTCGGCAGTCCCTAGCGGTGCGCAGCCTCGAATCGCACGCAGACGTCGGGTAGCAAGCGAATGGAACTGGAAATGTTGAAGATTCGTGAGATCCGCTCCGAGTCCGGGATCATTCCTCGACTCGCAGTGCGGTGGTTGATGATCGCGCTCGCCACGATCTTTGCATTCTGGCCCACCTGGACCAAGCTTTGGCAGAGCACGGCCAGCGGAACTGCCATCGGCTACGTCTTCGCTCTACCGCTCTTGTGTTTGGTTGCCGCCGTCGGAACAGACTTGAGGCGCGGCCCGGAGCTTCCTATTCACGATCGCGAGACCGACAAGATAGTCGGCTGCATCGGTCTCTTCGTCGCATTGGGACTCCAAGCGCTCCTGCTACCGCGTTTTGCCGAGACCTACGAATTGATGCATATCGACGTGATCGCAGCGTGGGTATTCGTCTGGAGCGCAGCGGTTCTGATGTTCGGCCTCCGTCCGGTCAACCGGTATTGGGCAATCTGGGTGGTCCCGGTCATCTTGGCGCCGCTACATTACCGCGCCATCGCGACCGAAATGGGCGGGACCCGTTTCGACTACAGCGTCCTCATGGTGCTGGTCGCGTCTGCCGCGACCACGATCGCCGTCAGTAGAACGTGGAGGCGAGGGGCGATCGCCTTTGTCGCCGCAACGGTGCTCGGTGTGGTGGTTCTCTACGTCACGATTCAGAAGTATCCCACTGCTCCGCTTTTCGCCGTGCAGTTGTTTCCGGCGCTCGGAACCGCAATCGTCGTCGGTGGCGCCTTCTATCTGTACGAACGCCGGGGAAAGTCGCTCAAACCGTTCGATCGACCACTCCGAAAGCCTTCGACAGCCACGAGCAACTGGACCATCCTTGCGGTGTTTGCCGCCGCAGTGCTGATGTTCTTCACACCGCTGCCACCGACAAGTTTGACCGTCAACGTCGGTCCGCCTCCGGCTACGGCCGATCCTCGACTTATCGTTCCACTGGGCTGGCATCAGATTGCAGCATCCGAATACGACTGGCCCCGTCGGTACTTCGGCAGCACCTCCGAACTGAGCCGTCAGACAATTCGGGCCGACACTCCGAATCCCGCTTGGGACGCGCAGATGCGGCCTCGCACGGTACAGCTTGACGTCGTCCAGGTCCGGCGGCCCTCCACGCTCGCCGTGTACCCCAGCAAGACCACCTACGACCTGGAGAACGCGAGAGTCAGCCCGACGGTCACGGTGGAGTTGCCGCACGGGATCGTCGCCGAGATGTACACGATCGTCGACGACGCTCTCCTTCTCACATGGAGCAATCTCAATTTCGTCTGGACGCGGGGCGACGGAGCCGCGCAGCGAGTCAGCCTGATCAGCGTCGACAATCACGATCCCGACGCCTACTTCCCCGAACCGAAGCCGTCGATGGCGTCCAACGGTAGCAATACCCTCGCCGTTCTACTGCGTGGTGAAACCTCGACCGAAGACACCGAATCCGAGTACAAGGACCTGGACATGCTCGAAGCACTCGCTCGACTTCTCGTGGAGGCTCAGACGTGGTGAACGAAAACCGAAGCCAGTCCAACAGTGTTGTGGTCAGCGGCGACCCGGATACAGCGGAGTACCGCGAGGCCGCCCTGCACGATGCAGTGAACGGTCTACGCGAGCGCCATCCGATCTCGTCCGCCTCCGTGGCCTTCTATCCGTGGCAGCGAAATACGTTGTTGGCAGGCTTCGCACTAGTCGTCGTCAGCCTCGTGTTCTTCCTCGTCCCAACTCTCATCGCGCTGACACTGATCTGCACCGTTGGATACATATGGGCGATGGTCGACCGTCTGATCTTGTTCACGAGGGGCCTCGATGCGTCCTCGATCATGACGATCAGTGACGAAGAGGCACTGGCTCTTTCATACGACGACCTTCCCACCTACACCATTCTGGTCCCCGCATACAACGAGCCTGAAGTCGTCGGCGACCTCATCGCAGCCATGCGAGCGATCGATTATCCGGAAGACAAGATGCAAGTCCTTCTCCTATTGGAGGAAGATGACGCCGTCACTATCGAAGCTGCTCTTGCCGCCGGCGTGGACGAGGTCGTCAGCATTCTGAAGGTGCCCGCGGCCGATCCACGCACCAAACCGAAAGCATGCAACTACGGTCTGCATTTCTCGACGGGCGAGATCGTCACGATCTACGACGCCGAGGATTCCCCCGACCCACTCCAATTACGGCGAGTAGTTGCAACTTTCGCGAAACTTCCCGAGAACACTGCTTGTGTTCAGGCCAAACTTGCATTCCACAACGGAACTCAGAACCTGTTGACCGCGTGGTTCACCGCCGATTACGCGCTGTGGTTCAACTTCATCCTCCCTGGATTGATGCGGAGCAATTCACCGATTCCTCTCGGCGGTACCTCGAATCACCTACGACGTAGCGTCCTCGACGAGATCGGTGCGTGGGATCCCTTCAATGTCACGGAGGATGCGGACCTCGGGGTACGGATTGCCGAGAGCGGATACCGCACCGCGGTGTTGAATTCCACCACGCTCGAAGAAGCCAACAGTGACACGATCAACTGGATCAGACAGCGCTCGCGTTGGTACAAGGGCTATTTGCAGACGTGGCTCGTCCATATGCGCCAACCCGTGAAATTATGGCGAGGATTGGGCTCGATCGGCTTTCTCCGCTTCACGATTCTCATGGCCGGCACACCTTTGGTCGCCACTTTGAACATGGTGTTCTGGCTCATCAGTCTGGACTGGATTCTCGGACAACCTGAAGTGATCCACCAGGTCTTCCCCAACTACGTCTATTTCCCCGCGTTGATCTCTCTGGCATTCGGTAACGCCGCTGTTCTCTACATGAACCTCGTGGCGTGCCGAGAAACGCGAAACGCGATGCTCCTCCTCGCCTGCCTGACTGCTCCGTTGTACTGGGTGCTGATGAGCATCGCGGCGATCAAGGGGACCTACCAATTGATTCGCAACCCGTCCTACTGGGAAAAAACCTTCCACGGTCTGAACACGTGACAACGCAATCCTTCACGTTCTACACAGGTGTGAGTTATGTCTACTGGTCCGCCTCACCCACAATTTCACCCGATTTCGGGTTTCAACGGAAAACACACAGCTAGATGGTCGCGGTAAACACACAATCCAGTCACAAAACTTAACTACCGGTACGCGAGAACCGCGGTGATTGGTTGCCGAATGATCACAGATCGGCCGTCGAGCGCCTTAAGTGCCGAGACGGCACTGGCTTACCGCGCAGCACTCAGGCACTATGACCGGTATGAGCGGTTTTTCGGAATGGGTGAAGCATCAACTGGAACTTCGCCAAGAAACAGACGTAGCCGATGCTGCGCGTGCGCTGGGAATACGCCCCTCCGAGCTCGGTCGGTGGCTGTCCGCGAAACGCCCTCCCACGCAGGACACGATCAGAACTGCTTGCCGCGTCTTCGACGTCCACGTACAGGAAATTCTTGTCGCGGCGGGCTACATGACACCCGACGAGTCGGGTCTGGACGACAAGCCGATTTCACTGTCGTCACTCAGCACCCGAGATCTCCTCGATGAACTGGCGAGACGCTCCGCGTCGCATAGCCTCGCAAGTCAGTAGGTCAGCTGCGGATCCGGCTGATCCAGTCGTTCCTTGAGCCAGACTCTCAATTCCGGTCCGTACTCGGTGCGACTGAGCGCATGGTCGAGAGAGGCCCGCAAAAATCCGCCCGGGTTTCCCAGATCGTGACGCGTTCCGTGATGGACGACGACATGAACCGGATGCCCCTCTGCAATCAGCAGCGCTATCGCATCCGTCAGTTGCAGCTCGCCACCCTGCCCTGGCGAGATTCGTCTGAGCGCGTCGAACACGGCGCGATCGAGAAGGTAGCGTCCGGCCGCAGCGAGAGTGGATGGAGCATCCGCTGGTGCGGGCTTCTCGACCATGCCGACGACGGCAAGCACATCGGGATCACCGCCCTCCACAGGCGCTTGGACGTCGAATACCCCGTAAGCACCAACACGATCCGGCGCGACGTCGAACGCGCACAACACGGAACCGCCTCGCTCGGCACGCACCTTCGCCATCGCGTCGAGAACACCGCAGGGGTGGACCAGATCGTCCGGAAGCAGCACCGCGAACGAGTCCTCGTCCGCATCCAGCACCGATTCGACAAGACCGACAGCGTGCCCCAATCCCAGCGGAGACTCCTGCACAACCGGCTCCACCGAGATCAGGCCTGGAGCCCGACGCACACGCTCGAGTAGATGATGCTTCCCGCTGGCGGCGAGCTTGCCCTCGAGCACCAGATCCTCGACGAAATGCCCGACGACCGATGCCTTGCCCGGCGCAGTGACGATCACCAGACGTTCCGCGCCTGCTTGCGCCGCTTCGCTTGCGACCAGCTCGATCCCGGGTGTATCGACCACGGGGAGCAGCTCTTTCGGAACCGTCTTGGTGGCCGGGAGGAAGCGAGTCCCCATCCCGGCAGCCGGCACCACAGCAGTCTTGAAAGCCCGTTCAGCGCACCCAGTCATCGTTCACCTCTCCGCTCACGCGATGTTTTACACAATTACCGTTACGCGCATGCAGCGATCGTCCCCTCATTCCGACGACCGAAGCTCACACCGCATGTACAGCCTGCGCACAAGGTCTACCGGGCGACCGATGCCGTCGCAAGTTGACCCGAACTCGGAATTCGTTGCGCGCGAGAGCTACACAGCACCCCTCGATGTCACTTCCACGAAGGGCACACGGCACTCCGCGCACTGCCCGTTACCGCAGCGAACGGTTGAGATCCTTTTTCGACGTTGACCACGGCGGGACGTAGTAACTGGCCAAAGAGACAGGTACGACACAACTTCCGAACTCAGCGCCTCAACCGGACCGTCCCCAGCCGACCCGGACGTAGGTCCTGGAGGCGTCGCATCGATGGTCCCGAGCGACTCCACAAGCCTTCAAGTTCGGTTATCCACAAGTGAATGCCACTGAATACCATTGGATGCAAACGAAATAGGGTCATCACGTCACAACGCCAGGTTCAGGTTGTTATCAGATCGTGACCATACTCCCACTGGGCGGAACTCCTAGTGGACTACCAGCAGTGTCCTAACTTGCCAGTGAAGCGATCACGTCGAAGAGTGGATCATCGGGCCCGATGTCCATTGTGCACTCGTTCGGCCGCGGATCCGGTACGAAGGCCCACAGGAGAGCTCCGGCCGTGCCGGCCGCCTTCTGCCCCGTCAGCTTCGTCTCGATATTCGTGGCTCGGGTTGCCAATGATTCACAACTGCCCGCCAATTCGCCTGTCTCAGCGACCAACAACGGCTTCGAGACGTTCGTGGCCTGTTCGATGCGACGCGCCAGTCCGTTCCACTGGTCGCCCGGAAGCGGAACCCCGTCTGCTCCGTAGTCGTGATACTGCAGAATGTCGACGAAGTCGGACTCGCTCACGTATTGGTAGTCGTCACCAGCAGTGCCGCACTGACCGCCCCCGACGTATCCGGCCGTGATCAGGGTGTTCGGATCGATCGCCCGAAGTTCGGCGCCTGCCGTGTCGAAGAACTTCCGCAACACCTGCGCGGAATCAGACGGGCACGTTCTTGTCCACCAATTGCAGGCGGCGTCGGTACACAGGCTCGGTTCCGGCTCCCCCACCAATTCCCACGCCGCGACGGAAGGCTCGTTCTTCCAACGGTCGACGGCGGTGTGCATCCAGTCCTGAAAGCTCATGGTGGCTCGACCTGGGATCAGGTTCGCAACCTTCCAGTCGTCGGTGTACCAGTCCCTGGATTTGAACAGCCCGTCATCACACCCGCTGTCCTGTGGTGAGAGCACCGGAATCGTCAACTGGTTGTGTCGCGCCGCAGCGTCGAACACCGCGTCCATCGGTCCGAAATCCATCTGCCCGGACACCTTGTTCACCGCGAGCGCTTGGAAGGCGTTGAAACGCGTGACGGAATTCGGTGGCAGAGAACCGAAGTAGGCATCGAGATCGACCATCGCGCCACAGCCGAAGTTCACCGACCAATCAGTGGCCAGTTGATAAGCATTGAGCCCGGTGGGCCACCACGGCTGTCCGTCGAGTGTCAGTCCGCTCGACGACGCTCCGACCCGAACCGTCTTGGGCGAATCGGCAACCACCGGCGTCGTGAACATTCCTGTCACGACCGCGACGGTTGCAAAGCTGACTACAGCGGCAGCGATACGGCGACGCACTGTGCCACGCACACGCGGACGCGCTTCTTCAGAAGACATCTACAACCATCCACGTCATACGGACAATCCTCCCACACGAATTCCCTCATCGACCCGTTTGACGTTCACCGGTCACGCGATACAAACGCCAGGCCGAAGGGTCCATGCCGCCGTCGTTGGGCACCTCGAGCACCAGTGCTCCCACACCGCCGGCACCGGTGTCGTACATCGTCGGATAACGCCGATTGACCGCGTCCGACACACCGCGACCGGTGTTCGGAACCGACAGGATGTACTCGACGTGATGTTCGGCCGGGTTGTTCAGTACGCGCACGAAGTCCGCATCGGAAGGCACGACGAATTGCCGAGGGTTGTTCGACGACGCCACGACGGCATAGCTCTGCACGGTGTCGAGCAGAACCGACCCCTCCGGCAGAGCCAAGTCGTCCAGGTACCTGGCGATGCGACGCTCGGCCGCAAACGTGCGTAGATTCGTCTGCTCCTCCAGGTTCTGGCGGCCCGGAATGATCGCGCTGGCAATGGAATGCTCGAGCACTGCGATCCGCGCACTACCCATCGCGACAAACGTGACCAGCGTCGACCCGACCAGCAAGCACAGGGAGATCACAAGAGGTAGAGACGGTCCCGCCTGCTCGGGGTACGTCGACACCGAGCGCGACGCAGCAGCCCCTGGTCGACGCGTGATGACCGGCGCTCCGCGAGGAGCGATCAGGACGACCAATACGAAACACAGCGGAATGATCGAAATGTAGAAGCGCAGAAGAGGAAACGTCGATCCCATCAGGTAGAGCAACGTCTGCGCTCCGAGGATGGCGCCGAACAGCACAAGAGGCACCACCACTTCGGTGTCGCGCCGCCGAAGTGCGTAGATGACTGCCAGGACCACGAACACCGGGAGCGCCGGCCCGAGTACCGCCATTTCGGTGATCGAGAACGCAAGGCGGGCAACCGGTGAGTCGGTTCCGGCACCAGCCTGTTCCAGGATGGAACTGTTCCCGTACACCGACGAGAACTGTTGGAACGCTTGACCCGTGATGAGCCAACTGGCAAACGACCACAAGGCGAAGGCCAGGAAACCCGGCATCAGCACGACGGCGCCGTCGAGCGCTGCTGCCCAGAGCCGCAAGCCAGGTCCTGCGCCCTCGCCCCGCTCCTCCGCTGTCGGTTGAAAACGAAGCCAACTCACCACGGTCACCAGCACCACCGCGACAGACAGAGGTGCCAATGCGTCGTATCGAGTGAGGTACGCCAGAGCGAACGCGAGGCCCGCACCGATGAGGTCGTGTACGTCGTCGCTGCGCATCCACCGAATCAGTCGACGTGTCGCCCACAGAACGAAGAAAAGGAACGGAGCTTCGCTCATTCCGCTCGCCGCGTACATGACGATCATCGGATTGACAGCGAACAGCACGGTAAGGACGACGGTGACCCATCGCGGACACCCACGGTCGCGGCTGATCCCGCGTATCTGAATCACCGCGCCAGCCATGAAGGCCGCGGACATCACGACCGCAGTGATGTTCCACCGCAGCAGATCCGGCCACCAATGACCCATCAGGCCCATCGGAATCTGGACTGCCGCCGTCAACGGGGTGAACACGAATCCGATCGCCGCGAAGTGCGGATCACGGCTGAGCAGCATCGCCGACACCGCGGCGACACGACTGAGCGAATCGGTGAAGATGAACCCGATACCCGCGTTCATCCATACGCCCAACGCGGTGTAGATCGCGAAGAGCACGACGAACATCCGCCATGGCTTCCGGCCCGGTAGATCGTGGACCGCGACGGACAGGGCCGGGCGATCGGTGACGGTCACTGTCCGCGACGCCGAGCCACGAGCACACCACCGACGGCAACAGCGATCAGAACCACGGTCCCGAATCCGATCCAGCCGATCGTGACCGCGCTCAGTCCGGTCTCTTCTTCGGCCGAGGTCGCAGTGCCCAACGGGGCGACGTCGACTCCGACGTCGAACGGCTCACCTCCGCGAGGTGCGACCAGTAGATCGCCGGTCAGTTCTGCGAACCGGTCTTTCCCACCTTCCAACCAGTTGAGCAGACCGTCGGCATCGGCCGCATCACCCTCAGACGTCAGCGCCACTACTTCGTTGTGCGAACCCGAAACCACCTGCAAGGCACCGTATTGTCCACCGAATTCCAGACCCTGCAAGCGCAGGAGACCTTGATCTGCCGTGTCCATGGGTAGAGCCACCGGAGTGGGCAGCGTCCCGTCCGCCGCGATCAACAACGCCGGCAGCGAACTGGTCGCCGCGTCGCCGAACGGGAGCACGCGCGGTTGCAGCGGCAGATAGCTCAACCGCTGCATCGCGACAACGAGGCGCTGGGCTCGAACGAGATCTGCGAAATCACCGTGACTCAAACCGACATCGAGTGTGGGCAGCATCGACTGAGGCAAGGACTGGAATCCTCCAGGCGTCGGCGGGAATCCGGTAGTGGACGTGATGGTGCTGGCCGGATCCACAGTGAGCGAAGAAGGGCTACTGGTGCCGCACTGGAAGTCGCCGGTCACATCCATCGAGACCTCGAACGTCAAGTCGCGACGCAGGAGTTCGTTCGGAACATCGACGCCGATGTCGAAGCGCCCTGTCTCGTTAACCGTCTGCGAGGCGAGTCGTCTATCCCCGAGTGAGATCGACAGTTCTCCGTTACGCGAATTCGGTAGCGGGACATAGGAACCAATCATTCGCACCGAGACATCCTTCATCGGACGCCCCAGTTGCGACTGACTGAACGGGACGCCGACCTCGATGTGATTGAGACCGGAAGCCGTCAGCGTTCCGAGCTTCAGCTCACCGACGGTGATGGCGTCCTGGGAAATCTGGGCAACCGCGTTGTCCGGTGACGCCAGCGCTCTGCTCGCCGCCCAGTAGCCGTCGAAGTTCGCCGCCAAGAGACTGACCTGAGGAACGAGCATCTTGTCGTCCCCTGAAATCCGCAGCACGGGTGAACCATTCGGCGCCGTCGCGAGATCGATGCCGGCGTCCCCACTGTTACCGAGCACTACAGCTCTCTCGAACAGTCCCGGCTCAGCGGAGGGCAGACTCTGGCCGTTCGGCAGCTGCTCCACCACCACGGCACCAGGCTGACTTCCGTACTTGTTGACAATCGCTGCACTCAGTTGCAAAGCCGCACTCTGCTGCGCCCCTGACGAACCATCCGTGACGTAGATGGTTGCCTTCCTCAAAATCGGTGGGAAGAAGGTTGCAACAGTTGTGGGCTGTCGCTCTGCACCGTCGTAGGCGACAAAGGCATCCCGGAGCGCGAGGGGCTGGTATCTCGTTCGGTCGTAGCAGCGGTCGTCGACGGGAACTAGGTGAGCGATCATCGATACGGTCACACTACGGTCGACCACTTCGAGACCTTGCAAGGGAACCGAAATCGGTAACCCGGCCCCGGCCTGCCCGGCGTCGAAGTCGACGCGGCTCACCAATCTGCCGTCCGAAGTCACTTCGAGCCAGCCCCTACTGAAGTCGGTCGGGGCGGTCAGGATTCCGGTCACGGCTGTTGCGGTGAGTCCGTCCGGCACCGGCACGGTCACCAACACTGGTGCGTCATCGGAAGAGAACACGATGTCCGTTCCTCGGCCGAGTTCGGTGAAGGAGATCGGAGTTGTGGCTGCGGCGACCACCGAAGTATCTGCGTCGTCCTCGAAATCCTGGGCCGAGGCGACACTGCCGAGAGGAAGCAACAAAGTCACCGCGACAGCCACCGGCATTGCCAGCGCGCGCGTCAGCCAGGTTCGAGAGTGGCCCATCAGCGTGTCTCCTCGACATTTCTTGTTTCCGCGCAATCACCAAACACAAATCACGAGTAGCAATCTCGCCAGTTCGCGACGGTCGCAGGTCCGATCGCACCGTTACGGACAAACGAACCATAACGACCAATTTGTGCGTTTGGCTAATTATCCCGACCGGCGAGACTTTTGTTACGGCGCGTCACATGATTAGCAATCGCTGCCGCTGGGAAGCCGAAAGAAACCGTCCGCAAGCCCGTCAACACGCCTGAACGTCCGTCCAGTCTGGGCGCTTCGGGGGGCGGAGAATTCTCAGACAAGGAAGCTGTGACGCTCAATTCGATCATCCCCGCCGGCAAGAGCGCGATCGGAAAGCTGGTCGGCGCACCGTTCCACTTCGCATCATCGCTGCGCATGGCCAGGGTTTTTCACCCGCACGGGATCGAACTGAAGGGAACATTGAAGCCGGCCACCCCGTGGTGGCCGGTAACGGAGTCGTCGACGATTACCGTCACCGCTCGAATGTCGAAAGCACTCGGAATTCCGGGAGACCTACCCGACATACTTGGCCTGGCGCTTCGGTTGCACGATGTCGGCGCAGATGAAAACCCGTGGGACATTCTTCTCGCAACATCAGGACTTTCTACCTTCTCGAAAATGTTTCCAGCTCCGGCTTTCTCGTGGAACGGCGCGAGATACAGCACACTGGTTCCTTACTCACGCGCGGGCGGGGCCGCGGCGTGGCTGATCGTGACACCGCGCGGCGTCCACCCGGCCGGCACTTCTTTGTCTGCATTAAAAGCTGCGGTCGATCATTCCCCGCTGCACTTCTCCGTGTACCTCGCGAGAATTCAACTTCAGTTGATACCGATCGGACATCTCTGTCTCGACGAAGTCGAGGACCACCCGGATTGCCTCCAGCCGTCCTTCGATCCGATCCTGAACAGGCCGGCACACATGCGCATGCTTCCGGAGTGGCTCGCGGAAACGCGGAAGCTAGCGTATCGCGGTAGCCGCGACGGCCGAGGAGACACACAAAAGCGCGGTTGACCGGACATGCCGGTCAACCGCGCCGAAACTCATTCAGCTTGTGAACTTGTCCTTGATATCCGAGACCTTGTCACTGACAGTGTCGCCGGCCTTCTTGACCTTTGCCTCGCCCTGATCGGCAACACCTTCGGCAGCCAGATCGTCATTGCCCGTGGCATTTCCGATCTTTTCCTTGGCTTCGCCGATGAGATCCTCAGCGCGGTGCTTTGCCTTGTCGATGAAGTCAGACATGTGTTTCTCCTTCTTGAATTCGGTGTGGATTCGGTCGTGCGTTCGGCCGTGGGATTCGGCCGTGGGATTCAGTCGAACTCGAACTGCGTGGACAAATGTGTCAGCGCTTTCCGGTGACTGCCTTGACCAGGAACAGCAAGATGACTGCACCGAGAAGGCAAGTGAGGAAGCTGAAGATCCAGCCTGCACCCTCGACATCGACGCCGAAGACTCGAAGCAGGAAACCACCGATCAGGCCGCCGATCACACCGACAACGATGTTGAGGAAGATCCCCTGCTGCGCATCGGTTTTCATGATCTTACTGCCGATCCAACCCGCCAGCCCACCGATGATGATCCAGGCGATGATACCGAGAGGAAGCATTTGAACTCCTTAGAGTAAAGAGGGACGGCGCAATGAGTGACTGCCGGTGAAGGGAGAGTTCCGAGCGATCGGCCCGCGCAACTAGACCGTGATCGCGGGTTGTGTTTGCACACAACCAGACTCTCCGCCGCACGACGCGGGGGATCGTGCACTCAGTAGCAGCCACATTGTCTGCTTACCTTTCTATCAGGTGTTCACGACAGAACCAAAATGACTGGCGATTCACCACATACGAGAAACGACACTCACCGACGCGCACATGATCAGCGTCACTACGATCGCGATCGCCATCGAAGTGACGGTCGCAAGGAGCACCGTGACACACAGTGCCACAGCAACATCCATGACTCTGTGCACGATCGGGAGGTCTACCAATACCCGGTCACCGGGAGGCTCAAACCTCGATTGATCAGAGAGTTCTCGGCTCATCGCGTTTCGCGCTTTCCACGGCGATGTGAGTTCTGGTCGCGACGGATGGATCACCGACCATCGACTCGACTTGATCCCCCGTGTCAGTGACGCGAGAAATCAACTCGGACAACGTTTCCGATCCGGATACGACGCTACGTCTCAATGTCACTCGCAAATCGATCGTGCGAACTCCACGATCGAGCAACGCTTTTCCTCGGACACGCGACACTTCGTCGAAGTCCTCCAGTGATGCGCTCGCCCCTTCCGCCACCGCACCCAGATCCGCGGTGATGGAATTGTGTGAGTTCGACCCAGGGACCGTGATCTCCTTCACCCGACGCAGCGGCACATGCGCGATCAACCACCGCAACGCGAGGAGGACTAGCAATACTCCCCCAGCTCCGACAGCCCATGGCCACCACGAGTGATCGACAAGATCTTCAGCCCACGGGATCTCGATACGCGCCGGGAAATCCTTGATCGCGTCGAGATTCCACAGGATCGCTGCAACTCCCAGCGCTACCGCGAGCATCCCCACCACGCATGTCGCCACGCGATCCATCGCCGTCGCCGTCCGAGTCATGACATCGATCCCGTCTGGATACGAACCTTGATTCGCGGCGATGGTGACAGCGACCCGGCCAAGTCCCCCAGCACCGCACGGATCTCCGATTCAGCGGTCGCGGCTCCATCGGGCGTGACCGAGGCCTTCACTTCCAGCTTGCGCCGGGTCGCGTGTGACGAAGCGGATCGAACCTGGGCCAGTGACTCGACGCGAACAGACGCTATCGCCGCTACATCGGCGGGATCGATCCATGTATTCGCGACTCCGACCAAGGCATTGGCAGTCTTTCGTCGCGGTTTGAGTCCGAGGATGACGAACCACAGGCCGAGAACGACGGCTGCGATCCCCGCCGGCAACATCCAACCCTGGTACGCGAGCCCGTCCACATATGCGGCAGCACTTGGTATCCACTGCGACCCGGTGATCACGCCGGTATCCACCAGCGCGTCGCGGACGCCGACCACGCCGAGCGCGAGTAGCGCCGCGGCGATGAGGAATCCAGTGACGGCCGATCCGGGCGCCGCAAGGGGAACAGGAGCAGCAGCCCTCGAGGCAGTGGGTGGTGCGACCTTGTCGGCGGTCATCGCACTTTCCTTCCCGCGTCACGCTTGGTCGATGCCGGGAGAACGCTCACGATCGCCACGTCCACGCCGTCTACGTCCAGGCCCGATACAGACTGCAACTGGGTTGTCACGTTCTCTCGCACCGCGGTACCGATGACCGACAAGGATCCGGGCCACTCGATCGCGATGTCCACCTTGGCCCGTACCCGCTTGCCGGATACCAGCACTCGCGCCCTCGGCAATTCGCGCCCGGTCAGTTTGTCCATGCCGGCGGCGTGATGGCGCACCCCCGGGGTTCCGCGCGTCGCCTCGAGAACCAACTTCTGCGCGACTCTGTCTCGAATCGTCAGCGTTCCGCGATCGCCCGGCTCACCAAGCACAGACGACTCCGGTCGAGCTGTCTCAGCCACGTCCGCGACCCTTCAGCATCACACCGAGATCGAACTCGCCGTCACGCTGACCACCGACGAGGTATCCAATCACACCGAGAACCAGAGCGATGAGGAATCCGGTGAAACCGCCTGCAGCAGCTGCGACTCCGAGAAGTAGTCCTGCCAGTAGGCCGACAGTCGAGGTGGTCATGTGAATCCTCCGTTGTGGATGATGTTCGATGGTGCCTGTCAGATCTCGGTGTAGGTCTTTGCACCCGGAAACCGAGCGCGCACCCGCGTGTACTGGGCCCGAACGGGTTTGGCTATCTGTCGCATCGTGCCGCGCAGCGACGTGCGCACAACCACACCGATCGGGGATGCGAAGTCCCGGTCGACGCGTTTGAGTGCTCGATTGAGCGCGTCGGCAGATCCGCCCACGTCGGGGTGGTAGTTCCTGATCGCCTCTCGGCGTGCGGATCGTCGATCGGGAACTGAACCCCGAGAGTGCTCAGGCATCGCGTCCACGACCGACTACGTCTTCCACTGTCACGTTCACGGGGCCTGTAACGAGTCCTGAAACCGCTTGGCGGATACGTAAAGCCGTGTCTCGAACGGCGGCGTCGGCGAAGATGCACACATGGATGTCTGTCGACGACTCCGTCACCCGCACGCCGACGACGCGGCGACCGGGGAGGTACGTGCCAACCTCGCCGAACATTCCGGCATGAAGCGAGGCGACCCCAGGTACCCCCGTCACAGCCGCCGCGATGGTGTCAGCGATTTCGGAACTCACTGCACCCGTGCAGTCTTGGGCTCGCCGGTTTCGTCGTCGCTGCCCTCGTCGAGGTGGACGTCGTGAACTGTGATGTTCACCTCGGTCACTTCGAGACCCGTCATCCGTTCGAGCGCCGCAATGACGTTGCGGCGAATGCCGGTGGCCAGATCGGCGAGCGATACGCCGTACTCGGCCACGATATCGATGTCGACCGCTGCCTGCTTTTCGCCGACCTCGACCGATACTCCCTGGGAGTGGTTGACACTCGCGCCGGGGATCCGCTCGCGCAGTGCCCCGACAACCCGGGACGCTCCGCCGCCGACGTCGTACACACCGCTCACCTCTCGCGTGGCGATGCCGGCAATCTTCGAGACAACGGTGTCGGCGATCGACGTCTTTCCTTGAGAGCTCTCGAGAGCCGAGTCGTTCGATGATGCAACATCCTTCGTAGATGCTGTCGCAACCTGTGTGCTGACCATTGTCATCTCCTCCTGTTGATCGATCTACCTGTGTAGTCGTCACTCGAAGGCAAAACCGAATGCCCCAGTCAGGTGACGTGCATCACTGACACTTGTTAGTTACTGTCCGTAACATTCAACGCCCCGGCCGGGCGAACAATCTTCGAACGCAGCCGAGTTTTCCGCATTTCCGCGAGAGGAGCGACTGTGGCGTTACCGCACACACAGGGGCTCACCGAAGCACCTGACGGCTTGGACACCGCAACGGTGGACGCTGCGATACTCGGCGACCGAGAAGCATTCGAGTCACTGGTGCACTACTACGGACCTGCACTTCACCGCTATGCGCGTCGAATGCTCGCAGATGAAGGCGACATTCTCGAGGTAGTCCAGGACACCTTCGTGGCCGCGTGGCGCCGACTCGATTCATTTCGTGGCGAATCGTCGATGCGAACATGGCTTTTCGCGATCTGTTCCCGAAAGATCGTGGACAGCTATCGAATCAAGAGAGCGCAACCGATCGACGACAAGCTGCTGGATCCTCTCGTGCCGTCTCCCGAGGCCGGCCCGTTCGACACGACCTCGAACGCCGCGTTCCTGGAGGCACTGGAAGAAGCGTTGGGTGAATTGCCTTATCGCCAGCGTGCGGCCTGGACGCTGCGAGAGGTGGAGATGCTCACGTTCGTTCAAATCGGCAAGATTCTGAGACTCACTCCGGATGCAGTGCGAGGGCATCACCATCGTGCACGGGCTAACCTGAGTGAACGAATGACGAGGTGGCGATGACTGAATCACGAACCGACGCATTGATGGCGCACGCATCCGACGTCCTGCGGAACGCTCCCGAGCCAGGCTGGGATCGAATCAGCGACAAGGTGATCCGGGCGCTACGGTCGACCTCGGCGTCCGGTTGGCCGCTCGACGCACACGCGTCCGAAGGTCCACGTCTAGGCACGGTGTCGGTGAGCGATCACGTACTCCGCACCCATTTGGCCGCCGAGATACGTTCTCGACACCACTGCTCGCCGAGCAGTATCGAGTTCTTCGTCGACGGCCACGAAATACGTTCACTACGTATCGAACTGGCAGCGCCATACGGAGTGGATCTGGCCGAACTGTCGGACCGGGTTCGATTCACCGTCGTCGATGTCGTTCACCTGATCCTCGGCGACATGGACCCACCCGTCTCTGCAGAGAACGTCCACATCGCCGTAGTCGACATCGTGGATGATCTACCTGCCGAGGAGAACACCAAAAGCCACTCCGAGCACTAGGTGTTTGTTCGGCAAGTGTTTGGGAACCCGGCACTCATGACCACTCCCCCACCACCGGATCCGGGCCCCGTCCCCGACCCGGGGTCGCCGACACCACCCGCGCCGGCACCACCCGATCCGCTGAATCCCCCGCCCGTGCCACCGACTCCGACGCCACCGAACCCGTATCCCCCGGATCCGATCCCGCAGATCTGAAGTCAGCTGCCCCGAACACAAACTTCAGCCGCCGAGTTCGGCGATCATCTCGCTCAACGATTCTGCGGCGATACGTAGTTCACCTTCGTCGGGGTTGTCGGGCGAGGATGGTAGGCGCTCGGCCAACTGCTCGCGAGTGACAAGCGAGATACCATCGAGGCCGAACCCTTCTTCATCGGGGACGTAGATCTCGATCTCACCCCCAACCGCTACCAATTCCGAATGGGGCCCGCTGCCCAGCAGTGCACGCAGGTGTTCGGTCGTCACGGTCATATGGTTCACGTGAAATCTCCTGCTTCGGTGACAGCTGACTTTGCTGGTATGGCTCGACGTGACGTACTGGCTCGACGTGACGTACTACCCCTATTGAGTACCCCTCGCGGGTGAGCAAGAAACGACAAGTACATGAACACCAACCTTCAGAGAGACGCAGCCACCATGAGTGAACGAAATTCCACCGACCGCACTGATCAGACGGACGAGCCGCAGACCACCGGCACCGACCACGGTCCCGGAACCGGGGCCGATGCCGCACACAAGGACGTTCAGACCGATCCGTCGGGCGAGCGTACGTGGGCCGACGAGGGTGGAGCCTCGAGTACCGGCCCGGCAACCGACACCGACTGATCGCGCAAGAGCTCAGTCATCGGGACCAAGGTCCCGTGGGCCGACGCTCACGGGTCCTTGAAATCCTTACGGATCTAACGCTTTTCACCTGGGTTTTCGCGATGCGGTAAGGTAGGCACTCAGCACGGTTGAGTACCCAGCCGTTGAAGACGAGCACGGTTCGTGCGTTGCTTCCCGTGCCGTTTCCCGGTTTCGAACGAAACCGTTTCGAACCAGACCGTTCGAACGAACCGTTTCGAGCAATCCGTCAGGAGTTTCGATGAACGAGTTTTCGAGAACTACAGATGAGCGTACGGACAGTCCCCCCACATTCACCACGACGTGTGCGGAAAACATTCAATCACTCGTGGTCAGCGGCGAGATCGACGTCCGGTCCCGAGCTGATTTCGCTGCCTGCGTCGACGACCTGATCGGTGAGCGTCACCCGTTCGTACTCGACTGCTCGGACGTCCAGTTCATCTCCGTCGGAGGTCTTTCCATCATCGAGACTCTGTCGGCCAAGGCACGAAGGCTCGGCGTTCCTTGGACGCTCGTCGCAGCGCACCCCGTCAGGCGCCCGCTGTCTCTTCTGAAGATGGACGCAGACATCGTGTTCACCGACTCGACAGCCGAGGCGGTCACATACCTGTCCTCGACCACCGTGCTGGACGAGACCCTGGCGGAGCCGATGTCGGCGTGAGTACCGATCTCGAAAAGCTCTCCGAATTCGTCGTCGTCGCAAACCGACTACCCGTCGATCTCGAAACCGACGAGGACGGTGGCAAGAACTGGAAGCGAAGTCCGGGTGGACTCGTCACTGCTCTCGAACCCATCCTGCGACAGCGAGACGGCGCTTGGGTCGGCTGGCCGGGCGTCGCGGACGAGAAGGTAGATCCCATAGTGGTTGACGGCCTTCGTCTGTTTCCCGTCGAGCTGACCTCTCAGGACCTCGCCGAGTACTACGAGGGGTTCTCCAACGACACGCTGTGGCCGCTCTACCACGACGTCCTGGTGGCACCGACGTTCGAACGGTCGTGGTGGCACACGTACGTCGCGGTCAACCAGCGGTTCGCCGAGGAAACCGCCCGTTGCGCCGCGGACGGAGCCACCGTCTGGGTGCAGGACTATCAATTGCAACTCGTGCCGGCAATGCTGCGCGAACTGCGTCCGGACCTGACGATCGGGTTCTTCCTTCACATTCCGTTTCCTCCGGTCGAGCTCTTCATGCAGCTTCCGTGGCGCAAGGAGATCGTCAAGGGAATGCTGGGCGCCGATCTGATCGGCTTCCACTTGCCTGGTGGCGCAAACAATTTCCTGTTTTTGGCCCGAAAACTACTCGGACTCAAGACAACGACCGCGGGCGTCGGTGTTCGAAGTGCGCTCGGGCATGTGGATTTCGACTCTCGCGTCGTCAAGGTGGGGGCATTTCCCATCTCCGTCGATTCGGCCGAGCTGGAGCGCCAGTCGAAGAGCGAATCGGTCCTGCGCCGCGCACGCGAATTGAAGGAAGAGCTCGGAAATCCCGAAAAAATCCTGCTGGGAGTCGACCGCCTGGACTACACCAAGGGCATCGACCTGCGACTGCAAGCCCTCAAGGAACTCCTCGACGAGGGCCGCTTGGATCCGGAGAAGTACACGATGGTGCAGCTCGCCACGCCCAGTCGTGAACGCGTGCAACACTATATCGACCTTCGCAGTGTCATCGAGGAAC
Organism: Rhodococcus sp. MurmanLake-1; assembly: GCF_056945715.1. NCBI lineage: Bacteria > Bacillati > Actinomycetota > Actinomycetes > Mycobacteriales > Nocardiaceae > Rhodococcus > Rhodococcus sp. MurmanLake-1. The sequence continues at coordinate 87,876 of NZ_JBWZNF010000005.1, read as the reverse complement.
AGGTGGGCCGCATCAACGGCGACCACAGTCAGATCGGCCGCCCCGTAGTTCACTACCTGTATCAGCCGGTCGACCGCGAAGAACTGATCGCACTGTTCGTCGCTGCCGACGTCATGCTCGTGACGCCGATGCGTGACGGGATGAATCTGGTGGCCAAGGAGTACGTGGCCTGCCGAGGCGACCTCGGAGGCGCTCTCGTTCTCAGCGAGTTCACCGGTGCTGCAATGGAATTACGACAGTCATACCTGGTCAACCCGCACGATTTGGACGGCGTGAAAAATACAATCCTGACCGCAGTTCATCAGGATCCGAAAGAGGGCCGTCGCCGTATGGCTGCGCTGCATCGCCAGGTCATGACGCATGATGTGCATCAGTGGGCCGAGTCGTTCCTGACGGCACTTTCGCCGCCCGAACCGCGCCCGGACAATCAGTTCGTCACGGAGCGCGAGTCTGACTTTGCACGCAACAACTGACCCCGTGGGCTTGCGTCAAGGGTGAGCGGAGACTCGAGCTAGGATTGGTTTCAGTTCATCGTCAAGCAGCGGCTGCGAACTGATCTCCTCAACATAGCCGTGCAATGCTGCATCGGCCCAGAAAGACAGGCCGACCATGCCCCTCACGGTGAAGTACTCCGAAACCTACAACGACGCTCTCATCGCGCTCGCTGCTGCTACTCATCGGCCGGCCAATGTGGTGAACCTGTTCGGCGAGTACGCCATTCGTGTCGATCTCGAATACAACCGTTATCTTCTGGCGACCAATACCGCGGCCGGACTCTCCGATCGACCCGACAACGGAGAATCGTGGCTGGTGCGGTTCTTCCAATCCGAAAACACCGACACACCGGATCGCCTCCTCGCGGAAGCGTCGCATCAATGGTTGGTCGATGCTTTGGACGCCGCGCTCGAACAGATCGAAGCGGCAGGCAACAAGATCTCCGCCGACGCGGACTTCGGCGACCCTACCCGCACCGAAACTCCATCCTGAACGGCATCGTATGGAGCAACGCTACTAGTCACCCTCGGCGGTCAACTGGCTGATTCGAGCCGCCAAGACTGCATTTTCGGCCTCCAGGGACAGAATCAGACGGATACCGACCAGATTGACTCCGTCGTCGATCAGCGCGGTGATTCGTCCGAGCGTATCCAGGTCGGCCTCGCTGTAACGGCGTGTACCGCCATCCGTGCGGGTTGGTGTGAGCAGGCCCCTTCGCTCGTAAAGGCGCAGCGTCTGAGGTCCTACCCCGGACAGTTCTGACATCACTGAGATCCCGTATACGCCGCGCAGCGCCCGGGTCTGGGATTCCGACGTCACTGGAACCTCCTAGTTCGGTGTCGGCTGTCTCAATCGGCGTCATCCGACCTTAGCATCATCACGCAGTGAATCTGACGCCCAGGACATAGATTCAAGCGTGTCCAGGGCCACTCATGACAAAAATCGTCGAGCCGAGAAGGCATGTAATGGCAGATCAAAGCCGATTTCGGCAAGATCGCACAGGGAGCTTCCCTTAGCCGTCGAATCGAAGTAGCCTTGCCAATTATCTACATCGGCTGATATAGATTTTGTAGCACTTGAAAGCGCCATAACCGGCACTCGAAGGTGTAGAACACCCAGACGTCGGAGTCGGTGGTTCAGCCGACTCCCTCACGGCACACTCTTCACCGGGAGCAAGATGACGACGATCGACATCCCGCCCACACAGGGCGAGAGCACCACCGGCATCGGAATCACTGTTGCAAGCGCGACTTTGACAACCGAAGAGGTCAAGCGCCGAATCGCGATGATGTACGGCGACCCGGTGACAGAGGAGCCAGTAGCACTCGCGCACTGAACCTGACCGACACGCGATCCGATTGACGATGGCGCGAGACCGCCCCGTTCGCGGGCGATCCCCATCAAGACGAGAGGAAAACATATGTCCGAGTTCACCGTACCGGGACTGAGCAGCGCAGACGGTTCGTCCGTCGCCGATATTCTGCAGGAACGCCTCAGCGCCTACAACGACCTTCATCTGACGCTCAAGCACGTCCACTGGAACGTCGTCGGACCCAACTTCATTGGCGTGCACGAGATGATCGACCCACAGGTGGAGCTGGTTCGCGGCTACGCCGATGATGTGGCGGAACGTATCGCGGCACTGGGCAACTCCCCCAAGGGCACAGCGGGAGCGATCGAGCGCGATCGGACTTGGGACGACTACTCCGTCGGCCGCGACGACGCTCGCGCCCATCTGGCTGCGCTCGACCTCGTCTACACCGGGGTCATCACCGACAGCCGCACTGCAATCGACAACGTCGGCAAGATCGATCCGATCACAGAAGACATGCTGATCGGCCAAACGGCACAGTTGGAGAAGTTCCAGTGGTTCGTTCGTGCGCACCTCGAGAACTCCGGCGGCAGCCTCGTACACGAAGGCGCGTCCACCGAGCAGGATGCCGCAAACGAGGCGCGTCAGAACTGACGCTCCGTCCGCGATTTCGGCCGATCGGGGGTCGGCCGAAATCGCGATCCCCACAACAGGAAAGGGCAAGAGCATGTCTGCGGACTCGCGCGGCACGTCGGCACAAACGCGTCGCGAGTATCAGATGTTCGTGTTGCAACAGCGTTTGTTGTTCGGATCGATCGTGGCAGGCACCGCCCTTGGAGTTCTCGCGATCAATTACTTCTGAAATATCAGGGGCCGCAGCCGTCGAAGACAGGACAGAAACGACACAATCATGAGTTCGAGCACTCTCCGCTCGATCGTTCGAAGCGATCGATTTGCGGCAAGCACTTCTTCTCTTCTGCTCGTGGACAGCGATTTCCGTATCCAGGGCGCAAACGACGAATACCTTGCCGTGTCCGGCCGCAGCCTCGATCAGTTGCACGGAGTGGAAGTGTTCGAAGCCTTCCCCGACAATCCCGACGACTCGTTTGCCGACGGAATCTTCTCGTTGACAGCGTCATTCGAGCGCACGATGCACTCCAGAACTCGGGACGCACTGCCGACTCAGCGTTACGACGTGCGCGATGAGCGAGGTAGTGGGCTGTTTGTCACGCGCTATTGGAATACGGTCAATTCCGCCGTCACCGATGATGACGGCAGGGTGATCGGAGTGCTTCATCGTGTGTACGAGGTTCAACGACCCCAGGCTCAGCAGTCCAGTTCAGCGTCAGACGTCCTCACCCGCCTTCGCGCGGAAAACGACGAACTGAGAAGAGCTTTGGATTCTCGGCCCGTGATCGAGCAGGCCAAGGGATTACTGATGGCCGAGCGCGAGTGCTCGGCCGACCAAGCCTTCGACCTTCTGGTCGAGATGTCGCAGGAATGGAACGTCAAGGTGCGCGACATCGCCGGTGGTCTTGTCGCCGCAGCAGAGAGACGTGCCGTCGATCAAAAGAATTCCTGACGACCGGGATTCAAAGGTTGTACGGCTGGGTAATGACCGACCAGAGGTACCCCCGAAATCTTCCCCTCGAGGGAGGAGCCTCGAAGGTCCCGCCGGTTCAGGCCGGCGGGACCGAGCTTTGCCTTAACACCCGACCTGGATCCCCGATCCGAGTCGAGTTCGTCACGCAGCGAAGGGAACGTCCATGTTCATGCGCTCCTACACATCTCCCAGGCCCCTTGCCGACGAGTGGGATTGGCAGCTGTCCGGCACCTGCCGCGACACCGACCCCGCCCTGTTCTACGACGACACGAACGAGCGCGGCTCCAGGCGAGCGAAACGCGAGAGTTCGGCGAAGCTGGTGTGCGCCAGGTGTCCTGTCGTGCAGAGATGCCTCGTGCACGCCATCCAGACCGGGGAACCCCACGGTATCTGGGGCGGCATGACCGCGACCGAACGAGAATCGTTGCGTAAAGGTCGAACTGAACCACTGATCAGTGCCGCTGCGAACTCACCGGAGTAGGTGGCAACCTCAAGGCCTGGCCTCGTGATGTCGTAAACCGTGCGTGCGGCGTCGCTCCTTCATCTCGGCTTCGAAGAGGTGCGGCACTCCGCCGGCCAGCTTGTCACGCACCACCTGTTCGCATTCCCGAAAGAAGGACCAGTAGTTCTCGTCGAACTCCTCGACCAGCTGGAAGGTCCAGCGCCCTTCGACCACGTTCCGGCCCATCAACTCTTTCTCGACCTGATCGGCCAGCTCGTCGTTACCGCTGGTTCGCAGTAGCTCTACGACCTCGTCGAGCATCAGATCTGCATGTCCGATCAGCTGATGGAAGTCGTACAGAGCGCCTCGCGCCCGCTCCACCGTTTCGAGGGCGTTCGACAACACCCCCGCTGCCTTCACCTCGTCGTCCGTGACGCCTTCCGGTCGTGTGTGTACGGGGATCTGCCTGTCCGCCTGAGTGCCCATGAAACGGACGTACCCGAACGGGTCACAAATGAAAGATGGGATTCGGTACGAGCGCACCACAGGTGATGTGTCTCACAATTCATCCTCTAGTTCGGGTAAAGAGGATTACTTCGCCGGGCGAAGGGTAATCGAAGGCCATGAATACTTCCGGGGTAGAGATGGCTGGCACGCATGGCCGGTACCGTTCCTTGCCTCGGTCCGCCGGAATTACGCCACATCTACCTACAGGAAGCCCCTTGATTCCTCTGTCGAGTCCGACCGAAGCCGAACTTACTCACGACTCCATTGCCTCGCTCCGCGTCCGAGCGTCGTACTCCCAACTGCCGACTCTGCGCGGAATCACCCGCACGGTTGCCAACAACACCGGATTGGACGTCGACGGGACAGCCGACCTTGCTCTGGCGATGGACGAAGTCGCGAGCATCCTCATCGGCCATGCGATACCGTCCAGCGACTTGACCTGCCGATTCGAGACCTACGGTCGCACTCTTCGGATCGTCGTGTCGGTGATCGCGCACTCCGAAATACCCGACAAGTCCCACAGCTTCGGATGGTTCGTTCTCGAAGCACTGGTCGACTCGGTCCGTTTGGAGCAATCGGAAATCGACGCGGACGGTCACATCACCCTGACGATGACGCTTGAAAAGGGCTTGCTCCAGGAGCGTGCGTGACCGCTGTCCCACCGGACGATACTGTCCCACCGGGCAAGGCTGTACCAACGGACAAGAAGGACCAGTACGAACTAGCTGTCGAATTGTTCGTCTCGATGGCCTCGCTTCCGCCGGATGATCCGACCCGGGAAAAGATCACCAACTCGATCATCGAACTGTGCCTACCGCTCGCCACCCACGTTGCACGTCGCTACCAGGGGCGCGGCCAGCCTTTCGAGGACTTGGAACAAGTTGCGCGCGTGGGGTTGGTACAGGCTGTGCAGCGATTCGACGTAGACAAAGGATCGGATTTCCTGTCGTTCGCAGTCCCCACCGTAATGGGTGAGGTACGCAAGCATTTTCGCGATCACGGCTGGTCCGTACGCGTACCTCGCAGCCTTCAGGAACGACATCTTGCCCTCAACCGGGCGCTCACGTCGTTGTCGCAGACGCTCGGCCGTGCACCGACGGTAGCGGAACTTGCCACGGAGCTCGACATCGAGCCGGACGAGGTCGAACAGGGGTTGACCGCCGGAAATTCATATCGAACCACACCGCTCGACACCGCGTCAGCCGGCGACGGGAGCGGACTGACTCTGATCGATACTTTGGGACAGTACGACGAAGCGATCAGTCGGATCGACAATCACGAAACCCTGCGACCCGCGCTCCTTGCACTACCGGAGCGCGAGCGCACGATCGTGGTTCTCAGATTCTTCGGTCATCTCACCCAGTCCCAGATTGCCGAAAAGATCGGCATCTCTCAGATGCATGTATCCAGAATCCTCACTCAGACACTGAAGCAGCTGCGCACCGAGATGGGTGAAATCTTCTGAAGTAGGTCCCCAGGATCAGATGTATTCCTGCGCAAGACGTTCCATCTCGTCTCGGTCAATGAGCCCGGGCTGGCCGATGTCGAGAGCCTCGAGATACTTGTTGGCGAGACGGTAATCGTGCCCCCACCGGCCGTGCTCGCCGTCCTGCTCGGTGCGCTGAACACTGGAACCGGGCGGAACCTCGTCCTGCAGACCGTTGGCCTCCGCGCCGATCAGTGTGTCGAGCTTGGTCGAGATGGCCGTGAGTGCATCGCGGTCGTTCATCTGAAATCCCTTCGTCAGGTGGCGCTGATCCCCAACCATACCGAAGTGTCGAGCCAAAAACATTGCACCGCTTAATGTTCGACTACAAGCCTGGACCGATCCAAGCCCTCGAGCTACACTGAGCGATACCGAGGTTGAGAATACAGCCGGGGCTGAAGCCGCTGGCGCTCGGTTCGCATCAGGACTCTGGATTCAGGTCACAACTTCCTGCGTACATCCATTGGGCTCAATGCTTTCCACACCTGGACTCTTCCACTTTCCGTGCCGCCAGGTCGGTCGTCAGCCTTTCGACGAAAAGCACACAGACCGGATCTGCCATGAATCTGAATGAACTCGACCACACAGCGATCGATTTCGTCGATCCCTCAACACAATTGGGTCCGATCGTGGACACACATGGCTTCGCGGCCTGGCGGATAGCACCCTCGACAGTCCTGATCCAGGTCGACGTCGACCTCGATAAACTGTCCGCCCCAGAACTGAGAGAACTTCTCAACTCGTACGCTGCGGAGTGGTCCCGCGTCATTCTCGACCTGTCAAACTCACTGTTCGTCGGTGCGGTCTGCCTCGAACTGTTCGCCGAACTGAACTCCCGTTCACGAGCGCACGACTTCCACTGGTCCGTCATCGGGTCACACCCGCTTCGACGCTTGCTTCGGGCCGCACGGGCGGAAGAGGAATTTCCGGTCACCAACTCTGTCGAGGGAGCAATGCGCGCGCTCGCCGAAGCAGAAAAGTCACTCGAAGCCTCCTGACGCCAAGCCTGCACCGGCGTCGAGCGCCGCGCGCTCGCAGCGACTAAGGTTCGTCGGGCTGTCCGACGAGCTGAGAGAGACCGAGAATGACAATCGCCAAGCGCCTCGATGCCTTGCAACAGAAGCATCCGGCCCTGGGGTTCCCGATAGCGGTCCTCTACAAGTTCCTCGACGATCAAGGTGTTTATCTCGCCGCGCTGATCGCGTACTACGGCTTCGTCTCGCTCTTCCCTCTTCTTCTGTTGCTCTCGACCATTCTCGGCTTCGTGCTCTCTGGCAACCCCGAGCTTCAGCAACAAATCTTGGACTCCGCTCTGCATCAGTTTCCGGTGATCGGTGACGATCTGGGCAATGCGCAACAGATCGGCGGCGGTGTCACAGGGCTGGTGATCGGAATCGTCGGTGGTCTCTACGGTGGCCTCGGTGTCGCTCTGGCTTGCCAGAATGCGATGAACACGGTGTGGTCGGTGCCCCGAAACATGCGACCGGATCCCATCCGCGGGCGTCTTCAAGGGTTACTGCTCCTGGGCACCATCGGTCTCGCGATCTTGGGGACCACCGCTGTCTCCAACATCGGCGGTGCGCTTCATCTGGGCGGTTCGTTCAGCTTCCTGTTGACCCTTGCGGTAGTCGTCTTGAATGCAGGCATCTTCATCGTCGCTTTCCGGCTCACCTGCGCCCGCCCGCTCTCGGTAGCCGATGTGGCGCCTGGAGCGATCGCCGCTGCTGTTCTCTGGCAAGCACTTCAGTCCTTCGGTGCCCTCTACGTGACCTCCGTGGTGCGGGGTGCCTCCACCACCAATGGCGTCTTTGCCATCGTTCTGGGTTTGTTGGCCTTCTTGTTCCTCGCTGCCGCCTCGATCGTCATGTGCGCGGAAATCAACGTCGTGCGAGTCGACAAACTCCATCCGCGGGCGTTGTTGGCTCCGTTCACCGACAACACCGAACTCATCGAAGGCGATCGGCGCACCTTCGCCGATCAAGCAAAAGCCCAACGCGCGGTTCCCCACGAGAACATCCATGTGACGTTCGACGGGCACACCAAACCCGACGATTCGGACTGATCTCGACCCCGATCGAGTTGGGTATTTGGTCCCCTCCTGGGTATCGGGGTGGCATTCTGCGCCGCGAATCCAGATTTAACACAGGTGTTGTCATTTCGCGCTACATCGAAGCGACGAATACATCACAGCAGGTAAACGCGCATAGTTGAACAATCACCTGCTTCCGACGTGGTCCCGGAACGGGACAAACCCGTCAAATACTGCAACTCGCCATGCATGTAATTGGAGACAGAAAAAGAAGAGCATGGCAGGATCAGGTGTGAGACCGGACTCTCGATGGGAGGGCTCGGCTCGATGGATCCAGGAGAATTTGGTTATGGCTCAGGGCAGTGTCAAGTGGTTCAACGGTGAAAAGGGCTTCGGATTCATCGAGCAGGAAGGTGGCGGACCGGATGTGTTCGTTCACTACTCGGAGATCCAGGGCAGCGGCTACAAGTCCCTCGACGAGGGCCAGAAGGTCGAGTTCGAGATCGGACAGGGCCAGAAGGGCCCCCAGGCTCAGAACGTTCGCGCCATCTGAGTTCGATCCCAGTCTGACTTCAGACTGAAAAGGCTGGACGCTGCACCGCACGGTGCCGGCATCCAGCCTTTTCTTGGTTTCAGGGCCGTCTTGGTTTACGGGTCCGGCTCGTTCCGAGTTGGCCCCGGTTACGTCGCTCGCGCCCGCTTCTTCTTGTGGGAGCTGTCGCAGAACGGCGCGATGCCGGTCCGCCCGCATCGACACAAAGCAACCGTAGAGCGCTTGTTCTCTATCGGAGTGCCGTCGTCACGGAGCAACTCGAAGTCACCACGCACCAGCAGCGGGCCGTCCGAGCAGGCGATTATGGTGGTGTTGTTACCGGCAACACTCGGTGTTTCGGCAGATGACGATTCGGGAAACGCGGTCATATGTCCTCTTCACTTCTCGATTCGGCCACTGGCGTGCCCACTTCCATGCCTGTTCCACAGGCTCGCGGCCCATTGAGCGCCACTCTCGTTTCCATTCTGCGCTCCTCGGCCGATCCGAGGGAGCTTACGGCTGCCGCTGACGCGTACGACGTTGCACGGTCCATCGACCCCACCTACGACATTCTTCGAGACGACGACGCTCAGTTGACTCTGACGCTCCTCTACGAGCTTCATTTGCAGGGAATCGAGAACGTCTCGGACGCGTGGGAGTGGAATCTGGACCTGCTCGCGGCGAGGTCGCGTCTCGAGACGAATTTCGAGGCCGCCATCGTGGAACTCGTGGGAAAGGTTCCGTCGTCCGGTGACGTCGTAGCCGATTTGTGGGCGATGACGGCTCCCAGTGCAGGCCCCGGTCTGGCGTCCTTTATGGCGAAGGACGCCACAATCGATCAGTTCGCGGAGGTGCTGATTCACCGTTCGCTCAATCAGCTGCGTGAAGCGGATGTGCACACCCTTGGAATTTCGCGCCTCTCCGGTGCCGTCAAAGCAGCCCTCGTCGAAGTGCAGAGCGACGAGTACGGAGGGGGCAGCGCAGAACGAATGCATTCGCGTCTTTTTGCCGACACCATGCGGGCTGTCGGCCTTTCGGACCGCTACGGCCACTACATCGATGCTGTTCCCGCGGTAACCTTGGCGTCGTTGAATGCTCTCTCGCTCTTCGGCTTTCATCGCCGACATCTCGGAGCGCTGGTCGGGCACCTGTGCGCCGTCGAGACCACGTCGGCGCTGCCGAGCAAACGGTACAGTGCCGGCTTGCGCCGACTCGGATTCGGTTCGGACGCGACACTGTTCTACGACGAGCACGTGGAAGCGGATTCCGTTCACGAACAGATCGCTGTTCGGGAACTTGCCGGCGGTCTTGCTTCTTCGCAGCCGCACCGCACTGATGACATCTTGTTCGGCGCTGCAACGTGCCTCGCGTTCGACGACCTTCTCGGCGATCACCTCACATCGAGTTGGGAGAAGGGCGAGACTTCGTTGCGCGAATGATCACGAGTTGTTCGATTTCCTGACCGGTGGTGATCAACCCTCGTGCCTCGAGCATGGTGCGCCTCTCGCGCATCACGGGCCCGAAGGGAATGTACTTCCGGGCCGAGATCTCCACGGCCATACCGTGTTCCTCGAGTATCGCCTCGGTCTTGTCGACCCCACACAGTACCGACTGCAGAAGAAGTAGTGTGCCGCCGGGGACGAGTACTTCGTGAACGGTGGCCGCGATCCTGTCGATGAGGGCGCGTCCGTCCTTGCCTGCGTCCCAAGCCCGTTCGATTCCAGCGGTAGGTAGATCGTCTGCCAGCGCAGGGACGTACGGCGGGTTGGAGATCACCAGATCGAAGAGTTCGCCGTGTACCGCCTCGGTGAGGTCGCCGCGACGGGAATCGATCAAGGTTCCGTTGAGGATTCCGTTGAGACGAGCATTGGCGCACGCTCGGCGAGATATGTCGACCGCGACGACGTGGCCTGCACCAGCCGCCGATGCCGCGACGGCGAGGGCGCCGGTCCCCGTGCACAGATCCAGGACCCGGCTGCGAGCGGTGAGGTGCTCGAACAGCAGCGCATCCGCCAGTAACGACGTGTCGTGTTGCGGTCGATACACACCAGGTAGACGCAGGATCATCATCGGCTCCTCTTTTTCAGGCGACATCGCACATCGCTGCGTGCGGCTACCCAGGAACCTCGGATTTCATGCGAACATCGCAGCATCGACTGCCCGGAACGGTTACATCGTCGCAGTTTGCGGAGTAGACCTGAGTCATGACAGGCAATGCGGACGCTCCTCAGGTAGCCGCGGCGTTTGCTTCCGCAGCAGATTCGCTCGACACACTCGCCGAAGCGATTGCCGGACTCCGGTCCAATCTGAACACGGACGAGCATCTCGACTCCATGCTCCAACGTCTGGCCGAGACCGCGGTCAAAGCACTGCCTGACGCCGATGCTGTCAGCGTGACGGTGTTGTCCACCGATGGCCCACGAACTGCTGCGTCCACCGCGGACTACCTTTCCGAGATAGATGACGCCCAGCACGCCGCTGATCGTGGTCCGTGCGTTGACGCCGCGCGCACGGTGTCCTCGGTTCGGGCAAAGGTGGGTGATCACGTCGACGAATGGCCGGAATTCACCGACGAAGCCCGCAAACAAGGCGTCCGGTCCTACTTGTCCGTGCCGATCACCATGGGCGAAGGGAACACCGAACTGCTCGGCGCTTTCAACGTCTACGGATTCGCCTCGACAGAGTTCAAGGCCTTCGACGAAGAGTTGATGAAATTGTTCACCGCCGGTGCGGGCGCGGCGATCGCAGATTCACGACGCTGGCGTCAAGCACACGAGCACATCGAACAGTTGCACTGCGCCATGGAATCTCGGGCCGAGATCGAACAAGCCAAAGGTGTCCTGATCGCCGTCCACGGCATCGACGCCGAGGAAGCATTCAGCCGTCTTGTGCAGCAATCGCAGAACACCAACGTGAAACTGCACGAGGTTGCCCGGATGCTCATCGATTCGGTGCGCCACCGCCGGTTCTGAAGATTCTTCGGTGCAAAACCCCGTTTTGCACCTTAAAGCACAGTCGCAAAACCCCGTCTTGTACCCCGAAGTCACAGTTCCCAAACGCATCCAGAGATGTTTCACCGAAACAGTTTTCGACCTGCGTGACTGCTGGCGGTCGAGCGGCGGCCCTCGTCCGAAATGTGGTTATCTGTTGAGAACCGGGACGAAAGAAGACCCGACCGTACCAGGGTGAGGAAAGGATCGTCACTGTGCCAATCGACCAGGTTCTTGTCGTAGTTCCCGCCCACAACGAAGCCGAAGACCTCCCCAATTGCCTTCGCGCACTCGCAACAGCGGCGTCGGCTTGCGTTGTTCCCGTCCGACTGGTTGCCGTCCTCGACAACTGTTCGGACGGAACCGCCGGTGTCATCCCCGACGGGGTCGAAGTACTCCGCGTCGAGCACCAGAACGTCGGACGTTCGCGAGCGACGGGCTTTTCCGAGTTCGGCCGAGGGTTGGGAGCTTCGGCGTGGTTCACCACCACCGATGCAGATTCGGTGGTCGGCCCCACCTGGATTGCGCGCCAATTGGAGTATGCGCGTACTGCGGACGTCGTCGCGGGAACCGTACGCATCGCGGATTGGGAAGGCCATCCACACTCCGTTCGCGAACGATACGAACGTATGTACCACGCACATCCATATGGTCGACACGGTCACGTCCACGGGGCCAACCTCGGTGTCCGCGCGGATATGTACTGGAGCGTCGGAGGATTCTCCGATCTCGAAGAAGACGAGGACGTCGATCTCGTCCGGCGGTTGAGCGAGGCTGGTGCCTGTATCGCGTGGGCAGAAGACATTGCGGTCACCACGTCTGCGCGTCTCGACGGCCGAACTCCGGGCGGCTTTGCCGGACATATCCGTAACCTGGGTTGTACGACCGCCGATAACGAAGAAGCGGAGCTGGCACGATGAAACGACTACACACACTCCTGGATGCAGGTGGACTGTACTTGCCGCTTCCCGGCGGCGGCGCGACAGCCGCGCGGTGGACCTCCCTGGCAGAGCTCACGCGCGAGAATGTGGTTCTCGGGCGGATGGCTGAGGCTCACACCGATGCCGTCGCGATACTCACCGAACTCGACGGGCCGGATCCCGAACCCGGGCAGCTGTGGGGAGTGTGGGCGGCCGAGCCACCCGAACCTGTGGTGAATGCGTCTGAGCACGTAGGGATCTGGACGCTCACCGGCCGCAAATTGTGGTGTTCCGGCGCCAACACCTGCACGCATGCACTGATCACCGCCTTGGTCGACGGAGTACCCTCACTCTTCGCAGTTGAGCTCGGACTACCTGGGGTGCATCCCGTTCCCGATTCGTGGAAGGCCGTCGGTATGGCCGAAAGCGACTCCAGCGCGGTCGACTTCGACATGGTTCCGGCGATACCGGTCGGGACGGCAGGCGACTACCTGAGCAGGCCGGGGTTCTGGCACGGCGCGATAGGCGTGGCTGCATGTTGGTACGGCGGTGCCTGCGGCGTTGCAGATCCGTTGTACGACAAGGCTGCAAGCAGCGACGATCCCTACCTACTCGCCCACCTCGGCGCGGTCGATGCGGCGCTGGCCGCAGCGCGCAACGCGCTCGCAGTCGCGGCGGCGGAGATCGACGCCGATCCTTTCGACGAAAATGCCGAGGCCATGCAGCGGGCACTCCGTGTGCGGGCAATTGTCGAGCGCGCCGCCACCGAGACCCTGGATCGGGTGGGACGCGCTCTCGGCGCCGCACCGCTCTGCATGGACGCCGAGCATGCCGCGCGGGTAGCCGACCTCACCGTCTACTTGCGGCAGAGCCACGCCGAGAAGGATCTCGCCGAACTGGGCCGGATTGCGGCCAAGGGGAAACGGCCGTGGTGAACTCGAAACTGTTCGCGCAGAAGCCTGTCGACGATGGCGGCACTCCCGAATCGACATGGCAGGAGTGGGGACGCAGCTTTCCGGAACTGGATCTCACCGGGTGCTCGCGATTGATCGTCGTCGCTCCCCATCCCGACGACGAAATACTCGGACTGGGTGGAACTGCTCTTCTCGCAACGCTTTCCGGCATCGACGTTCACGTGGTGTCTGTCACCGACGGTGGAGCCTCACATCCCGATTCACCAACAGTGACTCAGCCTGAGATGGAACATCTCAGGCGGTCCGAGTCGGATCGAGCAGCGCGTGTACTCGGAATTCCCGCACCGGTTCGATTGAGCCTTCCAGACGGGAAGATCAGGGAGAACCGACAGGAGTTGACCGACCGTCTCAGCTCGATTCTCGGTGATTCCTCGACGGGTACCTGGTGCGCCTCGACATGGCGCGGGGACGGCCACCCCGACCATGAAGCCACCGGGGAGGCAGCGGCGAAGGCCTGCGCGGACACTGGATCACGATTGATCGAGTACCCCATCTGGGCGTGGCATTGGGCTGAGCCGGATCATGCAGCAGTCCCGTGGGAAAGGGCCAGAAGAGTGGCCTTGCCCTCCGACGTTCAGGCTGCAAAATCCGCTGCTGCCAATGAGTTCACTTCACAGATCGCCCCGCTTTCCGACCATCCCGCGGATGCACCCATCCTCCCCCGACATGCGATGGAACGACTACTGCGACCGTACGAAACGGTGTTCGTATGACCGATCGTGAGCTTCCCGCGGACTACTTCGCCAAGATGTATGCGGCGCAATCCGATCCGTGGGACTTCGAATCCCGGTGGTACGAGCAGCGAAAGTACGCGCTCAGCGCCGCGATGCTCCCCAAACCTCGATACCGTCGCGCATTCGAACCAGGATGCTCGATCGGGGTTCTCACCGAGAAGTTGGTAGAGCGCTGCGACAGCGTTCTCGCCACCGACATCGTCCCGGCCGCACTCGAGAGCGCCCGTGCGCGGCTTACCGGACGTGATGCCGAATTTCGTCTGTGGGCGTTGGGTGACGACTGGCCCGACGAGACTTTCGACCTCGTCGTCATCAGCGAGGTCGGCTACTACCTGACCTTCGAAAAGCTGATCGAGGCAATGCTGCACGTCGTCGAGCATCTCGAGACTGGTGGAACGCTGCTGTGCGCCCATTGGCGTCACGTCGTACCGGAGTATCCGCAGAACGGTGACGCCGTTCATTCGGCTGTGCGCCAGACACCGGGGTTGGCGCAGTTCGCGTCGTACCAGGACGAGGACGTGCTGATCGATGTCTTCGTGAAGGGTCCGCCGTCACCACCATCGGTAGCGCGTTCCGAAGGTCTGATCTAGAAGACCTGTGCGCGGTTGAGGAGTGTGGGGACTCCTCAACCGCGCACAGGGGTCAGTCTCGCTTCTCCAACGCGAGGTCCGTATCCGAGTGCAGTTCACCGACTTCGGTCTTGAGGATCCGCATCGACCTGCCAAGGCCGCGGGCCGCGTCGGGCAGCTTCTTCGAACCGAACAGCACCACGAGCACTACTGCAACGATTGCCCAGTGGGTCGGGCTGAGCGCGCCCATCAGGCGGGTTCCTTGCCATCGGGGTACACCGCGTCGACCTCTACCTCGACGAGCCAACCGGCAACGGGCAGTCCGGCAACCTCGAGGGCGAAGCGGGTGGGCCGAGCGCTGTTGCGCTCGATCGGAGCGATCGGCTCGGCAGTGCCCATCGGCACCAGCTCCGTATCACCGGTGTCGAGATTGGTATTGGCGAAGAACTGGCGGTACGCGCGATTCCATCCTGTGTAGTCGGCCTTGTCCGACCCCGGCGCGTTGTCCAGGAAGACGCGCATCGTCACGACGTCTTCGAGACTCAATCCCTGGGCTTCGAGGTTGTCGCGGATCTTCTTGAGTACGTTGATGCCCTGCGCCTCGGTGACGGTGACCCCGGCAGGCAGAACTCCGCCGGAGAACTGGCCGTCGATGTACGACTCCGGCGAACCTTCCGGCGCCGCCTTGTTTCCTGCCGACGGGCCGATGCCGCTGGTCTTGTAGATCGCGGTGTCGCCGCCGATCGCGACACCCTGAGCGATCATCGGGTTTGCCTGCCCCGCTTCGAGAATCGATTTGGAGACGAACGAACTCGACGTGGTTTCGGCGTCCGCCTCATCGGACGAGCAGGCCGTGGCGAAGCCCAGTAGCGCGGTGGCGGCGAATGCCGCTGCAAGGACCTTGGTGCTGCGAGATTTCATGATGTGACCTCCAGAGAAAGTGATGGAAAACGAAGCACGTCAGGCAGATTGCGCAACACGCTGATGCAGATGGGTGACGACGTCCTGCGCGGACGTGAAGGCCCCGTGCTGCCAGGCGATGGCGTTGGAGAGGTGATCGCCGGCGAAGTAGATCCGGTCGACGGGGTCGAGCAGCTTGGTGTACTCGGGAGTTGCCATGCCGCCGTGGGAATCTCCCGCGCCGGCCCATGATGCCCAGGCGGATTCCGAATACTTGGTGCGACGCCAGCTTCCGGAGAAGGACGACGAGATGTCGCGAGTGTATTTGTCGCCGTGGATTTCTGCGCCTTCGGCGATGGCCTTTGCCAGCCGCTGACGGTGGGTGAGCGATTCGAAAGCCTGTTGACGCTTACCCGAGCTGTAGTACGCGACCACGACGCCGCGGTCGGAGTTGTAGTGGTCGTAGGGGAACATGATCTGGGAGATGTCGCGGTCGGTGTTCGACGCGCCGCCGTAGATGCGGTCCTCCGTCTCCCACCACCGACGCGAGTATTCGATACCGAGCTTGCCCGACGACGACGGCTTGGCTGCATCCAATGCGAGCAGGATGTCGGAGGGCAGGTTGTTGTTCAGCCGCTTGATCAGGTGCGGTGGGATCGTGCAGATTGCGTAGTCGGCGGTGATCGACTTGGTGTTGCCGTCGACGACGTAGTCGACAGTGACGCCTTCCGGCACGTTCTTCATGCCGCTGACCTCGGCACCGAACTCGATGTTGTCCATCCCGATCGCGTCCTGGAACTTGTAGTAGATCCGGTCCATGCCGCCGACGGGGGTCATCATCGTCATGGCCTGGTCGTAACCGAACTCGAAGGAGAATGCACGTCCGATGCCGCCCTGGATGACATCGCTCATCCCGAATGGTTCGATCTCGGTTCCGAAGTTGAGGCCGGCGCCCGGCTCGGCGGAGTGCCCTCGACGCGAGGATCCGACATAGCGGCCGTCGCTGGAGAGATCGCCGAAGTCGGTGAGGAAGGACGAGAGTGCTTCTTTGTCTTCCTTGCTCAAGACCTGGTCGAGCGCGCCCTGATTGGTGGCCTTCTGCAGCAGCTCGGACATGTATCCGTAGGTGTCGGCTTTGGCTGCTCGGTAGGTGATCGACTGATTCGCCAGCGGCTTGTTGCCGGTGTAGTTGACGAAGGTGTTCGCATTCTGGTTTCCGAACATCTGCAGTTCGACGCCCAGTTCGCGGCAGTAGTCGATGGTGTTGTGATTTTGCGGAATACGCGTCGCACCGAGGTTGTAGAAGTGCCCCTCGGAGAACGTACAGGTCTGTGTCTCACCGTTCAGGTCGGTTTCTTCGGTGCCGTTGCGGATCGACCACACCCGACCACCCGGCCGGTTGCGCGCTTCGAGGACAGTGACCTTGTATCCGGCCTTCTGCAGTTCGTAGGCGGAGCACAGACCGGACGGTCCACCGCCGAGGATCACGACGGAGTGATTTCCCTTGACCTTTCCGATCAGGTCACCCGCGACAGGTGCCTGAAATCGCCTCGGCGTCGACGCCACCGCCGGCGCCAGGCCGATGGACGACATAGCACCGAGTGCCAGGCCGGCGCCGCCGGTGATTCCCAGACTGCGCATGAAAGATCTACGTGTGTATGGCATTCGAGCTCCCCAGTGTGCTCCCGGTGACCCGGGTGGTTGGTGTTGAACACAGACTTCAGGAGCGTTGGGTCCGGAACTTGACGCGCAGGAAACAGTCAGTGGGGACCGAGTGAGAAACCTGCGAGCATCAGCATCGGGCTCTCTCACCCGAGTGCGATCAGCGGAAGCATGTCCGCAATATCCGCGTTACAGAACCGGACTAGCGTGACGCGACATGTCCGCTCTCACCGAAGCTATCGCGCGGTCCTTCACCACGCGCGAGAAGCAGCCCCCGGCGCGATCACCGCTGCGCGCGTTGGGCCGTCGGCAACTCTCGGGCGCCGAAGTGCTGGCCCAGTCGGTGGCAACCACCGCCCCTGCTGTGTCGATGGTCGTTCTGCCCGTCACCATGCTGACACACGGCCGATTGTTGAGCGGGATGATCACCATCATCGCGGCCACCGTGCTGGTGACGCTCATCGCTTTCTGCGTTTCGCAGTTCACGCGCCGAATGGCAGCATCGGGCGGGCTGCACAGCTTCGTCTTTCGTGGCCTGGGCACCCGGGCAGCATTGACCACCGGCATCGCCATGCTGGTCAAGTACGTCGGCAGCGCGGTGATGACGCTCTATCACGGAGGACAGGTCGCAATCGCATTGCTCGGCTTCGCGGGTGTGCACGTGGACAAGACTTTTCACGTCATCGCGCTCTATCTGGGGATAGCCCTGCTGATTCTCGGTGCCCTCGTTCGAAGTGTCAGATTTGCTGCTCTCGCGATCCTCGTCGTCGAAAGCTGTTCACTTCTGTTCATCGTCGGGCTCATGATTGTGGGCGGTTCCGGAAGTCAACAAGCACAGATCGTTCCGCCCACCTCCGGCCACGGGCTGTTACTCACCGCCCTGGCTGCCGTGTTCGCTCTCGCCGGATTCGAGAGCGCGGCCTTCTTCGGCCCCGAAGCTCGTCGTCCGCTGGTAACCGTCACCCGCACAGTCCTTCTCACCCCGATCATCTGTGGATCGCTCTTCATCTTTGCGGGCTGGGCCGCTTGGTCGGGACGTAGCGACACCCTCGTCAACGCCTATCTCCACGGAACAGCGACGGGTGTGAGTCCAGGTGTCGTCATCGCGCTCAACGTCGGTCTGGGGTGCTCGTGGCTGGCGTCGTCGATGGCGTCGTCCAATGCTGCGTCGCGACTGGTCTACTCGTTCGGCGTCGAACGCCTACTCCCCCGCCGGTTCGCCTCGGTTCACAGCGCATTTCGCACGCCCTACTTCGCGCTGACCGTCGTCGTCTGCACAGTTCTGGTGGGCGGCGGAGCCTTTGCCATCCTTGGACGCGGAGAGATTTTCGACGACGTTCGACTGACGGTTCGCGGTGCCGTCATCGTTGCCTATGCACTGGTGGCGATCGCATCGGTTGTCTTCCTGACGCGTATCGGAGAGCACACTCCCGGCGTTCTCGCAGCCGCGTCGTGTGGAAGTGGTGCCGGTGCGATAGTTCTCGGTTACCTCGTTTACGCCAACACGATCGACCATGCGTACGTTGCACCGATCGCTGTGCTCGTGATCCTGACCTCGGGCACGCTCTGGCAGTTCTACCTGCGACGCCGAAGCCCCAAGAGCCTGCTGCACGTCGGCGCGTTCGACAGTCCCGAAACCGAGGACGTACTACCAGGAGCTGGGGTGTTCGCCACCGACGCAGCCGGAAACATCGTGCTGGTGGGCGAGCCGACTGCCGGCGCCCGCTGATGGTGGGCCGACCACGCGACCTCGGTGGGCACGAACCCCGAGCGGTTCAGCGCGCCCTTGCCCTCCTCGAGTCGGCGGCCAGGCTCGGATCGGGAGCCACCGCCAAAGACATTGCTGCCCTGGCCGACATCCCACCTGCCACTGCGTATCGGTTGCTCAACATCCTTGTCGCCGACGGTTACCTGGTTCGGATCGCCGACCTCTCCGGCTTCGCGCTGGGCCGGCGCACACGTGAATTGGCCGGGGCTGCCGCCGAACCCACCCCCGTCGACAACTCGGTGCTCCTCGAAGAACTTCGCGAGCAGCTACGGTTCGGCGTCTACCTCGCGTCGTTTGCAGAGAACAGAATTCGACTGGTCGATCGCGATCCAGACCACGAGCTCAGCGGCGAACGGACGCTGGTCACAGCCGTTCACGCGTCGGCTGTCGGGAAGCTGCTCCTCGCCAGCCGACCCGAATTGGCCGAGGCCCCATTGCGAAAGGTCACCGCACACACCATCACCGACGGCGACCAGTTGGAACTCGAACTCTCTCGGATCCGGCGCGGCGAGCCCGCCCGTGAGGTCGACGAGATCCGTGTCGGACGCTCCGCCGTCGCCGTCCCGATCCACGACGCGGAAAGGTGTGTCGTCGGTGCCTTGGCTGCGATAGGTCCGACCGGCAGACTTTCCGTCGACGACGTAGACTTGGTCGTGCTGTTGCGGGAGTACGCGGAACGCATCGTTGCACCGACGATGTCGAAGGCAAGCTGAAAATCAGAGGCCGAACACACGTTTGGCAAAGCCGAGATGCTCGTCAGCCCAGCCGATGACGCCGAGCGTGGAATCGAGATTCTGCGGCGGAGTGCGCACCAAGGTGTCGCGTCGGACGAGTCGGTCGAAATCGACCTGAGCGCGGTCGAACTGGACCCCGGCCGTGACCATGATGTTCGCCAGTTCTTGCGCCATCACCCCGTACGCGACTGTCGTGGGATGAACGCCGTCGAGCGAGAAGAGGCCGCCCGACGCGCGGCCGCCGCGACCGTCGGCGGAGAGGAACAGCGAGTCCGGCACGGGTTGCAAGTCGGTCAGTGCTTTGGGGAGGGGGTACGGCGTCCACCATGACGGCCGCGCATTGACGTCGGTGACGTAGCGCCGTGAGGCCACGCGCTCGAGCAACCCGGCAATATCGCAGAGGTACCAGTCCTTCCCCACCCGACGGGCATTCGCGACGGCTTGCTCGATTCCGTCGTTGTACACATCGATTGCGGTATCGACGGCCCACGCCTGCGCGCCGGTGATGTGTTGATCGCGCTGTGGGTCGAAGTCTGTGTCGCGCACCCACGGTCGCGCGTAGTACGGGAAATAGCGGGATCCGATTTCGATCTTGCCGCCGAGCCCGTGGGCGATCGGTGCGATGGTCACGTGTGGGACGGTGCAGAGGATGACGTGCTGGGCGTTGATCTTGCGGATCGCGGCCAGCACCTCGGCGTACTCCGACGCGAAGTGCTCGGGCTGCCACACCGTGTATTCGCGCTTGCCGTCCGGGTCACGGAAGTTGTTGCCGCTCCAATCGACTCGGAGTTCGGTGACGGTGCGGAGCGCATTGTTGGCCCCGAGAAAGACGATCAGAGTTTCGATGCCTTCCTTGCCCAGTTCCGCTGCCGCGTCGAACGCCGTCATGCGCTTCTCTGCCTCGGAGCCTCGCGGCAGAACTCTCAGTGCGGCGCGTTCGCCGTTGTTCTCGACGATCTGGCTGATCAGGTCGTCGTGCGGTTCGTGCAGGGCTGCCTCACACCCATGTGCGGTCTTGGTCAGAGCGTCACGAAGATCCCACCCGTAGACCGAAAGGCTGTGATTGATCGCCGAGAACGTCGGCGCTTCGCTGCCCGGCCCACGCTCCCAGTAGTCCTCCACCTGGTCCATGAACTCGCGTGCAGCAAAGAGTGCGAGCGGAACCTCCCAGAGGTCGAGCCGTGGGCCGAAGCGCTCTTCGAGGGTGCGGAGCAGCAGTTCGATGTTGAGTGGGAGCCCGCCCGGACCGCCGTATCGGGGAAAGCGGAACCGATCGAGCCAGCCCAACTGGTGAGCAATGATCGACGGATACGACAGCTCGGTATTGAAGACCGCCCCGCTCTGAAATCCCTGCGACAGCGAGTCGCCGATGACCACCAACCGGTGTGGAGCATCTCCCGCAGGCGGAACTACCGGAATCCCGACTGTGGGATCGAACTGCGGAATCCTGGGTCCTCCGGCGGCTGCGGCCACGACGTCGTCGGGAGTATCGGATGGAAGTTCCACGCCCACTCACCTCCGGAAAGTCCAGCTGGTCAGCTGATCAGTGGTGGCTTACGCCGATCGGCATTGTCCTGATCCGATTGCTTCTCTATCGACCTGACAACCTCGTCGGCCCACTGTTGATTTCGGCCGTCGAATTCTGCGCGGTCCCGACGCGCGATACCGCGTCCGACCAGGATGGCAATCGGAATGGAACACACGACCCATACGAGTAGTACGCCTCCGACAATCCACCACATACTCAGTAATTGTGCCCGATTCGCCGACCGTTGTGCTCCAGGTCGAAACTTCTGCCCGAATCGTGGCGTTCAATTGAGGTGAGCTCGCAGGTCAGTAACGATCGGCGTCGACGGTTTCGCGGACCTTACGAACCTGATTCCAACCACGAGCGGCGATGCCGAAGGCAACAAGCGACATCAGATCCGAGACCGTCAGACCGTGTTCTCGATTCAACGACCACAAGACCTGACCTTCCAGCGGGCCGTTGAAGAAGAGCCACGCCACTCCTGCGCAGACGGTCGCAACAACACTGGCCTTCGACGGCTTCATCAAGCACACGGTGCTGGTCACGAACAACAAGTTCATGAACACCAGACCGTAGAAAATTCCGATCATGCGACTCCCCCCGAAGTTGGTTCGTTCAGCTGCGGTTGAAGTTCAGGTACGCCTTCGACGGAGTCGGGCCGCGCTGACCCTGGTACTTGGATCCGGCCTCGGAGCTTCCGTAGGGGAACTCTGCAGCGCTCGACAGCTTGAGCAGGCAGAGCTGCCCGATCTTCATTCCCGGCCACAGCGTGATCGGCAGGTTTGCGACGTTGGACAGCTCCAGTGTGATGTGGCCGCTGAAACCCGGGTCGATGAAGCCGGCAGTGGAGTGCGTCAAAAGGCCCAGGCGCCCGAGGCTCGACTTACCTTCGAGGCGGCCGGCCAGGTCGTTCGGCAGTGAGCACACTTCGAGAGTCGAACCGAGAACGAACTCGCCGGGATGAAGCACAAACGGCTCGCCCTCTGCCGGTTCAACCAGGCTGGTCAGCTCGTCCTGGCGCAGTGCCGGGTCGATGTGCGTGTACCGCGTGTTGTTGAACACCCGAAACAGACCATCCAGGCGCACGTCGACGCTCGACGGTTGCACCATGGAATCGTCGAAAGGGTCGATACCCAGACGTCCAACGGAGATTTCGGCACGGATGTCACGATCGGAGAGCAGCACAGGTAGAGGTTACCGGTTCTGCGGGCAGTGCCGACCCATCGATGGGTGCGATCACACCGTGGTTACCGAACACGATGCGCGGGTTCTGGACTCCCACGGCAGAGCCCAGCCCCACCTGTCTCAAGTTCTCCATGCCGAAAGGCTTTCCCGCGCAGAACTTGTGGGCAAATCATTTACCGATGGCGCCGACTTCCACACGCCTGTGTTGATCAATGACGGCCGGGGACACCGCTGCTTGAAAGCTCGTCTGATAATGTTCGGACAGCACGTTGATCGGCGGTGAAAACACGTCCGGTCGGCTGCGACGCCGATGTAGTTCAATGGTAGAACATCAGCTTCCCAAGCTGAATACGCGGGTTCGATTCCCGTCATCGGCTCCACAGATTCTCCGCAGTTCAGAGTCCTTTTTGGGGCAGACGAACTTCGCTTGTTTGGGTCCCAAATCCTGTGACAGGTACACGGCAGGTACACAACCTCCTCCATTCAGTGATCAGTTAACGTGTATCCAACGCAAATGGGGGTGCTAAAGGACCGGATCTCGGAATTCTGCAGTTCATCGATGCCGTCCGACTGGTCGTGCCCCGGCCTAAATCGGTGTCCATTGCGCGCACTGTCAGGAGAGTGCTGTCGACCTCGAAGCCGATGGTCGCCGGTACCTCGGTTCGTTTGCCGTCCATCAGTGATTCGAGCGCGACTACCAACCGATGGGGTTGGAAACTGTCTCTGCTCGGGCACCGCGCGCTTATCAGTTTTTAAAACCGATCTGCCGTAGCGCACCCGGACACCGGGGACCACAACTCACGCAAGAATGCAGGTCTTCTCACAATCACAACTGTGAAAATACCCAAGTCCGTCAAAAATCACCTTCGAAAAGCATCAAGTACGTATTCTTCCTCAGTATCGGACAGCCCTAACCGTAAGTCCCAATGCACGACCATCGGTCTGCACATTAAAAACCCTCACCGACCTACATCTTGTGCCTGCTCGGATCATCCGTGGTTCGACTCATACACTCCGGATCCGGAAGAGCCGGATAAATCTCGAAGAAATACCCCAGTTTGGAGGACTGTCACCTTAGCGTCGCGCTACCTTCCCGAAGATCTTAAAAAACCGGCAGGTTGGCCCCAATTCGATAGAGGGCCGTAGGTGTCCAGAGTCGAAACCTTATTCCTCGCAAGCATTGCGGCGCCTTCCCTGGTTATGACGTTCGGAGCTACGGCTTCTCACGCAACTCCCAAACCGGGCAACTTTGGCGGAGGCGATTCTGGTGGACCTTGGTTGGTGGACTACAACTCCTCGAATGGCCTCGGATATATCAGGACAGCCACCTCATTCGGTCCAGGCTCGCCCGCTTACATTGCAGTCCCAATTTCGATAGCAGGGCCTCTGCCCTGTATGCAATAGCGAATGCTGCCGGGCTCTAGACGGAGAGAGGAGGTGAATTTGAAATGAATAACGTCCTCTTTGCTATCGTCAACGTGATCGTGGCGATGGCGAACGGTTCCACGATCCCCTTCTCATTAGAAGGCGCAGGGCCACTAACCGCACCCGACTTGTAGAGAAGATCGGCCGACCGCATGTGAATGACAGTTTCAGCTCTGCCTGAAACCTGCATATCAGCAGATGCGTGGATCGTGCGGTGGTCACAAACACAATCTCCCCTACCTGTCCAGGAAGGGGAGATTGTGTTTGACAGGTCCCATGCCACGGTGAGGCAGCTACCGATCTCGGACGCGAGCGGGAGCTGTCTCCGATGTTGACCACGATGGACCTGTACCTAGTTGGCACAGAACCTAGTTGGCACAGACCACTTTAAGTCGTCGACCAGGTAGCCGGTGGAAGCGCTTCGGTCTTCGGCCTGATCACGGGCGGCCGCACTATTTGGTGAGGATCGGTCGGTCGCCTCTTGAAATGTAATTGGCGAATCGTTCAATTCCTGCTTGTGAGAAGCTCCCTCGGCCTGCGCGTTTCAGTGCGGCTTCGACGAATGGGAGCGGTTTCCTGCGGTATGTGCGGTAGATGCTGTCGAGTACTGGTTGCAGTGCCCGGCGTGCGAGGTCTGCTGTTTCCGGGTCTGAACCCCCGAACTTCACTGTCACATTCGGCATAAATACCCCTGTTGGTCGAGTGTCCGATTCCCTGGTCGGAAGCGTACGTATCGGGATTGCGAATCAGTACAGAAACACCAAAACGGGGCGCTAAGTCCCTACTTGCGGTGGATGCGATTCCGTCTTTGGGTTGACGAAAGGGGCCCGACCGCGGCGTGCGGTCCGGCTTCTGTTCTACGACTCCGGGTTACGCCCCGAAGCCGAGGCTGCGGTTTCGCCTGCTTCACGTTGGGTGGCGAATTGCCGATGCTGACGGGTGTTTCGGTCAACCCCGTCCCGTGGTCGACCACCTAGATCGGCGGTTCCACGGTTCCGCAGAAGCTCAATGCCTGTGCGCAGCGCCCCGGGGATCTGGAAGTCGTAGCTGGTCTGCATCCAAGCTGTTCCATCAGCCTCTGCGATGAATATCCCGATGGGTAGCGCTCGGAGACCCAAGGCATCGGTGCCAGATTCCGCGATCTCATTGCCAACATGCCCCACGACGTTCTATGGTTCATTACATGAGTAATGAACCAGTGAACACCGGGCGTCGATCATCGTGATCGACGACGGACGACCACTGTTCCAGCAGATCGCCGAGCAGATCGAAGGCTCGATCATCGACGGCTCACTGCCGGAAGACGGGCAGGTGCCCTCAACCAACGAACTGGCGGCGTTCCACCGAATCAATCCGGCGACGGCAGCCAAGGGCCTCAATCAACTCGTAGGCGAGGGGCTCCTCTACAAGAAACGGGGAATCGGAATGTTCGTCACCGTCGGCGCCCGCGACGCACTCAGGTTCAGACGACGAGAAGCGTTCGCGCGCCAATACATCGAGCCGTTGGTCATGGAGGCCGACCGCCTTCAGATTTCCCTCGACGAACTCAAATCCATGCTGGACGACAGGAAGGCGGACCGATGAACTCAAGCACGACAACGACCAAGTCGCACGTCAGGCGTTTCGACGAAACTGAACTCGTCGCCTCGATGCGAGCAGTGAACAGAAGCTACGGGGACGTCGATGCGCTCTCGGACGTCTCGTTCGAGATCGGCCAGAACAAAATCTACGGCCTGCTCGGACGTAACGGCGCAGGCAAGACCACGATCATGCAGATGCTGACCGGACAGGACCTGCACACCAGCGGCGACGTCGAGGTATTCGGCGCTGCCCCTTTCGAAAATGCCGACGTCTTGGCGAACGTGTGCTTCGTCAAGGAAAGCCAGACGTACCCCGAGGACCTCAAGGTCAAGCATGTACTCGTCGCCGCCGGCCATCTGCTCCCGAATTGGGACCACGCGTTCGCCGAGACACTGCTCGACGATTTCCAACTTCCACTGTGCCGCAAGGTGAAGAAGCTCTCGCGCGGCATGCGGTCAGCGTTGGGAGTGATCATCGGACTTGCCTCCCGTGCACCGCTCACGCTCTTCGACGAGCCGTATCTCGGCCTCGATGCCGTTGCACGCCAACTCTTCTACGATCGTCTGCTTGCCGATTATGCCGAACATCCTCGCACTGTAGTGCTTTCGACTCACCTTATCGACGAGGTAGCCAATCTGCTCGAGCACGTGATCGTCGTAGACAGCGGCCGGATTGTCGTCGACGAGGACGCAGACGCACTGCGAGGTCGCGCCGTAGTGGTATCCGGCCCCCTTGATGCGGTGGATGCTGTTGCCGCGTCCGGCAGGGTCCTGCGCCGGGAGACACTAGGCTCCCACAGCCGAATCATGTTGCAGGCCGATGTGACCGAGACCGAGCGAATCCGACTGCGGGAGGCGGGAGTCCAAGTGGAACCGGCATCTTTGCAGGAACTTGTCATCGCGACTTCGACGCAGCGCAAGGAGATCACCGCATGAGCATCGCAACGACAGCGCCCCGGACGGTCCCGAAGGCGCCCACCCGGTCCAGGATCGGTTCCGTCCTCCAACTGCACACGGTCGCGTGGCCGTTGCTGATCGCCTGGCCGGTGGGCATCCTTTTGATCTCTTTCCTCATCAGCTTCACCATCTACGCGATCGTCGGAAACGAGCAGGGTGAGGGATTCACCGGCAGTGTGTTCTCCGTTTACGGTTTCGTGCTGGCGTTCTACCTCCAGTCGATGACCCAGACGTTCCCGTTCGCGCTCGGGCTGAGCGTGACTCGCCGCGAGTTCTTCACTGCCACCACGATAATGGCGTTGACACAGTCCGCAATCTTCGCAATCGCGCTACAACTGCTGTCAGTGGTGGAGTCCGCCACCAACGGCTGGGGTGTGCACATGCGCATGTTCGGCATCGCACGCTATTTCACCGACAGCGCAGCCGTTCAGTTGCTCGCGCTGTTCGCGACGCTGCTGCTGACCAGTTCGATCGCAATGCTGACAGGTGCGATCTACCAGCGATGGAGGACCACCGGTCTGCTCGCCTCTCTCACCGGTCTCTTCGGTGTGCTCGGCCTGTCAGCGATCGTAATCACCTGGGCCAGCTGGTGGCCGGCGATCGGTTCGTGGTTTGCCGATACTTCCCGAGTGGTGCCGATGGCACTACTTCCATTGGCCCTGGCCATCGCCTGCATAGCCGGAGCCTGGGTCACTTTACGTCGAGCAACGCCCTGACCGAGTAATCATGTGCGACGCCAGATGTCGCACCGTGTCCGAGTGCCCCTCGGATCGACACCGTCCAGGCAGTTCGGCCCCTTCCTCAGCCCAGGGAGGGGCCGAACTTCACAACAGGGATATCGCGTCCCCGGGGTCCCCTCTACTGCCGAGCCACTCGCTCGACAAAACTCGAAGCACGCAGCACCAGTTCATCTTTCCGGTCCTGGCGCGCAGCGGCGGCATCGTAGCCGGCGTATGGGAGCGGGGGGTCGTTACGAACATTGGCCGAGCACTGGAAATCTCGGCAGATCAGTGTTCCGACTGTGCTGCCGCGTCGACCGGCCGGGCCGGCCAACTTGGCGCCGTAGAAGACGACCTCGTTGGGAAGGCGCGTGTCACGGCACCAGGAACACTGGGCGCGCGACCGTGGAGTGGCTTGCGCTTGAACGAGCAAGACTCCGATGATCTCCCCGTCGAGTGTCGGGACGATCGCGTAGGCGCGTCGGCCCATTTTGGGATCTCGCCAGCCCAGATAGTCGAGAGCGTCGAAGTCGATGGTGTCGAAGCCATCCGGCAACGTGAGATCAGTCTTCTCCTTACGGCTCGCGTTGACGAGGCTGGAACGGGTAGATGTATCGGTCAAAATGATCATGGGTGTATGCCAATCGTGGATCGGTGAAGGTGGGTACAGCTCATGGCCCGACCAGCACCTAGTGCTGTCGGGTCCGAAATGCGCTATCTGCTGCCGGCGAAGACGACGCCGACAACCCCCTCACGCCCATGGGGCATCACGATGTCCACACCCCGATGGTAGCCACAGGTCCTCGACACGGGCCACTCGATTTATCGACGCACTTCATGCGTGAAATGGCGCGAATCAGTCACGCCAGACCGCCGTGAACTCGTACCAAGGTCCGCCGAGGTGCTTTGCGGAGAAATCGTCGAACCCCGTAGGTGCGCCGCTGGGCGAGTACACCCATCCACTCGTGGTGGTGAACATGCTGTCGTTGTCGATGAAGTAGACCTCATCGGGACGTACGACATGGGCACTGCTGATCTCGAACTGGCCGATCTCGAGCTCTTCCACAGTCGATCCAGGCTGCTCCAGGAGAGCAATCGCGATGGTCTCGAACTCTCCGCTCTTGTCGAGGAAAGTTGCCGGCGGCATCAACAACACCGCAGCGACCGCGGCGATAACGGCAACCGGAGAGGGCAGGATCCACCACGACCACCGTCGGTCCTGGCCGAGAACGTAGAGCGTACGAACCGCCCACACCAGACCAACAACGATCAAGGTGAGCAGAGCCGCAGCGCTGACGAGGAGAGGATCGAACCACCTGAAGTCACCGAATGGCGAAGGCCACCATCCGTAATGCCGGCAGACCAACGCAATAAGCGGAACAACGGTGAACGCCAAAAGAATCGGCCCCGGTGGCTTGGACGACTCCGGAGGGTCAGCTACCAACCATTCACCCAGCGACTTCGGCCTTCTCATCACCCCACCGTATCTGCAGGTCATGGCAAACTCAGATACACGGCGAATACTTTTGCAGTACAAGCACTCTCGTTCCACTCACAACAACCAACGCAGCGATCGGCACTCTCGCCGCAACCGACACAGATGGACAAACCTCACAATCCGCAGATTCAACGTGCCGATCATGCGACAATCGGACGGTGAACGAGACCGCGAGTGGAGTTTCGCACCCGTACCGATCGCGACTGTCGACCGTCGGCATCCTCTTCGCCGCCGGCCTGCTGTGGTCCACTCCCCTCTCCGCAGCCACGCCCACCGAAACCGGGCCGGCCAGTTGCGTACCATTCGGAACCGCCCAACTGCCACCCGGCGCACCCTCGGGAGGCGGACGAGTCGGGTTGGAAAACCTTCCGTTGTTCAACGGCACGGCCACCCCGTCTTCCATCGAGATGCGCACGCCAACAACCCAATTCAATCGATTCTGGGACTTTGCACTGGTCGACCACGACTTACTCGCTCGTCCGCGGGCACCCGGCGAACCAACGACCGAGCCATGGCGTTTCGTGCCGATGCCCGAATGCCTACGTGGACGACTGGTCGGGATATCACTGGACGACGACGAACTCGTCGCAGTCGACGACAACGGCTGGGTTTACACGATGGACAACGCCTCCCAGGACCCGCTCGTGTGGAACTGGACTTCCGCGTGGGGCGCGCCCCTCTGGAGTGGTCCAGGCCGACAACTTCCGGGAGACCGGCCGAACGGGTGGGCGCTGAGCGTCTCGTCGCCTTGGGACAATCAAACTTTCACCGACATCGCAGGACGGATTCACTTCGTCGGACTCGCCAAGATGACGATGATCCCCACGCTGACCGCGGACGGCAGCCGAATAACTTACGCAGACCCGTGGCTGCCCAACGACGACAGCTACGAGATCGGCGGCCCGCTCGGCGGGCGATTCCAGGCGGACTCGCTGTCGGCGGCCGGATCAACCACTTTCGTGATGAACAAGTACGGCGACATGTACACCCGCACATTTGATTTCGATTCTTCGGGATCGGACTCGATCTTCTTCCGCTACAGCTGGGAAGATCAGTCGGACAAGCCGTCGGCACCCAACCTCGTGGCCGAAACGCTGGACCGCAGCACCGCCGCGATCCAACTTCCGGCACCGGACTGGGTGCACCAGCCCAAGATTCCCGGTGAAGTCACATCCGCGATCAGTGTGCACTCACTCGGCCCCGGCCCGAACCGGCGGGAGTTGCGTGTCGAGGGCCGCCGCGGCGCCGAATCCGGTTTCTGGCACAAGGATCTCGTCGGGGATGCTTGGGAGTTCACGCCGACTGGCGCGTCCCTCCTCGGCACACTGATCGAAAACGCGCCGACAGACCGGTCGACGGATACCCTGTCCCCCGCTGCCCCCTGGCACTTGTCCACGACCTTGCCCGCCCGCGACGGCGCCATCGACGGCCAGACTCTGATCGACATCGGGTTTCCGTACTCTGTGGTGGATCCGCGCATGCTCGACGCGATCGGCCAGTACGCACAACCGTCCGGATACCGACTGGACGTGGACCATTTCGACCCGGTCGCCACCACCCGGACCGCGACCGTGACTGCACCGGATGGCACGGTTCTTCCGGTCGTCCTGCACACCGCCGACGGACTACGGATGACTCCCCGCGCATCCGGCCTCGATGCCGATCCGCGCCACCTCGTCGGGGCAATCGAGATCCCGTCGGACGCGTACGCGGATCGGGCATCGAACCCCGCTCTGAACGCGTTCGTGCAGGACTGGATGCGCGGAAACCACATTGCCGCGATCACGCTCAGCGCCACCGACCACGACTTGGTGATCCGCTAGCCGAAACCAGCGCCGTCCACCGTGTCGCCTCGATTAGGCTCAGCAGATGGTCGACACCACACCCGACGTGCCGATATCACCCGTCGACGCTGCGAGCTTCCAGCTCGGTGTGGATGTCCAGCCGTACCTGGTCACTATTGCCGGTCTGCTCTCTCCGGGCGGCTTTGTCGACAGCGACGGTCGACCGGATCCAGCGCATCTTCACCGAACACTCGCCGCGCAGATCGCGCAGGAACCGTTGTTGCGGCAACGACCGATTGTGCGGCATGGGTCATGGTGGTGGACGGAAAGCAACATAGAGGTCGACCTCCATGTCTCACTGGAGGAACGCGGTCCCACCGAACCCGACTTCGAAGCGGTTTGTGGTCGACTTGTGATGCAACCCCTTGACACCACCCGACCGTTGTGGCACATCGCATTGATTCCTGTAGCTCGAACTGGTCAGTGCGGCATCGTCATTCGAGTGCATCATGCGGTTCTCGACGGCGCCGGTGCCAGCGACCTTTTCGAGCGCTTGTTCGCCTCGCCTGATTCGAAAAAACCCGACCCAGGGGCGCCACCAACGGCGAAAACCGGCCACTCCCCCGAGCCACACATCCCCCAGAAGGCCAGTTCCCTGGACCTCCTCCGATTTCGAATCGGGACGTTCCTACATCGGCCGATCCGATCACGGGTACTGCTCGGCACAATCGGCACCACGAGATCCATCGCTTCCGTCAGCACCCGGACCGCTCCGGTCGTGCGCGGTGCGCAAAGTGTGGGAGGCACATTGAACGATGCCTACCTCGTTGCAGCGGGCACCGGACTGCGATTCATCCTCGAAGATCGTGGCGAGTCCATTCCGAAAACGATCGCCGTATCGGTCCCCGTCGCAGTCACAGCGATCGGAGACGCACGCAACGCCGTCGGATTCATGATCATCGACCTCCCACTTCAAGAAACAGACCTGGAACGTGCCGTCGCAATCGTCGCGAAGCAAACTGCGGCCGCAAAACCGTCCGCACGTGCGGCAGGAACAACATTTCGGTCGCCGCGTGTAGCCGGCATCTTCGACAAATTCGCGAAGCGACAGCACATGATCGGTGCAGTGGTGTCCAATGTTCACGGACCACGCGGTCCGCTCACGCTCGACGGGGCAGCGCTCGTCCAACTCTGGCCGCTCGGCCCGTTGGCGGGCAATGTTCGAATCGGCTTCACAGCAGCGTCCTACAACGACAAATTCTGGATCGGAATCCAGACCGATGCCGAGCATCTCCCTCCGGCAAGCAAGATCGCGCAAGCCGTAGAACGAGCTCTCAACGAAATAGCCAGCACCACAAGCTGACTGGTACTTCATCACACTCGTTCGAGTCGGATCGAACCGAGGCATCTGCGGATTTCTCAACCCGGGTGTCCTGATCCAGCAGGACTCGAGTGATCGCGTGATCACCGAACAGTCACGCCCCCAGATGCTCCCGAAAATCTAGCCGAAGTTCAGTCGAAGAATCTGGCACTCAAGGTTGCAGAGTGCCAGATCGGTTGGTTATCATGTTCTCGCACAGTGAGTTCGGTCGCCGTCGAGGTGACGGTGGCCTTTCTTAGACGATACGGGAGGTGTGTTGCTGTGCTTCGTTTCGATCCCTTCACCGACATCGACGCGATCACCAAGTCCTTGCTTGCTACCGAAACCGGCAGCAACCGAAGTCCACGTTTCATGCCGATGGACCTCTACAAGATCGATGATCACTACGTCCTTCACGCCGATCTTCCCGGCGTCGACCCGGGATCGGTGGACGTACAGGTAGATGGCTCGACCCTGACCTTGACCGCGCACCGCAGTGCTCTCTCCGAAGATGGAGTGACGTGGCTGGCCAGTGAGCGTTTCACGGGAACGTATAGAAGGCAGCTGTCCATCAGTGAGGACATCGACTCCGAGCGGATCGTCGCCTCGTACGACAACGGCGTGTTGACCGTGAGCTTGCCGATCGCAGAGAAGGCGAAACCGCGGCGGATCGAAATCGCGTCGGGGCCGCCGTCCAGCACTGCCAACTCCGAGGCAGAAACTCAGGGACAGATCGAAGCCTGACCTGAACGGCTTGGCACGAAATCGACTGTACAAGAACCTTTCATCCAGGAGGTCCACTATGCCCGCGCCAATCATGGCCCCCGCCGCAGCTCTGGCTGAACCGGTCGTCTGGAACGAAGATCCGCAGCGACAAAGGTGGTGGACGCGCATACTCGCGGCCGGCTCGCCGGAGAATTCATCCAACGACGAATTTCAACCCTGACAAGACCCGACCGCGATCGCCGAGTGCGTTCACCCGCAACTGAATTGAGGTCTTCCGTCCGCCTATTCGGGCGGACGGAAGGCCGTATTCAGTCGTCAAGCCCGGGCGAAGCCTGAGGATCGTTCCACGACGCAAGCCGAAGATTCACCAACCTCAGCTAGATGAAGAATCGCCCGAAATGGGCGGAGCGGGACGAAACACTCACACAACAAGGACGAAGCGCGCCGACACCGGCCACCCGTGACACGTACGGTTACAACGCATACACACATCGTATAGCCGGAATGTCCGGATTCATTGGGCCCACCGCAGTGTTTGATGCCAGAAAGTGACAACAGCCTGACGAATTTGGGAGCGCAGCATTTGTCATTGCCTTCACAGCTTTGATTCGCACTCGCCACTGTCATCGAGGATCAAGAACTCGATCTTCGCCCGCTCCCCGTCCGCATCGAAGACGTTGTCGCGGTCTGAGACACGCGCGATCAGTTCCGTCAGTGCCGCATGGATCGTCGTGTACAGAAATGTGCGGGGATCGGACACCCCCATCACGTCGTCAGTGTTCATCTGAACCTGCGCCGTAGCGGTACGCCTGCCCAGAAACACACGTGGAAGCCGGATCCCGGTCGGATCGGTCACCACGGTGATGTCGCCACCAACGACAACAAACAGATCGAAGTCGTACTGCATCGCGATGCCCCTCAGCCGGTGTCTGAGCCGAGTCAACTCCTCAATGAAGTCGAGCGGCACCGACGGTCCACCGAATACTGTTCTGAACGTGACCCCGCGAGTCATCGATCTGCCCCCTTTACGAATCATCCATTTCAGGATCGAGGGCCATACCCTCTGTGTCCCCCACGCCGAGTGCTCGGGCATATCGACCGGCATACCGCTCCAGTGCGACTGCTGAATCAGCCTCACCTGCCCATTGATCCGGAATCGCGGTGCCGTCACATGTTGTTCGCGACACTCGCGCCTCGGAGAACTCGACAGCGGTCCGGGTGAAGGAACACCGCACAAAACTCGTGGCCGCCGAGAATCGTGCGCCGCCGAAAGTGCACTCCACGAAAGAGGTATCGGCGAACTGCGCACCAGGCAGGTCTGTGTCGTCGAATGCACATCGTTCGAACACAGTATTGGGCACGGAGCGGAGCCCGCGTGCTTTGGCTCCAGTGAAATCGCAATCGACCACCCTCGGTCCGAGCGCCAGACGCGAGAGCGTGGCACCCCGGAAACTGCACCGTTCGAATCGGCGATTGAAACGGGGTTGTCCGGTCAGTGCAACGAAATCGAAACGGCAGTCGAATAGTTCGGATTCGAAGACGGAGATCGCACCCCGAGCGAAACTCAGATCAATCCGTTCCAACGTGAGATACCGGATGTCCAATCCACCGCTACCCGCTGTCAGGCCACGCACGTCGATCAGCCCGTCATCGGTCTCCGCCCATGGGGAGACGAGAGTGTGGGGCGGCTTGACGATCCGCGACTGATCGAGCAGCTGCGCCCGTAAATTGTCGACGCCCTCATCTGACCAACGTCGACGTAGGGAGGTGATCGCGGACCGGTTCACGGGCTCAATAGTATCGGCAAGATCCCCCGCGATTGGCCGTGGCTGCCCAAGAAGCGAACCGCCACGCATCAGCACTTCGGTAGGAATCACTTCTCGGAGCGCGCAAACAGCCGGACCGTGAAATGCACGGCCCGGCTGCAGCGCTCACGCGCACCAACTGGAACTCGGAGTTAACTCGGGTACTGGAACCGGTCGTATACGAATCGTTGACTCATCCCAGGATCAGTATCGAATTATCCACTCTCACAGATTGATTACGTCGCCCACAAAGATCTGGTCGGGATCGGCGATCTGTGGATTGATGTCCCACAGCTGCTGCCAGGTGAGACCTCGCTCTGCAGCGAGGTCGAACAACGTATCACCGGCCGCAACGACTACCTCTTCGCCAGACACTGGAGCCTTCGACTCCGGAATGCTCTCTACCGGTGCAGATTCGGCTGCCTCAGAGTAGACAACGGGAACTGGCGCCGGTTCCGGTGCGGATTCGGGTGCTACTTCCGGTGCCGGCACGGGTGCGGGTGCGGGTGCGGGTGCGGGTGCGGGCACGATACTCGACCCGGTATCGCACGCCCCGATCGAACTCAGGAAGGACATGGGATCGACGGCGCCACCACTGTGAATGCGGAGGTGCAGATGTGGACCGGTGGAGCTACCGGTGTTACCCGTTGCCCCGATCTGGTCGCCTACCTCGACGTGCTGCCCCACACCGACCCAGGTTTCGGAGAGGTGGCCCATCTGAATCTGCTCGCCACTGTCCGCTTCCAACTGGATGTACGTTCCGTATCCACCCGGATCATTGGGTCCGGCAACAGAAATCGTGCCCGATGTCGGCGCGTGAAGCGCGGTGCCGACGTTGACAGCGAAGTCGACTCCGTCATGTCCCGCGTGGTACCCCTGCGAAAGTGATCCGCTTACCGGCCACTCCCAACTGCAACTCGCCGACCAGCCCTGCGCACCGGCGGTACCTGCATTGACAACTGCTCCGGCCCCCACAAGGGCGCCCAGTCCTGCAGTTACGGCGATGAATCGTTTTGTGCTGGAAGGCTTGTGTTTTCTGTGCTTACTCATATTTTCCTTGACTGATGTGCTCGGAGCCGGCGCAGGCTCTACCGCCAGACAGCACTCAGTACGTGCTGAGCTACGCGGTGCATCGCACCGAGACTCCGTTGGAGTGAAATTTTCGGATTGCGCCATGGAGAGAAGTACGGTGACCACTCTCGAACGCGATCGCGCGCATAGACCCGCAGGTCTGTATCTCCTGGTGACAGCACAGGAGATACGGGTTTTACATCGAGGCAGTGCCTGAATCGATCGTTGATCGAGGACTACGAATGCCGGACCGAACTGAGGGCATTTCGTTCGAAGATCGACAGGGTGGGTGTCTACCCGGATGGTCGGAAATGGGGTGGAACATGGAGATCCTTGCGTTGCGGATGAGGAATCACCTCATACGCTGTCGCTTCACGACGCTCCACGCCACGGTTGAATTACCTGGGTACGTACCTGTTTTTGCGCTTTCGACCCGACCGGTCGATATCAGGCGCCACTTCATTCCACGGCATCTGGTGAAAAAATCAGTGCCTCACATCACTTCTGGAGACGATACCGCGCCTCGGTCACCCGGCACGTCAGCGTTACCGAGATGGGACATACAGCTGGCATTGCTGCTACACGCCGAACGGGAGACCAGTGCACGTTCCGGCATCGGAAACGCGCGCTGATCTCCCGTCAGGTCGATCTACTAGCTAGTGCATCTACGGTTTGAGCTACTTCTCTGCTGCGTGATGGGCCGCGATGTATCCGTAAACCAGCCCCTGGCCGATCGTCGCGCCGGCGCCTGGGTAGGTGTGACCGAATGCGTTGGCCGCGGTATTGCCGATCGCGTACAGGCCGTCGATGACGCTGCCGTCCTCACGAAGCACGCGTGCATGCTCGTCCGCCTGCACACCGCCGCAGGTGCCCAGGTCGCTGAGCGTCATCTTCACCGCATAGAGGGCGCTCTTGTCGAGCTGGCGCAGATTCGGGTTCGGGGACACTGTCGGGTCGCCGTAGTACCGATCGTATGCACTGCCGCCGCGACCGAACTCCGCATCGCTACCTGCAGCAGCGGCCTCGTTGAACTTCTGGAAGGACTCGGCAAACGCATCCTCGGGGAGACCGACCTTTCGGGCGAGTTCGGCCGGACTGCTCGCCTGGTGCGCGATGCCCGACTCGAAGAACGCCTGCGGAAGCGGCTGGCGGGGGAAGATACCGCCTGCGAACACGTAGCTGTTGCGGTACTCCTGGTCGAAAACAAACCACATCGACTCGGCCGGATCGCCAGCCTTTTCCCGTTCGAGCACGCGCTGGCCGAACGACATGTAGTCCGTCGCCTCGTTCACGAATCGACGACCGGTCTGGTCGACGATGAAAGAGCCGGGCAGCGCACGCTCTGCGAGCATCACCATCGGCGGGCGGCCCTTGATGCTTGCCACCGCGGGGAACCACCAGGACTGATCCATCGATCCGATACCTGCACCGAGCTCTTGTGCTGCCTCGATCGCTTCGCCGGTGTTGCCCTCTGCGCCCAGGCTCTCATGCTCACCGAGGCTCTCCGACTGGTACTTGTGGCGCCACTCCATGTTGTGGTCGAACCCGCCGGCTGCCAGGACGACACCGCGCCGAGCGGTCACCGTCACTTCACGTCCGTCTTGCACCACAACTGCACCCGTTACGCGGCCATCTTCGGTGATGAGGCGAACCAACGACGTTTCCGTCCACACCGGGATACCGGCCTGGACCACACCGGCGAACAGTCCGGCGGCGAGCGCCTGACCGCCCGCGATGTATTCACGCTTGAGGACGTACTTGCCGTAAACGCCTTGCGCCAGGCGGCGGATGATGCGGGGAAAAGCCTTGCTCGGCTTCTTCACCATCAGGTTCATCCACTTGTAATCCGCACCCGTCACCGGCATCGGCAGTCCGGCTTCCATCAAACCGGGGCGCAGACGACCGCGTTCCGCTCCCAGTACCGACGCGTCGAACGGCAGGCACTCGCAGGTACGTCCGGCGGCGCTACCGCCCGGCAGTTCGGGGTGGTAATCGGAGTATTCCTTGGCCCAGAAGAACTTCATGGGCGTCGTGCGGTAGAGCATGTCGACAGTGGCCGCACCGTTGTCGACGAATGCTTCTCCTCGTTGGGCAGGGGCAGTATCACCGACCACCGAACGCACGTATGTCTTCGCTCGCTCAACGGTGTCGCCCGCACCGGCTTTCGCCAAGATCGGGTTGGCAGGCATCCAGAACGCCCCACCGGACCGCGCCGTCGAACCGCCGACGTACTGCGTCTTCTCCACGATCAGCGTGGACAAGCCGAGTTCGTTCGCGGTGAGGGCGGCAGCCATGCCGGTACCGGACCCGATCACCAATAGATCGACAACGATGTCCTTGGCTTGTGTCGCGGGGGGTGCCTGATTCTTAGCCATTGAACAAATCCCTTCACGTGGTTATCGACGTAGAACGCTAAGGCAGTCGCGGCGCAGAAGGTTCCGGATGCCCAGTCAGCGGGACATTGCGAGTGGATTGGCGAAAAACAGCTCCTGCCACGGTTCGGACGTTGTGGCCGTCTCAGCAGAACTACGCCTTGCCCTCGTCGACCTTTAGGCTGCTCTCGTGACGACAGACTCCGGCTTCGGCATCACTGACGAAGCGCTCGGCACCCTTGTCCGCGGGCACTACATCTTGTCCGACGGTGAGCGATTGGACGACGACTTCTACAGCCTGACCTGCAACCTCGACGGGCGAGCCGTCGGATTTATCGCCCACTCACTCGAGCCTGACACCGTACGCGGCATGCTGCCCCGCTTACGCCACGTCTTCGACCAGCACGAGGCTCTTCATCGTCTGGCTGTCGAAGCGATTGTCAACGAATTC
Organism: Rhodococcus sp. MurmanLake-1; assembly: GCF_056945715.1. NCBI lineage: Bacteria > Bacillati > Actinomycetota > Actinomycetes > Mycobacteriales > Nocardiaceae > Rhodococcus > Rhodococcus sp. MurmanLake-1. Next base: position 49,758 of record NZ_JBWZNF010000005.1, on the reverse strand, counting down.
AGCGAAGAAGCTCCGTCACGAGGCGAAGTGATCGATGCACTGCGCGATTTGGTGCTCGAGTCCGTCGAGGTCTTTCCCGACAACCACGTCGTCCTTGGTCTGACAGACTCGTGCGGTTTGCATTTCATGGACGGGTACTGGCCGGCGGTTCGTTTCAACGGCGACGATGGCGTCGTCGAGGTGACTGTCGAATCCTGACCGCGATCCTCGTCTCGGACTATCTGCTGATGATCCTCGGCACCGATGAAGAATAATCATCTACATGAAATGGAACACCCCTACAGAGACCGGCTGGTTCGTGAACCTTGCCGAAGGTGGTTCGGCCGTATCGATATTCGATCCGTCGGGGAGCGTCCAAGGCGAACTGATTCCCGCACCCGACGACGAATTGGAGAGCGTTTCCGGCGGGCGGAAGAGGAAATCGTCAACAGCCGAGCAGGATCGACCAAGGCTCACATTCCGCAAAGGCCGACCTGCATCACTTCGATTGTCCGACGGAACGATCGGGACTCTGATCGACCAGAGACCCAAGGCCATGCGCCGCAAGAACAAGCTGTGCGAAGTCGATATCGCGGGCAGAAGATACCTCTTCGTTCATTCATCGGGCCGAAAGGCAACAGCCCGACGTGACGGAATCGCATTGGCTCACATGGAACGTGGGCGATGGTCCGGTAGAAGTATCGTCACCAGAAGAACCCTCACAGCAACGGACACCCTTGACGAGTGTGTCCTGACTCTGTTTCAGAAGGTAGTGACACCTGGACGTACCGGTGCCTTCGATCAGGTACTGACCGACCTCAGCAACATATGACGTACGCCACATTCGGTGGATCTCAACCGCACTCGAGATACTAACTTTCAACTCTTAGGTCCACGGACATGCCCTGGACACAATGAGTTTCACATCTCGGATCGGAAGGCTGAAGCCAGATCATGGTCAATGTCGACGCTTTGAACACGCTCGCCCGACGATTGTCGCCGGGTGCGATGATCACAGATCCAGATCTACTCCAGTCCTATCGGCAGGACTGGAGTTTCGATCCCGCAGCCGGCACTCCGATCGCCGTCGTACGTGCTTCGACGACGGCAGATGTCCAGGAGACCTTGCGCTTCGCCAACAGTCACAATGTCCCGGTCATTCCACGGGGCGCCGGCACGAGCGTCGTCGGCGGATCCACCGCCGTCGACGGCGCTATCACCCTCAGCCTCGAGCGAATGAAATCTATTCGAGTGGACGTCTCGTCACGAACCGCGATCGTCGAACCAGGGGCAATCACCAATGACGTCAAGGCTGTTGCCGCGCGCGAAGGTTTGTACTATCCACCAGACCCGTCGTCCTATGAAATCTGTTCCATCGGCGGTAATGCCGCCACCAACGCAGGCGGACCGTGCTGCATAAAATACGGCGTCACCAGTGATTACATCCTGGGCATGACGGTTGTGCTGCCTGATGGATCCGTCGCCGAACTGGGCGGAAAACGGATCAAAGACACCCCAGGGCTTGCGTTGACCAAGCTATTCGTCGGCAGTGAAGGAACGCTCGGTGTGATAACCGAACTGACGCTGCGACTCATCCCTCAGCCTCCGACTCCCCACACATTGGTGGCCTTCTTTCCACTCATGGCCGACGCAGTTGCCGCTGCCCGAGATATCACAAGTTCAATACGCCCTTCAGAACTCGAAATCCTCGACAACGCAGCGATCAAGGTGGCGGAAGAATTCCTCAACATGGAACTGGACACCGATGCCGGAGCACTCCTGATCGGGCGATCCGACGCCGGTAACGGCGCAGAGACAGAGATGAAATTGATGAGCACTCTCTGCGAAAAGCATCGAGCCACAGCTACATACGCTACCGACGACCCTCACGAAGGCGAACTGTTCATCCGCCCCCGCTATGCCGTTTACGAAGCCTTCGAGCAGAAAGGGGTGGTCATCGGCGACGACGTCGCGGTACCCATCGACAGACTCCCCGAGCTCACCGACGGTATAGCCGACATCGCGAAGCGCTACAGCACCACCATCGTCAGCTACACCCACGCAGCCGACGAGCTCACGCACCCAGTCCTCAACTACCCCATCGGAGACGTGGCCGCCGCTGAATCCGCCTCCGCGGCGCGACAAGAAATCTATCAACTCGTGAGCACTCTGGGCGGATTCGCAGCGACAGAATATGGTGTAGGACAAGATAAACGAGATCGCTTGTCGAACTCGCTCGATCCCGTCGTCAGCAAACTGAACAGGACCATCAAGAACGCTGTTGACCCCAACAACATCTTGAATCCGCGCGTTCTGATCCCCTCGAGCGGTTCGACGGACGGCATCTGAGGCCGCTACAGGTATCGAATAGCGACGAGTACCTGAATTCTCCTGTGCAACCGGATATGGTGAGGCTGTCGTCTTCAATGCGGCGGTGCAAGAAGGGAAGTTACGACCAAGACGTTATGTCGGGGAATAAGCAAATCGCCTGGATATGGCTGGAGGCCTCCGTGATGAATCTCGTTCGCCGACTGAGCGTCTGCACATCCGTCGTGATCACGTCGGCTCTGACGTCGGTAGCGCTCGCATCCGCTGCGGTGACCATTCCATTCCAGATCAACCCTGCGCCGTACGGCAACCCGAACGGCAGCTTCGACGCGCCGGCGGTCCGCTGCGTAGCTGTAGTCGGCGAACTACCCGGCACAGTGACGATCACCGGGGGCAAGGAAGACCGCTGGGGATGCCTGCTCTCGTCCGAAGTGCGCTGGCTGAACCTTTCGACCGGGGTCTCCGGCTCCGCTCGTCTCTCGGACGGTCTGAACGGAGTCCCGGCAGGGGCGATCGTGCAGACCGGGACCGGTCAAGTCGCTGTCGCCGTGACGTCTGTGGCCGGATCCATCATCACCCCAGGTGTCGCATCGTTCTACGTGCCGTAGCACCAGAACTCCGCATCGCGGACGCGGTGGGGCCTAAGGTCCTGTTTACCGACCCGTCATCCCGGTTAGCCTGAAAAGACGCTACCGAGAGGACTCTCATGACCTCGTCAGTGCACGAAACGATCGCAGTGGATCTGGATTTGATCGACCTGTACAAAGACCTCCACGGCAACCCGGAACTTGGATTTCACGAGCATCGAACATCCAGTCTGGTGGAAGGACATTTGACAGCACTGGGATTCGACACGACTACCGGCGTCGGGACAACCGGAGTCGTCGGAGTCCTGAAGAACGGAGCGGGCCCCACAGCGCTGCTGCGTGCGGACATGGACGCCCTCCCGGTTCGGGAAGAAACCGGATTGGACTACGCCAGCACCGTGACAACGACCGACGATCAGGGGAAGACCGTCTCGGTCAGCCACGCGTGCGGCCATGACCTGCATACGACCTGCTTACTCGGTGCAGCCCGGATCCTCTCGCAGGACACGACGACCTGGTCCGGCACTCTTGTCCTCGTCTTCCAACCGGCGGAGGAACTTGGCGCGGGTGCGCAAGCCATGGTCGACGACGGACTGTTCGAGCGATTCCCGAAGCCCGACATCGTTCTCGGCCAACACGTATCGCCGCTACCGGCAGGCACGATCGCCGGGCACGCCGGCCCCTCGTATGCGGGATCGGACTCACTTCGTGTGAGACTGGTCGGAAAGGGCGCCCACGGATCTATGCCGGAGAACTCGGTCGATCCCGTGGTCATGGCGGCCGAAACCGTGTTGCGTTTGCAAACTGTCATCTCACGCGAGGTCCCGAGTACTGCAACAGCTGTCCTCACCGTCGGCTCCATCCATGCTGGAGATGCCGCCAACGTCATTCCCGGCGAAGCAGAACTGCAACTCAACATCCGCAGCTACGACGCAGTTGTGCGTCAGCGCATCCTGGATAGCGTCGACCGCATCGTCCAGGGCGAAGCGGCCACCGCCGGCGCTCCCACCCCACCGACCATCACCGAGACGGAGCACTTTCCGATCGTCGTCAATGACCCGGCGGCGCTGGACAAGACACTCGATGCCTTCGCCGAATGGTTGGGGACGAACAAGATTCTCGATCCCGGTGCGGGAGCAGGTAGTGAAGACGTCGGCATTCTCGCGACCAGTGCCGGTGCGCCACTGTCGTACTGGTTGTTGGGCGGTACCGACCCTTCACTGTTCACGACAGGTGACATGACCGATCCGGCTTTGCGAACCGTGCCGTCGAACCACTCCCCGCACTACGCTCCCGTGATCGAGCCGACCCTGACCATCGGCGTGAACGCCTTGGTCGTCGCGGCCAGGACGTGGCTCCCAACTCCCTAGGGTGTTGCGGGTCCGCAATCGATCGACCGTCCACACGATCAAGGCTGCAAACGCGTAGGCGCCGCCGAGAATACTTGCAGCGCCCCACCCTGCCGCGTCGAAAACCATAGTGGTGGAAACCGCCCCAGCCGCGCTGCCCAACGAATAGAACACCATGTAACTACCGATGGTCCGCCCGGCCGATTCCGGTTCATCCGCGACGATCAGGTTCTGGCTCGAGACATGAACAGCCTGCACGGCGAAGTCCAAAGCAACAACACCGACTACGAGTAACACCAGCGAGTGCGTCGCCTGCGCGTTGAAAACCCACGACAGCAAGAGAACGACCAACGACGCCCCGGTGACGCGTTGGGCTTTGCCTTGATCGGCCCAACGTCCGGCACCGATCGCGCCCAATGCTCCGACCAATCCGGCGATTCCGAAGAGCCCGATCTGTGTGGTCGACAATCGCCATGGCTCCTCGCTCAGTGGTAATGCCATACCGCTCCAGAGCGCACCGAAGGACGCGAACAGGAACAGGGTGATCAGAGCCCTCGTGCGAAATAGTCGGTTCGTAAGAGTCAATGTCACGACCGATCCCATTGCACCCACGTACGAACCCCGATCCGAGTGCGAACGAGGGTCTTTCGGCAGCATCGTCAACGCGAGCGCCGCGATCAGGACCGAAATCAAGGTGGATCCCGCGTAGACAGCCCGCCAGCCTGCCAGATCCGCAACTGCGCCGGCGACAGTTCGAGCGAGGATGATGCCGACGACAACGCCGCTGGTGATCACACCGATGTTTGCGCCCCGCTCATCTGGGTCGCTGATTGCCGCAGCGTAGGCGACTACGACTTGAACGACGACCGAGAACGTGCCTGCGACAGCCATCCCGATCAGCAGTTGCAGATTCGTGGTGGCAAGAGCAACAAGCATCGTTCCTGTTGCAGCAGAGACGATCTGGATTGCGATCAATTTTTTGCGATTCACGAGATCGCTCAGTGGCACCAACACGATCAACCCCACCACGTAACCGAGTTGGGCGAGTGCCACGACGAAGCCGAGGCCGGCCGGAGCAATGGAAAGATCTGAACCGATTTGCCCGAGGAGCGGCTGTGCGTAGTAGATATTGGCTACCGAGACCCCGCAGAGCACCGCAAGCAACAAGCGAAGTCCACGAGGCATTTTGAACTTGCCCCGTGCGTTCTCGACAGCATGACGTGCAGTCACTTCCACCTCAATTCGGTTGCGTTTTGATACCATTTGGAGACTACGTCAATACAGTTTCAAAACGCAACCAACGAGGACCCGATGCCTGATCGCACACAATGGACGGACCCGCACTGCCCGACAGCCCGAGCGGCCGACATCATCGGCGACAGATGGTCGCTGTTGATCGTGCGAGACGCCTTCGACGGGTTGTCGAGATTCAGTCAGTTTCAGCGAAACCTGGGCATCGCAAAGAATATCTTGACAGACAGGCTGAAAACCCTTGTCGAGCAAGGAATTTTCGAAGTCCGACCGAACGAACAAGGGACCCGCAACGAGTACATCCTGACCGAACGCGGTATGGATCTGTTCATCGTGATCACGAGCCTGCGGCAATGGGGAGAGCGCCACGCCTTCGATGACGGTGAGCCACACTCGATCTTGATCGACGACACCACGGGCGATCCGGTGCCCAGGCTTCGACTGATCAACGCACGGAAAATCGACCTGGACCCGACAAGTACACATGTGGAGAAGGTCGAGGAGGGTTGACCCGCAACTCGCCAGATCGGTAGATGGGCGCACAGGATTCGAAGTTCGCGCATACTCCGATCATGACTGTCGATCTCGAGTTTTCCTGGCCGCAGTTTCTCTGGATTGCATTCATCTTCGTCGGCGTGCCCACAACTATCGGCGCGAGCATCATCTGGACAATCTGGCGTTCGGAACGAACTGGCGTGGAGCACTCCACGACCGCCCTCGACCCCGGGCGCACGGGATCCGGCCCACTCGGACTGTGGCGCACCGGTCTGTTGGCCTTTGCGCTGGGCTTTCTGTCTTGTGTGGGCTGGCTCAGCTGGTCAGCCGACTACAAAGGCGGATTCCGCGGCCCCGGCCTGCCTGCCCCGACGCAGTTTCCTCCCTGGCAGGTGTTTGCCTGCGGATTAACGGTGATCCTCGCGTGTTTCGTTTCCGCGCATCGGTCGCGGTGGATGAAGGCAGGCGGCCTGACTGCAGCTGCCGGCACGGCTGCGGGATTCACCACAGCATGCAGTATCGACGCCAGTACTGATGTCACCGGACAGGCAGGCGTCGGCGTCGCACTGTCCACGATCGGATGGGGCCTCACCCTTACCGCACTGATGCTTCTGCGCGGCAAGTGGTCGCGACGAGAATGAATCATTGCCGGATCATCCATCCAACGAGTAAAGAATTCGATAAGCGAACCTAACACGTCTTGAAATTCATTAACAAGAAAATCGATTCCAGATACACGATCGCCTAATTGCCTGATTGCCGAACCTCCACGAGATCCTCGAAAAATATGAGACAGAAGCCTTATCGCTTCCGTGCCAACCCTTTGACGCATGCGGATCATAATATGCTTCGGACATCACGTGGAAGCGCACACAAGCCTGTGACTCACGACATTATCCGATTTATCACGGGAAATCGTGATAAATCATCACCGTCACTGAACTGCAACAACGCCTTAAGTTACAGATTCAACTAGTTCCAAACCATGGGGTTTCTTCCTTTTTCTCGGCGTCTCGAATCCGTAATGCTTGACATCGAATTGTCTTTCGTTCTCAATGAGCGATGTCAACTGACGATGATGCATCTCAGCGCATCAACGCAGTAATTCCGCTATCGAATCCAGTGAAGGGACCAGCCGCGAAATGACGGTTGCCGAGAGCTTGAAAGATAGGAATCTGTACTCCAACCTCAGGCGTGCTGCTGATTTGAGCAACCCATTCTGGGATCGCGCAGTCAGTGAGGGTCTGGCCGACATCACCGCCGATCGCGTCGCAGGTTTCGAACACCGGACGATCCAAGGATACGAATTCGAGAACTTCTCCACGTACTCGTATCTGGGGCTCGACACCGACGACCGAATTCGTTCGGGTGCGATCGCCGCTCTCGAGCGCGAACGAACGTTGAACAGTTCCATCTCGCGGATGAGAGTCCACTCCAGCCTTCTCGACGACACAGAGGCCGCGTTGAGCGAACTGCTTGACGCACATGTGCTCACCCTCGGATCCGCCGCAAACGCTGCGTGGAGTTTGCTCCCCCTCGTTGCGTCCGGGTTGCTCACCGGCGGTGAACCTCCCCTCATGGTGTTCGACAAGAACGCACACTTCTGCCTCAATGCCATGAAGGCGAGCGTCGCCGACGAAACGACGATCGTGACCATTCGGCACGACGACGTCGATGAACTCGAAAGTCTCTGCCGAACAAATTCTCAGGTGGCATACGTGGCGGACACCGTCTACAGCACAGGCGGGAAGGCGCCCCTGAACGAACTGTTTGCACTACAGGCCAAATACGGACTGATTCTCGTTCTCGACGAGGCGCACAGCACCTCGGTCATCGGACACAACGGGCGTGGCGCGGTCCTGGATCTCATCGGCAGCCTCAATGATCGAACATTCTTGCTGACATCACTGAACAAGGGATTCGGTGCTTCCGGCGGCGCGATCGCACTCGGTCGGAACGGGGGCAGTCGAAATCGTGATCTCGCACTTCGCTACGGCGGCCCGTTGACGTGGTCGCAGCGTGTGAACGTAGCCGGGCTGGGTGCTATTGCGGCGTCCGTGGAGCTCCACCGCAGCGGAGAGGTCGACAAGCGGCAGCGGCAACTCCGCACGGTTGTCGAACTGTTCGATTCGCTCGTCGACACGCCGGCATCGGGCGATGGACTCCCGATCCGCTTCGTCACGCTCCACGAGGAAGAACAAACCATCACCGCAGCACAGAAACTGCTGGCTAGCGGTTTCTACACATCGGCGGTCTTCTTCCCTGTCATCGGCCGGGGCAAAGCCGGGCTGAGACTGATGCTTCGGGCGGACCTTCCACATGCAACGATCGAGCGCTTCGCCGACGTCCTACGAAGAGTCACGGAATGAGCGACGACCGCACTGTCGCAGTGACACCTCTGGCTTGTGCCGTCGTGTTGACAGCACAAATGGCCACGACCATCTACCTCCCTTCACTGCCGAAGATCGCGACGGATCTGGGCATCGAAGATTCCGTGGTGAAGTGGTCTGTGACACTCTTCGTGATCAGTGCCGCACTTCCAGTGGTCGTGTGGGGGCGGTTGGCAGATCGACTCGGACGCAGGACGGCACTGTTGTCCAGCTTGGTATTGTTCGTGATCGCCTGCGTTGCATTGGCTTTGGTCCAGAGCGCCGCCGTACTACTGATCGGCCGGATCGTTCAAGGCATCGGAGCAGGGGGTGCGGCCATCATCGTGCGAATGATGGTGAAGGACAAGTTCACCGGTTCGGAGTTGGCTAGTCGATTGTCGCTGTTGTCGATGGCATTTGTGGTGGCACTGGGCGGTGGCCAACTGATCGGCGGCGCTCTTGCGTCGTTCACCTCGTGGCGAACCGGCTTCGGCGTGCTCGGAGTACTCGGAGCAGCACTCGCTGCGGTGGCACTGAGGACCGAGAACACCACAGTCCGCGACAACAACGAACGCGTTGTTCGGTGGAATGCCATAGTCCTGACACCCCAGTTCTACAAACCAGCCATTGCGGGGGGCCTGGGTTTCGGCGCGATAGTCCTGGTGCAGCAATCGAGTCCCTTCCTGTTCAGCGATCGATTCGACTTGCAACCGTGGGCATTCGGAGCCTTCGGAATCCTCTACGGAACCGCCTACTTCAGCGGCGCGCTTTACGTCAATCGAAGGGCCACAGCCGTCGGTTCAGAGAAATTGATGCGTCGAGGTGCGCTGTGCATGCTGCTTGCCGGCCTCGTCCTCATGCTCTGCTGGTATCCCCCACTCGGTTCCACGCCGTTGCTCGCGGTCTTCCTGCTCGGATACATCGCACTGACATTTGGGCAATCACTTCTCTTCCCGAACTCGGCAGCATCAGCAGTGACGCATTTTGCTGAAGGCGGAGCCATCGCCGTCGCGTACTGCGGACTCGTACAGCAGGGGATTGCCGGCATCGCCTCTGTAGTCGGACCTCTCGCATCCGATGAACGCGTGTGGTCGGCAATCGTCGCACTGATCACTGCAGCAGCGACTGCGCTCGTATTCTCCCTCCGCACAGCTTCCTCCGAACCGACAGTAGGTACGTCCCATGCCCGTCATTGAACGCACCGCACAACTCGACCCCGGTACCCGCGAGCAGAACTTACTGGCATACAAGGAAATTCGCGAGCGAGTTGCGGACGCGCAACACTTGTCCGTTCACGGGGCACCCGAGCGGTCGGTCGCCAAGCACCGGGCTCGCGGCAAATTGCCCGCTCGCGAACGCATCGATGCTCTTCTCGACGTGCAGTCCCCGTTCTTCGAGATCGGACAACTTGCCGGATTCGAGGTGTACGACGAGCAACTCCCGTCGGCTGGTCTGGTCACGGGCGTAGGGCTCATCCGCGGCTCACTCTGCGCCATCTTCGCGAACGACGCCACCGTCAAGGGCGGCACCTACTACCCGCTGACCGTCAAGAAGCAACTGCGATTGCAATCCGTCGCTCGTCGGCTGAGGCTGCCGTGTGTCTATCTCGTCGATTCCGGAGGTGTTTTCCTTCCGATGCAGGACGAGATCTTCCCCGACGAGCACCATTTCGGCGAGATGTTCAAGAACATCGCCGAAATGTCGGCGGACGGCATCGTTCAGATCGCAGCGGTCATGGGTTCCTGCACGGCTGGAGGTGCATACATCCCAGCGATGTGCGACGAGACCGTCATCGTCCGCGGTACCGGCACCGTTTATCTGGGCGGCCCTCAGTTGGTCAAGGCTGCAACCGGTGTCGACGTCGAACCGCAAGAGCTCGGCGGCGCCGACGTGCACGGGGTGATCAGCGGCGTCGTCGATCACATCGCCAACGACGACATCGAGGCTCTGAGCATGATCGCCGACATCGTCGCCCGCGGTGATCGACGGGAGGTACGGGCGCCGTCACGATCTCCGCGACCACCTCTTCACTCCCCCGAATCGCTCGACACGGTGATCCCGGCTTCCTCGAAAACCCCGATCGTCGCGCGCGACGTTCTGGCCCACCTGCTCGATGCCAGCGAATTAGTCGAGTACCGAGCGAATTACGGCCGAACCATCGTCTGCGGGACCGGCCACATCGAGGGGTACACCGTCGGGGTCATCATGAACGACGGTGTGCTCTTTTCGGAGGACTCCCTCAAGGCCGCGAACTTCGTCGAACTGTGCTCACAACGAGACATCCCATTGTTGTTCCTGCACAACGTCAACGGATTCATGGTCGGGAAGCAGTACGAAGCGGAAGGTATCGCCAAACACGGAGCGAAACTGGTCAATGCCGTTGCTTGCGCCAGGGTTCCCAAGCTCAGCATCGTCATCGGCGGAAGCTACGGGGCGGGAAACCTCGCGATGTGCGGACGCTCGATAGGTCCTGACTTCATGGCCGTGTGGCCGAACGCGAAGACCACCGTGGTCGGTTCCGAGCAAGCAGCGTCGGTGATGGCATTGATGAAGATCGAATCTGCGCGCACACGCGGAACTCCGCTCACGGAAGAGGAAATCGAGGAAATCAAACGGCCGATACGCGAAGGTTACGACCGGCAGGGCGAGTCGGTGTACGTCGCATCCAGGCTATGGGTGGACGCGATCGTCGACCCGGTCGACACGCGATCCTGGGTTTCACTCGCGCTGTCCATGCTTCCCCGCAATCACGGAACTACGCGCTTCGGCGTCTTCAGGATGTGAGAACATGACTCGACTTCTCATCGCCAATCGGGGCGAAATCGTCACGCGCATCGCGCGCACGGCCCGTCGTCTCGGCATGTCGGTAGTGACGATCTCCTCCCCCGTCGATTCACACGCACAGTGGCATCGCCTCGCCGATCACACCGTGCTTCTGGACGGAGACATCCCCTCGGAGTCCTACACCAATTCGGATCAAATCATTGCGGCCGCGCTGGCCGCGGATTGCGACGCCGTGCACCCGGGTTACGGATTTCTCTCCGAAGACTCCGATTTCGCTGAAGCCGTCGTCGCTGCAGGTCTGACATTCGTCGGTCCTGCCGCTGAATCCATCGCTCTACTCGGAGACAAGGCAAGAGCGAAGAAGGCCGCCGCTGACGCCGGCATCCCGACTCTCACCGCGTGGGGCGAGGCAAGCGCCGATCCCGATACCGTCCTCGGTCACGTTCGATCTCTCGACGTGCCGGTGCTGCTGAAACCGGTGTTCGGGGGCGGCGGCAAGGGGATGGTTCGACTACATCCGGGTGATGACGCACGAGAGGTCATCACCTCTGCAATCGGTTTGAACGAAAGGAACTTCGGCCGCGGCGACCTGATGATCGAAACGCTGGTGGAGCGTCCGCGTCACATCGAAGTTCAGGTCCTCTTCGATTCCTTCGGTACAGGAGTTCACTTCTTCACCCGTGAATGCTCCCTACAGCGTCGGAACCAGAAGATCATCGAGCAGGCACCGGCAAGTTCTGTCCCCGAATCGGTCCTGGGAGCCATGCAGCACGACGCTCTGCGACTACTCGGAGGCGTCGGCTACGTGAATGCGGCAACCGTCGAATTTCTGGTTGACGCCGAAAACCGCTACTACTTCCTCGAAGTCAACACGCGCCTGCAAGTCGAACACACGGTCACCGAGGAAGTGACCGGCGTCGATCTCGTCGAACTGCAACTCGACATCGCCCTCGGCGCCCGTTTGCCGTTACAGCAGCGCGATATCGCGCTGCGGGGTTTCGCGGTGCAAGCCAGAATCTACGCCGAGGATCCGTCGAACGGATTTCGGCCCGCACCTTCACATTCCGTGGACGTAACCTGGCCGTCGACGGTTCGCATCGACAGTGCTTTCGAGGGTGCCGGCAGCATTGCGCCGTTCTACGATCCGATGATCGCAAAGGTCATAGCAAGCGGTCCGACTCGGTCAACCGCACTGGAATCATTGGACCGAGCTTTGGCCGACTCCAGTTACTTCGGTGGAACCTCGAATATCGGTTTCCTCCGACTTCTCTTGGCGACACCGGCTGTGCGCGCGGATGACATTCACACTTCCTTCGTCGACGAGCACCTCACTCGGTTGATCCCGGATTCTGCAGAGCTCCAGGCCACCGCCGCTGCTGTTGCGATGGTGTGGACTTCCGTCGAGGAACAATCGCCGGTCACCGGGTCGTCATGGACCGGCCCCCACGGACTACATCGAGAGACATTGCGCAAGGTGGGATCCGACCCGATCGGACGCGAACTCATTGCCGACGGCCGCGTCGTGCCGACCACGGTCATCTCACAACGAAGCAACCACTGGATTGTCGCCGCCGACGGCCGGAACATTTCGGTGGTCGTCAGGGGCGGAACCGACGAAGTGACACTCAGCCTGGTCGCCGATGGTTTGACAACCACCGCTGGACGCCTCGGAGTCGGCACCGGTACATGGGTGTGCGTTGGTGGCTGGACCGTGAAGGTGATCGAGAAAGTCTATACAGCAAAGGATTCCGATCTCAGCGACGGAGAGATCACATCGAAGATGCCGGGAACCGTGCTGGCAGTGCTGCAGACTGGAACGCGGGTGTCGGAAGGTGATGTCGTCGCGGTCGTAGAAGCAATGAAGATGGAGACTGCCCTTCGTGCTTCCTCACCCGGAATCGTCTCGGCGGTGACAGTAGCGGTGGGAGATGTCATCGATGCCGGACAAGTGCTGGCAGCCGTGTCGCCATGAGTAAAGATTGCCACGATCTTATCTCTTTCTTGACTGAAGCAATTGTTACACAATATCTTTCATGCCAGAAGCAGGGGGAATCGAGCGTCGCGCAGTCATTGTTTCCGCAACCGAACTCCGCGAACTCCTTCGTTCCGATCGGACGCTCGTCGTCGTCAACGTGGTACGAGACAACAGCGAGGGCGGAGCCGGAATCATTACTGCGCCGCAGTCCATCACATTGTCGATCAACGACTTTCAAAGCAGTGGCGGCGGGACTGAAGGGAATCGACCACTGCCAGATCTCGACGCATTCGGAAGAACACTGAACGATCTGAAAGTATCCGCCGATGCTCACATCGTGGTCTACAGTTCGGACAGCCCCCTGCTTGCGGCCCGCGCGTGGTTCACGCTTCGCTGGGCGGGACGTTCAGTGCGGTACTTGGACGGCGGATCGTCCGCATGGGCTTCATCCCGAAAACCCATATCGACAAACGATTCGATGCCCGTACCACCTTCCACCGCTAGCACGACACTCGCCGACGCAGAAGGCGCCCTGCGCGCGGCATCGGCCGGCAGATTGCTCGACGCCCGAGGATCGAGCAGTTTCCGCGCCGGCCACATCCCCGGATCTATCTCAGCGCCGGCAACTGACCTACTCGACGACAACGGATTCCTACTTCCCGACCGCGAGTTACGAGAATACTTCCACCAGTTCGGAATAGAGCGTGGTGGCACCGTCGTGTCCTATTGCGGCGGCGGAGTTGCCGCGTCGCACAACGCACTGGCGCTTGCAGCGGTCGGCATCAGCTCCGCGGTCTACGTCGCGTCGTGGTCGGGGTGGAGCGCCGACCCCGAACGACCCGTCTCCACTGACATCCATCACACACCAAGGAATCCGGACCAGCGATGACACGACAGATGATCCTCGGCGCCTACATGGTGTTTCCGAGTATGCACAGTGCCGGAATGTGGCGACATTCGTACTCGGAGAATGCCTTCGAGGACAGAGCGCTCTACGAGCGATACGCGCAAGCCGCGGAACGAGCGAAATTCGACCTGATATTGATACCTGAGCGTGTGCACTACGTCGACGGCCACACCAAATACGGTCTGCTGACCGGCTTTCAACATGATCCGACGCAGTTGGCTGCAGTGGTGGCCGGCGCAACAAATCGTATCGGTCTCGGCGTAACCCTTTCGGCAAGCTTCAACAGCCCGTACAACCTGGCGAGAACTCTGGGCAGCCTCGACATACTCAGCGGTGGGCGCGCGGCCTGGAACATCGTGATGACGGCGCCCGGTCCGGCAAACGACAACTTTCCCGAAGTCGATCGGCTTCCGAGAGAAGAACTGTACGAACGCGGCGACGAGGTTCTCGAAGCAACCACCGCACTCTGGTCATCGTGGGACGGCGACGCCGTATTGGCCGATCGCGACAGCGGAATCTACGCAGACACAAGCAAGATTCACGCGGCCGACTACAAGGGCAAATACTTGTCGGTGCAGGGTCCACTCACCTTGCCACAATCACCTCAGGGCCGCCCGGTCTTCATCCAGGCAGGTGAATCGGCGCGAGGGCGCGAGTTCGGTGGGCGGTGGGCAGATCTGGTCTTTGCGATCGACCCGTTGGAGGAAGATCTTCGAGCGAAGCGCCAGGCAATTCGCGGCTACGCGGAAGAGGCTGGACGCGACCCCGATTCGGTGCGCCTCGTCGCCGCCGTGCAACCGATAGTCGGCGAGACGACGAGCATCGCGAAGGAACGGCAGGAGTATCTGCGATCCCTGATCCATCCGGATGCAGCAATCGAGTGGGTCTCCCACTCCGCCGGACTCGATCTGTCGCAGTTCGATCCGACAACTCCGATCAACGACGTCGTCGATCAGGGAAAAGGTCCGTCGCGTCGTCTGGCGCGGCTGATCGACGCCCAGGATCTCACTATCGCCGAAGCCGCACAGTTGTTCGCGCGTAACGATCTCACTCCCGAGATTGTCGGCTCGCCGCAAGAGATAGCGGACGAGTTGACCCATCTCTTCGAATCGGGAGCAGCTGACGGTTTCATCCTGACGGCTACCCACTTCCCCAGGGGGCTCGACGACTTCGCCAGTTCCGTTGTGCCACTTCTGCAAGATCGGGGCGTGTTCCGGCGCGAATACACCGGAACGACCTTGCGGTCCAACATCTTCGATTCCACTCGCACTTCCACACGATGAACGGAACTCAGTCCATGACGACGTCGCGGCTTTCATCCACACCGATCCGAGTCGCCATCCTGGCGTCGACGCTTGCAGTTGCGGCTGGTTGCAGCACTGCAACACCAACTGCCAGCGCGGACTCCGAGCCCGCGTCCGGGGGCGATCTGACCTTTGCCATCAATACGTTTCCACCGTGCATCGACAAGACCCTGAACGGTCAAACCGCCACGGCGTTCCATCCCCTCTACGACAAACTCGTCGACCAGAATCTCGACACCGGGGAGATCGTGCCTTGGTTGGCGACGTCCTGGGAGGTCCAGAACGACGGTCGACGATTCGTCTTCACTCTCCAGGACGGAGTTACCTTCAGCAACGGCGAACGTCTGGATGCACAGGTCGTGGCAGATAACTTCGAGAGCCAGAAAAGACTGGGAGACAGCGGCTTCGCAACCACTGCGAAATCTCATCTCGCGACCTTCATCGGGGCCGAGGTACTCGACCCCTCGACTGTCGCACTCGATTTCTCGGAACCATCGGCAGGATTCCTTCAATCCGCCCGCTCCGACACGCTCGCCATCATCGCACCGGAATCCTTGAAGAAGACGCCCGAAGAACGCTGCGCCCAGGGCGTTATCGCTTCAGGTCCGTTCGTACAGAAAGAACTGGAGACCAACGCGAAGGTCGTACTCGCCCGCCGGGACGGGTACCACTGGGGATCCTCACTCAACAAGAACAAGGGAGAGGCATATCTGGATTCGATCACCTTTTTGGTGGTCCCCGAATCCTCGGTGCGAATCGGCGGTTTGACGTCAGGACAACTGGACGCCGCGATCGACATTCCGAGCACAGACGTCGACCGCGCACAAAGCGCCGGACTCACTGTCATCCCGTCCATTGCTGCCGGCATCAACGACTCGCTCTTGCTCAACCCCACGTTCGCGCCGGTACTTGCGGACCTGAACGTGCGGCGTGCTTTGGTGAAGGGCATCGATACCCAACAGATCATCGATACCACCTACACACCGAGTGACGAGAAAGCACGCAGCATCCTGTCTGTGAAAGCGCCCGGCTACACCGATCTCTCGTCCGAGTACACCTATGATCCGTCGGGTGCGAAGTCACTGCTGGACGCCAGTGGATGGACAGTCGGCGGTGACGGATTCCGAACCAAGGATGGTGAGAAACTGACCGTTGAATTGGCCTACCGCAACCACCTCCCACAATCGCAGTTCGAACTGATCCAATCTCAGCTGCGCGACATCGGAGTCGCGGTGAACTTGCAACCTCGCTCGACTGCCGAGGACAACGCCGCGAGAACCGACGGCACGTGGGAATCGATCTACTTCCAGAGCTTGCGCGCCGACGGTGACGTACTGCTGGTGTTCAGTCCCACTCTCGGCTCGACCAAAGGCATCGCCTCGACTCCCGAGCTGAATGCGTTGCTGGTCAAACAATCTCAGACCGTTGACATCGATGCGAGAAACGAAGTGTTGAAGGAGATTCAGGAGCTGATTGCCGATCAGGCACTGGCGATCCCGTTGCACGCCTCTTCGTTGATCTACGCGACGACTCCCGCGGTTCACGACCTGCGCATCCAAGCCGATCTCTACTCGGTGGACTTCGTGGATGCGTGGAAGAGCTAGTTCACACTTCCTCAACTCGACAACCTGCTTCGACAAACCCTTTTCTCGGAAGGAACCCGATGTTCACCCGTCCTCGCACCGCGACGCTTCTGATCTCTGCCCTGGCCACAGTTGCCCTCCTTGGTACCGCTTGCGGAAGCCCAGATGAAGAATCGACCGAGCAACACTCCGGTGCAACAACATCCGGTATCAACTTGTCGGCCGAGCAGAACCGCATCGGTACCGACAAGGTTGATTCGATCGCAGCGAAGGTCCCTCAGGAGTTCCGCGACCGGGGCACGATCCGAATCACCGGCAACGCTGGAACCGCGCCGCCGTTGCGCTTCTATGCCGACGACGACAAGACGGTCATCGGTTCCGAGACCGACTTCGCGTATTTGATTGCAGAGGTGCTCGGGTTGAAAATCGACCTTCAGGTCGCGGATTGGGCGCAGAATTCAGTGCGGATCGATTCGGGAGATGCAGATGCGTTCATCTCCAACGTGACGGTCACCGAAGAGCGTAAAGAGAAGTACGATTTCGCGACGTACCGCCTCGACACTCTCGCATTCGAAGTCAGAAAGGACAAGAATCTCTCACTCGAGAAGCCGGAAGACATCGCCGGACTGAAGATCGGAGTCGGCGCTGCCACCAATCAGGAGGCATTGCTTGTGAAGTGGAACGAGGACAACGTCGCGGCCGGGCGTGCTCCCGCTGAAATCACCGTGTACCAGAAGACCACTGACTACTACCTGCCGCTGTCTTCCGGTCGAATCGATGCTTACTTCGGCCCCAACCCGTCATCGCAGTTTCACGCTGCACAGACTGGCGAGAACGAAGTGATCGGTCAGTTCTCCGGGGCCGGTGAGGCCGCGTTGGGCCAGATCGGTGTACTGGTCAAGAAAGACAACGGCTTGGTACAACCGATCAGCGAAGCGATAGATCATCTCATCGAAAACGGCACATACGAGCAAGTTCTCGAGCGGTGGAAGATCACCAACGAGGCAGTCGACAAGTCGCTGGTCAATCCCCCTGGCCTCCCGAAGACGAACAAATAGGAGAACACCACTGGTGGAGTAAAAGCCGAGTCAGGCCGAAGGACCGGCATCGACGTCGGTAGTTCCCAGCCGTGCGAACTGCGCCGGGTCACGTCGTTCGAGTCGGGAGCCGAGTAGCCAGCCGACAGCCAAGCTGACCGGTGTGACGGCAACGAGCACCACGTTCACTGCCGTGCCGGCGGCAGTGATCAGCTCCATCTGATCAACGATCAAATACGTTGCGTAGACCAACATCAGGAGAGCGGATGCGGGCGCGATCAAGACTCTCCACACCGAATGCCCACGGCGATCTTTCCAGAAGAATGCGATGACAGCCGCGGCCGCCATGACCTGAAGCACGACGATGCCGACAATGCCTGGCGAGTTCACCCACAGCAGGAGTTCGAGGTACGGGTCTGCGCCGATGATCACGAACACGACGATCACCACCATCGCGAGGAAACTCTGGACTGCGCTGGCAACGTAGGGCGACTTGTAGACCGGATGTAGTTTGCCCAACGCTCGGGGCAGCACGCGTTCACGCGAGAGCGCAAAGACGTAGCGGGTGATCGCGTTGTGGAACGCGAGCAGACTGGCGAGAATGCTCGTGATGATCAACAGTTCCATCAAGGTGCTCGCCCAACCGCCGACGTACTGCTCGATCGCGTTGAAGTACATGCCGGCGGGATCGGAAGCAGCAAGCGCGAGAGCCTGATCCGGGCCGTACGCCTGAATGATGATCCACACCATGAATGCGTAGAAGAGTCCGAGGAACGCGACGGCAATGTACGTTGCCCGCGGAACCGTCCGAGCGGAATCTTTAGCTTCCTCCCGATACAGGGCGGTGGCTTCGAATCCGATGAACGCAGCGAAGGCCAGAGTCAACACCCCGCCGAGGCCTGGACTGAAAACATTGGAAGGAGCAAAGGATTCGACATCGATTCCGACGGCTCCGCCTTGAAAGAGGACCGCTCCTGCGAGCAGAACCAGAATCCCTGTCTCCGCGGTCAGCAAAAGGATCAAAAATCGCGCCCCGAGGTGTACCGATCGAGATCCGAGGAACCACACCAATCCAACACCCAACAGCGACCACAATCCCCACGGCAGATCTACCCCGACCAGGTCCGCCATAGTGGTTTGGGCGAAATATCCTAGAGCCCCGAAGATTCCGATCTCGAGAGCGTTGTAGGACACCAACGCGAGTACTGCTGCGGCGAGCCCCCAGCGAGGCCCGAGTCCAACTGAAATGTAGGCGTAGAAGGCGCCTGCATTGTGGATGTACTTGCTCATCGCAGTGAAACCGATTGCGAACACTCCCAACGCGAGCCCCGCCAAGATGTATCCGCCCGGAGCCCCGATGCCTGCAATGTTCAAGGCCAGCGGCGCGACCCCTGCCATCACCAGCAATGGAGCCGCGGCGGCCACGACGAAGAAGACGATCCCGGCAGTGCCCAGGACGCCTCCTTGCAGCTGCACGGTGGGCGAGGTTTCAGATTTCTTCATGAGGCACTTCTCCAGTGAAGGAAGGGGCATGACGAGGAGAAAACAGGAACGGGAATCACCGACCGGATTAATCGAATCAGTTTCGATTATGATAGATCCTTGTGACCGGCGCCACAAGGGCATAATCGAATCAACTTCGATTAGAGAGGTGGGACCGTGGGTAGACCTCGTATCGCACGCCTGGACCGCGAACGGATCGCAAAGGCTGCACTGGAACTAGTCGACCGCGACGGCGACTTCAC
Organism: Rhodococcus sp. MurmanLake-1; assembly: GCF_056945715.1. NCBI lineage: Bacteria > Bacillati > Actinomycetota > Actinomycetes > Mycobacteriales > Nocardiaceae > Rhodococcus > Rhodococcus sp. MurmanLake-1. Next base: position 30,065 of record NZ_JBWZNF010000005.1, on the reverse strand, counting down.
GATGCCTGACCTGGCGAAACACCTGAATGTTCAAGTCTCGTCGATCTATCACCACGCCAAGGGCCGCGCCGCGGTCGTAGACCTGGTTCGTGATCGCGTCGTACGTGAAATCGACGGGTCGTCGTTTGAGCGCTTGCCATGGGACGAAGCGTTCTCCGAGTGGGCGAGGTCGTATCGAGCCGCGTTCAGTCGCCACCCCACTTCCATCCGCCTCCTCGCCACGGAGACGGTGCGCGACCCCACGTCACTGTCGGTGTACCGCGCTCCCGCTGCGGGTCTGTGCGAGGCGGGATTCCCGGACGACCACATCTTGGCCGTCATCACTGCATCGGAGAATTTTCTGCTCGGAGCGGCACTGGACGCGGCCGCACCGGAGGTCATGATCGAAGCGGACGCGACAACACCCGACGACGCCCTGACTCGGGCACTTGCCGCGGCACCGAGGGGACCGGCCAGGGCCGAGCAAGCCTTCGAACTCGGCTGGACGGCATTGCTTTCAGGTTTTCGACGCCTCTTGCATGAGGTGCACGAGTAGCCTTCGCGAATCCGGCCGGGAGGTCAATGAACGCGCTTACCCGCCAACCAGGTTCGGGACACGACCAGGTCACTGAGCTCCTTGGACGAAGCAAGGTGGCGGGGATCGACGGGCAGCTGGATCATGTCGGCTCGCATGCCCGGAAGGAGGCGACCCCACGAGTTCTCTTCGAACCCTTGATAGGCGATACCGGCCGAATATGTCGCGAGGGCCCAGTCGAGGCCGACGCGTTCACGAGGCAGCCATCCTTCGCTCGGAACTCCTGCAGACGTCTGGCGGTGAATTGCGGTGGCAATTCCCTTGATCGGTTCGTGGGCCGTGATGGGCCAATCGCTGCCGAATGCCACTCGCGCGCCTCGCTCGGCGAGACTTCCGATGCGATATTGCAGCTCACCGCGGTCGACGCCGATACGCGGAATGGTCAGTTCCGTCATCAGAGGATCGAGCTGAGCCCAGAGCGGCTGGAAATTGGCAATCACGCCCAATGATTCGAACCGGTCGAGGTCGTCGCCGTCAACCAATTGCAGATGCGCGATCGTGGCGCGCCGATCACGCGGGCCATTACAGCGATCGACGTATTCGATCGCGTCGAGCGCCATGCGTACACCTGCATCACCGATGGCATGGATATGGATCTGAAAGCCCAACCGGTCCACTTCAGCTGCAACCCGACCGAGTTCATCCGTCGTCCAGTTACTGATTCCGTGCGAATGCGGGCAGTCCGAGTACGGCGCAAGGAGCGCTGCCGTGCCCGCCTCGATGACACCGTCGGCGAAGAATTTCACCGTTTCGGCTCTGACTGTGTCACCGCCCCGTTCTGCAACTTTCTGCCGAGCCTCGACAAACGCCGGTAGGTCGGCTTTCCAGCTCTCAGGTGTTGCTCGGAAGGCAAGATTCACTCGCGTCGACAGGCGCCCGCTTTCAGCGGTGGCCAACCAGATCTCGACATCGTCCAACTCGGTCCATGCATCCTGAACCCAAGTGATACCCGCTGCCGCAAGCATTTTCGATGCCGCAGCGAGCGAATCGACTCCGTCGTGAAGTGTTACTTCGGGAAGAAGAGCCAGTACCGGGTTGATCGCTCCCCATTCACGCAGCGTCCCCAGCAACTCGCCGTCAGCTGTTCGCACAATTTCCCCGCCGACCGGATCCGGGGTATCGCGCGTCAGACCGGCGCTCCGAAGCGCGGCGCTGTTGACCCACACGGTGTGATAGTCCATCGTGCGCAAGACGACGGGCCTGTCCTGCACTACATCGTCGAGCCAGTGGGCGTCGAACAGTCCGCCCGGCGCCAGAGTGGGAGAGACGCCCTCTCCGAAGATGCACTCGGCGTCCGGATTCGCGTCCGCCCAGCGACGCACTTCCCGCACTACCTCGTCGATGCTGTCGCAATCACGAATCTTGGCGCCGCGCATTTCCAGGCCAGCCATCAACGGGTGAACATGGCCGTCGCCGAACGACGGTAGAAGCGCTCCCCCTGCCAAGTCGACAACTTCCGTACGGGCCGACTCCAACGCCCTGGCCGCATCCCCCAAAGCAACAACTCTGCCGCCTGCAACGGCCAATGCGTCACTGACACCGCGGGCCGAATCCCCCGTACGAATCGTGCCTCCGACGAACAGAAGTTCGGCCTCCACTTCCAGCACCTCCACAATTAATCGAATTTGATTCGATTAATCTAGACCGCGTTTGTACCGCCGTCAATAGCGGTTCAGGCGTTGCGAATTGAAGGATCTCGGGCGCTGTTCAGCCCGAAAGCTCAGTATCGCGAATAGTGCTGCATCTCCTCACGATCGGCAGCGCAGATGCACTTTCGATCGAGACCGCGGTCGGCTGTCACTGCGCAGAACCGAACGCCGAGCGGATCGTGGGATTCCATACTGTGCTGACACGCAGGGCAGATGGACGGCGTTTTCTGATCCGCGTCTGTCGACTCGGCTTGCCCTGGTGCATTCGACACATCGGACGGGTTCGACGCCATACAGGCGCTCCAGTTCTCGGCCGTTCGATCACAGACCGGGTTGGCATCGAGGACGACATGGCTTGACCGCGCATATACGAATGACCCTCGACGTACCCCCACGCTACTCGCTTCGGCGCACCGGTTTGTACCAATTTCTGCCACGCGACAATCGCCGTCGAGCAGGATAGAACTACAGCACGCACCATTTCCGTGCAGCGTTCGAATCCGTGCAGCATCCGAAGCGAAAGGGCTTCTTGTGAACACTTTCCAACGTGTATCCGCCGCCGTCAACGTAGTGGTCCAACCACTGATCGGCGCTCCGATCGTGGGCAAATTACTCGGCCGTTCAATGACCGTCATCACCTACGTCGGCCGCAAATCGGGACGTACCTTCAGCGCGCCCGTGTCCTACAAAAGAAAAGGCGACCATGTGACGATCGGAGTTGCCATGCCGGACAAGAAAAGCTGGTGGCGCAATTTCTATCCGGAACAAGGCCCCATCGTTCTCCAACTGGACGGTATCGATCGTCCTGGCGAAGCCCTCGCACATCGAAAAGGCAAGGGAGTTTACGTTTCGGTCGAACTCGCGCCTACGGACTGAAACGATCGAAACGGCACCGGCGCAATCACATTCACTTCACACTGATCGCCTAGCCGAACCTCGGTGATCCATATCTCGTCGCGATCGGGACCTTTGACTCTGTGCAATCGACACTCGGTCTCGCACCGTTCGACGCGGGTTTTTTGTCGACCGTTTGACGAACAACCCGTCCTTGCCAGTACATTACCGTCCGGTAACATCGATGGCAGGCGCGAGCTGGAAGAGGTGACCACCGTGACGATCGGCATCTATCTGGTCGACGACCACGAGATCGTCCGTCGTGGATTGGCAGACCTGTTGAATCAGGTATCGGGACTCAACGTTGTGGGCGAGGCGTCGTGTGTTCGCGAAGCTTCGGACGGAATACCCGAATGCCGACCCGACGTGGTCGTCATGGACGTCAGACTTCCCGACGGCAACGGTGTGGAACTGTGCCGGGAACTGGCGTCGACCTGCCCGGAAGCGGCCACGTTGATGCTCACGTCGTACTCCGACGACGACGCCCTACTCGACGCCCTGATCGCCGGCGCACGCGGATTCGTCCTCAAGAACATCCGCGGCCACGACCTGGTATCCGCGATCCATACGGTCGCCACCGGCAAATCGCTGTTGAACACTCAGGCGGTGGTCGGTTTGGTCCGGCGCATCCGATCCGAGCAGGAGTCGGGCACTGCGGCAGCACTGTTGACCGATCAGGAACTGTTGATCTTCGAGTTGATCGGCAAGGGGCTGAGCAATCGAGAGATCAGCACGCACGCGGAACTCTCGGAGAAAACAGTCAAGAACTACGTCTCACGCATCCTCGAAAAACTGGGTCTCGAACGTCGAACGCAGGCTGCAGTTCTGGCGACCAAGCTTCGTGCGGGCACTGCTTACCCGGATCCATCGGGACAGGCGACCACACACCTACTGACGCCGTCCGGTTCACCATTCTCCGCCACTACAGGCACACACCATGCCAGGTAGCCGCGACGCGCTCATGCTCAGCCTTTTCGGCGACATCGCCGGAAGCGCAGAGCTGACTGCCCTCAACCCGACTGCAATTCCCAAGCTGCTCAGTGCCGTATTGACAGTCGGGTCCACCCTCCAACTCGACGAAACGCTGCAACAGATAGTCGACGTCGCAAGACATGTGCTCGAAGCGGACTACGGTGCGCTCGGCGTGAAGTCTCCCGACGGCCGCTTGTCGCGCTTCATCCATTCCGGTTTGAATCAGGGGCAGGTTGCCAAGATCGGGCATCTTCCCGAAGGTCACGGACTGCTGGGCCTGGTCGTTCAAGAACCTTGTCCGGTTCGAACCGACCGAATCGCCTCACACCCGTCCTCGGCGGGGTTTCCAACCAATCACCCACCGATGGACACGTTTCTCGGTGTTCCGATCTTCGTCAGGGGCGAGGTGTTCGGCAGCATCTACCTCGCGGACAGCTCGGAACGGACTGCATTCGACGACCGTGACGAGGCCGTACTCCAGATTCTGGCAAACGCTGCGAGCATCGCCATCGACAATGCGCGTCTGTTCGAGGAATCCCAAACGCGGGAAGCGTGGCTCAAGGCCGTCGCCGCCGTAAACGCACGCCTGCTCAGTGGAGGATCTCGCGACGAGACACTGGCCGAACTGGTTCGCACGACGCGCCGTCTCACCGACGGCAATCTGGTGTGCATAGTTCGCTACGACCTCGGCGAAGGGCCGGGTGTTCACGTCGCAGAATCCCGGACTCGCGGGATGACCGTCTCGGACGGCACAGTTCTCGATCTTTCCGGAACCGTGATCGACGAAGCTGCCCGCAGCCGGCGAACGATTTCCGCCCCCAGCGCCAGTGCTGTTCCGGCACTGCATGTTTCCAGCGAGGAATCCGTCGTCGCACTCCCATTGTCGGGAACCTCGTTCGGCGGCGGCGTCCTCTTCGCATCACGCCGCAGCGATCGTCCGTGGGGCGTCGATGAGATCGAGCAGCTGACGGCAATGGCCGACATCGCCGCTGTCACTGTCGAATTCGCCGAACAGCAACGAAAAGAGCGACTGGTCGACGTCCTCGAAGATCGAGACCGAATCGCGCGTGATCTTCACGACCACGTCATTCAGCAGTTGTTCGCCACCGGATTGAGTTTGCAGGGGGCATTGCAACGTCCCGGCGACGAGGAAACCATTCGCACGGTGTTGGACAACTCCGTTGATCAACTCGATCGAACGGTCCGCGAAATCCGCACCGCAGTCTTCGACCTCCACACGAGCGAGATGTCGACTCCCACAAGCCTGCGACGCCGATTACTCGACGCCGTCAACGGTCTGTCCGGTCACTCGTCGATCACTCCCAGCGTCACTTTCGAGGGGACCATCGACAGTTCCGTCCCGGCTCGACTCGCCCCGCACGCCGAAGCCGTTGTGCGCGAAGGGTTGAGCAATGCTCTGCGGCACGCCCATGCCAACGCCATCGACGTCACCATCCGGGCAACGGAAGATCTTGTCATCAGCATCGTCGACGACGGTGTGGGAATCGACCAGGCAACCAGAATCCACGGTCTCGACAACCTGGCGACCCGCGCTCGTCAGTGCGGCGGCTCGAGCAACATCACCCGCGAGAACGGCGTCACCGAATTGGTGTGGCGAGTTCCGCTGAGCCCCAGGCGAAGTCCGTTGTCAATCCAGCACCGTTGAGCGTCAGAGCGGATCCAGTTGGGCCTTGAGCAGGCAGAACTCGTTACCTTCTGGATCGGCCAGGACATGCCATTGTTCCTGCCCCGTCTGGCCGATGTCGGCCGGCCGCGCACCAAGGCCCAATAGGCGTTCCAGTTCGGCTTCCTGATCGCGGTCGGTGGCGTTGACGTCGATATGCAGGCGGGGCTTACCCTTCTCCGGTTCGTCTCTGCGACTGAGGATGATCGTCGGCTGCGGACCGCCGAACCCTTCGCGCGGGCCGATCTCCAGAGAACCGTCGTGCATTCGATCGAGCACGACGAAGTCCAGGACCTCGCACCAGAACCGCCCCAGAACCTCAGGATCCCGGCAACCGAGCACCAATTCACTGATACGACATGCCATGACAACTCGCTTTCCATCCGCAAGGACAATTGTCTTTCGACCGTACCGGACCACGTGATCTACGCCATGCCGCCCTGTCCGATCCTCGGGACCTTTTCCCCTCGTCCGAGGTCGTGGCCGCCGCGATCATTGCGTTTATGTTCCACAGTCCCAAGAATTCTCGGTATTTCGTCACGTCGATGCGCACAGGCGGCCGTCGTGGTTGATCTCGCGCCCCGGCCGGTCGACGAGGTCGATATCCACGTCGGCGCAACTCCCCGGACCGCTCCGAAGGGTTCGAAACTGGTCGAGATCCTGAGGACCACCGATCACAAGATGATCGGGCTGATGTACATCGTGACATCGTTTGCCTTCTTCCTGATCGGCGGACTGATGGCGCTGCTCATGCGCATGGAATTGACTGTCCCGGGAATGCAATTCCTGTCAAACGAGCAGTACAACCAGTTGTTCACCATGCACGGCACGATCATGCTCTTGCTGTACGCGACCCCGGTCTTCTTCGGATTCGCCAACTACCTCATGCCGCTGCAGATCGGCTCGCCGGACGTGTGTTTCCCGCGGCTCAATGCGTTCAGCTACTGGTTGTATCTCTTCGGCGGCCTGATCGCCTCCGCCGGGTTCGTAACACCCGGTGGTGCAGCAGATTTCGGCTGGACCGCTTACGTGCCACTCACCAGCGAACTCCACTCCCCCGGTATGGGTGCCGACCTGTGGATCATCGGGCTTACTCTCGGCGGCGTCGGCACCATCCTCGGCGCAGTCAACATCGTTTCGACGATCGTCTGCCTACGGGCCCCCGGGATGACGATGTTCCGCATGCCGATCTTCACGTGGAATGCGCTGGTCGCCAGCATGCTGATCCTCCTCGTTTTTCCGCTGCTCGCTGCTGCCTTGATCGGGCTGTGGGTGGACCGGCACCTGGGAGCGCATTTGTTCGACCCCGCGACAGGTGGAGTCATGTTGTGGCAGCACCTGTTCTGGTTCTTCGGCCATCCCGAGGTCTACATTCTGGCGCTTCCGTTCTTTGGCATAGTCTCCGAGATCTTCCCTGTCTTCAGCCGCAAGCCGATCTTCGGATACACCGGATTGGTCTACGCAACACTGGGAATTGCAGCTCTGTCGATCGCTGTGTGGGCGCACCACATGTACGCAACCGGCGCCGTTCTCCTCCCCTACTTCTCGTTCATGACCTTCTTGATCGCAGTTCCCACCGGAGTCAAGTTCTTCAACTGGATCGGCACGATGTGGAAGGGGCAGTTGACTTTCGAGTCGCCGATGCTGTTCTCCGTCGGCTTCCTGGTCACATTCCTGTTCGGCGGACTCTCCGGCGTAATTCTCGCAAGCCCGCCCCTGGACTTTCATGTCACCGACTCGTACTTTGTTGTCGCGCATTTCCACTACGTCCTCTTCGGAACAATCGCGTTCGCGACATACGCCGGAATTTATTTCTGGTTCCCGAAAATGACCGGCCGGATGTTGGACGAGAAGCTCGCCAAGATCCATTTCTGGTTGACTCTGATCGGCTTTCACGCGACATTTCTCGTCCAGCATTGGCTCGGCGCTCAGGGTATGCCTCGGCGGTACGCGGATTACCTGCCGTCGGACAATTTCACTCTTCTCAACACGATCTCGACCGTCGGCGCGTTTGTGCTCGGAGCCTCGACGATTCCGTTCATCTGGAACGTTTTCAAGAGCTATCGGTACGGACGGATCGTGACGGTCGACGATCCCTGGGGATTCGGAAACTCACTCGAATGGGCGACGTCCTGCCCTCCACCACGACACAACTTCACCGAACTCCCCCGAATCCGCAGTGAGCGGCCGGCATTCGAACTGCACTACCCCCACATGGTCGAGAGGATGCGCGACGAGGCGCACGTCGGACTGCTTGGTCACAAGCCGGTTTCCACGGTAAGCACAGAGGTGAAACGACATGAATGACGGCACGAAGTATCGAGCTTGGGCAGAAAGTCAGCAGGTTGAACGCCGAGCGAAACCCGGCCATCTCCTGATGCCGTTGCTCTTCCTCATGTTCGCAGTCACGACGCTCGTGTGGTTGCCCCTGACAACTGCCGCTTGCTCGATAGTAGTTGCAGGATTGCTGTTCGGCACTGTCCTGCAAGCCAGTTCGCATTCAGCAGAACCTTCGACAGACATAACGCGAGGAGCTCGGAATGACCTCCCAACTTTCGACTGACGTCTTCACCTCGGAGTGGTCCGCAGACGGAGCGGTCGTCGTGTGCATCGATGGATCCCCGCTGCGCACCGACGTGATCACGTGGGCGGCCGAGTTCGCGCATCGCCACAGTCTCTGGATGCGAATAGTTTTCGTAGCTCCGAACTCCGCAGATCCGAACACCGGCGATCCGAATACCTCGGCATCACCGACCGGCCTGTTCATGGAAGCCATTCAAATCGCAGAGTCGGTGTCGCCAGATCTTCGGATCCGGACCGATCTGATCTCCGGGGAGAACACCGCAATCCTCACCGCGTTGACGTCCGAGGCTGCCTTGATTGTCAACCCGTTGATCGTCACACCACAGGACGATCTCACTGCACCCGCCCCGGCATGTTCATTCGCAACAGTCGGAACTTCGTGTGAAAGCCAGGCTACGGCTGATCTTCCCGTTGTCGTCGGTTTGGACGGAAGCGCCTACAGCGAAAGCGCTTTGGCCATTGCATTCAAGGAAGCCGAGGCGGCGAGCACCGAACTGGTCGTCGTGCACGCCGCCCCGCCCGAGGCCGAGCTGAGTCGAAACTTCGCAGCCGGGCACGCGCCCCAGCATTCGACGCCGCTGACGTGGCAACTGTCAGGTTGGGCCACGCTCTACCCCGGCGTCACCATCCGACAGATCGAGTACGACGGCCCCTCGGTTGCCATTCTGGAACAACTCTCCACCGAGGCACGGCTTCTCGTCGTGGGCCGGCGCGGCCGAGGTTCGTTCGACGACACCGCTCTCGGCACCACGAGCAGTGCAATGATTCGAAAAGCTCACTGCCCGGTCATCGTTGCGAGCGAAGCCTGAATTGGATCCTCGCTCGGTCAGAACCCGTAACTGTGGATGGGTGCGAGCTGACCGGCGTGGTGGGCTTCGATCACGAAACGCTCGTGGTCGACCAACTTCTCCGGGAGTTCGTCAACCGGCCACCACCGCAGATCTGCAGATTTCAACGGCTCCATCCGGCGTGGTTCACCCGACCACGTGCGGCATTCGTAGAAGAAGTCCACTCGATGATCCACCGGGTCGACCCCTTCCGCATGTCGGCGATGCAACACGGTGAGTGGCTTCAGTTCCGAGGAAAGCAGCTCCACGCCAAGTTCTTCCGCGGCCTCCCTGACAGCCGCATCGAGTGCCGACTCCCCCAGTTCGACGTGTCCCGCAGCAGCGTGAGCCCAGTATCCGTCCATGAAACCGGTGCCCTCACGCAACTGCAACAGCACCTCCGGCCGTTGCGCCGGGTTGCTTCGACGAAACATCACGTACACCGCTGGTACCAGCGCAAATTGATCGGCCACATGACCACGCTATCGTGCGGGAAACGGCGGCGCCCCGCGAGAACAAAGCTCGCGGGGCGCCGTCGGCTAATCTGCTGAATCAGTTGACGTCGAACCTGTCGAGGTCCATCACCTTGGTCCAGGCGGCAGCGAAGTCCTCGGCGAACTTCTGCTTCGCGTCTTCGCTGGCGTACACCTCGGAGAGTGCGCGCAGTTGCGAATTCGATCCGAAAACAAGGTCGACCGCAGTTGCCGTGTACTTCGGATCTCCAGTCGCCCGATCAACCCCGTCGTAGACGTTCTCTTCCGTCTTCGACGGCTTCCACTCGGTACCCATGTCGAGAAGGTTGACGAAGAAATCGTTGGTCAACGTCTCGGGACGGTCGGTGAACACCCCGTGGCCGGTCTTGCCGAAGTTCGCGTTCAGCGCGCGAAGTCCGCCGACCAGAACTGTCACCTCGGGCGGGGTCAGCGACAGCATGTACGCGCGGTCGACCAACAGAATCTCTGCCGGAATCTTCTCCCCTCCCTTGAGGTAGTTCCGGAATCCGTCGGCCCGGGGTTCGAGTACCTCGAACGAGTCGACGTCTGTCTGCTCCTGAGTTGCATCCGTACGTCCCGGCGTGAACGAGACCGTGATGTCTTGTCCGGCGTTCTTCGCGGCCTGCTCGACTGCCGCTGTACCACCCAGAACGATCAGGTCGGCAAGTGAAACCTTGGCTCCACCAGCCTGGTTGAATTCCTGCTGAACTCGCTCGATGGTCTGAAGCACCGCGGAGAGGGCTGCGGGCTCGTTGACTTCCCAGTTCTTCTGCGGCTCCAGGCGAATTCGAGCACCGTTGGCGCCGCCGCGCATGTCAGTGCTGCGGAAGCTCGCAGCCGACGCCCACGCGGTCGACACCAACTGTGAGACGGACAGCCCGGAATCGAGAAGTCGACTCTTGAGGATCGCGATGTCCGCGTCCCCGATCAGTTGATCATCGGCCGAGGGAACCGGGTCCTGCCACAACTGCGGTTCGGGAACCCACGGTCCCAGGTAACGCGTGACCGGTCCCATGTCGCGATGCAGGAGCTTGTACCAAGCCTTGGCGAACTCTTCAGCGAATTCTTCGGGATGATCGAGCCAACGCCGTGTGATTTTCTCGTACGTCGGATCCAGGCGTAGGGAGAGGTCGGTGGTCAGCATCGTCGGAGTACGTCCGGCCGTCGAATCGAACGGATCCGGGATCGTGCCGGCCCCCGCGCCATCCTTCGGGATCCACTGCCACGCACCCGCCGGGCTCTTGGTCAGCTCCCAGTCGTATCCGTACAGAATCTCCAGGAAAGTGTTGTCCCACTTCGTCGGAGTGGGAGTCCACACGACCTCGAGACCACTGGTGATCGCGTCCTTACCCACGCCCGTACCGAAGGCGCTCTTCCAGCCCAGTCCCTGTTGCTCGACGGGTGCGCCTTCCGGTTCGGGTCCGACGAGGTCGGCCGGACCGGCACCGTGTGTCTTGCCGAAGGTGTGGCCGCCGGCGATCAGCGCGGCCGTTTCCACGTCGTTCATCGCCATGCGAGCGAAGGTTTCTCGGATGTCGCGGGCGGCCGCTACCGGGTCCGGTTGTCCGTTGGGTCCTTCGGGATTGACGTAGATCAGGCCCATCTGAACTGCGCCGAGCGGTCCGGACAGCTCACGGTCTCCGCTGTAGCGCTCGTCGCCGAGCCAGGTGTCCTCAGGACCCCAGTAGATCTCCTCGGGCTCCCAGATGTCTTCTCGGCCGAAGCCGAAGCCGAAGGTCTTGAACCCCATCGACTCCAGAGCGCAGTTGCCTGCGAACACCAGCAGGTCGGCCCAGGAAACCTGCTTTCCATACTTCTGCTTGACCGGCCAGAGCAGGCGACGTGCCTTGTCGAGGCTGGCGTTGTCCGGCCAACTGTTGAGCGGGGCGAAACGCTGAGCGCCCTGACCGCCACCGCCGCGGCCGTCTGCGATGCGATAGGTGCCGGCAGCATGCCAGCTCATACGCACGAAGAGTCCGCCGTAGTGTCCGTAGTCGGCTGGCCACCAATCCTGCGACGCCGTCATCAGCGCGATGACGTCACGTTTGAGCGCCTCGACGTCGAGCTTGGCAAATTCCTGCGCATAATCGAAGTCGGCTCCCATCGGATTCGACTTGGACGAATGCGCATGCAAGACAGAGAGATCCGGCTGATTCGGCCACCAGTCCCGGTTGGTTCTCGGACGATTCCCGGTCGGTGTCGGAGACGGGATCGCGGGGTTTTCACTTTCGCTGGTGCTCGCGGTGTTTCCATCGTGAGCAACCGGGCAACTATCGGACACGGTAATCCCTCCATGAGCGAGTAGAACGGACTTCGATCACGGGTGTGATCGCCAACTCTGAGTTGTCGAACAGTCGGCACACAGGCCCCAGTAGATGACCTCGGCTTCATCGAGGACGAAGCCGTTGTGCGCCGACGGCGTCAAGCACGGTGCCTCTCCGACTGCACAGTCGACATCTGCAACGACCCCGCAGGACCGGCAGACGACGTGATGGTGGTTGTCACCGACGCGAGACTCGTACAGCGCCACCGATCCGGACGGTTGGATCCGCCTGATCAGCCCGGCGTCGGTGAGAGCGTGCAACACGTCGTAGACCGCCTGCCGCGACACTCCTGGCAGAACAGCCCGCACAGCATCGAAGACAGTCTCGGTGGCTGCGTGTGGGCGTGCATGCACAACCTCGAGCACCGTGACTCTGGGACGAGTCACGCGAAGCTCAGCGTTACGCAGTTGGGCTGCATAATCCGGCGTCGAAGGCACCTTTCCACTATTGCGCAATCTTCTGGACTGAACCCAGACTTTCGCGAAAATCCTCGCCTACGCGGATTTGCCGACCGATTCGTCAGCGCTCCGAACAGGACGGACGGGGCCGGGAATCATGGGAGATGAACTGGGGGTATGTCTTGTTGTGCCAGTCGCAGTTCAGCGGCGGCGATGACGCCGGGGAAGTAGTAGTGCCCCTCCGGCGACTGAACAAGAGATGCAGCGTCGATACCGTCGACTTCCCATACGTCAACCGCGCCGCCGGTGTTGTTCATTCTGACAAACCAGTCCCGTTCGCCCTCGTCGCTGGCGAGGAAGCATCCCTCCTGCTCTGCTCGTAGACTTCCTGCGATTCCGCGAGCTGAGCCCATTCGGCGCCAGTCCAATCCATACCGCTGGATCGACGCACGGTTCAAGGCGGAGGTGACGTGGTAGCGGGTCGACATCGTCCAAAGGTAACAATCTTCCGTTTGTTCCAACTACGGTGAAGGGGAGAATCCGCCGAGGTCAGGAGTGATCGTGCCCAAATTGGAGATCAAGAGGAAGTCACAACTCTCACGGCAGGAAGTCGCCGACCGACTCATCGCCCTCGGCCAGGCCCTCGCCAGTGGATCGGAAGTGGAACTGGGGTCGGGTGGGGACTCGATCGAAATCAGTGTTCCGGAACAGGTTCGGTGGGAACTCGAGATCGAAGTCGACGGCAACGAGGTCGAGATAGAAATCGAGATTCACTGGCGCGACGACCCTCAGGAAGAATCAGAAGAGAAGTCTCCGCCGCCCACCAAAGCAGTTCGTCGCAGCCGACCGCGCAAGAGCACTGCCAAATAGGCCAACCCGGGTGCGGTTGTCAGGCAATTACGGAGACGCCGACACCTCGAGAGACACAACGCGCAGCAGTGCTCGGAGATCACTTTCGATCCGTCGAAACAGTTGATACACAACGATGAAGCCCGCGATCCCGCCCAGACACAGCGCACGGACGGTTGCGTTGAGTTCCTCCCCTGCCCCGGAACCGACAAAACTGAGTCCCGCGATTCCCACCAGTGGAACCGACGCCGCGACTGCGAGGTAACGCGTGCTGCTCCGACCCAACGAGCGAATATCGCGTCCGTCGTCGCTTCGTAACTCGCCGTGTGACAACAAGATCGGATACAGACATCGAACCGAGTAGTACGTCAGGATGAAGAACGGATACGCGACTGCGACGGCGCCGCACACTGCCAGCGACGACATCAGGTGCACGTATGCTCGTTGCGGAATACCTCCGGCGGCAATCTGCAACGCAACTGGATATGCGATACCGGCCAGGACCCACAGACCGAATGCGATCACCACCGCGCGGTGTCCGACGTTCAGCGTCGCGGTACGCGCTTTGTTCAAGACCTCCGCGTTGTACGTCTGACCGTGACGCAGTCCGTGAGGCACAGTGAGCGCAAGCCGGCACCAATACAGGATCGCCGCGGCACCGAGCGAGAACGCGGCCACCCCGATGACCAGATGAACCTGCTCGAGGTGCTGCTGAGCCTGCGGCGAGAGTCCCGAGATGATCAGCATCTTGTTGTAGTAGTAGTTGTAGCCCGCCGCCAGGAGATTCGGAATTCCGATCGCGGCCAGAAGAATCGGCAGTGCCCACTTCCACAACGTCGAACGCGGGCTCCCTTCCGGTGGGTCCACCAGGTTCCGGGCAGACCGGTCCAGACACAGTGCGAACTGACGGGCAAGCTTTCGTCCGCCAGACCACCTTCCGTCTCTCTCGGGCGAAAGAGACTTCACCAGTACTCGGCGCAGCGCCGGCGGGCAGTCGTCCGGTAACCGGGCCTCGGCCGCGGGATCCACTCCACGCCGGCGTGCCTCGAGCGCCTTCTTGGGCGACGGTGGGTTCTGCCCCGTGCCGTCGTCCGTGAAAGGCCTACTCCCGGTGAGGAGTTCCCACAGCATCACGCCGAGTGCATAGATGTCGCTGCGGGTGTCGAGTGTGCCGGGAGACCCCACGGCACAGGCCTCCAACTGCTCTGGAGACATGTAGGCAAGCGAGCCTCCGACAAAGCAGGCAGCATCCTCGGTCGAAACCTCCTCGCTCGAACTGACGTTGAAATCGGCGAGTTTGGGAATGCCTTCGACACTGAGAAGTACGTTCGCCGGCTTGATGTCCCGATGTAGTACGCCGTGCTCACGCGCGTACTCGAGGGCGTCGGCCAGTCTCATTCCCATCCAGGCCACGGTCTCCGGCCACGACATCGCTGCGATCTCGTTACGTAAACTCGTCTCGCTCGGTTTCATCTCCCCCTTCTTCGCCAGGGTCTGATCGATGGCGTCGAGAAGTAGTTGTCCGGACCGCTGAGCCTGCGGTGTCACGCGGACAAGTTTGACCACGTCGAGCAAGGTCCCGCCTGGCACGTATTCCATGAACAGAACTCGCAGTGCGCGTTCCTCGAGCAGCCGTTGATCGAAGACACGAACGATGTTGGGATGGTCGAGTTGGGCGAGAGTCTGCGGCTCGACCCCGACGTTGCGCGAGATTTTCAACGCAACCCACCGCTGCATCGACAGTTGCCGTGCCAGGAACACTCGGGCGAATGCACCGTGCCCGAGTTCCAACACCAGTTCGAAATCATCGAGGCGCTGCCCGATCTCGAACTCGTCGAAACCCGAGAGCCCCAACATCATCACGTCTTCGCGGCCGGCCATCGAATCACGGTCGAACAACCGCTCGAAACCCTCTGCCTGCAAAGGGAACTCGCTGAGGTACTCGGCCGCTACGACGTCCTCCCCGCCCTGCTTCCGCAGCCGGAACTCCTCGTACAGAAGCTCGGCCGGTAGTGGCTCTTCGAGCAATTCCGGGTACTCGGCGCAATACTCCGTGAGTCGTTTCGGACCGTCATTCTTCAGCCAGCGGTACTCCATGTCGATTCCGACCAGTTCGATCAGCGCGCCCCGACGAATCTTGGCTGGATCGGGCAGATATTCACTCAGGTCGGACGGGGTTCGTCCCGCCTCCCAGTCCCCGACCAGGCGCCCGAGACCGTCCGCATCGTTCGATTCGCCGCGCACTACCGGCAGTGCGGACAGGCGCAACTCGGTGACGGTGCCCCGTTCGGTCAGGGGCCCGCTCGCGACTGTCGCGTCACTGGCCTGCGCACCACGTTCATTCATGAGTTCTGCTCCGCACCTCGAGCACGATGAATCGAGGCGACTCATTTCAGCGTAACCCCGGCGGTACCTCTGACCCCAGCGAATCTATTCGGCGTGAACTGCCGACTTCGTGCCGATACGAAGGAGTTCTTCGCGGTCACCGATCTTGACGCGTGGACGTCCGTGCTCGACACCGAGGTCCTTCTCGGCGGCGTCGATACGAAGCCATCCTTCCCAATCGACGGGCAACAGATTGCCGGCCGCGAGGACCTCTTCGATCCGGCTGCGATCTACCCGACGCCCGCCGAACGAATCAAGTTGGCGCAGCATCGTTTCGACTGTTTGGCGAGCGTCTGGCCGCGCCGCACCGATCAGCCCCGCGGCACCGCGCTTCATCCAACCGGTCACGAACAAGCCCGCGATCGGTAGACCGCTCTCGTCGACCACCGAGCCGCTCCGGTGCGAAACTATGCCGCGCCCGTGATCGAAGGGCACCCCGGCAAGTGGCGTGCCGAGAAATCCGATTGCCCGGTACACAGCTTGAACCGGATAGTCGGTACAGACACCCGAGGCGGTGACGTGACCGTAGCCGTCGGGGTCAGTCCGTTCGACGCGGAGTGCCTCGACTTTCCCGTTACCGAGAATCTCCACGGGCTGTCGGTAGAAGTGCAGGTGAACTCGACGCTGGGCAGTTCGGTCGGCAGGTGCAGTGTCCGCGAAACCACGGAGTGTCTCGACTGCCAGTCGGGCGTGCACCAACTGTTTTGTCATCCGCTCGATATGCCGGTCCGGCGCGACATCGGCAGCATCGACGACAACATCTACGCCGGGTAGTTCACCGAGAGCGCGCAACTCGTTCGGGGAGAATCGAGCGTCGGCGGGTCCGCGCCGGACAAAGATGTGTACTTCACGAACGCGACTGCCGGCGATCCCTTCCCGAACTTCGTCGGAGACGTCCGTGGCCTGCAGCGGTTGCGCCTCGGCGAGGAGCATCCGCGTGACATCGAGCGCGACGTTGCCGCCGCCGATCACTGCCACCGACTCGGCGTGCAGGGGCCAATGTTGGGGGGCGTCGGGGTGATCGTTGTACCAACCGACAAAATCGGCGGCCCCGAATGAACCGGGAAGCTCGACGCCTGGAATGTCGAGTAGTGCATCCCGCGGCGCACCGGTTGCAATGATCACCGCGTCGTAGGAAGAACGTAGGTCCTCGACGGAAAGGTCCTTTCCGATCTCTACGTTGCAGAACAGCCGGAAGTCACTGGCGACCAGCACGGTGTGTAGAGAATCGACGAACTTTTCGGACTCGGCGTGCCCTGGGGCGAGACCGTAGCGCACGAGTCCGTACGGCGTCGGTAGACGCTCGAACATGTCTATCTTGGTGCCAGGAGCCAGTTCAGCGAGAGCGCCGGCAGCGTGGATTCCCGCCGGCCCCGCTCCGACGATCGCGACCCTGAGCGGTGGTGAGAAAATCCGGGGCGCCGGCGGGGATACCGCTGAACCTCTAGCGTTGATCATGCCCCGAGGCTAGGACCTCAACTGCGCTGGAGATCAAGTCCGCTTTTCAGTAGCCCGCTTTTCAGTAACCCGCTTTTCAGTAGCCCTGCTCGGCCGGCTTGTGCTCGGTTGTGTAGCGGTAGAAGTCCGCCAGTTGGAGTTCACCGGCCGCTGCCTCGTCGACGACGACTGTCACGTGCGGATGCAACTGAAGTACCGATGCCGGGCAGAACGCCGACACCGGACCTTCAATCGCAGCCCGGACCGCGGGGGCTTTGCGCGCCCCCTCCGCAATCAGCACAAGATGCTTTGCATCACTGATGGTTCCGAGACCCTGCGTGATCACGTGATGCGGCACATCGGCTGGGTCTGCGAAGAACCGCGCGTTGTCGGCGCGGGTCCTTTCGGTCAAGGTCTTCACTCGGGTACGCGATGTGAGTGAGGAGGACGGCTCGTTGAAGCCGATGTGCCCGTTGAGACCGATGCCGAGAATCTGCACGTCGATGGGACCGTTGTCGACGATGGCAGCGTCGTAACGCCGTGCAGCTTCACTGGGATCGGCGGCTCCGCCATCGGGGCTGAACACTCGCGCATTGTCGATGTCGAGGTGATCGACGAGTTCCGTGCGGATGGTGTGCGCGTAGGACTGCGGCTGATCGGGCGTGAGACCTACGTACTCGTCGAGAAGATACGCGCTCATCGCCGCGAACGACACTCCCGATTCTCGATGCCGCTTGATCAGCTCCCGATACGTGTGCAGCGGTGACGATCCCGTCGCGAGGCCGAGCGTCCGGGCTCCGTTTTCGATTGCGCCGCAAACGATGTCGGCAGCGATTCGCCCGCCGTCTTCCGGACTGGGAACTATGACGATTTCCATTCAGGCTTCCTCTCTGCTCTTGCCGGCTCCGACGATGGCCTCGCGTACGGAACCCGAAGCGCGATCCAACAATTCGGATGCTTCGGCGAAGTCGCATTCGGCCAACAACATGACGACCGCTGCCTTCACATGACCGTCGGCATTCTCGATGGTCTCCGAAGCGATCTCGGTATCCACTCCGGTGGCTGCCGCGACGATCCGGTTTGCACGATCGACCAGTTTGGCGTTGGTAGGCCGAAGGTCGACCATCAGGTTGTGAAACGCCTTGCCGGAACGGACCATGCTTGCCGTCGAAAGCATGTTGCACACCATCTTCTGTGCAGTCCCGGCCTTGAGCCTCGTCGATCCGGTGAGGATCTCGGGGCCGGTCTCCACTTCGATGGCCACTCCGGCGTGCGAACTCATTGCCGCATTTCGGTTGCACGAGACTGCCACTGTTGCGGCGCCGAGTGCGCGGGCATGATCAAGTCCCCCGATGACATAGGGAGTACGACCACTCGCCGCCAGACCCACCACGACGTCCGTGGCGTTCAACGAGATTGCGTCGAGGTCGGCCCCAGCCGCTCGCGGATCGTCCTCTGCTCCCTCGACGGCGTTCAGAAACGCTCCCGGGCCACCGGCGATGATTCCGATCACCTCGCCTGGATCGGTCCCGAAAGTCGGAGGGCATTCCACCGCGTCGAGCACTCCCAGACGCCCACTGGTCCCAGCTCCCAGGTAGATCAGCCGACCACCTTGTGCCCGAGCGGTGACGATCGAATCGACTGCGGCTTCGATGGCCGGTAACACCGCCGCGACCGCGTCGGCCACGATTGCGTCCTGCTGGTTCATCACCGTCAGCAGATCCGACACCGACATGACGTCGAGATCGCGGGTGAGAGGGTTCGGTCTCTCGGTAGACAGCATGTCCAATTGCATTGTGGCGAGTCCTCCTCGATCAAATTTCACTACGACGACTCCTCGTCAGTAATCACAGCGACGACTCCTCGTCAGTGACGCTTCGAAGCAATGGCATCATGACTGCGTTGCAGCGCAGACAGGGCGCTCGGCAGCGAGTGCGCGACCATCGCAAAAATTGTGTCGACTACCAACAGCTGGCCGGTGCGGCTTGCCATTGCTGCCGACCGGAAACCGAATTCTCTACCGGCAGTGAGTAGAACGTGGTGTGACTGCACAGCGAGCGTCGACCGCGCCCCGCCGGTGATCGCGGCCGTCGACGCCCCGGTACGACGGGCAAGGGCAAGCGGTTCGACCACATCAGAAGTCTCGCCGGAATGCGAGATTCCAACTGCTATGTCGTCCGGTCCGAGCAAACTGGCGCTGACCATCGCCGCGTCTCGGTCGAGATGAACCCGGCAGTTGACGTCGATACGCGAGAGCTTCAACGTGAGGTCTTGCGCGACGATGCCTGACGCGCCGATGCCGTACACCTCGACCCGGCGGGCGGATCGAATCCGCGACACCACTTCTTCGAGTGCAACAGGGTCAGTCAATTGTGCTGTGCCCTTGAGTTGTTCGGATTCGAACTCGGCGAGTTTGGCCATGACTTCACTGGCAGAGTCGGCGGCAACGATGTCCACACCGAGTGGAATCGAATCACTTGACGCGGAACCGCTGATGGCCGCCAATGCCAGACGAAGCTGGGGATACCCCTCGAAACCGAGCCTTTTGGCTGTGCGGACCACTGTCGCCGTGCTTGTCGACGCTCGTTCGGCAAGATCGTTGACCGTCAGTGTGGACGCCAGGCTGGGGTCGGCTTCGATGATTTCGGCGATCCGCAGCTCGGCAGGTGAGAGGCTGCTCAGTGATGCGCGAATACGAGCAAGCAGGTCGACGGACGCCGGAGCACTCCGGTCCAAAGTCATAACGCCTCGATTCGCATCGTTTTCGGAGCTGACGGCACCGATGTGATTCTAGGCAGCCCACGGCTTCCTGGCGTCAAAGATCCGAGCACACTGGCGTGACGCGCACCGGTGCACGACGCAATACTGCCGGGCAATCCGTGTGCGGTGAGGAAGCCGAGAACCGCGAAAGCCAATGCTTCCTTGATGTCGGAGGTGACTCCGAGTTCGTCCGAAGAGACAAGCGCGATGTCGCCCAGTTCGTCACGGAGCATCGCCATCAACGTCGGATTCTTGGTGCCACCACCTGACACCACCACTTCGGTGGCCGCGAGTGCTTTGACGGAATCGGCGACGGTCCGGGCCGTAAGTGCAGTCAGAGTCGCGACGATGTCTGCCAGAGACAACGACTCGTAGCCCCGCAGAGCGGCGAGCAGATAGTCCCGATGAAACAATTCTTTGCCCGTGCTCTTGGGAGCGGGCTGCGTGTAATACGGTTCGCTCAGTAGATGTGCGAGCAGATCGACGTTCGGCGTGCCGGCTGCACCCAGAGCGCCACCGAGGTCGAACCACTGCTCCCCCGCAGTGAATTCGCTTACCGCCGCGTCGATCAGCGCATTTGCCGGGCCGGTGTCGAAGGCAATCGGTACTGCGGGACCATCTGCCGTCGTACCGCCGCCACCCGGAGCAGTGACGTTCGCGATGCCACCGAGATTGAGCGCGACGGAACCCGAAGTTCTTCCGTTGAGCCACAATACGTCGAACGCGCTGACCAATGGTGCACCCTGACCACCCGTCGCCACGTCGCGAGAGCGCAGGTCCGACACGACGGTGCATCCGGTCTTCTCGGCTATCCAGGCCGGCTGCCCGAGTTGGAGAGTGCCCTTTACTTGCGCTCCTTCGACCCAGTGAAACATCGTCTGCCCATGTGAGGAGATCAATTCCGCACTGCCGCCACACAGTTCCGCGTTCGCCCGCGCAGCCACGGCCGCGAATGCCTGCCCGATCTCGGTGTCGAGTTGGCAGATCTGACCGACAGTGGTGGACGCAGGCGGTACCGCAGCGGCCACCGCTGCCCGCAACTCACCGGAGTATGGTTCGCTGACCATCCCCAGTGGGGTCAGCACAAGAGTGTCCCCGTCGATCCGGATATCTGCTGCGGCAGCATCGATAGCGTCGTACGAAGTACCGGACATCAGGCCGATGACTCTCATGAAATTTCCCTTACTCGGATCGTTTCGGCATTCGGGCAAGCTGCGGTCAGTCGACGAGTGCCCGCTTGTGGGCATTTCCTCGCAAGGTACTCAAAGCGATCGCGCTGACGGCGCACGTTGCCATCACGAAGTAGGCCGGAATATCGAGATTGGAAGTTTCCTTGATCAGCCACGTGATTATCAGACCGGCGCAGCCCGAAAAGACCGCGTTGGACAGGGAGTATGCGAGTCCCAATCCGGTGTACCGGACCGAGGTGGGGAACATCTCGGAGAGCATGGCGGGTCCGGGTCCGGCGACAAGTCCCACTGCGGCGCCGGCGGCAAACACTGCAAATCCCTTGGCGGTCAGAGACGTCTGCTCATTCTGCAGGACGTTGAGCAGCGGCAACGCAAGGACCAAGATCAAAACGGTGCCGGTGAGCATGACCGCGCGTCTCCCGATGCGATCACTGAGCCCGCCCGCAAGCGGAATCGTCACTGCGAAGCCGGCATTGGCAAGTACCGAAGCAACCAGTGCCTGATGGAATGTCGCGTTGAGTGAACTCTGAAGATAAGTCGGCATCACGACGAGGAACGTGTAACCCGCCGCAGACCAACCCATCAACCGACCGATGCCGAGCAGGATCGCCCTGGCGGTCTCGCCGACGGTCGGCTGCACTATCGGCGTCGCCGCATCAACTGTCGGTTCGGACTGGACTGCGCGGGCACGCTCGAACGACGGCGTTTCTTCGAGTCGGAGCCTGAGCCACAGGGCGACCAGGCCCATCGGAAGTGCAAGGAGGAACGGGATGCGCCAGCCCCAGTCGTTGAGCTGACCGGAGTCGAGAACTGTCGCGAGGAGCGCCGCGATTCCGGCACCGGCGAGCAATCCGAGCGCGACCGTGAACGACTGCCACGACCCGTACAGTCCGCGTCGTCCCGGGGGCGCAAACTCGGTCATCACCGACACCGCGCCGCCGAACTCGCCTCCGGCCGACAGTCCCTGGAGGATCCGAAGAACCGTCAAGAGCAGCGGTGCCAGAATTCCGACGCTCTCGTAGGTGGGGAGCACACCGATCAGGGTCGTCGCACCCGACATCAGCAGAAGAACGATCACCAAGGTGGGGCGTCGGCCGATGCGGTCACCGAGTCGGCCGAACAGCGCGGCCCCCACTGGGCGGAAGAAGAAGGCCAGCGCAAACGACGCGTAGGTCTTGATCAGGCTTTCGAGGTCGCCGGAGCCGTCGGCGCTGAAGAAGTTCGACGCGATGATCGTCGCGAAGAACCCGTACACACCGAACTCGTACCACTCGATGAAATTTCCGACGGAGCCGGCGACGAGCGCCCTGCGCCGTTTGAGCTGCGCACCATCGTTCCGTGTCTGCACTGTGATGCCCATGCCGTCCTCCGTTGACGAAACCCGAATATGCAACAAAGTTTCATCTGAACGGAGTAGAAATGTCAAGAAGTTTCACAATTAGGTTTTCGCGGGTCCCCGAATCCCTACGCTCCTGCGAACGTGAATGCCTCCGCCCGTTCGAACTGGTCGGTGGAGTCTCCGGAGTAGACCGTGCTCTCGTTCGGGCCCAGCCCGAGCTTGCGGACGGGCGTCCCCTCCCCGAGATCCATCGACGCCACATCCACCCAGAACGTATTCGGGGTCATCGCAGACTCGAAGAAATAGAGCGCGCGTTTGTGATCGACCACCGTACGCCAGCGGGTCGACGAGATGTTGGGCTCGTCTGGAGTCGAAATACCCAGCGGCACCGAGACATTGCGAATGACACTGAACGTCGACGCCAACGCGGACCGCGGATCGTCCGTCTGCGGTATCGCATCCACGTAGAACGACGCGCGGGCGAATCTGTCAGCGGCACGGTTCGTTCCGGGCAGCATCACAGTCCCGTTGATCTGCTTCCAGTACTCGTTGACCGCGAGTTGCTGATCGAAGATCGGAGAATTTGTCATCACCTGGTACTCACGGCTGTGATGAATAGTCGCGCGTCCACCGACGTATTCGATGATCGCACTGTCTCCCCTGGCGTCCGAGAGTGACATGTGAAGGGTAGCGAGACGGTCTTCACCGGGAACAGCAGCAGTCACGACGGTGAACGGTTCCGCTGCCAACACCTCGACTGCTTCCTGAACTGTCGCAAAACAATCCAGAACATACTGCGCCCACGCTGCGATGGACAGACCCGGAGTCGAGCCGTCGTATGCCGGGTACTCGGACTCGACCAACCACAAGAGATTTGCAGACAGTCCTGCCTCGTTGACCCCATCGGTTGTGCACATGTCGTAGGCCGTTGCGACAACACTTCCGTATTTCGACGTCCACTGAATCGAGTTCGGACCCGCGCAACCCTCTCGCGTCATGCCCCGCGGAAATGCCCAGAGATTGGTTCCGAGATCGACCTTCCAATCCATCGATCGAGCAGTGATCACAGTGTCGTTGGGCCCCAAGTAGACCAAGCGTGTACACATCGAAAACTATCCCTTCCTCACGGCGTGACGATATTGAAACTGGGATCGAAGGTATCCAGCAGCCCTCCCAATGTCTCCAGCGCCGATTCGTCTCCGGTGAGCGAAATCTTCCCGGCTTTGGCAAGTTCCGCAGCCGCGCCCGGTTGCAGAAGTGCGCCGATCAGTGCAGCTTTCGGCCCGGACACCGTCAGTTGCGTGTTCGACGCCGCTCCCCGGCGGGCATTGAGGACGCCGCGCCTGACCCAGGCCGTCCAGGTCTCGTCGTCGTGATCGGTGAACACGAAATCGATGTGGAGGTCGACGTCAGTTGCCTTGTCTCCGATGAGATGCACTGCTACGAAGTCGAACAAGATATCGATGGGCATCGCGAGGACGCTGTCTTCGCTCGCAGTGATGTACGGCGGGGGTTGCGAGCCCTCACGCAATTCCAACGCTGCCGAAAGGTAGATACCTCGCCACTGAGGTCCCTCGGCTTGATACCCCATCTGCTCGTAGACGTCAGCCTGAAGGTTCTTCGCCTCGGTGTTCTCCGGTTGAGCGAACACCAACTTGTGCAGGATCTCTGCCGCCCACCGGTAGTCTGCGGCGTCGAATGCTCGCTTACCCTCATCCAGGATCTTCTGCGCCCCAAGGAGATCGACGAACCTCTTCGCCGACTCGACCGGTGGATGTGGATGAAGCGTCACCGGATCGCCGTCCCACATTCCCAATTCCTTGGTGTACACGGCACGCACGTCATGATGCAAAGTTCCGTGGTAACCGCGGTTGTGCCACTTGCGGCCGAGTTCCTCGGGTAGCTCGATCACCTCGGCAGCTTCGAGCGGCGTGTATCCCTTGTTCGCCAGCCGGAGCGCCTGGTCGTGAATGTATTTGTAGGTATCCCTTTGTGATTCGATGAAGCCAACGAGGTTCTCGTTGCCCCACACCGGCCAGGTGTGCGGTCCGTAGTGAACCGCCGCGTCGTCGCCCCACCGTTCCAAAGTCTCGTCCAGGTATCGCGCGAAATTACGGGCATCGCGGGTACGCGCACCGCGCAGGGTCTGGATGTTGTGGAGTGAATGATTTGCGTTCTCCGCACACGTCAGTGCGGCGAGTTCGGGGATCCAGATGTGCATCTCCTCCGGAGCCTCGGTATCGGGTGCATAGAGGAATTCGAACTCCAGACCCGCAATTTCTCGCTTCGTTCCGGTTTCGGTGATGCCGTCGGTGGGGGAAATATACGAGATCTGAGGGCCTTTGGTGCTGAGCACGCCGATCCCGCACGAGACCGCCCCTTTCGGACCGAGGTCGAGCAATCCGCCGAAGGCATAGAACGACCGCCTCGCCATGGCATTGCCGGCGACAACATTCTCGCCGATTGCGAACTTGTCGAACGATGCGATCGTGCCCGGCGCGATGATCGGCACCTTTCCCGACGCAACGTCCTCGACGTCGATGATGCCTTTGACTCCGCCGTAGTGGTCGATATGGGTGTGCGTGTAGATGATCGCTGCAACCGGCTTGTCGCTGACGTGCTCGCGAATCATCTTCATGCCCTGGCGCGCTGATTCGACTCCCGCCATGCAGTCGATGATGATCAGGCCTTCATCACCCTCGACGACCGTCAGGTTTGCGATGTCGTTGTTTCTCACCTGGTAGAGGCGATCCGTCACCTGGTAGAGCCCACCCCGGCGAATGACCTGACTCTGGCGCCACAAACTGGGATTGACGGTGTCCGGCGCCGGAACGTCGTCACCGATGTACGCCAATGCCTCGGGGTCGAAGACCACATGCCCGTCGTCGCCGAGAACATTGCCAGGCAACGGTGCGATCAAGCCACGATCCGCGTCGACAAAATCTTGCCGGTCATCCATGGCGTACCGCGTGACCGCTTCGCGGTTCACCGCCACGGTGGCCGGTGTTGCGTCCTTAGGTGTCTGGCACATGGCTCTCCCCGCTCGGATACGACGATCAGATACCCCATAATCTCTATCCGGCGGCAGCGGCGTTGGAATCACCCGCGCAGGGTGAACTCACGCTCCTCACCCCTTCGTCTTCTCGGAACCTCCCGACGCCAGGGCGATGACAAGAACCACGAGCCCACAGGCGACAACAAGGATCCAACCCGCTCTCGATGCCTCGGCGATGTCTGATTGTGCGCTGCCTGCGATCATGCCGCCGGCCAGCGCCACACCGAGAGCAGCGCCGAACTGCCTTGCACTGGAGGTGATCCCGCCGGCAAGGCCTGCCTGCGATCTCGGTAGTCCGTTGACGGCGGTGTTGGTGATCGGAGCATTCGAGAAACCGAAGCCGATACCGAGGAACAGGTACGCGACGAGCAACGTCGAAGTGCCTGTGCTGTTGTCGAGAGAGACCAGGCACAGTCCGCCGAGCGCGGTGAAGCTTCCGGCGATCAGCAACGGCAATCGTGCACCGAAGCGCCCGACGAGAATCCCCGACAACGGCGCACAGATGGTTGCCGCGACTGCCATCGGTAGTGTCATCGCGCCCGCGGCGGCGGGAGTCATTTCACGCGCCTGTTGAAGGTAGAAGGTGCCCAGAAGCAGCGTCGCGTTGAGAGCCACGAACACCACGATCGCGCCGAGGACTGCCGCGGTGAACGGCCGGTGCCGAAACAGCGAGGGGTCCATGAGCGGCTCGCTCTTTCTCGATTCGACGCGGACGAACGCTGCCAGCGCGGCAGCGACGGCGACGTAACCCGCGATTGCACCGGAGGCCAGCCACCCGATTCGTGGGCCTTCGATGAGCAGAGCCACGGATCCGCCCACGACGACCATCAGAAGCACCTGCCCCGGTAAGTCGAGACGTCGAGGTTGTTCAGCCCGGGACTGCGGTACGAACACCGCGGTCAGCACGAGAACGACTGCGATGACGGGCACATTGATCCAGAAAACGGATCTCCAGCCGAAGCTCTCGATGAGGACTCCGCCGACTATCGGTCCTGCTGCCATGCTCAGACCGAAGACCGCAGCCCACACGCCGATCGCCTTGGCTCGCTCCTTCGGGTCTGTCATCACGTTGACGACGATCGCCAGGGCCACCGGACTGAGCATCGACCCACCGACTCCCTGCGCGATCCTCGCCGCAATCAGAACTCCCACCGACGGGGCCAGCGCGCAGACGATCGACGCCACCCCGAAAACGACCAGTCCGATCTGGAAGATCCGCCTTCTACCAAACCTGTCGGCCAGGGCGCCGGACGAGATCAGCAAGCTCGCCAAGACGAGTGTGTACGCGTTGACGATCCATTCGAGACCAACGGTTCCGACACCGAATCCCTCCCCGATCGCGGGGAGAGCGACGTTGACGATGGTCGTGTCCAACCCGACGACGAACAAGCTCGTGCAGCAGATGGCCAGAATGCCCCACCGGCGGCGTGCGTCAAGTCCGATCACTTGCGGTTCGTCGATCCCGCTCGAAGGTTTCATCTCGGACTCCATCTCTCGAAGTGTTCTGCCGTGCTCGCCAGTCGAAAGGATCGTCGCAACCCGGCCCGCGAAGCCGGTAAGAAATTTGCAGAAACTGCAAAGATGAGCGCATGGACGCCGAACTCGAGCAGTTGCTTACCGATATCGGACCGAGACTGCGCACACTTCGTCGGGATCGCGATTTGACCCTCGAGGCCCTGTCCGACGCCACCGGCATCTCCGTCAGCGCATTGTCGCGACTCGAATCGGGTAAGCGTCGTCCCACCCTCGATCTGCTGTTACCGCTCGCGCGTGCTCACCGGGTCGCGCTGGACCAACTCGTCGGCGCTCCCGCCACGGGCGATCCTCGGGTCCATCTCACCCCGAGCCGACGCAAGAACGGCAGTGCCGTCGTTCCGTTGACGCGCTATCCCGGACGCGTGCAGGTGTTCAAACAGGTGATCGGTCCACGTCCACCGAAGCTCGTCACCCACGCCGGCTACGAATGGCTCTACGTCCTCGCCGGGGATCTGCGTCTCATTCTGGGTACGAACGAGGTTGTCCTGCACCCCGGTGAAGTCGCGGAGTTCGACACCGCCGAGCCCCATTGGTTCGGGCCCGCCGATGAACAGGTCGTGGAGATCTTGCATCTGTTCGGCCCGCAGGGCGAAAAGGCGCACGTACGCACGAAGGCAAAAACTACTACTGCGCACGAACCGGTACCCGAAAGTTAGACCACTGCATGCGTTTTCAGTCGGTTCGACAGCGTATGAGCGTATTCGAGAAGTAGCGTTCCCAACTCGGCATGACGCGCGGGCCGAAAGCGGGTTTCCACTCCGGTCAGGCTCAGCGCCCAGTCCGGGCGCCCGTTGCGGTCGAACACCGCGGCACCCATCCCCCAGCTTCCCTCGACGATGAGGGCTGGATTGACGGCATAGCCGGTGACACGCGTCGACTCGATTCGCTCGCGGATTGATGCCTCACTGTGGATCTCACCCCATTCCGACTCCAGATTCACTCGGGCGAAATAGTCGTCGACGTCCCGCGTCGGTAGGTGACTCAAGATGGCAAGCCCCGCCGACGCGACCCCCAACGGGAATCGCTTCCCCTCGTGCAGCACGTGAGATCGCAGCGGAAAACTGCCTTCCTGACTCAAGATGCAGACGGTCTCGTCGCCGCGACGTGCCGAGAGGAATGCACTCTCCCCCGTGACCCGGGCGAGGTCGTCGACGATGTCGCGAGCGCGGTCGGTGATGTCGTACCGATTTCCGGCCGCGGCGCCCAGGAGGTACAACTCCGGGCCGAGAGACCACCGACCGGTTCGTGCGTCACGGTCGACCAGTCCTTCGGCAGCCAAAGACGTGAGCAGTCGGTGCGCGGTGGGCCGAGCGAGGCCGGTGACCTTGCCCAATTCAGTGGTGGAAATGCCCGTTGGCTCAGAGGCGCCGAGGGCTCGCAGAAGTGCCGCCACCCGCGCGACCATGGCCGGTGATTGCTCGTGAGTAGGCATGAGTTCATCCTAGCGTCCATTCAGTGAACGAATTTTCTTCAGATGGTCAGCAGTCGATCAGTTCTGTCTTGATATTCAAGATCCCTTGAACCTGTGAACTGGAGATAGTTCACTGGATAGCGAAGTGAGTGAGTGTCTACTCAATGAACGCCTGGCAGGGAGAAAACATGACAGCAAAGGTGTACGAGTCCGCGGCGGACGCGGTCGCCGACATCGTCGACGGAGCAACGCTGGCCGTCGGCGGATTCGGTTTGTGCGGCATCCCCGACGTATTGATCGACGCGATCGCAGCAACGAGTGCAACCGACCTCGAGGTGTTCTCCAACAACTGCGGCGTCGACGATCACGGTCTCGGAATCTTGCTGAGCGCCGGACGTATCCGACGGGTGACAGCGTCGTACGTCGGTGAGAACAAGGAGTTCGCCCGGCAGTACCTGGCCGGCGAACTCGAAGTGGAACTGACACCGCAGGGCACGCTCGCCGAGCGTCTGCGCGCCGGCGGAACCGGAATCCCCGCATTCTTCACACCGGCCGGAGTGGGTAGCCCCATCTCCGACGGCGGAATGCCCTGGCGCTACGACGCCGACGGCTCGATCGCTATTGCATCGCCTCCGAAGGAGACTCGCGTCTTCGGAACCAAGCGTTACGTGATGGAAGAGGCGATCAACGCCGACTACGCACTCGTGCACGCTGTTCTCGGTGACACCGACGGCAACCTCGTGTTCGACAAGACCGCGATGAACTTCAACCCGCTCGCCGCGATGGCGGGACGGGTCACCATTGCTCAGGTGGAACGTCTGGTCGAGCCCGGTGAAATCGACCCGGCATCGGTACACCTGCCCGGAGTCTTCGTGCAGAGAATTGTGCACACCGGCCCTCAGAACAAGCGAATCGAAAAGCGAACCGTCAGCGCTTCGGAAGGAACCTCACGATGACCGCACCAGTGACAGTGACGGGTTGGACGCGCCAGCAGATGGCAGCGCGGGCGGCTGCAGAGATGATCGACGGCGAGTACGTCAATCTCGGAATCGGTCTTCCCACACTGATTCCCGGATACCTGGGCTCGGACGTTCGTGTGGTCCTGCACTCGGAGAACGGAATTCTCGGTACCGGACCGTATCCCGCCGAGGACAACGTCGATCCTGACCTCATCAACGCCGGCAAGGAGACCGTGACCGTCAATCCCGGTGCGGCATATTTTGATTCGGCCCTCTCGTTCGGGATGATCCGCGGCGGCCACATCGACACCGCCGTTCTCGGCGGCATGCAGGTGTCGAAGACGGGTGACCTCGCAAACTGGATGGTCCCCGGCAAGATGGTCAAGGGAATGGGCGGCGCAATGGACCTCGTCCACGGTGCCCGGCGTGTCATCGTCGTCATGGAGCACAACGACCGCGACGGCAACCCCAAGATCGTCGACGCATGCACCCTGCCCCTGACCGGCCAGGGCGTGGTGAATCGGATCATCACCAACCTAGCCGTCATCGATGTGAGCGACGAAGGCCCACTCGTCCTGCGTGAACTGGCCCCCGATGTCAGCGTCGAAGACGTTGTTGCCGCGACCGGCACCGAACTGAAAGTTGAACTGGCATGACCGACACGACCACTGTGATTGTTGCGGGAGCTCGTACCCCGATGGGTCGACTCCTCGGATCGTTGAAAGACCTCTCCGGGTCCGACCTC